>JAKFUF010000094.1 GCA_021732845.1 Planctomycetaceae bacterium | reverse complement strand
GGGCTCCGCCCCAAAACTCGCCCCGACCATCATCGCGCAAACCGCGCCCGCGATACCCCAGATTGAGAACAGCCTGGCAGCCATGGAAAGCCCCTAGAATTGACGAGGATCTGGGTATCGTGTCTCGCGACACGTTGGCAGCAATGGTCAGCAGCGCCTAAAACAACCGGTTGTATCCATTCAGTGCCGCCACGCGGTATGCTTCCGCCATTGTGGGATAGTTAAACGTCGTATTGATGAAGTAGTGCAGCGTGTTGTTGGGCGCGGGCTGGCACATGATCGCCTGGCCGATGTGGACGATTTCCGCGGCGTTCGCGCCGAAGCAATGGACGCCCAGCACCTGCAGCGTCTGGCGGTGAAACAGGATTTTTAAGATGCCCGTCGTCTGCCCCGTGATCTGCGCCCGCGCCAAACTGCGGAACTGGGCATGGCCAACTTCGTAGGGAATCTTTTCGTCCGTAAGCTGCTTCTCGGTCTTCCCAACCGAGCTGATTTCAGGGCTGGTATAGATCCCTGTGGGGATGTCCTGAATGAGGCTGCGGTCGCAGGGGCTGCCGAGAAAGTGTGACGCGGCATAACGGCCCTGCACATACGCGGCACTGGCCAGCGAGGGGATGCCGATCACATCGCCGGCGGCATAGATGTGGGGAATGACCGTCTGGAAGTCCGCATTGACCTGAATGTAGCCACGCTTTTCGGGCTGAATGCCGATCTCCTCCAGGCCCATCTTGTCGGAGTTGCCCGTCCGGCCATTGGCCCACAACAGGATGTCGGTCTTGAGCAGCTTGCCGGACTTTAAGTGCAAAACGACTCCATCATCGAGCGGTTCCACGCGCTCGCACTCCTCCTTGTGCCGGATGCGAATGTTGAGATCGCGCATGTGGTAGGAGAGCGCGTCGATGATCTCGTCGTCCAGAAATTCCAGCAGCTTGTCCCGGGTGTTGATGAGGTTGACCCGCATTCCAATATTGCGAAACATCGTGGCGTATTCGCAGCCGATGACACCCGCGCCATACACGGTGACGGAGCTGGGCGTATGGTCCAGTCCCAAAATCGTGTCGCTATCGAATACCCGGGGATGGTTGAAGTCGACATTGTCGGGCCGGTAGGGCCGCGACCCGGTGCTGAGAATGATCCCCTTTGCCTGCAGCCTGCGCGGAGCTTCACCCACCTGTTCGACTTCGATGGTGTGGGGATCCACGAACCGCGCCTCGCCGCGGATCATCCGAATGTGGTTGCGCTCGTAGAAGCCGCGCCGCAGGTCCACTTGAGACTTGATGACCGACTCCGCGCTTTTGCGGAGTTGTGGAATTGAGAGGTTGACTTCAATGCCCGCCTCCCGAAACATCCGGCTGTTGTTGACGCGGGTCATTTCAAAAATGGCAAACCGCAGCGCCTTGCTGGGGATTGTGCCCAGGTGGGTGCAGCTTCCGCCAATTTGCTTGAAGCGCTCGACGACCGCGACCTTTTGACCGTGCTTGGCCGCGTGAATCGCCGCCCCCTCGCCACCCGGACCGGCACCGATCACCACGACGTCGAACTTTTCCGATTCCATCACTGAACCACTCCCAGATGAACGAGCGGGCGTTGCCGCCCTACCCTGCCCAGGCTAAATGTCCGGCGAACCAATGCTTCGACCAACACGGCCAGAAGTTACGGACGAAGCCATCTCAAATTTCAGATTTCAATTTTCACAGTCTGTAGTCTGGGGATCGCTTGGATCGACACGAGCACTTGAGAGCCGAAATCACGCAGGGTGAATCACGTCTCAGCCGTGAGCCACGTGAATGTGTTCGAGACGATGTTTGACCATCCACTCCAGCCACTCTTCCTGCTCTTCGGAAATCTCAATTTCGGCACGAGTCTCTGAATCGAGGGGCGAGACGATGCTGACGATGCCCTCTTCCAAGCACCGCTGCGCGTCAGGCAGGCGGATCCAGTACTCCCCCGCGGCGAGTGCCGGCACACCCTCTTCGCCCGCCGGAGTCATGAAATACGTGACTTCGTGACGAAAACGCTGCGGCATCTTGAGGGGCGGAAGTTCTGGCCGGCCGATGGCGATGACGATTGTGGACATATTGCAATCCTGGTGCCTAATCCGGCTGTTCAAAAGCCCGCACATGGGGATTGGCGATACCATCGTACGCGGGATTGATGTCGGCAACCAGCAGCGGCTTCGACCGAGGGACTCTCATCATTTCGGGAGGTGACATGACGTTGGCGACGGACTACCCGCGGCGGTTGATCAAGAACGTCGCCGCGTCCTCGAAGAAATTGCGGAGGGTGGCCGCCGGTTCGAGGGGAATCCGCACCTCTTCCAGGGCGTTGTTCATCAGCAGCATCCACCGGTCGCGCGCCGCCTGGGGGATGGCGAACGGCGCGTGGCGCATCCGCAGATGCGGGCTGCCGCGCTCGTGCAGGTACCGGTCTGGCCCGCCAAACCGGTAGATCAGGAAATCGCGCAGGCGCTTTTCCGCACCGGCGAAATCTGATGGCGGATAGAGCGGCCCCAGCAGGTCATCCGTCGGAATCTGCCGATAAAACGCCGCCACGAGGTGTTCGAACCCCGCCTCGCCAATCAACGGAAAAACTTCGTTCTCTGGTAAGGGCATGCCGTCGCGAAACTCGGTCTGGAGTGGGGTTTAAAGACTCTCCCGGCATCCTACCGCGAATCTCGGATGAGTGCATCACGACCCAGGCGGGATCCGCTCCCCTTCGACTCACCTGTCATGCGGGACCTGATACACTTTGCTGGCACGCAACACTTTGACTGGCAGGCTTCACTCATGGCATGGCAAGAAACTTTTCTTCGCTGCTGCGGTCCCGGAATGCTGGGCGGGATCACGCTCGGCGACTGGCTTCGCCTGCTGGTGGCCAACCGGTTTTCCATCACCCCTTCCAGTCTGCTCCGTGCGGCAGCGATCACTGCCCAGGGGGCTCAAAACAGCTTCTATGCTCAGTTGGAAAGGTGGCGTTATGGCGCGGCGGTGCGGGCTGTCGACGTGCCGCCTCCGGTGTTCGTCCTCGGACATTGGCGCAGCGGCACGACACATCTGCACAATCTGTTGACGGTCGACCAGCGGTTCGCCTTCCCCAACAACTACCAGACGCTCTTTCCCCACACGTTTCTAACGATGGAGAACCTGCAGTCACCATTCATGCAATGGTTTCTGCCCGAGCGGCGGCCGATGGACAACATTCAATGGACCATGCAGTCACCCCAGGAAGAGGAATTCGCGCTGAGCATTCTGACGGCCAAGTCTCCCTACATGAGCTGGAACTTTCCAAACCGTCGCGACCACTATGACCGCTACCTGACGTTTCGCGGGGTGGATCGGAGCGAAATCGAGGAGTGGCAGGCGGCGCTTCTGCACTATGCCAGGCGCTTGACCTACAAGTTGAAACGTCCACTGATCCTCAAATCGCCTCCGCACACCTGCCGTATCAAACTGCTGCTGGAAGTTTTTCCGGAAGCGAAATTCATCCACATCCACCGCAATCCCTTGGATGTGTTTCAGTCCACTCGGAAGATGTTGAAGACCAACTTCGATTTTCACTGTCTCCAGAAGCCCCCTTTAAAGGAACTCGACGACTGGATTTTGCGGCAGCACCGGACCATGTATGAGGTGTTCTTTGAGGAACGGAACCTTGTGCCCGCCGGACAATTTCACGAAGTCGCCTACGAAGCGTTGGAACGCGACCCGTTGGGCGAATTGGAACAGGCCTATCAAGCCTTGAGTCTGCCAGATTTTGCGGAAGTGAAGCCGATGCTCGAATCTTATGTGGCCTCCCTCAAAGGGTATGAAAAGAACCGCTTCACCACGCTCTCAACCGAACTGCAGATTCGCATCGCCGATCAGTGCCGGGTGTGTTTCGAGACATGGAACTATCCGCTGCCGGTATCCCACTCGCCTTGATGGTTATGGTGAGAGTGGCAGGGATCAGCCCTGCAACTTTCGTCGCGGCCGGCCAGTTTTCAAGATGCCCGTCCCTGACTCACCGGACGGCTTGCGCCGTACCGCTAAAATTTGTAGCGGAAGGGCGCAAGCCCTCCGGTGAGCCGCGTGGCGGCCGAAATGGTTTGTTCTCTGCATTGAAACACTGGCCAGCCGTGCAACTTTCACAAGCCTCTCTTGACATCCCGCAAGTTTTTGCGGACAAGGCGGGCTTTGGTCAAAAGCTCATCCTTTCGACGAAAAGTATGGCGGCAGAACAGGATGAGGCGGTGAACGGGCGGAAGAACGGGCAAGGAGGCTCGGACGTGGTGCAATCGGTGGCGAAGCCAGTGGCTTTCGGGACTGTGTTCAGCGGTGAAATCGGAGCCACTGACAGCGGAGAAAAATCCTGGTTGCTTTACGCATGGGCTTTGGCGCTCATTATTTACATTCTCCCGGCCCTCAGGCCGTTCCCGTTGCTCGACCCGGACGAAGGGCTGCACGCGTCGATTGCCCAGGAAATGGTAGAAACCGGGGATTTCATCACCCCGACCTTCCAGGGCCAGCCGTTTTTCGACAAGCCGATCCTATTTTTCTGGTGTCAGGCAACCACGCTCTCGCTGTTCGGGATGAATGAAACCGGCGTGCGGTTGCCGGGGCTGCTATTTGGACTGCTGGGGGCGGTGACAACGGCCTTCGTGGCTTCGCGGCTGTTCGATCGGCGAACCGGCCTGGTGGCCGGGCTGATGTACATGACGACAATTCTGCCATTGGCCCTGGCGCAGTCCGCCGTTCACGATGTCGCCCTGGTCCCCTGGACGAACATCGCCCTGCTGGCCTTTTGGGAATCCCGCCGCAGTGACACGGCGAAGTCTTCATGGCGATGGACGCTGCTCGCAGGTGTCATGCTGGGCGGGGCGTGCCTCACCAAGGGGCTCATCGGCGTGGCTCTGGTCGGCGTTCCGTATGGGTTGACGCTCATCCTGTCGCGCCGTCTGACTTTCGGCGCAATCGCCAGCGGCGTGGCGGCCCTGACGATCGGCGCCGTGGTGGCGGCCCCTTGGTACATCGCCATCAGCCTCGAAAATCCGGGTTTCGCGTACTATTACTTCGTAGAGCGGCACCTGCTCGGTTACGTGACAACGACTCAGACTCATGGCACGCGCAAGTGGTACTACTATCTGCCAATCGTCTTGGCCGGTTCCCTGCCCTGGGGAATGTTTCTGCCCGCAGCCGCTTGGGACACGCTGGGCCGCCTGCGTGACCGCTGGACGACTTGGCGTTCGGCTGCAAACCCCAGCAGTGTAAAGCGGCTGGATCCGCTCCCGAATGAACATCTGCTGGTCTGGATGTGGTTCCTGGGCGGTGTGCTGTTCCTGACCGTGGCCAAGTCGAAGCTGTTCACCTACCTGTCACCAGTGTTTCCGGCGATGGCGATCCTGTCGGCGGTGCTCTTCCAGCGGTTGGCGATGGCGAAAACCAGCCGAGTCACGAGCCGGCTGACCGGGACCATGGCGATCTTGCTGTGCCTCATTCCGCTCGCCGGATTTCCGGCGGGGATTGCTTACGCGCTGCGGCGATGGCCACAACAACTTCCCTCGGATCTGGTCGCCTGGGGCGCACTGCTTGGCTCTCTGACGCTCATTCCGCTGGCGTTCTGGCTGTGGCACCGACCATTTCGCTCACTCGGTGCCTCGTTGGCGCTGACCGGATTGATCTTCATGGGGGTCCTGTTCTCGGTGCTCCCCTCGGTGGCCCTGGGATTCTCCGCCAAACAACTGGCTCAGCATCTGAGGGCGTTGCCGGAACTTCCGCCCCAGGTGCTGGTTGTGGAAGAGCGGATCGGATCGTTGATCTTCTATCTGCGGGCGAATGGCCGCCCGCCAAAATCTGCCGAACAGATCAAGTTTGCCGAATTTGATCACCCACCCGACTGGAATAAGCTGGCCAGTGGCATCGAAATCGCTGTTCCTCACAGAGTTGTGAAGAGATTTGAGCGACAGATCGACGAAGATCTATTCAGCCGTCAGGCGCTTGGCCATTATCAACTGTACCGCCGACGCTAAGATGGCTACCCCCGAAAACCATGGTTGCACAGCAACAACCAGCCGTGGGCAACCCCACCGGCAGAGCGACGACTCGTCCCCGGAAGCGAAATATTTTGCTTCCTGATTGTCATGAGACATACTTTGATCACTCAATCGAAACCTCCTTCAGTTCGCGACGACCGCCGGACGACTGTCCCCATGCCCGCGCAGGCTCCGGCCCACCAGCTCCCGCAAGTCGCAAAGTTCCTGATCGTCGGGGTTTCTGGCCTGGTTGTCGACCTGTGCTGCTTTCTGACGCTATTGAATGTGCTGCCCAAACCCGAAGCCCGCGCCCTGGCGATCTGGATTGCCATGACCTGGAACTTCAACTGGAACCGCAAGTTCACGTTCGCAGCGGTCAAAGGCGGTAATGTCTTTCAGCAGTACGTGATGTATTGCCTAAGCTGTCTGGCGGGGGCGCTGGTCAACTGGTCGCTCTGCGTGTATCTGGCAAAAATCATCCCCGCGCTGGAGCCCTACCCGGCCGTGGCTTGGTTTTTTGGCGTCGTCGGTGGCTTTGTCTTAAACTACACTGCGAGTTCCTGGCTGGTGTTCCGCGGCGGTCGGTCTAAAACATCCGAGACCCCAACATCCCTTGATGAAGAAGTCGCCGGAGAGTCCTTCCCCCGTGCCCCACGGTTTGCCGCCCGCTCCAGGTAGAGATTTGGGCGCTTGGAGCAGCGCACATCCATTCAAGTGTGCCAACAGCCGCTCAGTGAGCGAGGAACCCCGACAGCGGCTGAAGAAGGGGGCGTAAGCCACCCAGCCGCGCCAGGGGTTCCGCAGCGAGCAGAACTTACCAGTGAGACAGGATGTCCCAGCGCACGCTGCATTCGCTCGCCTTTCTGGCGGGACTGCTGTTTCTGACGTTGCTGTTCACTCGCGATGAGCTACGGCGAGAGCGGCGCTTGCCAGTTGCCGGAAAAGCGAGTTCGCCGGAGAGTCCGCCGCTGGCGATTCGCCGTGCGGTTCCCCGAGCCAAACCACCCGCCGTGAAGATGCCCGATGTACGGGTGGGACTGACCTCCGGCCCGGTGGCGAGCTTTACACTGGAAGTTGCGGGCGGATTCGCCCTGCATTCGCAAGGCAAGTCTCAGAAACTCGGAAAGGTTGCCGTGACACGGGTCACTGCCTCGTCCCGTGGCATCACGATCAACGGAAAACTATGGCCCACCAGCCTGGTGGAACTGGTGCCTGACGCCTCCCCGGCGATCTGGGTGAATGACCATCTCTATCGGGGACGACTGCGGATCCACCGGATTGGATCCAAAGTCTACCCCATCAATGTTTTGCCGCTGGAAAACTACATCGCGGCCGTGGTGGATGGCGAGATGCCCGCTGCCTTTCCGCTTGAGGCCCGAAAGGCACAAGCGACGGCGGCGCGGACATTCGCACTCTATCAAGCGCAGGCAGTGCCCGCCGACAGTCTGGCGGAACTTACGGCGGGTGTCCGCAGTCAAAAGTACCTGGGCTATCAGTATCGCGACAAAGGACGGCTTCTGGCGGGTGAGACCGAGGCCGGTCGAACGGCGGCCGCCGAAACGCGTGGCTTGGTCTGCACGTTGAAGGGCAACCTGTTTTGCACCTACTATAGTGCGGTGTGCGGTGGCCGAACGACGTTGGGCACCGAAGTTTTTGAAGATGCTTCCTCCACCCTGCAAAGTGTCCCTTGCACCTGGTGCCGGGAGGCGGGCCGCTACCGGTGGTCGGTGGAGGTCCCACGTGCCGAGGCCCAAACCGCTCTGCAGAAGTTAGCCACGGGGCGGGGCAAATCGCTGGGCAAGCTCAAAACGGTGCAGGCTACGAGCACCACGCCAGGTCGCATCCCGCAGTTCGAGGTCCGCGGTGACAAGCAAACCCTGAGCGTGAATGGCACGGAACTGCGGGCGGCATTCTCATCTCTTGGCGTGAACAGCCCCAAGTTCTCGGTCAAGGACAAGCCCGCCGCACTCCTGCTGACTGGTCAGGGACATGGTCATGGTGTTGGACTGTGCCAGTGGGGTGCGAGCGGCCTGGCGGCGGAAGGCCGCACCTTTCGCGAAATCCTGCTGTACTACTATTCGGGCTGCACGCTGACCAACCTCGGGTATTGAGGAAGGCGGCAATCCAGGGACAACGAATGAAGTTGTTGGCGAAGTCGACAGGCCTGGCAAGACCGTGCGGAAGTCGTACAGTCTTAAATTGACCACGAATTTGACTTACGAATGTTACGAACTTCACGAATCATCAACCGGCATGGCTTCGCGGGCGATGGAATCCTGCTCGTTTCCATTCGTGCCAATTCGTCTGGTTCGTGAAAACTCGTGTCCCCCTTCGCGCTGCCTAAGACCGGTCTTCGGTCAGCATCTTGAAGCGTACTTTTATTCTTTGTTCGGTCCTAAGGCGTGCCGGCTCAGTGAATTAGGACCGCTGCAAGAATAGCTGTCGACTTTTGACAAGCCGTACAGCCAATGAGCCGGAGGGCCTTAGCCCCCGGTTGGAGGAAAATCGGAAGACGCCAACGCCACGAACCGGACGCTAACGCACGCTAACGCATGCTGGACTGATGAATCTGCCCTCAATCGGCGTCCATCCCAATCAACTTCACCATGTTTTTATTGCCGCGATCTTCACTCCATCGCGTGGCTTCGCGCAATGCTCGGCCAACCTGTCGGAATTTCCACCAGATCGCAGGTTGTTGGGAAAGGGTGCTTTCACTACCATCCCGCCGCATTTCTCGGGCTCCTCAACAAAAGATTCACCATCGCGAAGGCCTCGCCCCATGCCCAGCCAACAGCTCCAAGTTTGTAGCGACGCGGAGGCGGAGAAAATCCCCGAGGAGTTGCTGCTGGGGCAGTTCATACCGCTGCACTACCACTTCAACATGCTGCAGGATCGGGCGCGGATGGACCCGTTCCGCGAGGCGATCGACTGTGTTGTTCCGCCCGGCGGCACGATCTTGGAACTGGGTGGCGGGACGGGTGTCCTGTCGTACTTCGCGGCTCAAACTGCGGCGCGGGTCTGGTGCGTCGAGCGGAATCCCGCTCTCGTGCGCGCCGCGCGTGGCTTCCTCTCCCAAAACCAGCATGGCGACCGCGTGCAGGTGATCCAAGCAGACGCCATGACCTATCTGCCGCCCGAACCGGTGGATGTGGTCATCTGCGAGATGCTGCATGTGGCCATGATTCGCGAGAAACAACTCGAGGTGTTGCGTTCGTTCAAAGAACGGTACACCGCCAAGTTCGGACCGCAGCTTCCGCAGTTCATTCCGGACGCCTCCCTGCTGGCCGTCCAACTGATGAACCAGGACTTCGAATTTGGCGGCTACCGTGCCCCCGTGCCGATGTTCAGCCCCCCAGGCTCGCATCCAGAGAGTTGCTACCTCTCGGATGCCCAGATCTACAGCACCATCTACTACCAGGGCGACATTCCCACGGACTTCGAACTGAATCAAAGCGTGCCGATCCTGAAAAGTGGCACGCTGACCGCGCTCTGCTTTCTGACCAAGAATTTTCTGGCGTTTCAACTCGCGGCGGGGCAGGCGGTGCAGTGGATGATGCACCAATTGATCCTCCCGCTTGCCGAACCGCTCGAAGTTCGAGCCGGCGAAACGGTTCAGATTCACTTCGCCTATGCGGCGGGATGCCGGTTGGAGGATTTACAGCAGGCGCTGGTGGTCACGCGGCAAGCGATGCCTAACATGCTGCGCCGCGCCGCCTGATTTCTGTCAACGCGGATCTCCGTGGTTTTTGCAGACTAGGACCGCGGCAAGAATAACTGTCGACTTTTGACAAGCCATACAGCCAATGAGCCCCCGGTTGGAGGATCATCGGAAGACGCCAGCGCCACGAACCGGACGCTAACGCGTACCGGCTGATGAATCTGCCCTCAATCGGCGTCCATCCTAATCAACTTCACCATGTTATTATTGCCGCGATTCTTAGCTTAGGGTTTGTGTGAGGGCTCATAATGCGGATGCGACCGGACGACCTTGGGAATGAGAGTTAGGATCACCAAGGCGACCACCGTGCTGAGCGCGGCGGAGGCCTGTTGACCCATCCCTGCGGCGACACCGATGGCAGCCGTCAGCCAGATCACCGCTGCCGTGTTGAGGCCGCGAATCTCGTGTTCATTGGCCTTGGCGATCGCCCCGGCGCCGAGGAACCCCACGCCCGCAATCAGCCCCTGCAGGACGCGCGACACATCCCCTTTGGACACACCCGCTTCCTGCGGAATAATGACAAACAGCGCGGCCCCGAGGGCAACCAGCATGTGCGTTTGCACACCGGCCGTTTTTCCCTTGAACTGCCGCTCGTAACCCAGAACACCGCCATACACGGCCGCCAGCACGAGGCGCATCGACACGCGTGTGACCTGCACCACGTTGGGAAGATCGGAAAACTCCGACCCGACGGTCGTCCAGAAGTCACTCCACCAGACCATGTGCGATCTTCCGTTGATTCCGCACGCAAAATGAACCAGGAACACAACGAATCCCACCCATAGAAATCGGCCTTCACCAGTCCCCGCAATATGAGTCAATGCGCGATTTGTGAAGATTCGGTGAACATTGGCTCTTATTGCTGGCCGACCGCCACGAATTCGTGCCACGCATAACCATCGGGCAGGTCCGGGTCCGCGCTGAATTCCAGATGCAGAATCCGCCGGTGGCGGCTGGTTTCCGGATCTGAAAGTCCGCTGCAATGGGCCAAGAGCGGACGCATCGCCAACACGGTTCCGCCGCGCACCAGGATCCGTTCCACCAGACAGTCGGCAATCTCCATCGTCTTTCCGGTTCGATGGGAGCCGGCAGCCACCTGCAGTGGACCGTTCTCGTCGGTCACGTCGTCCAGATGAATGCGAAGCGTGAGCATCCGCTGGAGTACTTCCAGCGGCGCTTCACAGTGCGGCACGCCGGCCCGGTCGCGCGGGATGGAGAAGCGGCTGCTGCGAACGGTGCCGGGGCGCACGGCGATGGTCAGGTCCTTGTGCCACGGCAATGCCCAGGTCTTCTCGGGTGGCTTGTCGAAGTACAGGCCCCGCACGAGACCACAGTTTGGTCCAAGCGTCGACCGTAGCAGGTCGAGCAGCACCGGCTCCCGCCAGACGGTTCGGCTGGGCGGGTACAGGTCCAAAATGTTCCGGGACGCATAGACCTGCCCTGCCCGCTGCCGAACGGCGTCGGACTCGTTGGCGGCCAAGGCAGCAGCGAGCCCGGTTCGTAGCACCTCCATCTGCGATGGGGCGAACACGTCTGGCAGGATCGTGAAGCCACGCTCCGCGAGTTCTTCGGTGGCTTGCCGCTGCGCCGTGGAATCCATTGACGGTTTACTCCGCCTCGCGGGCCTTGAACGACCGCTGTCCCCACGGGATGGGCATCGTCGGTGGCTTGCGGTGCAGGTCGTGGCGGACATCTTTGGGCCGCGGATGAAAGTAGTTCACGAAGCCACACAGTTGCTTGACCGCCTCGTGATACACCCGCTCGCCCTTCTCCTTCGTGGCCTTCTCGGCGTCGCCCAGCACGCCCGTCTGGTTGTAGCTGCTGGTCCAGGTGATGACCGTGGCCGGTCCGGCACCGAACAGGTCCACCCAGTTGTAGGCGTTGTTCTCCTCGTTGAAAGAGATCACCCCACTTTTGATCAGATCCTTCCGCACGTTGTCTTCATCGAGATACAGGTAGAGCGAAGTCTCCAGTTCGCAGGCGTGCGAACAGCCACCGGGAAACTTGCTTTCCCGCCAACTGGGCAAAAATGTCTTGTCGACCGTCAACAGGTTCCACCAGGCGATGACCAGGCATTCGGCGTCGGTCTCGAGATTCGTCCGCCGTGCCGCCAGATCCAGGTTCGGCATGTTCGAGCCGTGGCCGTTCAACAGGATGATCTTTTTGAACCCATGATACGCCAGCGATTTGGTCACATCCTGGACCTGTTCCATGAACGTGATGTAGTTCGTGTTGATCGTCCCGGGAAAATCCATCACATGCCCGGTGTACCCATACGACAGATGCGGCAACACCAAAATCTTGTCCGCCAGCGCCTTTCCGGCCCCGTGCGCAATGCCGCCGGGACAGACCAGATCGACATCCAGCGGCAAATGCGGCCCATGCTGCTCCACCGCCCCGCAGGGGATGATGCAGACCTTGCCGAGATCGACCGCGTCATTGATCTCGGGCCAGGTGAGCTTTTCGTACCGGTATTCCGTGCGGGCTCGCGACATGGTGGCTCAGCGGTTGGTGGGAGTGTGGAAGGGCAGCCGGAAATCACTGTGGTGTTGTCCAAAGATTATCGCTTGGGGACAATGGTCGGAAGCCAGCGGCCACTGCGTTTTGCATGCACTGACACGTCAGAACCTGCGCGCCTGCTTGGGGTGCAAGAGGTCGTTGCGCAGCTTCCGTCCTCCTGGCCGCTTTCAGCGACGAGAATTTGCTTGAGATGGTCGAACGGCTTGCATGTTCACAACACGCGATGAGTGCCTCCGCCGCCGGGCATGAGCTGGCGGTTTCAGGATCGGGAAGAATCATATGCCGAGGAGGTTGCTGACCCGCTGCCAACCTGACAGCATCCTTGAGCACGCGTTAGCGTCCGGTTCGTGGCGTTGGCGTCTTCCAATGATCCTCCAACCGGGGGCTAAGGCCGGCTAAGGCCCTCCGGCTCATTGGCTGTACGGCTTGTCAAAAGTCGACAGTTATTCTTGCCGCGGTCCTAACAAACTGCGGCAAGAGCTAAGCAATGGCTGATGTTGACGTTCACAGCAATATTATGGATCACTGAAAAATGCACCATTACGCCGGTGGCCTGAGCGCGCTTTTGGGCCTGCTCGACCGCCAGGGGTGCCAGGTCGACACCAGTCAGTGCGTCACTCTTGGTGCCTTCGAACAATCGGCATTGATCACCTCAAACTGACGCCAAGCTCCCGCAGCAGCTCAACGATCTCCCGGTACCCCTCGCGGTCCAGCGGGATGTTCGACTGCGTCACCGGATCGTAGCCCAGTTCGTTTTCAAAATCACCGGCCAAGCCGCGCCGCGCGTCGGCCATGGCGTGTGTCGCATCGGCACCGCGCTGAATCAGGGTTCGGATGATCCGCGGTTGACGCCGGATGACGGCGCAGGTCAGCGCGGTTGAGCCATGATCCTGGTTGAGGCGTTCCAAGTCGGCCCCGTGGTCCAGCAGCCACCCAATCCAGTCAGGTTTGTCCTCGTCGCCGCAATACTCCAGTGGCGGCGGGATGCCCTCCGGACCTTCCACCTCATCGGGGTCGGCGGTGACGATTCGCAAGGCTGCAGCGAAGTCGTTGGCCCGGATGGCATCGTAGATGGGGTAGCGCTTCGGAAAACTGTCGATCGGCGGACTCAGGTCGAACGCTCCTGCCCTGGCGGCGAGCAGCCGAAAGCCGACATGAGGGCTGCGGCTGTTCGCATGCAGCCCCCAGCGCTGGGCACTCCGGCAGAAGCGGGCACTGCTGAAGTGACTCCCCCCGCGCAGGCACCGATACGACTGGCCGTAGGCTTTGTTGTAACCCCAGAACCAGTCCTGACACCATTCCCAGACATTGCCGAGCACGTCGTGGAAACCCCACGCGTTAGGCATCTTCTGACCAACGGCGTGCGGCTTTCCGCCGGCATTGTCATGCAGCCAGGCCACATCCTCCGGCGGACCATGCCGAGGCTCAGAAGTACCCGCCCGGCAGGCATATTCCCATTCGGCTTCGGTGGGCAACCGATACTCCCAGCCGGTGGGCAGCACGTCGCGGTCGAGCTGGGTCAGTTTCCGGCAGTACTCTGCCACCTGCTCCCAGGTCACCGAATCCACCGGCGCATCCCCAATCTTGTGGTGGGCCGTGGGGTTGGTGCCTGTGACCGCTTCAAACTGTTCCTGAGTGACCGGAGTTTGCCCCACATAGAATTCGTTGGCGAAAGTCACTTCGCGCTGCTGCTCCCAAGGCCGATGTCCGTCCTCAAACTCTGGACTGCCAATGGTGAAGGTCCCCGCCGGCACCTTGATCATCAGACCGCCGGTCGCGGTCGGGAATTCTGAACCGGGTGTATGGGACATGATGAGCCAGACATCGATTGAACTTTCGCCACTTGCATGGTACGCAGGGCAAGGGCACGCGGCAACAACTCCCGCAACGGTCATTGATCTGATGAACCTGCGAGATCGTTTGGCCTCGCCTGATGTCAATGGCAAATATTGACATCATTAAACTGCTGCGGTAGTCTCGCGGAATACCCGTTTTCGCGGTCTGGAGTCGCAATGAGTTCGACTTTGAATCTCTCGCTGACAGATGAACTCCGCGCTTTCATTGATCGAAATTGCGGTGACGGTACGCTCTATGCTACTCCCAGCGAATTTGTCCGCGACGTATTGCGTGAGAAGAAACAAAGACTGGAAGCGGCACAGATTCGGGATGCGATTTTAGAGGGCTATCACGACGCCATTCAAGGTCGCACCGTGGCATACGAAGGCGACCTGAGGCAGTTGATGCAGAAGGCCGGAGAGTGACTCCGCACGGGCACGATGCACGCGTCCGACTGACGCGGCGAGCATTGAGCGATCTCCGAGAGATCGAGCAGTTTTCGGTGAAGGAATGGGGCCGAAAGACGGCGCGGCTGTACCTCGACGAGATCCAAGCGGCTTTGGGACGCCTGCAGGAGAATCCAGACATCCTGCGATTGGAGCCTGACTTTGCGCCTGGCCTTTTTTTCTATCGCGTCAAACGGCACTTTCTGGTGTGTGACTACCGCGATGACCTTCTCATCGTGCTCACAGTGATTCACACCAGCATGGACCTTCCCGCAAGGCTGCTGGAGTTGGAGCCACGGCTGGCGGCGGAATCTCAGTTGTTGCGCTCCAGGCTGCACGGACCGCGCCCCAAAGATTAAGCTGGATGCCAGTGTATCACCTCTTCAAGGGGATCTGATATGGCTCAGCCAGCAAAGAACACCGTCTGCCTTTGGTATGACCGCGATGCCGAGGCGGCGGCGCGGTTTTACGCCAGGACATTTCCCGATTCGTCCGTGGGTGCCGTGCATCGCGCGCCGAGTGATTATCCATCCGGCAAGGCCGGCGATGTGTTGACCGTTGAATTCACGGTCATGGGCATCCCCTGCATCGGCCTCAACGGCGGCCCTGGGGTCGAACACAACTGGGCATTCTCGTTTCAGGTCACAACCCTCGACCAGGCCGAAACGGACCGTTACTGGAACGCCATCGTGGGCAACGGCGGCCGCGAGAGCGAATGCGGCTGGTGCAGCGACAAGTGGGGCATCTCCTGGCAGATCACGCCACTGGTTCTGACAGAAGCCTTCACGGGCTCCGACCCCGCCGTCGCGAAGCGCGCCTTCGAGGCGATGATGCAGATGAAGAAGATCGACGTGGCGGCGATTGCGGCAGCGTGCCGGGGTTGAAGGGCTTGGTGACAGGCAGAACTTGGTGAGATTGGAGACAGCGATCCGATGGCTCGAAGAAGCGTTCCACCTGACGGAGTCATGCAGCCTGCTGCCGATTACACCGGCTTGCTGGGAGATGTCGTATCGCTGGTGGAGACCGCTCGTCATGCAGCCGCCCGGTCGGTGAACTCTGTGATGACGGCGACGTATTGGAAAATCGGAAGGCGGATCGTCGAGGTCGAGCAGCAGGGCGGCCATCGCGCGGACTACGGTCAAGAGTTGATGAAGCGGCTGGCGGCCGACCTCACGGCGCGGTTTGGGCGAGGATTGTCCCGTGCCAATCTCGAATACATGCGACGTTTCTACCTTTTCTGGCAGATTCCCCAGACAGTGTCTGGGGAATTGCAAACTCGGCTCGGCGCAGACAGCGATTCCCAAAACTCCCAGACAGTGTCTGGGGAAATCCAGACGGAGACTGCATTCTCGACTGAAGCTGTTGAATTGTCGCTCGGAACTGTCGCGAAATTCTTCCCTTTGCCGTGGTCACACTACGTCAAGCTGCTTTCCGTTGAAGACCTCAAGGCCCGTCGATTTTACGAAACCGAAGCCTTGCGTGGCGGCTGGTCCGTACGGCAGTTGGATCGGCAAATCTCCAGCCTGTTTTACCAGCGAACCCTGTCGTCCAAGAACAAAGCCGCCATGCTCCAAAAAGGAGCGGAACCACGTTCGGACGATCTGGTCAGCCCTGACGAAGAAATCAAAGATCCACTGGTACTGGAGTTTCTCAACCTCAAGGATGAATACTCTGAGCATGATCTGGAGGAAGCGCTCATCCGCCAGTTGGAAGATTTTCTCCTGGAACTCGGCGGAAACTTTGCTTTTGTTGGACGCCAGCGGCGTCTGCGGATCGGTGACGAGTGGTATCGCATCGACCTGCTCTTTTATCATCGCACGCTGAAATGTCTGGTTGTGATTGACCTGAAAATCGGCAAGTTCACTCATGCCGATTCCGGGCAAATGCACCTGTACCTGAACTATGCCAAAGAGCATTGGACGAATGAGGGCGAGAACCCTCCGGTCGGATTGATCCTTTGTGCCCAGAAGGACCAGGCGGTCGCACACTACGCGCTGGAGGGGCTTCCAAACAAGGTCATGGCGGCCGAATACAGGATGGCGTTGCCCGATGAAAATGTCCTGACCGCTGAATTGGAAAAGACCCAACGAGCACTGGAACTCCGGTCCAGTGAGCGAGGAACCCCGACAGCGGATGAAGCGAGCGGCGCAAGCCGGTCATCCGCGCCAGGGGTTCCGGAGCGAGCAAGACTTACCAGTGCAGGTGGCATTCCGGCAAAAAATCCACTTGCCAACCGACCTCGGAAGAAACGCTCTTCAACCTGAAACTTCCGGTCTGAACTTGGATTCCCCATGTTGATCCCGCGACCGAGTTCCCCAGCGCTTTGCTTCCTTGCCACTGCACTGATCAGTCTGTCCGTTTGCGGCACGACGCTCGCTGCGGACCCGCCGGCAAAACCTGCGGAAAATCCATCGGCGGAGACGGCCCGCAGGGTCGAGTTCTTCGAAGCCAAGATCCGCCCAGTGCTCGCGCGGCATTGCTACGGTTGCCATTCGGACAAGGCGGGGAAGGACGAAGGCGGCCTGCGGCTCGATACGCGTTCGCGGATTCGTGACGGGGGCGACCGGGGTCCGGCGGTTGTGCCGGGTGACGTGGAGAAGAGTCTGCTGCTGGGAGCGATGGCCCATGCCGATGCCGAACTGAAGATGCCGCCGCGCCAACCCAAGCTGTCGGCAGACATTGTGAACGATTTTAAGACGTGGATTCGCGATGGGGCCGTGGACCCGCGGGAAGATCCGAAGCAAGGTGAACGGTCGGCGAAGCCACCGGTGGGTCTCGAATCTGGGCGGAAGTTCTGGGCGTTTCAGCGTCCGGTTGTGTACGCGCCACCAGCGACAACGGTTGGGAATTGGCCGAAGACGGATGTCGACCGGTTCATTTTGGCGAAACTGGGCGAAGCCGGCCTGGTCCCGAGCGTCGATGCCGAACCGACGGTGCTGTTGCGCCGGCTGCATTTTGATCTCGTGGGCTTGCCGCCTTCACCCGCGGAGATCAAGGCGTTCCAGGAATCTGTTGCCGCCAATGGTCTCGACGCCGCGCTGCCGGAATTCGTCGACAGCCTGTTGAGTTCGTCCCAGTTTGCCGAACGGTGGGGACGGCACTGGCTGGACGTTGCCCGGTTTGCGGAATCCAGCGGCAAGGAGGCGAACATCTCTTTTCCCTATGCGTGGCGGTATCGGGACTATGTGATCGACGCCATCGACTCGAACATGCCGTACGACGAGTTTCTCACCGAACAGATTGCGGGCGACCTGCTGCCGGTTCCTGAACCCGACCCGCAGGCGATCCCCTCTTTGCCCGGTGCCGATGAGGCGGACCGGTTGATCGCGACCGGTTTTCTGGCTGTCGGACCCAAGAACCTCGAAGAGGGGAACCCCAAACAGTTTGCCGCCGATGTCGTGGACGAGCAGATCGACGCGGTCACGCGGGCGGTGATGGCCAGCTCGGTCGCGTGTGCCCGCTGTCACGACCATAAGTTCGACCCGTTTTCGATGGAGGATTACTACGCCCTCGCCGGAGTCTTCAGCAGTACGAAGACCTATTTCGGCACCTTCGTAAGCCCCGCCAATCGCGTCGGCGGCGACCCGCTCGTGCTGCCCGTCGGCGCGGGGCTGCCAATCTTTCATCCCTCGATCCCTGCCGCCCGCGTGCAACAACTCAAAGCGGAGCTGGCTTCGCTCAAAAAGCAGCAGGAGGACGGCATGGCAGCGGTCATGAAGGCTGCCCTCAAAGGAGAAGACACCGAGAAAGTGTTCACTCTCCGCGACGCCCTGCGGATCTTCTGGGTCTCCGGCGGCATTGAGGGCCAACTGGAAAAAGTCGACGAGAACGGCAAGGCCTTGCCGCTGGCGATGGGCGTCAAAGACTGCGACCCAAAGCAGATTGCCGACGCGCCGCTGCTGGAACGCGGTGAAATCGGGCACCCCGGCAAACGGGTTCCCCGTGGCTTCCCCCGTGTGGTCCAACTGCCCGAAACAATCACGATTCCCGCCGGCCACAGCGGCCGGCTCGAATTTGCGCGGTGGCTCACGCATCCCGGCCATCCTTTGACCTCGCGCGTGATCGTCAACCGCGTCTGGAAACACCTGTTCGGCGCGGGGATCGTCCGCACCGTGGACAACTTCGGCTTCACGGGCGAACGGCCCACCCACCCGGAACTGCTGGACACGCTGGCCGTCCAATTCGTGGCCGAGGACGAATGGTCTCTCAAAAAACTGATCCGAAAACTGGTGCTCTCACGCACCTATCGGCAGGCGTCCTCCTACAAAGCAGCCACCTTCCAAGTTGACCCCGAGAACCGGTTGTTGTGGCGAGCGTCCAAACGACGGTTGGATGCCGAAGCGATCCGCGACGCGATGCTCGCCGCGTCGGGAGAGTTGGACCTGACGCGTCCCTCCGGCTCCCTCGTGGCTCGCCAGATTGGCGACCGGCCCATCGCCCTCATCGGGCTCGACCCGTCACTTCCCGCGGACCTGGACGGCACACGGCACCGTTCGGTGTATCTGCCCGTCCTGCGCGACCGGCTGCCGGATGTGCTGAACCTGTTCGATTTCGCCGAGCCGAGCCTCGTCACCGGCGACCGCGAGACCACCAACGTGCCCACGCAGGCGCTGTATCTGATGAACGGCCCGTTCGTTCAGGCACGGGCCGCCGCCCTTGCCGCGTGGCTCAGCAAAGACTATTCGAGCGCTGGGTCAAGGGTGCGGCAGGCGTTTTTATTATGCCTGAGTCGTGAACCGGATGCGGAAGAATTGCGATTGGCCACTGAGTTTCTGGCGAAGACCGATGCTGCTGAGACAGAGAATCAATTGAAGGCCTTCACAACATTTTGCCAGGCCCTGCTGGCTACGGCAGAGTTTCGGAATCTCGATTAGTCGAAGCTGGAGACACGGCATGCGGAGTTTCGTGACGGGACTGTTGGCCACCCTTATTCTGGCGGCACAAGTGCATTCGCTCGCGGGGGACACTCAATCCGAAAAGCCAGCTGCCAAGGCGGTCTCGATGGTTCCCACCAAGATCGATGGAACATTCAAGGGCGGGGAACTGATCCACCTGCGGGTTGGCGACCGCATGGCCTACCTGGTCAAACCCACTGGAACTGTCGACCCGAAAAGGCGGTGGCTGTGGGAGTTTCCCTTCTGGTTGGGAATCAACGACGGCCACGGCCAGTTGCAGCACCGGCACTATGTTGAGTCGCTGCTGGCGGCGGGGTTTCACGTGGCGGGCGTCGATGTCGGTCCTTCATGTGCCAGCCCGGCCGCGGCCAAAATGTGCCAGCAGTTTCACGAACTGCTGGTCAAGGAGCATCAACTGAATCCCCGCGCCCGGATCATGGGGCAGAGCCACGGTGGGCTGATCGCCTATGGCTGGGCGATGCGCAATCCCACCTGCGTGGAACGCATCGTGGGCATCTGTCCGGCCACCGACTTTCGCTCGTGGCCCAAGCTGGTCAACGTGATCAATTTTCCCGAGAAGGGGCTGGGTTACGACCTCACCCTGGCAGAACTCTCCAACCGGGTCGCGGAATTCAACCCGATCGACAATCTCGCTCCGCTGGCCAAGGCGGGCGTGAAGATCCTGCACATTCATGGCGACAAGGATGAGCTAGTCCCGATGGATGCCAACTCCACCGAACTGGCCCGCCGCTACGACGAACTCGGTGGCTCAGCCGAGATCGTGGTGATCGAAGGTCTGGGCCACGGCGGCAAGGAGCTGTATGAGTCTGAGCCGCTGCTACAGTTTTTGTTGGCGGAGTGATGCTGAGCGATCCCTTCTCATTGACGATGCCACTAACACGAGCAAGTCGTAGATTGAAGGACTGCGATGAGAACGCAAATAACCTTTGGGATCATTGCGGCGCTGGCGTGCATCGCTGTGGTAGTCGTGGCCGTATCTCAACGTGCGGAAATCTCGAATCGGCAATGGTACTCTGGCAATTTTGCAGTGTGGAGCGACTATCCGCACACAATCATCATCAAGGATTGGTCCGATTTCGGATATGCCCAGCCGGGTGGTGGGATAGTCATCACCGGTGCAGAAGACTCCGCTTTTTTTCCCAATCTCGACCGTATTCCCAAAAAGACGGTGGTTACGTGGGAGGTCGAAGGGGATGCAGTTTTGCACCGCCAGACTATTGACCTGACGGGTATTGTTCCGCCCAAGACGATGGGTATCACCATCTTTGAGTTGGATGCTCAGATGGTGTGGCATGTGGTTTTTGAACCAGTAGCTGACGGAATTTCCGAACGACTTGTCAAGAAGGCGAAGGAACGCGAGGCCGAACTCACCAAACTGGAGGCAAAGTCACCTCCCAAATTCATGAGGGGACGCTGGTTCGCCGGAGATTTCACCGTCGAGAACCTGTCGACCGTGGCGATCGAAGTCAAAGGCTGGTCCAACTTCGATGCGGTTCAGCCAGTCACAGGACTGATTGGAGTTCAAAGCAACAGCAGTATTGCTTTGGGAAAACTCTCAAGGATGCCGGAAGTAACGTTTGTCACTTGGAGAGAGCAAGGGACGAGCGCGTGGAAATCGCAGAGAATCGCGCTTAAAGAGTCGGTCGTCCCGGAGGCACCAGGGACCGTGACTTTTACGCTCTACGCGGATGGCGAATGGGGCGTGTCGTTCAGGCGAAGTGACCTTTGAGCAATCACTTCGCCCCCTTCAGCGGCACGTGCGCCTGCTTTGCCGCCGCCCAGATATCCACCGGCGTGGTGTTCTGCCGTGGCTCACCCGGTGTACTGCGACCATCGGCGACGTACTTTTCCAAGAGTGCCGTGAGCTGCGCGACAACCTGTGGCTGCTGGGCCTGAAGGTTGTGCGTTTCGCCAATGTCTTTTTCGAGATCGAAAAGCTGGACCAGTGGCAGCGTGCTGGTGTCGTCTTTTCCGGGCCGTGGCGCGCTCCAGCCGCCGGAACCGGGGGCGAGGATCAGCTTCCAGTTCTTCGAGCGAATGGCAAAGGATCCATTGATCGAGTGATGCACCACCGCTTCGTGAATCTCGCCGCTCTTGCCGAGCAGCGCCGGCAGCAGGCTCGCGCTGTCCTCGGCGATGGAGTCAGGCAGCTTTTTGCCGAGCAGGTCCGCACACGTGGCCACCAGGTCGCCGAGCCACATGGTTTCACTACACTTCGTACCCGCCGCGACCTTTCCCGGCCAGCGGGCGATAAACGGCACCCGGTGCCCGCCCTCGTAAATGTCGGCCTTGTGCCCCCGGAAGACGTGGCTCGGGTTGTGTCCCAGCGGCAAGAGTTCTTCATAGCGGGCCATGGGCGAACAGCCGTTGTCGCTGGTCACGATGACCAGCGTATTGTCGGCGATCTCTTTGCGATCAATGGCGGCGAGGATCTCACCGATCGCCGCGTCGGTCTGCATAACGAAGTCGGCATACGGGTTGAGGCGGCTCTTGTCCTTCCATTCCGGTGTCGGCAGGATCGGCGTGTGCGGTGAGGCCAGCGGAACGTACAGGAAGAACGGCGACTCCGCCTTGGGACTTCCCCACTGCTCAATGGTGGCGACCGCCTTTTTCGTCAGCGTCGGCAGCACATCCGTGCCCTCGAAATCGGGCGCGGCGGGACCGAGGCGGGTCATTTGTCCCGGACGGCCGAGCATCATCGCGAACGACTTGTCGACGGTCGGAATGACCGTGCAGTGGTCGTTCTCCAGGAACGCATAGGGCACCATGTCGAGCGAGCCACTGATGCCAAAGTACGAGTCGAAGCCCACCGAGTTGGGGCCGTTGGTCGTGGGCTTCGCATAGTCGACATTGTGGACCTGATCGGGCGTTTCGATCCCCAGCGGCGTGACCTGCTTCCCTTCGACCTTCACCCAGTCCATCCCGAGGTGCCATTTGCCCACGCAGGCCGTGCGATAGCCATGTTTCTTGAGAACGGCGGCAACGGTGATTCGGTCCGGCTCAATGAGCCGCGGGCTGAGTCCGCCCAGAACGCCGTTCTTCAGCTTCGAGCGCCAGGCATAGCGGCCCGTCAGCAGGCCATACCGCGTGGGGCTGCACACGGCCGAGCCGCTGTGGGCGTCGGTGAATGTCATGCCGGCCGCGGCCAGACGGTCCATGTGCGGTGTGGGAATTTTTCCCTGCGGGTTCAGGCACTGCACATCGCCGTAACCCAGGTCATCACACAGAATGCAGACGATGTTGGGTGCGGCGGCGGAGGCTGTTGAAACCGTGCGGCACGCAACCCCGAACACCACGGCAAGAATGAAAAATGTCTGGCGCATTCCGTGTCCAAACGTGGGGATCAATTTCATCGGACGGTTCTCTGGTGCAGGGCCAGCATTTGCTCGGCATTGAATTGCGTCATCGCGGTCGCCCGCAAGTGTACCGCTGGTCTGGACGAGGGAACACCGAATGACATCCCCCACGCGCGACGCGCTGCTGTACTGTGGGGCGGGATCACGCTAAAAAAGACGCGACAGGTTTCCGCATCACGCAGGGTTTCATACGCAATGCCACCACTCGTCGCCCCTTCGATTTTGGCCGCGGACTTTGCGCGGCTTGGAGAACAGGTTCGCCAGGCTGAAGAGGCGGGGGCCAACCGGATCCATGTGGATGTGATGGACGGACATTTCGTGCCGAACATCAGCATCGGCCCGCTTGTGGTCCAGGCGCTCAAGCCGGTCACCAAACTGCGGCTCGAAACGCATCTGATGATCTCAAACCCCGACCAATACCTGGACGCCTTCGCCGCCGCGGGCTCGACATCGCTGCAGGTCCACTGGGAGGGCAACCTGCATGTGCATCGGACGATTCAACGGATTCGCGCGATGGGGCTGGGTGCGGGCATCGTCATCAACCCCGCCACCCCGGCCAGCGTGCTGCAGGAAATCTTGCCGGACGTGAACATCGTCCTCGTGATGACCGTGAACCCGGGTTTCGGCGGGCAGAAATTCATCACCAGCACACTGGACAAGATCAAGCGGGTGCGGGAAATGATCGACCGGCACAACCCCACCTGCGAGTTGGAAGTCGATGGTGGAATCGACGCGCACACTGCTCCGCTGGCATTTGCCGCCGGAGCCACGGTCTTCGTGGCGGGCTCCAGCGTGTTTGGTCATCCGCAGGGAATTGCCGCAGGGATCAAGGCGATTCAGGAATCGGCGTGAAGAATGTAGGATGGCCTTCCAGGCCGTCCGAGCGAGGGGCGAGAACTTGGGATCGTCATCTGCAAGGGTGATGGTGTCCAAATGGATCTCAAATCTCAGATTTCACAGTGGGACCTTGAAGTCCAAGGTTGCGGGGTAATTGGCTGAGAAAGGATACCTCTAATGGCCCGCAGTGACGACCACTTTGTGCCGGTCATTGGCGGTGTCGACCTTCCTGAGGATCACCGCCGGACGGATTTGTTCGATTTGAGCAATGTGAACCTGCATTCAGATCTAGATCGGCAAATCACTCGCCTTCTCGCCCTGCATCCTGCAATCCGGGTAGCGTTCAAAAATCAGGATCTCGATCGTATAAGTGACGATGCCAAACGAGCAATGCTCAGCGACATGAACGATCTGCTCGGGATCAAATCGTTGAAAACTGCGCCGATCATCACAAGCGGCATTTCACACCCCGCCCAACGCGAGAATCTGAACACATGACCTACAACGCCATCCTCATCGTCTCCTTTGGCGGCCCCGAGAAGATGGAGGATGTGATCCCCTTCCTGGAAAACGTCCTGCGCGGCCGGAATGTGCCGCGTGAGCGGATGTTGGAGGTGGCGCATCACTATGAGCATTTCAACGGCGTGAGCCCGATCAATGCCCAGGTGCGGGAACTGATCGCCGCGCTGCGGACGGAACTCGACCAGCATGGCATCACGCTGCCCATCTACTGGGGCAACCGGAACTGGCATCCAATGCTGGCCGACACAATGCGGCAGATGTCCGCCGACGGGGTCCAGCATGCGCTCGCGTTCGTGACGGCCGCCTATTCGTCCTACTCCAGTTGCCGGCAGTATCGCGAGAATATCCAGCAAGCGCAAACAACCGTGGGGGCCGGGGCAACCCAGATCGACAAGCTTCGCGTGTTTTTCAATCACCCCAAGTTCATTGATGCCAATGCTGGACGGGTGCGCGCCGCACTCTCCAAGATTCCGAGTGAACGCCGAGACTCTGTGCAACTGGCGTTCACCGCTCACAGCATCCCCGTTTCGATGTCTTCGCAGTCGGCGTATGACAAGCAGTTGACCGAAGCCTGCCGCCTGGTGGCGGAAGCCACGGGAGTGGGGCAGGACCGCTGGAAGCTGGTCTTTCAATCCCGTAGCGGCCGGCCCGAAGACCCGTGGCTCGAACCTGACGTGCTCGACCACTTCAAAACCCTGGCCGCCGCCGGCACACAGGATGTCGTGGTGCTGCCGATCGGGTTCCTGTCCGACCATATGGAAGTGCTGTACGACCTGGATGTGGAAGGCCGGGATTTGTGCCACGAGTTGGGGCTGAACATGGTTCGTGCCGAAACCGTCGGGACTCACCCAGACTTCGTGCAGATGATCCGCATGCTGATTGAAGAACGGCTGAGCGGAGATGACACCCGCGCGGCAATCGGACAAATGTCCGCGAGCCACGATGTTTGTCCAGTCGATTGCTGCCCCGCCCCCCGCCGCCCCGCAGCCAAGACATGAATACAACCTCCTTGCGGCCATTGGGTTCGAGCAACATCCAGGTGACGCCTGTCGCCATGGGCTGCTGGCCGATCGCGGGCGTGACCAGTCTGGATGTCGAAGAGGGTCAAAGTCTGGCCACGCTGGAGGCGGCCTTCGACTCTGGCATCAACTTTTTCGACACGGCGTACTGCTATGGCTACTCTGGCGAGAGCGAGCGGCTCATTGGGCGGGCATTGCGGGACGGAAAAATCGGGTCCCGCCGTGAGATCGTAATCGCCAGCAAAGGCGGCATCCACTATGGCCCCGACCGCAAGCAGGCCCGCGATGGCTCTCCGGCGACATTGAAACGCGAATGCCGGAAATCGTTGCAGAGGCTGGGAACGGACTATCTCGATCTGCTTTACCTGCATGGTCCAGACCCCCAAGTTCCCTTGGCGGAATCTGCCGGAGCGCTGCGGGAATTGATGGACGAAGGGCTGACCCGCAGTGTCGGCGTCTCCAATGTCACAACCGCACAGTTGGCGGTATTTGCCGCCGCATGTCCGCTGACGGCGTTCCAGCCTCACTACAACCTGCTGCAACGGGAGATCGAGGCGAGTGAGCTTCCCTGGTGCCATACACACAATGTGGCGGTCTGTGTCTATTGGCCGCTGATGAAGGGGCTGCTGGCTGGGCACATGGCACGTGATCATCAGTTCGACCCCCGCGACGGGCGGGCCAAATACCCAATGTTTCGTGGAGAGGAGTTTCAGCGTAACATCGATTTTGTCGAGCAGTTGCGCTCAATTGCCGGCAACCGCAGCGTCACCGAACTGGTGATCGCCTGGACCATCAGTCGGCCGGGAATCACGGTCGCCTTGTGCGGTGCCAAACGCCCGCACCAGATTCACGAATCTGCGGCGGGAATGCGGGCTTCGTTGTCGGTCGCTGACCGTGCCGCCATCGACCAGGCGATCGCCCAGAGGGGCGTGGCGGCCTCCGTGGCGGCAGTAAAGTCGTCGTAGACCGAATCTTCGGCAATGCCTGCTGGCACGCCGATGCGGTTCCTTCGTCACAATTGATACAGTTTCTCAGAAGTCCGGTCTTCGGGCGAACCGATATCTGTCATACAGTTGGATTTACCGTCATAACCGGTACGTTCGGCGCGTCTGACAAACGGCATCCGTGTGTCAGGCGTCTATCCGTACTCGCTGTACGTTGCCTGAGGACCATGAACATGATCCGAGCCGGCGGATTCGCGCTCGCCCTTGTCTTCGGTATGTGCTGCCTGGCCCACGGGCAAGGGTTCAGCGAGGGGCCTGGAGGCATCATCTACGGAGATCCCGGGGCTCAACAGCCACCAGGCTACCAGCAACCGGCGTACATCGCCGACCCGAACGAACCCTCCGAGGTTCCGTACGCCGAGGCCGAGGCGGCCTTGTTGACCCGGGGACCCGCCATCTTCAATGGCGGGTACTTCCGGACAGAGTATCTCAACTGGACGTTCCAGGAGCACGGCGACACCCTGCTGGGTGCCCCGATTGTCGGCAACCCCAATCCTCGGCTGCCGTTTGTGGTCAGCGACCCGGTCGGCACGCCGCTGGGGATTGCCATTGTTCCGAGTACGCAGCCATTGAAACTGCGGGCAAACAATGGTTTGCGACTCACAGGCGGGGCGGAACTGCTGGCCGGTGGAACCATCGAGGCCAGTGCCTTCTTGCTGGACAAAGCCCAAAGCAGCTTCACGCTGTTCGGTGAGCAGCAGGCCAATCCGGGACAGCCGTACAACCTGATCGGCACCAGCACCTTCGTCAACGGTGCTCTGGGCAACAACATCGAGTTCTACAACGTATTCTTCCGGGCTGAACAGGAGTCACGTTTCTGGGGCGGCAACCTGGACTACATCTTCGACAACGACCGTTCGGGAGTGTTCACCCTTCGCCCGCTGGTGGGTGCGCGGTACATCTCGTTGAACGAACGGCTGACTCAGACCGGCGTGTTCCGCGACAACACCTTCGCCGTTCCGGTAGACACACAGTCGACCATTGAGTCGACCAGTTGGAACAACATCGTCGGTCCCCAGGTTGGCTTCCACAGCGCGATCCAGACGAAGTACCTGCAGTTCGGCGTGACGCCCAAGTTCGGCGTCGGTGCCAACTCCCAGAAGGCCCGCGTCTTCACCAGCCGGCTGCGTTCGAACCAGGATCCGGACGTGACAACCAACGATTATTACACCGGTGTCACCCCGTTCTTCGAACTCGGTGCCTACGGACAGGCGAATATCCGCCCGAACTTGTCGATTCGCGTCGGTTACAACTTCCTGTGGATGGGCCGCGTGAACCGCCCCGAAGACAACATCTTCTACAACGACAACGGCCCGCTGAACATCCCGGACGTGGTGGTCAGCCCGACTCGCCACTCGCTCCACGTCGGTGGTTTGACCGTCGGCGGCGAATACCGCTGGTAGCTGAAACCGACGGCAGCTCGGCGAACACCAGTAACACGAGAACTTCACAAGCACCCCGCGATGCGGGGTGTTTGCTTTTGGCCGGTGCCTCCCCTCGGAATTGCCGCGAATTTCAGCCCTTCGCCTCAAATCCGCGAATGTTGCGTAGAATTTTCAAGGTTTTGTAAACTTTGCGAACATTTATTTCCCAAAATTTCTGGCAGGTTCCTCGGGCCGTTGTGCATTCACCAGTGTTGGCAGTGCAGACACACACAGATCTGCAGGATGCGACACTCACACCGACGGCCGCCCCGCAGTGGCTCGCCCGACCCAGCCTCAGAGGAAGAACATGCTCAATTTTACGATGAATCGCAAAGGATGGATGGCGGCTGGCCTGGTCTCAGCCGCGGCCGCAGTGTTCACCTTGGGCGGCTTCGGCACGGCCGAGGACGCCCCCAAGCCAGACGCGGAAACGGCCATCGCCCTGGCCCAGCCGACCCAAGAGTCGCCGCTGAATCACCCCGTCGCCAGCTTCACACCCAAGGGCTGGGAGGAAATTCAGGAGCCGGTGCTCGTGCAGTTCTCCCAGTTGAAGACCGAGGGGGGCCTGTTCTCCACCGAGGTGACCCTGCTCAACCGGGGAGAAGTCACGCTGAAGGGGCCGGTTCGGCTGGTGCTTGATGAAATCGGGCTCGCCGAGGCGACCCTCAAGAATGGCAACGGCAAACTCTCGAACGACGCCCCGTATGTCGACCTCCTCGCCAAGGGCCGGTCGCTGGCCGGCACCAAGACGACCAAGGGCCGCAAACTGACGCTGGCCGCCAAGCCGGCCCCCACCGCCGAACAGTTGGCGCGGTTCGAGCCACAATACCGGGTGCTGGTCCCCACCGACCCGGGGAAGAAATCGCCCAGCCAGGCGACGGAATTCACGCAGGCTGAACTGGATGCGGCCATGAAGAGCCAGAACGCCCTCGACGCCGAACTGCAGAAAACCGGTTACAAAGACGTTTTCGGCACGGCCACATCGCTCGACGAGAATGGCAAGTTGTACCTGTCGGTGTACTCACGCATCAGCAATCCCAGCGGAGTGCCCGCGACGAAGGACGGACTGCCGGTCAAGGTGGAGTTGAAAGGCCCCTTCTACCCTCAGTACGAGGATAAGTTGGACGCCCGGGCCACCAGCGTGAACCCCGATGCCTTCCTCACCCGGCCGATTCCGATTGGCGTGTCGATCCGCAACGAGTCGGCCTGTGGCTTCGTCGGAACGCTTTCCTGCCGGACAACCGGCCGCGGCAGCAAATGGGTCATGAGCAACTACCACGTGATGGTGCCCACCTCGAACATTCGCGCCGTCAAGATTTACCAGCCAGCCTGCAGCACCAATGCGACCAACCAGATCGGCACGCTGGGCTTGTACTATCCGATCACGTTCACGACCTCGGCCAGCAACACCTACGACGCCTCGTGGGCCACGACGACGACCGCCCTGGTCGGCACTCGTCCGCCGGAAGGCTACTCGACGCTGGGTTCGACCAAAGCCCCCCAGCTCGGCGCGCTGGTGCAGAAGTATGGCCGCACGACGAAGTACACCCAAGGCAAGATCACCTCGGTGAACGCCACCTTCAACATCAACTACTCCCAGGGAACCGCCCGGTTCGTCAACCAGGTCGTGATCAACCCGACCGCTGGCTACAGCGTCTTCTCCTCGCCGGGTGACTCGGGGTCGCTGATCGTGACCCAGGGCACGAACCAACCGGTGGCCCTGCTGTTCGCGGGCGGAGGCACGACCACCGTGGCCAACCCGATTCCCGGACTGCTGTCTGGTGCCGGGATGACAGTCGACCAGTAAGCTGATTGCAGCAGTCTTGTGACACCCGGCCGGTTGCCCGTGGCAGCCGGCCGGAATCCACAACCCCAAACGGACGTGTTGGATTTTCAACTTCCTCCAACCCGACCGCCTGTGGTTCCAAACTGAAAACATCCCGCCGCCGCGCATCGCCTGTGCGGCCTTCCACCCAAGTTCAGGATCCTGCCATGAAGAAGTTCTTCCGCCCCGTGTGGTCACTGCTCAAACGGATCCATCGCAATGAGGACGGTGCCGTCAGCCTGGAAACCATCCTGATCATTGGTGCCATCGCGCTTCCAATTCTGATTTTCATCCTGAAGTACGGCTGGCCAAAGGTCCGCGAGTTCTTCGCGACGAATGTCGACACCCTTGGGAGCGAGAGCAACAAGTTGACGAATGGTCAGTGACGACGGCCGTCGAGGACCGCGGCAACAATCAATGTGGAGTGCTTGTGGTCACTCTGATGCGGCCGCGGGCCATTGCCCCAATGGGTTCGCCTGCTGGCCAACTTCCCCCGCGACGGCCGCGCTCGAATTTTCAGCCAGGAATCGGCTGAAGAGAAAGGCGACCTGACTCCGCTGATGAGAGCGCAGGCGAGTTGGATCATTGCCCGCCAGGATCGGGCCTGGTACTCCGCCGGCCTGGCGAAGAAGCGGCTTCAAGCCCGCGGAACGGGTGCCGTTCGCCGTGGCTCGCAAATTCGCTGCCACCCCAGTGGTGCTGACCGATGCCGCTGTGAAACTGCTGGGGTGCAGATCGAATCCCGACTGCGAACCCTGAATCAGCCGTCGGCCGTGGCCCAGGTTCTGACCCAGCTAAAAAGCGGCGATCGCGCTAGTCCGGGGACCGGACGCTCACGCGCGCTAACGCGTTCCGGCTGATTTTTCGAAAACTGGCCAGCCTAGGCCAGCTCAGCCAACCGCTTGACCGTGTGACTCCGCGCTGCTAGTTTCACGCCTCGCAAGGCGGCTTGTTCCGTCGCGCTCAGCGACCGTTTGAAACTGGCAGGTCGCTTCCACGCCACGCATGGCGTTTTTTTCATAGATCACCACACTTCTGTTCGCTCAATACTCTAGGAACGACGGCTAAGGAATTCGGCGCATGGCAACCACGAAATACGTTTACTTTTTTGGCGGGGGCAAGTCCGAGGGGAGCGCGAAAATGCGGTCCGAACTCGGTGGCAAAGGGGCCAATCTCTGTGAGATGACCAACATCGGCCTGCCCGTGCCGGCCGGATTCACGATCACCACCGAAGTCTGCAATTCTTACTACGCCAACGGCCGGACCTACCCTGCCGAACTGAAGGCGCAGGTCGAAGCCGCGCTGAAGCAAACCGAAGACGTGATGGGTGCCAAGCTGGGCGATCCCAAGAACCCGCTGCTCGTCTCCTGCCGCTCCGGCGCGCGGGACAGCATGCCGGGCATGATGGACACGGTCCTCAATATCGGCCTGAATGAAGCCACTTTGAAGGGCCTGATCGAGCGGACCGGCAACGAATGGTTCGCCTGGGACACCTACCGCCGCTTCGTGCAGATGTACGGCGATGTCGTGCTGGGGCTCAAGCCCCAGTCGAAGACGGAAGTCGATCCGTTTGAACACATCATGGAGACGCTCAAGCACGAGAAGAAGGTCGAACTCGATACCGACCTGACCGTGGCCGACCTCCAGGAACTGGTGAAGCGCTACAAGTCCGCCGTGAAGGAACGCACCGGCCACGACTTCCCGGATGACGCCAAGGAGCAGATGTACGGCGCGATCGGCGCTGTGTTTGGCTCGTGGATGAATGACCGGGCCATCGTCTACCGCCGCCAGTATCACATCCCCGACGAATGGGGCACCGCCGCCAACATCTGCTCCATGGTGTTCGGCAACATGGGCAACGACTGCGCCACTGGCGTGGCGTTCACCCGCGACCCAGCCACCGGCGAGAAGGTGTTCTATGGCGAATACCTGATCAACGCCCAGGGTGAAGACGTGGTGGCCGGCATCCGGACCCCCAAGAAGATTGCCCTGCTGAAGGACGAGATGCCCGCCGTCTACCAGCAGTTGGAAGACATCCGCGGCAAGCTCGAAGGCCACTACCGCGACGTCCAGGACATCGAATTCACCGTCCAGAAAGACAAGCTCTGGATGCTGCAGACCCGCAACGGCAAGCGAACCGGCTTCGCGGCGATCAAGATCGCCGTGGACATGGTTCACGAAGGTCTGATCACCAAGGAAGAAGCGATCAGCCCGGGCCGGATTCCCGCCGACGACCTGAACCAACTGCTCCAGCCGATTTTCGACCCCATCGCCAAGCGCGAAGCGATCGAGGGCGGCAAGCTGCTGGCCAAGGGGATCAAGGCTGGACCTGGTGCCGCCTGCGGTCACATCAAGTTCTTCGCTGAAGACGCCGAGAAGTGGGTCAATTCGTTCCCCAAGGACGCGCACGGCAAGCGCGACCCGAACTACCAGGTGATCCTCGTCCGTCGCGAAACCAGCCCGGAAGACATCCGCGGCATGCAGGTGGCCACGGGTATTCTGACGGCGTTCGGCGGAGCTTCGAGCCACGCGGCGCTGGTCAGCCGGCAGATGGGCAAGGTCTGCGTCGTGGGCTGCCAGGCCCTGCAGATCGACTACGAAAAGGGCACGGTCACCGTCGGCGGCAAGGTGCTGAAAGACGGCGACTGGCTGTCCGTTGACGGTTTCACGGGTGAAGTCATCGAAGGCCAGGTTTCGACCAAGGCCAGCGAAGTGGTCTCGGTGCTCATCGAGAAGACGATGAAGCCCGAAGACTCCGAAGTTTACAAGCAGTTCGCCGAAGTCATGAGCTGGGCCGATGGCATCCGCAAGCTCAAGGTTCGCACGAATGCCGACAAGCCCAAGGAAGCCCAGAACGCCGTGGTGTTTGGGGCCGAAGGGATCGGCCTGTGCCGCACCGAGCACATGTTCTTCGAAGGCAAGGATCACGCCGAAAGCCTCGCCCGCATCACCGCGATGCGCGAGATGATTCTGGCGACCGATCTGGAAGGCCGCGAAAAGGCTCTGTCTAAGCTGCTGCCGTTCCAGCGCGGCGACTTCGAAGGCCTGTTCCGGGCCATGAATGGCCGGCCGGTGACCGTCCGCCTGCTGGACCCCCCACTGCACGAGTTCCTCCCCGGCCGCGAAGATCAGCAGAAGGAACGCGAAGAACTGGTTGCCAAGCTCGGCGTCAGCATGGAGTTCCTCGAACAGCGGATCAAGGATCTGCACGAAGCCAACCCGATGCTCGGCTTCCGTGGCTGCCGTCTTGGCATCGTGTATCCGGAAATCACCCGGATGCAGAGCCGCGCGATCTTCGAAGCCGCCTGCAACGTGCAGAAAGAAGGCATCAAGGTCGAGCCGGAAATCATGATCCCGCTGGTCGGGTTCCTGCCGGAGTTCAAGGCCCAGGCCAAGATCGTGAATGAGGCCGCCAAAACGGTCTTTGCCGAGAAGAACGTCACGGTCGCCTACCTCGTCGGCACGATGATCGAACTGCCCCGCGCCTGCGTGGTGGCCGACCAGATCGCCACCGAGGCTCAGTTCTTCAGCTTCGGCACCAACGACCTGACCCAGACCGGCCTCGGCATGAGCCGCGACGACTACGGCAGCTTCATCCGCCAGTACGTCGACCCGCCCAAGGTCAAGGACGAACAGGGGAACGAAATCGCCCAGGACCAGATGGTCCCCGGCGACCCGTTCCAGACGATCGACTTCGATGGCGTCGGCGGCCTGATGAAGATGGGCGTTTCTGGCGGCCGCAAAAGCCGCGCGGGGCTCAAGATCGGGATCTGCGGCGAACACGGCGGCGACCCCGCCAGCGTGATGTTCTGCCACCAGATCGGCCTCGACTACGTGAGCTGCTCTCCCTTCCGCGTGCCCATCGCCCGGCTGGCGGCGGCTCAGGCGGTGTACAAGGAAAAGAAGGCGGCGGCGAAGTAGTCTGAGGTGGATGCGGTGAATTCAAAGAAACCCCGGTGCAGGTTGCACCGGGGTCTCTTTCTGCTCCTACCATGTCATCGCTTCTGGAACGGCCTGAAAAAGATCTGCGAGCCTGCCCTTGGAGCGTTGCACTTCATCCGCGGTCTACTGCGGTGTCGGCCCCTCGGAGTCAAAAAACATCCCGCACGAGGCGGCCACATCGAACCCGACGCGGGGGACGACGATCACGCGGGACTGGGGCAGGCGTGACCGGAAAATTTGGGCGTTGCGCTGCACGATCTCTTCTGGTGGCTCGACACCGTGTCGGCCAGGGCTGGCAGGGTTGTAACGAACGATGTTGACGTGAACCATCAGGCGGCGCTGTTCCAAGGCATCGCAGATGGCGTGGACATCGGCCTCGCTGTCGTTCTCGCTGGCGATAAAGGCGTAGTGAACCTTGAAGATCTTGTAGCTGCTTCGCTGCCACGACGCGAGGCGATCCAAAGCCTCTTCAGCCGGCAGCGCCTTTGGCAACCAGCGGCGGCGAAAGGCTTCGTTCATGCTGTAGAGTGAGTAGTAGATCTCGGGATGGTGTGTGGTGAAAATGTCTTCCAGCAGGCGGTCGCCCAGCGAGCGCGGGAAGATGGTGGAAACCAGATAGCGGGGGCGGAGTCGGAGAGCCACGGCGCGGTCGGCCAGGTCGCCCAGCAACTGGTCGGCATGCGACAGCAGGTACTCATTGGCCAGCGGTTCGCCGCGGGCCATGAAGTTGAAATGCACCGACTTCGCCTTGGCCATTCCCGCCTGATAGTAGCCGAGCACCGTGTCGGCCTGCTCGAGAAATTCGGCGTGCGTGACATCCCGTAGAGGGGTCTGTCCCGTCGCCGTCAGGTGGCACATCCGGCAGGCCTGGTCGCAGCCAGTCTGCGAGGACAGGTAAACGACGAAATCGTCCGGTCGCCGCCGGACATACCGGGCCTCGATGCGGCCGGTGTCAGCGGGTTTGTCCCAGTTGACCGAGGCGTCCTGCCGACTGGAGTGAGCCACATAGCCGGCTGGGGGAGTGCTGGACATGGAACACGCAGGGTGACGATGGAAGAATTTGTCGGTATTATCCCGGCCTGCAGGCATCTTGGGAATTTCGAATCTCAGAATTCACGGTAAAATCGCAGTTGGCGAGTGTCGCCATCCAGGGCAATGATTCTGACCTGACTTGCTCATGAACCTAGGCCACCGATTGTCCGAGGACGAAGCCCGCCACCGGCTGTTGGAAGGGTTTTTGTTGCGACTGGCGCGGCTGCCGCATCCGGAGGACTTTGTGCTTCGCGGGGGCATGCTGCTGCGGCACTGGTTTCGGCCGCTTGAACGCCGGGCCAAAGATCTGGACTTGGTGTCCCGCAAGGCGTTCAGTGTCGAGGCGACAGCGAAGGTGCTGGTGCCGCTGCTGGCGGACCGCAGTGTCGACGATGGTGTCACCTTCGACGCCAGCCGGCACCGCGTCGAGGGAATCTGGATGAATACGCCGCATCCGGGGTTTCGGCTCTATGCCTGCGGCGAAGTCCAGGGAGTCAAGGACGAGTTCACTGTCGACGTGACGTTTGGTGAACCGCTGGTCCCCGAACCGGTGCCGGGGCTGTATGGGCCGATGGCCTGCGGCCAGGCTCCGCGCCTGTGGATGTGCCGACCGGAGACGATTGTCGGCCGGAAGCTGCACGCGCTCATGCGGGCCGGTGTGCAGCACTGGCGGCCCAAGGATTTGTACGACGTGCTGTTGTTGATGCAGCGCGTGCCGATGAATCTGGAGGACCTACCCGAGGCGATCGCCGTCTCGTTTACCAGCCGCGGGAACACCACCGCTGATGCCCGATCTCTGTTCGCCCCGCAATCCTGGTGGTTGATGAAAATGGCGCTGGCCCGCTGGCACGACTTTGCCGAGGACACATCCGGCCAGGAAATCCCGCGCGATCTCGCACGGGTCGTGGCTCAGGTCGCAGAACAGTTGAACCCCATTTCGGAGCGCATGCCTTGAGCCACGCACAGGCCTTTCTGGATGAAATCCGGTCGCATCCCGACAACGACAATCTGCGCCTCGTCTATGCGGACTGGCTGGAAGAACGGGGCGATCCGCGGGCGGAGTTCATCCGCGTGCAGGTCGAGCGGGCCACGCTGCCGGAATGGGACGCCCGCCAACCGTGGCTCAGATTCCGCGAGAACCAACTGGTGAAGCAGCACGGAAACGCATGGCGTGCCGAATTGCCCGTCATGGAGGGCGTCGCGTTCCAGGAGTTTCGGCGGGGTTTCGTGGCGACAGCCATGTTCCGCAATTTTGGCGTCCTGATCTCAAACACGAAAATATGTCAAGATTTTGGCCTGGAAGCCGCGACTGTCGGCTGGCCACGGGAGGAGGACGATTGCGAAGCCACGACTCCATTGCCGGGGCTGCGGGAACTATCACTTTCCGGCCGCGTGATGAGAGAAAACGAAGTGGAGCGGCTGTCGGTTGCCCCGCTGCTTTCCGGGATTCAGACACTCAACGTCGATGACTGCCAGTTGACCGGCTACGGATTTCGTGGGTTGCTCTCCTCGCCGCATCTGGGCAACGTGAAGGCGCTGTGCGTACCGGGCAACGCCGTCGGCAACCAGGCGATTGCCGGTCTCAAAGAAGCCACGTCGCTGAAGTCGCTGGAGAAACTCGACCTTTCAGAAACGGCCGCTTACGGCCGGAGCCGAAGCACGGGTGACCGCTACTTTGAGGATTCAGTCCTCGAAGCGTCGGACCTAAAGGCCTTGGCGGCCTGGTCGGGGATGAAGAAGTTGCGATCGCTCACCCTTTCTGGAAATGCCGCCAGAGGCCCGGGGCTGCGTGCGCTGCTGCGTTCCAAAAATGTGGCTCAACTCAAGGAACTGCGGTTGCGCAGCAACGAGTTAGACGATCAGGCGATGAAGGAGTTTGCCAAGGCTAATCCCGAATTGCAGCTCGACGTGCTGGACCTCGGCGAGAACCTGATCGGTGACGTGGGTGCCGCAGAGATGGCCCTGGCCCCCTGCCTCGCTCAGCTAAAGATGCTGCGTATGGACCGGTGCGAGATCCGGTCGTCTGGAGCACGCTGGCTGTCGACGGCACCGTTTCTCGACAGCCTGCGCTGCTGGGATTTGGGCTACAACAGCGTCGACGCCGAGGCCATTTACCGGCTGATGGGCAGCAAACCGCCTCATCTGCATACTCTGCGATTGACGGCCAACGAACTCGGCGACGAAGGCGTGGCTCACCTGTGCGAATCACCCGCTTCAAACACCCTCGTCGAACTGGTCCTCTCCCGCAATGGATTGGATGACCATGCCATCAAATATCTCACCCGGTCGAAGCATCTACAAAACCTGCAATTTCTAGACCTTTTCAACAACAGCTTCAGCCTGAATGCCGCCGACACTTTGGGAAGCTCCCCCCTGGGCAAGCGGTTGGCAGTTCTGGAATGTGCCACATTTCCGTGACTGGACGACGTCGTCGTTTCACCATTTGCTGAACAACCGGGCGGCGCATTTCGGCGTGGCGGTTTGAGTCACCACCAAAGCCATTTCTATGTTTCTCTCGTGCGCTCTTGGAACAAACTGAACAGAAGCGAACGAAGGTGTTAGGCCCGGACAAAGAATAAAAGCACGCTTCAAGATGCCGACCGGCCTTCGGTTAGCATCTTGAAGCGTGCTTTGTTCATTGTCCGGTCCAGGATCGCGTCATCAATAAAAGGGAGTTTTATGTCGGCGTGTTGAGGAGCACAGAACAGCAGTTTGTTGAAAGAGCAGCGTCACCAAGGATGATCCCGGAGGGATCACAGCTCTTAGCCGGGGGTTGAGCGAAGTGTCGACAGACACGAAGCGACACCCCCGGCTAAGCGATCGTGACGAACGCACCCCGGCAGGGGTGCCAGCACCGTTGCTCGCTGTATCAAATTGCGAGATTCCGGAACACCTATCGTGAAGCCATTCGCTCTGGCTCCACTGGCGGTGTCCCGGAATCACGCAAGGCTTGCTGCGATCCCTCCGGGATCGGATCTTTTCCTGGTTCCTAACCGGGGGTGTCGCTTCGCTCAACCCCCGGCTAAGAGCTTTCATCCCTCCGGGATGATTTTTTGGCATCGTCGCCCGGGAGAGTAATTCGTTTCAAGAATGCGATAGTTATTCTTTCTCCGACCCAAATGTGGTGCCAGACGCACGTAGTCTCATTATGTTGTTAAGCTCTCCTCATGGCACTAAACGCACCCAATGAGTTCGCCGGCCGGGTTGGCTTTTGCGTTGGCACGGGGCGGTGCGGGACCACGTATCTCTCGCAGCTTGCGGGTTTGGAGCCACAGGTCGCGGCGTCGCATGAGCGGCTGCGGCTGGCGGCCACGTTTCATATGTACTGCAAGTGGCATGGGATCAATGTCGACGCTGAGGGGTTTTTGATTGACCGGGAAGCGGCAGTCCGCCAAGACTTGAGTCAGCACCGGTTCTCGCTGGAGTGCAGTGCCCTGCTCTCGCATTCTCTGGAACAACTCTTCGAACGCTTCCAGGCCCGCTTCGTGCTATTGGTCCGCCATCCCGCCGATACCGTGGCTTCCTTCGCCGTCCGTGGCTGGTATCTGCAGCCGACAGTGCGGCACGACCCCTCCCTGCCCCCCAGCTACCGCGAGGGGGAAGAGCCACGGCATTTTTTCGGGCGCAACATTCCCCATGGCGCGGAGTTCGAACGCTGGTCGAAGCTGACCCAAATTGGCCGCATCGCCTGGTTCTGGCAGGCCCGCAACCGCGCCATCCTGGACCAGTTCCAGCGTCTGCCTGCCGACCACTGCCGGATTGAACGTCTGGAAGATCTGAATTTTGATCGTTATCGGCAACTGGCGGAATTCCTGGGCTGGCAATCGCAGCTCGATGCCGCGACCTTTGATGAACTGGCCCGCACCCGTCCCAACGCCGGCCCCAATGCACCCCGCAAACCCCACGAATGGAACGCCACCGAGCGCGCGGAGTTTCTCGCCGAAGTCGGCCCCCTTGCCGAAGTGCTGGGGTATGGCCCGCTGAATGGTTTGGAGTAGGATTACCACGACCGGTCGGCGAAGACCGCCATTCAGACGGTGACCAATGAGCATGCCCTCCAAGGCCCTGAACTTCGAAGCCGAACCGCCGTTACAAGGGATCGGCGGCGCTGTGCAGGCGGTCGTCCCCTACGAACAACGCTTGAATCAAGATTCGAGGTGGGCCTTGACCGAGGGCAGCATTTTTTTTGAGGACCGCGGTGCTGTTCAGGAGTCAATGCGGCGCATCACCCAGCGACTGGATGAAATCGGCGTCGCATACGCCATCGTCGGCGGAATGGCGTTGTTTCAGCATGGTTTCCGGCGGTTTACGGAGGACGTCGATCTCCTGGTGACGCCAGCCAGCCTCGCCGTGATCCACGAAAAACTGTCTGGGCGCGGCTATCTGGCACCGTTTGCCGGCAGCAAGAATCTGCGCGACACGGAGTCGGGGGTGAGGATCGAGTTTTTGATCACCGGTGGATTTCCCGGTGATGGAAAACCCAAGCCCGTCTCATTTCCCGATCCGGCCGACGTGGCGATCGAACTGGAGGGCCGCAAATACATTCCACTCGCAACCCTGATTGAATTGAAACTTGCCTCGGGAATGACAAACCGGCAGCGTCTCAAAGACCTCGCCGACGTGCAGGAAGTCATCAAGATGTTGAACCTGCCGATCGAATTCGCGGACCAGCTTGATCCTTACGTCCGCGACCAGTTCCGCGAATTGTGGTCACCCGCCGAGTCGCCGGAGGGACCGTGATCTTTGCTGGCGGAAGGGCACAAGTCCTCCGGTCATGGATTTTCCACTGCGCATGGACTCACAGGACGGCTTGCGCCGTTCCGCTTCCATTGGTACCAACGGGCAACGACACGCTCGCATGGACACCGTCTATCGGTTTCAGTACGCTCATTTCGCGACTTTCAAAGAGTCACTGCTGCTGTTCCGTTGCTGCGATTGTCCCAACTGGAGCGTGTCATGTTGATGTGCCTGAATTGTGATCGTCCGTTGACGGAAGGCGCGTTTCTCCCGGAGCCCGATGCCGAGTTTGTGTGCCTGCACTGCTATGAGCGGCGGGCAGGTCGTCCCTCGGACAAGAAGAAGCGGCTTACCGCAGGCGAGATGCGCAATTTCGCAAGGCAGCGGCAGTACAACGAAGATGCGGACAATGCCACCGGGAACAGCCAGTTCTATGTGCGGTACGTCGATCGAGCCTCGCAACGTGGAAAGCTGATCTCGAAGCGCAACATTATTACCTTCAGACAACTCCCGCCGGGGAGCTAAAGCTCTGCTCACTATTGGATGGCACGCAGTCGCCGGGGTTGGGAAGACCTCCTGGCGAATCTCTGGTGATCACCATGTATAAACGCGACCCCTACTTGAATTGCGAGACTTGCAATTGCCCAAGCCCACCTTCTATCCACCAGTTCTGGCGACTCACGCGGATGCGGGCTTGCCGATTTCTGCTGGGCGGAAGCGTGATGCTGTTGCTCCTCGGCAGCGTGCGTATCTGTTACGTGCTGTGCGGGGTACCTCCCACGCCACGTGACAATGTTGTCATGCTGGCGGCGGCAATGGGGTTGTCATTTCTGGCGATAGTGATCCATCGACTTTGGTTTGGTGACGGACCCCAATGTCCGTGGGCGTCTGAAGTCCCAGACCCAGTACACACCGCGAATGGGCGGCAACCTGGAATCGAGGAGCGTGGCTGAGTGTCGAATGCCTGTTCCTGGCGGGTCGGGCGCGCACGCTGGCTGGCAGCATCTCTGTGGCTCGTGGGAATCGTGGGCCTCGCACTGTGGCTCACAGTCCGGGACCGGTTTCAGCCATGGGCGGTGGGGTTCTACATGACGCCGGCTCCGGTGCTGGCGGTGCTGTTCGTACTGGCCGGTTGGATGTGGCCGGGCGGGAAGTGCCGCAAGACATCGTGGCGGCCATGGCGATCACTTCGGGGGCTCAGCGTGGCGGCAGGATGTGCGTGCGCGGTGTGGACGTGGTGGACGGAGTTCCCCGCCGAGGCGAGACCTGCTCCGGCGACGGCAACGCGGATCGCGTACTGGAACGTGGGTCACTGCCGAATGGGAGTGAAGCGGATCGCGGCGGAGATTGGGCGTTGGGACCGGCCGATTGTGGCGCTGGTGGAAGCGGATGTGAAAGGCACGCTGACAGAGGAACTGTGGCGGGCCGAACTTCCGGGCTACACGATTGCAGCATCGCACGCGGGAGAACTGGTGGCGGTGAAAGGCGACGTGACCGGTCAGCAGGAATATGCACTGACACCGTTTTCGTCGTGCAGCCGGTTTGATGTCGCTGTCGATGGCCGCGAATTGACGGTGCTAATTGTGGACATCGCCAGCAATCTGTTGGTCTCACGGCGGGAGGCGATGGAGAAACTGGCCGGGATCGTAGCGGGGTTGAACGACCGGCCGGTGCTGATCGTGGGCGACTTCAACACTCCGGACAGTTCGGTGTGGTTTGAGCCACTGCGCCAGTGCGCGAAGTCCGGGATGAGAACGGCGGGCACCGGCTATGCCCCGTCATGGCCGATGCCGCTGCCGGTGCTGACGCTCGACCAACTCTGGTTCAACGAACGCTGCGAGGTCTTTTCGTGCCACTGTGGCTGGACGGTTCTCAGCGACCATCGGCCCCTGTTCGCAGAGGTGCAGCCACCCGTCACGTCCCGGCATTGAAGCCGAATGTGACGGGGGATTGAACAGGATCAGTTGAACGGATCGAAATCGCTGGCAAACAGGCTGTCCATGGCGGAAGTATCCGCCGTCCACTGCGTTCCGTTGGCCCAGTTGATGGCGGTATTTCCCGCGGTGAAAGTGCCGGTCAGCTTCCAGTCGGTGGCGAAAATCTGCGTGCTGGAGGTGAAGACCGCGCGGCTGAGCGCGCCGAATTCGTTCTTCAGCAGCAGTTCGGCCGGATTGGGCTGGACGTTGATCTCCGTGTGCTGGTTGTTGCCGATCAGCCAGTTTTGGCTGAGTGTCGGAATGGGGAAGCTGGCCCGCGACCACTGGGTCTGATTTGACCAAAGGATCTGGTCGCCGACGATGTTGCCGGTGATGCCCCAGCCGGTGGCGATGATGGTCTGATTGTCGTCGCTCAGGCGGGCTGCCACCGTCTGGCCGAACTCGTTGATCAGCGTCAGTTCCCGCCCCTTCTGCAGGATCTGCGCCAGCAGGCCGTTGATCTTCCAGCCACCGGATATGTCGAGCATGGTGTTGGCGGCGGGGGGAACGGGCACATCCCAGACGGTGCCGTTGGCCCATTCGATTCGCTGGCCGTTGTTGGTCAGATTACCGACCAGGTTGCCCCAGTCGAGGGCGACAATCTGCGTGGGAGAGACGACCCGGCCGCGGGAGACCATCCCGAATTCGTTGGTCAGCACCAGGTCGTCGCCGTTCTGTCCCAAACGTGCCCGCAGGCCGTTGATCACCCATTCCTGCGGCAGACCGGTATCGACCACGCTGACCGTGCTGGTCAGGGTGTTGCTGTCGCCCACTCCGTCGTTGACCACGAAGGTGATCGACCGGGTGGTCGTGTTCGGCACCTGGCTGGTATTGGCATACGTCACGGCCCGCAGTGCCGCCTGCCATTGGGCGAGCGTGGCTGAGCCACCGGCGGAGGTGAGCGTCAGGGATTCACCCACGTTGACGGTAACGGCGATGTTGCCCATCGTGCTGCCGTCGTTGGTGAACGCCAGCACATCCTGCCCGGCCACGAAATTGGTGATGGTCACCGTGGCCGTGGTGAGCGTGGAGTCGAGGTCAGTGACCGTCAGGCCCGTGGCGATGGCCACGGCGGGGAGACCTTCCGTGAACGTGACCGCGCCGGGAACAGCCAGAACCGGGGCGTCGTTGACGGCGGTGATGGACACCGTGCTGGTCAGGGTGTTGCTGTTGGCGTCCTTGTCACGGACGACGAAGGTCACATTGCGGGTCGTGGTTGTGGGGGCTTCGCTGGTGTTGGCGTAGGTGACCGATCGCAGGGCCGCCTGCCACTGAGCCACCGTGGCTGAGCCACCGGCGGAGGTGAGGGTCAGCACGCCGTTGGCGTTGGATGGCACGGCAATGTTGCCCATCGTGCTGCCGTCGTTGGTGAATGCCAGCACGTCCTGCCCAGCCACGAAGTTGGTGATCGTGATGGTGGCGTTGTTGAGTGTGGCATTGTCCACGTCGTTGACGGTGATACTGGGAGCGATGACGGTCGCCGGTCCATTTTCCGTATGATTCACGGTCCCGGCGACCGTCAGGACGGGGGCATCATTGACGGCCACGATGTCAATCGTGCTGGTCAGCGTGTTGCTGTCCAAGTCGCCGTCATTGACCACGAACGTCACGGTCCGTTGCGTGAGGGCGGGGTTTTCGCTGGAGTTTTGGTACGTGATGGCCCGCAGGGCCGTCTGCCACTGCATGAGGGTGGCGGTCGCGCCCGCGGAGGTCAGCCGGACGACTCCATTCCCGGCCATGGCCACCATGATGTTGCCCGTGCCGGCGGTGACGGCATAGGCCAGGACATCTTCGCCGCTGACGAAATTGGTGATCGTGACCGTGGCACTGGCCAGCGTCATGTTGTCGAGGTCGTCCACCATGATGCCGGCGGCAACGACGGTGGCCGCTTCATTCTCGGTGTAGGTGATGTTGCCCGGCGTCGTCAGCATCGGGGCATCGTTGACGGCGGTAACGTTGACCATGCTGGTCAACGTCTCGCTGTCCATGTCGCCGTCATTGATGACAAACGAGACATTCCGCGTCGTAGTGTTGGGGTTATCGCTGCTGTTGAAGTAGGTGATTGACCGCAGGGCCGCCTGCCATTGCAGCCGTGTCGCCGTGGCTCCCGCCGAAGTCAGGGTCAACACACCACCGGCGTTGCCGGACACAACGATGTTGCCGATCCCGGTGGTGGCGGCGAGTGCCAGCACATCCTGGCCGGCGACGAAATTGGTGATCGTGACCGTGGCACTCGCCAGCGTGCCGTTGTCCACATCGCCCACCACGATGCCCGCCGCGATCACCGTGGCGGCGTCATTTTCGGTGTACGTGATCTCTGCTCCGGTGGTCAGTGTCGGCGCATCGTTGACTGGGGCAAGCGTGACCATGCTGGTCAGGATGTTGCTGTCGTCCGTGCCGTCGTTGACGATGAACTCCACCAGCACCGCCTGATTGTTGGTGGGATTCTCGCTGGTGTTGAAGTAGGTCACGGCCCGCAGCGCGGCCTGCCATTCGGCCAGAGTGGCCGTCGCGCCGGCCGAGGTCAGGACGATGGTGCGGGTGTCGTTGGAGACAAGCTGGATGTTGCCCATCGTGCCGCTGTTGGCGACGAAGCCGAGCACATCCTCACCGGCCAGGAAGTTGTTGATGCGGATATTGGCGCTGGCCAGAGTGGTGCTGTCGAAGTCGTTCACGACAATTCCGGTGGCGATGGCAGTGGCCGCGTCGTTTTCGGTGTAGGTGATGTTGCCCGCCGTGGTCAGCATGGGTGCATCGTTGACGGCGGTGATGTTGACCATGCTGGTCAGCGCGTTGCTGTCCAAGTCCCCATCGTTGACGGAAAACGTCACTAGACGGGTGGTTGTCGTCGGGTTCTCGCTGGTGTTGAAGTAGGTCACGGCCCGCAGGGCGGCCTGCCACTCGGCCAGCGTGGCCGTGGCGTCGACGGAGGTCAGCGTCAGCACACCGCCCGCATTGGAGGCCACGCTGATGTTACCCATCGTGCTGCCGTCATTCACGAACGCCAGCACATCTTCGCCGCTGACGAAGGTGGTGAGGCTGAGGGTGGCACTGGACAAGGTGGCGTTGTCGAGGTCATTCACCACGATGCCGGCGGCGATGGCGGTGGCGGGATCGTTCTCGATGTAAGTGATGTTGCCGGCCATGGTCAGCGTGGGTGCCTGGGCCGTGACATCGGTCAGGGTGACGGTCGCGTTCGCATAGTCGATCCGCAGGGTGCGGCCGTTGAAGTCGAAGGTGCTGCCGTCTTCGAAGTTGGAGAACTGACCGGTGACCGAGGTGGCGGCCACGATCGTGAACGTATTGCCAAAGGCTGACGCAAAGCTGCCGGTCAGGTTGAGTGCGACCCCGGTCAGGTTGGCCGTGCCTGAGACATTCAGTTGCGTATATTCGCTGTCGACCGTGGTCCCGCCAATGTCGATTGTGACCTGGCTGCCGGCGGCGTAGCTGACGGTGGTGGCCGTCAGGTCGGTTCCCGCGCGGTTTGGCAGGTGGCTGGCATTGCCGCCGGGGGTCAGCAGCAGCGTCCCACCGGCCGTGTTGAACGAACCTGCGCCGCTCGTTTGGACGATGTTTCCGCCGCTGGTCAGTTGCACGTTGGTGCTGGCCGCACGGGTGATGTCCGCCGAGAGCGTGATTGAGCCACTGGAGGCGGTGCCGATCACCAGGGTGCCGGCAGTGATGCGATTCAGTTCGGCGGCGGTCAGTCCCAGCGTGCCGGCTGTGTCATCGGCCCCCAGGTCGATCGCGGTGCCCGCCGACATTGGCCGGACGGTGACCGTGTTGGCCTGGCCATCAATGAGGCCGTTCGTGGTGATGGTGATGCTGTCGGCCGTGACGCTGACCGGCGCGGCGCTGGCCGTCAGGCTGCCGGCGAGGCTAAAGGTGGTCGTCTCCACAACCGTATTGCCGCCGGCGGTGACGATGCTGGAGCCGGTGGCAAAATCGATGGTGTTGCTGGCCTTGAGTGTGGCCCCGCCCGTGCCGCTGAGAATCATGTTGGCATTGGTGCCGACGCTGATGGTGTCGCTGCCCGGCGTGGCACCGTCGTCCTCCAGGTCGACGTTGAGGAAGCTGTCGGCCGCGAACGTGATATCGGCGTTGAGGTTCACCGTGTCGTCGTTCGCGTCGCCATTGATGTTCAGCGACAAGGCGGCGGACGCCGTGCCGGTCGTCCGCAGGTTGTCACTGCCTGTGCCGCCGTTGACCGTCACCGTGTGCGCGAAATTGCTGGCCCCGTAGGTCACCGTCAGCGTGTCCGCGCCACCCTGGCCGTTGAGGATGATCCCGGTGCCAGTGATGGACGCTGCCGGGACGATCACCGTGTTCGTGCCACTGCCCGTGGCATTGGCAATCAGCGTGAACAGCTTCTGGGTCGTGTCCGTCAGGATGTAGCTGGTGCCATTGAACGAGATCGAAAAATCATCGGCAATGTTGCCCAACAGGTCGGTAAAGACCAAGTTGCCATCATTGTCCAGAAACACGTTGTAATTGGCGATTTCTGTCAGTACGACATCGTTGCCACCGGTGCCGGCCGCGTAACTGAGTTGGAACGCCAGCCCGTTGACGGCCACGATCGAACCTTCCGGCAGATTGTTGAAGGTGCCGGTCACCATGTCCCCGTCATCGTCGTTGTTGATCAGCACGATCTGCTGACCGATGTTGCTGGTGATGGTGCCGCTCAGGGTCAACGTCGCATTGCCCAGGCTGACGGCCCCCGTGACGTTGAGCTGGTCGAAGGTGCCGGCCGAGGTTCCGTTGATCTCGGCGATGAAACTGGAGCCGGCGGCGAAGGTGACGCTGCCGGTGTTCAACACACCGGGCGAATTGCCGGGGCTGACCTTGCCGCCGCTGGCGACATTGACGCTGCCATTGACGGTGCCGCTGCCCCCGAGTGTGCCGCTGTTATTGACGGCCACGCTGCTGCCGGCGTCAAGTGAGCCGTTGACGAGGAGCGTGCCGCCGTTGACAGTCGTGGCCCCCGTGTAGGTGTTTGTTGTACCGAGGATCAACGTGCCAACGCCGGTCTTGGTCAGAGCCTGGTCACCGCTGATGGCGCCATTCAGGGTCAACGTGGCCCCGGTCGTCAGATTGAACGTGGCGGTGGCGGTTGCCAGTGTGATCGTACCGCCAAAGCTGCTGGTGCTGAACGTGGCCCGAATGGTCCCGCCGTTCACCGTGATCGGTTCCGCCAAAGCGTAGAGCACACTCTGGAATTCCAGGATTCCCCCGGCATTCACGGTCGTGCCGCCGCTGGCTGCTCCCAAGCCTTGCACGGCTCCGCCGCCGCCTTCTCTCGAAACGGCCAGCGTACCGCTGTCGATGGTCACCGTCCCCGTGAACGTGCTGCCGCCGGCGCCCAGCACCTGCCGGCCCGTGCCGATTTTTCGGAGGTTGATGGCTCCGGAGATGGCGCCGTTCTGAATGCTGGAAGAGTTGTTGTTGCCGGCACCAATGGTCAAGGTGACAAGCGTCGCTTGGGAATTCCCAATGGTCCCATTGCCACCCAACGAATCCAGCGTTTCATCAAACCCGTTGACATCAAACGTACTGCTGTTGACGATGTCGGCCGTGTCGGGAATCACCCCCGCGGCACCCAACTGCAGCGTGCCGCCGCCGATGTTCACGTTGGCGAATGTGTTGCCGGTATTGCTGAGCCGCAGTGTGCCGGAATCGTTCTTAATGACCTGAAAGCTTCCCAAGACTGCGCCGGTCAGTACCAGGACCGAACTGTTGCCTCTGAAGTTGCTGCTGGCCGTCATGGTGATGGTGCCCGCGAACGTGGAGGTCCCGCTCGTGGCGAGAATGGTTCCACCTGCGATGGTCACAGCTTCGGCGGTGCTGTAGCTCACATTGCGCAATTCGAGGATACCCACGGAAGCCACGGACGTCCCGGCGGCGGTCGTTCCCAAGGCGTTGTTGGCGGTGACCCGCAGGGTCCCGGCACTGATCGTCGTCAAGCCGCTGTAGGTATTGTTGCCCGACACGGTGACGACGCTGGCACCCTGCTTCGTCAGGCTGCCGCTGCCACTGATCAGACCCGCCAGGGTGCGATCTGTCGCATTCCCAAAGGCCAGCGATGAGCTGCCCGCCAGCATCAACGTCGTCCCGCTGATTGAGGCCAGGTCAGAAATGGAGACCGCCTGGGCCGCATCCGCCCCGCCGACCTGCAGAGTCTTTGTGCCGTTCACGCTGACGGTTTCGGTGTACGAACCGGCGTTGACGATCACTGTTCCACTGCTGGAGACCGCCGCCAGGGCTGCGGCAATGGTATTGAACGCCGAGATCCCAAACACCGCCGATTGGTCGCCGGTGGTCCCCTGGTCCGCATCCGTGATCGTCACGCCGGCGCTGGCCGTGAAGCTGTCGTCCACATACACGACCGCTGGCGCGCTGTTCTCGATCAGCACCAGATCGTTCCCGTCGCTGCCGTTGTAAAACAGGCGGTACGTGTTGCCATTGATGGTGACGACCTGACCATCGACAAAATTGGTGGCCGGAGTAATGGGATCGGTCCCATCATTCAGAATCAGCGAAACCAACTGGTTGACCGCCACCGTGCCGGTTGTTCCGGTCAATGTCAGGGTCGCCCCGCTCAGATCCACGGCACCATTCACCACAATCTGGTCGTAGTCGGTACCGGCCGTGGCTGCGGGAGGATTGACTTCAAAAGCGACGGTCCCGGTCGGAGTGAAATCTCCATTGATTGTCAGTATCCCCGGACTGGCACCAGGAGCCACGGTGAGCGCTCCCGCGACATTTGCGTTGACACTGCCGGTTCCCGAAAGCGTCGCCGAGCTGCTGCCGGTGAGATTTGCCGCTGAAATGCCGCCACCGGCCAGGCGGAAGTCGCCGCCAGCCAGGGTGATGGTGCCCGTGCCGGCCTGCAGCGACTGGGTCGACGAGGTCAGCAGCGCCAGGTTGCTTTCGCTCAGAAACTGGTCGCCGTTGCTGTCGCGGGTGTCGGTGCCGATGTTATCGACATTGAACTTGAGTGGGTTGGTGCTGGAACCTATCCCGGTGGCAGCGGTAATGCTCATGGCGGATGCCGTCAGATCCGTTCCACTTGAAGTCGTGCTAACGATGCTGCCCCCGGTCACGAGGTTCACCGTGGTGATGATGGGAGTCAGCGAATCGCTGAAGGTGATTGAGCCACTGCTGCTATCGCCGATGGTCAGCGAACCGGCGGTGGTGACGAAATTGATTTCGCTGCTGGTCAAGCCCAAGGCGCCACTGGTATTCGTCCCCAGGTCGATCTGCCGCCCGGCGGTGGTGGTCGTGAAGGTGACGTTGCCGCCATTAAAGAAGACAATGTCGTCGAGGATCGACATGTTGTCGGCGGCAATTCGCAACCCTGCTGCTCCACTGAAGATACCGGGATTGGAGCTCCCGCCATCCAAGGTGAAGGTTCCACCCGCCCCAGTTCGAGCGGAAATCAGCCCACCACTCAGATTCTGGTTGGCGATGATCGAACCTCCGGCGTGCGTGTGCAGCACGGAGATGTCGGTCCCGGCGTTGAGAGTGATGGTCACCCCCGAGCCTGTCGCCTGAATCGATGCCTGGTCATCGGCGGTAATACTGCCACCCGCCGTGATCGAGAGGTTGCCGGCGCTCATGACATCACCGTTGGTATTGCCGTTCGCAGTCTCCCCCAAGTCGATGTTGCCCACGGCGTTGAGGGTCACGTCTCCCCCCGAGGAGTTGATTGAGCCCGCAAAGGAGGCAAACGTGAAGCCATTGTTGTTTGCCGTGACAATGTTGCCACTGGTCAGTGTCCGGATGCTGACGTTGCCGGGGGCTCTCACCAGATCGCCGCCGAGGGTGACCCGCACGTCACCGCCGGTATTCTGCAAATCGATCCCGCCAGAGCTGCCGGTGACCCGTAGCCCGGCCAGGGTGCTGTTGACGGCACCAATGGTCAGGCCGCCGCCCGAGTTGGCGATGGCAATTCCGCCGGAGACCGTTGTGGCTTCGAGAAAGCTCACACCGGTGTCGAGCGCATTGCCGACACCAATTCCGGTGCCCGCCGTCAGCCCCAGCTTCGCCACGGAGATGTCGGTTCCTGTGGTGTTTCCATCAATGATCTGGCCGCCGGTCACCAGTTCAAGTTGTTGCACGCTGTTCGGGTTAATGGCGCTCCTGGAGGTGATATCTCCTGCCGACGCATTTCCGATAATCAGTCGGCTGGTGGTGATCCGGTTGAGTTCAACGCTCTGCAGCCCCAAGCTTGACCCATTCACGCTCGCGGCGCCCAGCGAGATCACCCGTCCGGCGGTCTTGGGCGTCAGGGTGGTGTCACCAAGGCCGGCATTGATCGCACCCCCAATGACAATGGAGTCGGTGGCGATGCTAAGATTGGCGTTTACACCGGTCGCAATTATTCCACGGGATGCAACCCGCACCCCGTTGCTGTCGCCGCTGGCGCTGCCATCGATTGAAACGGTCCCGCCGGAAGAAGAAATCAGCGAGTCGGTCGTCTCGGCGCTGCCAACGAACACTCCATCGCTGGAGTTTCCGCCGCCTCCTGTGCCGGTCACCGAGACCGTGCCCGAACCACTGGCCTTGATGGCCCCGCTGAACACCACGTAAACGCCGTAATTCTGACTGTCTCCGGTCGTTGCGCCCTGGCCAATCACCTGGACATTTCCGCCGCTCGAGGAGATCTTGCTGTTCGCCCCGGTGACGTAGACTCCATAGTTCGCCGGGCCAGCGGATGCCCCGCCATAGCCTGTCACCGATGTGCTCTTGCCGGTGATCGCGGCCCCCAGTACCACGCGAATTCCCGCATTGCTGTTGCTGCCATTCCCGCCCCTCCCGAGCAATGTCACCGTTCCGGTCCCGGTGGTCGTCACCGATCCCCCGGAAACATCAATCCCGATAAACATGCCGGCCGACGTTCCCTGTTCGTTGGCTTTCAGCAGAATGTTGCCATCTACGGAGGTGACGCTGCCGTCAATGATTTGAATGTTGCGCAGTGTCGTGAGAGCCGCCACCCCTGTCCCCGACAGGACGAGGTCGGCACTGCTGCCGCTGAGGTTGATGGTGTCGACCGCGTTGATCGTCAAACTCTTGTCAACATCCAATGTCAGGGAGTTGTTGACCGCCACATCCGCGCCGGTGGTCAGCGTCAGATTGCGGACATAGGTAATCGGCTGACTGACCGTGATGGTGCCGCTGCTGCTGTCGCCAATGAACAATCCAGAGCCGATGATTTTGTCCAGTTCGGAGTCGGTCAGGCCGAGCACTCCGGCCGCATTTGTGCCGAGGTCGATCCCGCGCGCAGCCGTGGCCTGTTTCACCGTGATGGTGCTGTTGCTCAGAACCTGTCCCGAGACGATCGATACGTCGTCGGCGGTGATGATGACCGGTCCGCTGTTGGCGGCGATGCGGCTGTTGAGAGCCACGCTGCCCACATCCAGGGTGAACGCATGGCCGGCCGCGACATTGATCGTGATCGCGCCGCTGCTGTTTGAATTGAACAGCGAACCGGCGGCAACCGCCTGCAGCATCTTGAAGTCACCGCCGGTCGTCACCTGAATGCCGCCGGTCCCGGTGGCAATCACGAAGGTGTTGGCATCCGCCACAAAGTCCCGGCCCGACGTGATCGAAATTCCCGACGCCTGCAGACTGCCCCTGCTGCCAGCCGCTCCGAGGAGGACATCCTGCCCCGCCTGCAGGGTCAGCGTGGTGGCTGCCCGCACACCCGTCGTGGCTGAAACCGAGCCGGCCTGGACCATGAGGTTGGACGTGGAACCCGTGGCATTGATTGACACATCCGCGGCTGCGGACTGGACCTGCTGCGAAACCAGCACACTGCCAGCGTTGGTCAACTGAATCGCCCCGGACGCGCCGGTCACGGTGAGGCCCGACAGCGTGCTGTTCACGCCGCCCACCACCAGGTCGCCTGTGTTGCTGACGAAGATGCCCCCCGTGGCCGTCGTGGCTTCCAGGTTGCCCACCGCTGTTTCCAGGGTGTTCGTCGCGCCGATACCGGTGGAGGCGGTCATGCCCAGCCGAGCCACGGTGAGGTCGTCGCCGGTGGCATTGCTGTCGAGAATCGACCCGCCAGTCACAAGTTCAAGCTGGCTTGTTCCCGTGGGGGCAATTGCGGTACTGATCGTGATATTGCCCGCCGTCGCATCACCAATGACCAGCGTGCCGGCGGTGACGCGGTTCAACTCATCCGACGCGAATCCCAGCGCGACACCCGCCACGGATCCGGAACCCAATCCGATCGCGCGTCCGGCAGTGCGAGTCAGGAAAGTGGCCGTGCCTGCGCCGGCATCCACGGCACCGGATGTCGAGTCGATGAAGACGGTGTCCGCCGTCACCGTCAGGTTTGCGCCACTTCCTGTCGCCAAGCGTCCGTTGGCCCCCACACGGACAGCCATGCTGCTGGAATTGGCAGCCGTGGCGTTGATGGAGAGCGCGCCCGCATTCGTGGTGATCTGGCCGATGTCCGCCGTTGGCGACGCTGCCACCTCGACACCGTGACTGCTCGAACCCACCCCCCCGGTCCCGACGATGTTCACGGCACCGGTGCCGTCGGCAGTCACTGTTCCTCCATTAACCACCCGCACCCCGATGTTCTGCGAGGAACCAGACACACCGCCACCGGTCCCGTTGACCGTGACGTTGCCACCCGTGGATGTGATGGTGCTGTTGTTGGGGAAGCCGCTGACGTAAACACCCCAGTTGGCGACGCCGCTGGATGCACCGCCGGTCCCCGTGACCATCGTGCTGGCACCCGAGACGAATCCACCACCGTCCACGCGAACACCAATCTGGGTGATGCCAGTGTCGCCGCCGCGCCCAAGCAGCGTGACCGTCCCTGTCCCCGATGTCGTCACGGACCCGCCGAACACATCAATCCCGAAAAACGATCCCGAGGTGGCTTGGGTCTGCTGGTTGGCCGAGAGAAAGATGTTCCCGTCGGTCGCCGTGAGCGCGGCAAACAGGTCCATCTGCTCGCTGACAACAACCGAGGCACCCGCCGTCGCTGTCGCGACCGCCCTGCTGAGTTGAAACCGCTCCGCTCCCGTCACGTCCAGTCCGCCGGAGAGCGAATAATTCGCCGAGCCCGAAATCGCGAACGCCTGATTGCCGAAGTTGCCTGAATCCGTGACCACAACCCGGGTGACGGTCCCTGTAGTGAACGTGTTTCCCGCACCTGTGACAGTGTCGGTGCTGGCCACCGTAATGTTCGTGCCGTTGTTGCTGAGCGTGACAGTTTCATCCGCCGCGCTGAAGTCGATCGTCAGCGTGCCGGTGTCGAAGGCCGTGGCGGCAAGCATCGCCCGTGGCTCAAGCGGTTCCACCATCACGGCCTGGTGAGTTTTCGCCTTCGCCCGTCGGCCCCGGGCCGGCTGCGTGCTGAAGGTCCGGACCCAATTCAACCAGGAGAACTTCGTGAGCATGGGAGATCCTGAAAAGGCTTGTTGCAAATCAGAGTGAGTCAGGCTGGACGTCGCCGCGGAACTGCCAATCCGAGAACGACCGTGCAGCGGTCAACTGGCCGGAAAGAGTCCGGAGTTACGCCACGTCTGACGAGGGGAAGACGGATGACGCAGCTCGCAGTGATGGGTCACAGCCACGTGGGCGAAGGCCAGTGGCGGACTTTGGATTCAATGTCACGCGGGAGTCTGCGTCTTTGCGGTGGATGAAGGGGGACGAAGCGGCGATACGCTGCACGAGAGATCCTCGGTCAGTTGTTGAAATTGAATCCGGAATTCGGCCCGAGTACTTTATAATGAGCCACCGGGACCGCACGCCATCGAAAAAAAGGAATTGGTAGGAAATCGCACCTGGATGGCATGGTACTCGAGGCTGGCCGAGCCCCGGCGACTCGGTAGATGACGATTGCGTCCAGGCCAATTCCTCGATCACGGTTTCCACAACCACCGCGACCTTCCGCATCCCCACCGAGTTCATCTCGGTGGTGAACGGGCCTGTGCACTACGCCGCGTGCCGCCGTTCGACCGGTATCAAATTGCGCGATTCCGGGACACCTGTCGCGGACCCGCTCGCTGGCGCTCACTCCAGATCCGCTGGCGGTGTCCTAGAATCACGCAAGGCTATTAGTGCAGAGGCCCAAATACACTGAGGCAAAGCTCAGTGGGGATGCGGAGAGATATCGACGCTTGAGATGGGATGCCGCTGGACCGGGGGACGGCGCGGCGGGAGGGCTCCAGCTCCTGCTGAGCCACGGTGAGCGGTGGACGCGGCTTCCGTCTGTCATCGAAAGTTGCCGAGTCACTCCGTGACTCGAAGTCTGGCTTTCTGCATGGCTTCAACCCCAATGTAAGCGGCACGGCGCAAGCCGTCCGGTGACCCCACGAAGGGCGAAAGCACTCACCGGACGGCTTGCGCCGTGCCGCTTCCATGAAGGGCGTAAAGTCGTCTTTTTCTCCGTCAAGTAGCGGTTGGGCGCGAGCCCTCCGGTGAGTCTCCACGCAGTGGGAAAATCTGATGCAAGCTCAGCGGGGATGCGGGGTGATATCGACGCTTGAGATGGGATGCCGCTGGACCGGGGGACGGCGCGGCGGGAGGGCTCCAGCTCCTGCTGAGCCACGGTGAGCGGTGGACGCGGATTCCGTCTGTCATCAAAAGTTGCCGAGTCACTCCGTGACTCGAAGTCTGGCTTTCTGCATGGCGAAAGCACTCACCGGACGGCTTGCGCCGTGTCGCTAAAATGAGGGGCGTAAAGTCGTCGTTGTCTCTCGCGAAAGAACGCGAATGTCTGGCGACACTCCCGACAAAAACGAATCCCGAGCCACCGTGACGGTCCGCGTCGGACCACGCTCGCGGCCTCTCGCGGAGCGAGAGGCGACACTCCGCCGTCGATCTCGCCAACCGGCATCGCGGGGCGAACCATCACGCTGCTGAGCCACGGTGAGCGGTGGACGCGGCTTCCGTCTGTCATCGAAAGTTGCCGAGTCACTCCGTGACTCGAAGTCTGGCTTTCTGCATGGCGAAAGCACTCACCGGACGGCTTGCGCCGTGTCGCTAAAATGAGGGGCGTAAAGTCGTCGTTGTCTCTCGCAAAAGAACGCGAATGTCTGGCGACACTCCCGACAAAAACGAATCCCGAGCCACCGTGACGGTCCGCGTCGGACCACGCTCGCGGCCTCTCGCGGAGCGAGAGGCGACACTCCGCCGTCGATCTCGCCAACCGGCATCGCGGGGCGAACCATCACGCGCCAGTCCATGACCCCACCGAGTTCATCTCGGTAGTGCACAGGCCCGATTCCACTGAGGCGAGCTCAGTGGGGATGCGGAGCGATACATCCATCACCGGACGGCTTGCGCCGTGCCGCTAAGAATGGAGCCTCTTCCCGCCACGTCGGAAAGCACTGTTTTGACAATGCGGTAACAAAAATGTATTTTACACATTGACTCCCGCGCGCCGCGGCCATAGTGTGATGTGGACATCGGTTTATTATCACAGTGCGGAAGCGGAGACGGGTCGTGGACGGTTGCAATCAGGGTTCGGCGGCGGAAGGTGTGGTGACGGACGGTGTTTCCCTCGATCAGCGGGTGGCTGAGGGTCGCGGGCGGAAGGCACGCAGCGACTGCAAGGTGAGTGACCTTGAGATCTATGTCGCGATCGTCACGCACATGGGAATCATCAAATCCGTGGCTCTCGCGCTGGGAATCGTCCGGTCGACGTTGTACCGCCGGATTGAGCGGGCACCGCAGCTCAAGGCGTGCTTCGATGCGGCGCGGGCCGTCATGGTTCACTACGCCTGGGAGCAGTTCGACGAAGCGGTGAAGGCGAAGGCCCGTTGGGCGATCATTTTTGGAGTGAGCCGCATGCATGGGGTCCCGATGTCGCCTGCCTGGCCGAGCGCATCCGGGTCGGCGGCTTCATCTGCGGCTTCATCTGCGGCTGCGGCCGCGAAAAAGAAAGCCACGGAACTCGTGCCTCAACCTGACGTGGCCGACGCTTGGACCCTGCGGCTCGTGCTGGGGGTTGAAAACGGCGAGCCGTGGGCGATCAAGTATTGTCTGAGCCACCTGGACCCGAACGGGCCGTGTGGCATCAACCAGGTTCGCGGGAGGAAGGATGACGCTGAAGAAGAGGACTTTGCGGATGAACTCGAAGAGGAGTTGGATGAGGAGCAACAAGAACTGCAAAAGGAGATCGATGCCGAAGATGCCCATGATTACGAGGTGGCGTCCGGGCATGTCCAGCAGCAGCATGGGATATTGACGGGCAGGATCAAGTTGCGGCCGGTGCCGCCGATCGTTGCCGAGTCACTCCGTGACTCGAACTCGGCCCCAGACCCGGACGCCAACGCCTTCCGGGTGATGACCGAGGCAGCGCCGCCTGTCGTGAACCCGTTGACGCTCCCAAGCTCGACTCCAGCTCTGAGAGTGAGCCACGGGTTCGAGTCACGGAGTGACTCGGCAACTTTGCGACCCGCAGCGCGGGAACAATCTGACGCGCTTGTCGCCAGCCGTTCGCGTTCTTTTGATGAGAAAACGACGCATTTACGCCGTCCAGACGGCAGCATTGGCAGCGAGAAGCAGGCAGCGCCGCCTGTCGCATATGACGATTTCGACGACGACGACGCCACCGATGAACTGTTCCGGCAGATCAAGGGGATGACGATGAAGATCCAAGCTGCGGCCGCGCGGTCTGCCGTCGAAAATGGACACAATGGGGCTGTCGACAAAGCGGATGTCGAGGCGTTACGGCGGCTCTTGGAGCAGGCAAGAGCCCGCCTGCCGCCCGCGCCGCCTGTCATGTGAGCGCTGCCAGCGGTCGGGATGCCAGCAGGCAACTTGGAGGCAGATCGGATTGTTCAGCGAGTCAACGCAGAACCTGTTCGGCCAATTTGCTGAGAGCCATGACAATGCGGCGGGGCCGCCAGCGGATCGAGTGCGAGACCTGTCGAGCGGGGTCCGTGACAGGTGTCCCGGCATCCTGCAAGTTCATTGATTAGGGAGCCCCGTCAAACGGCTCCATGTGCACCGACGCATCGAACACTGCCGGCATGGCGTCGCGGATCGCGGACTTCACTCGGTGGCTCAAATCGTGGGCATCACGCAGGGTCATTTCCGGGTCGGCCTCGACGTGCAGGTCGACGAAGAAACCAGTGCCGAACGTGCGGACCCGCAGCTTTTCAATCGCCATGACGCCGGGGACGGATTGAGCCACGCTCTCGATGCGCGAGATGACACCGTCATCGGGGCGGCGCTCCATGAGGTCGTTGATCGCAGGCTGCAGCAGATGATATCCATTGAAGGCGATGATGCCCGCCGCCACCAGTGCCGCCCAGTCATCGGCGGACTCCCACCCTGCCCCGCCCCACAGGGCGACAGCGATGCCGACAAAGGCGGCGGCCGAAGTGATGGCGTCGCTGCGGTGATGCCAGGCATCGGCTTTGACCGCTCCGCTGCCGGTTTCCGTTCCGACCGACAGCACGTTGCGGAACAACAGTTCCTTGGCGAAAACCACGCCCACCAGAACAACGAGGGTGAATGCCGCGGGAGCATGCTGCGGAGCGCGGATTTCCTGCACCGCAGCCACGGCGATCCCGATCGCGGCACCGACCAGCATCAGGGCGATGACGGCGGTTGTGAGTGCCTCGGCCTTGCCGTACCCGTATGGAAAGTGATGGTCCGGGGGCTGAGCGGTGATCCGGAGCCCGCGCCAGAGAATGATCGACGAGAAGATGTCGAGTGAGGATTCAACGGCATCGGCGATGAGCGCGTAGGAGTTTCCGAAGATCCCCGCCGTCAGCTTCACGGCTGCCAGTGCGCCGTTGACCGCCATCCCCAGCAGAGCGGCACGAATTCCCGGTGCGTTTGATGTACTCATCGGGATTCGTTTGCTCCTGGGCATCCAGCGGTCTAACCCGCCACGGCGGGCTGGTAGATCTCGCGCATGACCCAGCGGTCGAGTTCGGTCAGCATGGAGCGGGTGATTTCATGGTCCGCGTCGTAGGTCCGTGTGCAGACGCGGAGCCCGGCCGATTGCAGCAGCCGGCTGGCGCGGGTGACTTCGGTGACCGGCATGTCGCGATCCCGCTGGCCGGCACCGAGAAACACCCGCTTGCCGCGGAGTTCGTCGAAGCGGGCCAGAAGCTGGGGGGTTTCGGGGAGTCGGCCGGCGAAGGCGGCCATCCCGGCAAACCATTCGGGCCGCTGCAGACCGAGCTGCAACGCCAGCGAACCGGCCTGGTCGAAACCAGCAACGAACACCCGTTCGGTATGGATATGGAACATCCGACGAACGCGGCGCACTGTCTGAAACAGACGCTGTTCGCAGGCCTGCAGCAGTTCGTCGTGGTCAGCTTTGGGGACCCGGATCGCGGCCAGTTCTTCGTCTGTGCCACGGAACAGCACGCCCATGTAGTTCCGCGTGCTGACCTGCGACATGATCCGATGCAGTTCGATCTCGCCGGCATCCGGTCCTGCGACCCATACGATCAACGGATAGGCGTAGTTCTCTTCATACCCTTCGGGGATGAAAATCGCTTCGTTGTCAAACGGTTCGAAGGCTTCGGCGACGAGCCGCAACGGACGTTCGGACGCCTCGCCCATCCACTGGCGGCGGTTGCCCTCCGGCTGAGCGGGAAGGAGGTTCGCGAGGCCGTTCTGTTCAGACGTGGGAGCGGGATCGATGCGAAAGCGTGCCGTCATTTCAAAACACTCCCCGTATTATTTGCCAGCGAGGGCGCGGGCGTGATTTCCAGATCGAGGCCGAGTTCCGTCTCGCCGCCAATCACCGCTACATCGTTCATGGGAAACAGTTTTCCGGGACAGGCAGTTCCGCCCGTCCGCACGTCGGTGTGCCCCACCACGTTTTTGGTCGAGATTTTGTATTCCGCCTTCAACGTCTGCACGAGTTCCTTCACCGTCCGCAACTGTTCCGCCGTGGGAGCCGTCTTTTCAAAATTCCCCACCAGGCAGATGCCGATCCCCAACTGGTTGTATTCGGGGTCCGCGCTCCCGGCGTGGGCTCCCTGAATCTGTGTCTTCCACCGGAAAGTAGGCTCTGCCGCTCCGTCATTCATCCCCTTGCCATTCCCGATGACAAAGTGATAACCAATTCCCATCCAAGGGTTTCCGCTCTTGTCTTTGCGTTTGATATGCTCTTCATGAATGCTTTCCACGCTGCCCGTTTCCGAGGCGGTGTGGTGGATCACGATGTATTTCCACTTCCGTTCCGTCGCTTGTGGCTTGTAACTGTTGGGCTTCTTCTTCTGTTCTGAAACAGGCTTCCCGATGTCAACTGGCGGCGGCAGTAGCTTCCTTTGGTACTCAACGACTGGTGGAGGAGGCGGTGGCAACGGTCGCGGCGACGGAATCGATGTTGGCGGAGGCAGTGCTGTCCGCGCACATCCCGAACAGTTCGGAATGCTCACCAGCCACAGGCCGGCAACGGTCCACCAAAACAGCGGTTGTCGCCACCCGTTCAAATCCACCCTTTCCCTGCAACCCGTAAATCCCCGAGTCGCCAATCCTTTACGCAAACATCCCTGCTTGCCGACAACTGTGGCCGGTGGAATGTACAAGTGATGGAAAAACGTGTCAATCGCGGTGCGTGGCTCAGGGGCCATGGAACGCTGCGCGTCAAGAAATTCCCTCGGGATTACGGCCTCTGGGCGGTTTATGCCGTCACAGTCGTTGCAATTTTGGGGGTTATGCGAAATTTGAGGCGGTGCTAGGGTCGGCGCAGATCCACCCAGTTTTGTAATCCGCACGTTGGATGCATTTTCGCCACGTTCTGTGGAGCATTCTGCAAAAAGCTGAAGAATGCCGGGTTTTGGGCGTTGCAGAATGGCCACACCGGGACATTCCTCAGTGAAAATCGCCGACAGATGATTCTGGGCTCAACTGCTTGACACCATGGAAAAGCGCGAGACAGGACATAAAGTCGGGGGTTGGCATGGTAAACCGCTGGATCGATCATCATTTCGGAGGCTTTTCGGATGACTATCCTCAGGATGTTCCTGTCACTCCTGGTTGTGTTTCAGGTTCTCGGCGACCACTCGAGTCTGCTGGCGGTGGCTCAAGACGCGAAAGTCGCCGACCCAAAACTCCTGGGTGATGCGCAGAGCCTCGAAAAGCTCTTGAACTCACGCATTACTGTGAGTTTTCACGGCAAGCCCGTGCGAGAATGCATAGGAATGCTGGCAACGCAGTTGAAAGTGACCATTGTATTCCATGAGGAGGACTTGCTTCGGCATCCACTTGCGACGGCGCACACGGTGCGGCTCAAGCTGACAGACTGCAAATTTCGATCAGCACTGAATGCCCTGATGACGGACACGGCCTGGGCATGGGAAACTGATACAGAACAGATTCACATTCTCAGTCGCACAAAAGCTGAACGGATTGTGAGCCGTTCGCATCCGACGGCGGATCTTGCGATGTCGGGCCTGAGCGCACGGCAAATTGCCGGCGCAGTCGTCTCCACGATTGACCCCGAAGCTTGGGATTTCATGGGAGGGCCAGGCAGACTGAGGTCAGGGCTTCAAACGCTGGAAGTCGAGCAGTCTGCTCACATTCACGACGCAATCCATGCTCTGCTGGAGGATCTGCGGTCAGCCAAGAGTGTCGCGAAGCCGTTACGATCGCCAGTGCCCCGTCTGCAATCGGCGCTGGAGGCCGTGGTTGCTCAGGAATGTTCTGGAAAAGCGCTGTCGACCGTCCTGCAAGATCTGCTGGCCGAGAGCAATTTGGTGGTCGAGAAGTTGGCAATCCTCAACGACGGATTTGACATGGAGCAGCCAATCAGCGGAGAACTTAAGGGGTTGCCGGTGCATGTGGCGATCTCGAAAATCCTCGATCAAGCCAGCCTGGTCTGGTACATCGACGATGACCTGCTCCGCGTGACGAGCGAACGGACGTCCAGCTCGAGGCTCCGTGCAGGGGTCTTCCGATTGCCAAAACCCGGCGCGAGCCAGAGCCACGGAGAACTCGTCAAAGAACTGGTGCGGGTCGTCGATCCTGGCAATTGGCGGGAGACCGGTGGGAGCGGTTCGGTCTTCGATAAAATTCCCGGGATCTTGATCATCCGTCACAGCCCGCCGACGTTGCGGAAGATCGAGACACACCTCAATCGCCCGGCGGCCACCAAGTAGACGTGCTCGATCCAGGGGCGGGCGCGACAGTGCCCACGGTTGCCACTTGGTTCAACGAGATAAAAAATAGATCATCTGTGGGCGAGACAGGCGGAGTATCTTTCTTTGGCATGGCTTGGGGCATCGTCTGATGACAGTCGTGGGGACTTTTGGAAAAAATCATCAGAAGCAACGAAAGTGCATTGACGCCCCGATTCAGGCCTTCTATGATCGTCCTCTCGCACATGACTGCGAGCGACGCAGACAGCCACCAACAGTGGTTTGAAGCCGCATCGAACAATTGGTTCGGTGCCGCTTCAGCCCACACAAGGCTGCTGCCGCGAAGGTTGCTGGAAGAGCGACAAGCTCTGATGGCAGCGTTTGCGGCATTGTTCTTTGGCAATCTGGTAGCGGCAAAAGAGTGGCATCTAAAGATGCGCGTGAGGTGACAATTCGTTGTCACACTTACCGTGTTTAGTAGATAAACTCTTAGGAACTTGGCGTGTTACAGAAGATGT
>JAKFUF010000140.1 GCA_021732845.1 Planctomycetaceae bacterium | reverse complement strand
GAAAGATGGCTTCGGCCCGGGCGGCAACTCGGGCAATGGCGTCCGCGTCGACGGGTTCGCGAAGGATCGACCAGACTGCGGCTTCGAGGGGTGGCTCAAAGTCTGGAGCATCATCATGGGGGGGGGGAGGGTTCGACATTATGTGCGTCCTTCTTTGACGACGGTGATTTGTGACATCAGCCGCTGGCGGGCTTTGGACAGGGCCGTGGAGACCGTTTCGACGGACATCCCGAGGATCGCGGCGACTTCGTTCCGATCGAGTTGTTCAAAGTAGGTGAGCGAGAAAACGGCGGCCTGCTGTTCGGGCAAATTGCTGGTGGCTGTCCGCAGCCACACAGCCAGTTCGGCCCCCACTGCTTCCTCGGGCGGCCCGATATGCGAGATGCGGTCGCTTTCATCGAGCTGGACCGTGCTGCGCTTTTGCCGAAGCACGTCGATCGCCCGCACCGTTGCCAGACGCACGAACAATCCGGTCCACGTTTGGATTGGTCCGGAGTTGTAGAGTTTCACGGCTTCCGTGAAGACGATCTGCGAGACATCCTCGGCATCGTGGACTGAACCAAGGATGCGAAACGCGATACGGTAGACCCGTTCCGCGTGCCGCTGCACGATGCGGCTCCAGTCTGGAGGTTTGGATACGGGCATGCTTGGTTCCGTGGGAACGATTTGCGTGGTTCAACTATCTGGAAGTCGGAGAGGCGGGAAAAACCTACCCAAGAAATTCAAGGTGATGCCAAGTTTCCACGAAAGCAGTCACGCGGGGACTGGTTGTTGAGCGGCTGCGGCAGAGAAACGGCACACACGCCATCTCACACCATCTCACACCATTCTGGCGCAATGATTCCTTTTCACGATGCGGTTTTGTTAGCATCACGGAATGGGCCGAATGCCAGTCTGTGCCGAATCACCCAGTCCCAGTGACTGTTGACGCACGGCGAGCGCTTGGATTGTCATGCGGACCCGGCAATGGTTGGCCCCCTCGACTGAGAACGCATTTCAATGGCCGCACCGATATCTGCTCCGGAACTGCGTGACGACGATGTTGCCGCCATTGACCGGCTGCGCGATGTCTATGGCCTGATCCGCAAGGAATTGGGCAAGGTCATCGTTGGACAGCAGGATGTGATCGAGCGGCTGTCGTTGTGCATGTTCGCCCGCGGACATGCGCTGCTGATGGGAGTGCCCGGCCTGGCGAAGACGCTGCTGGTGAACAAGCTGGCGGAGACGATGTCGCTGCAGTTCAGCCGGATCCAGTTCACACCCGATCTGATGCCGATGGACATCACCGGCACCGACATCCTGCAGGATGGGGTCGGCGGCAAGCGCGAATTCGAATTCGTCAAAGGCCCCGTGTTTGCCAACATCGTTTTGGCGGATGAAATCAATCGTGCCCCGCCCAAAACACAGGCGGCGATGCTGGAGGCGATGCAGGAACACAAGGTCACCGCCGTCGGCAAGACTTTTCGGCTCGAAGAGCCGTTTTTTGTGCTGGCGACACAGAATCCCGTCGAGCAGGAAGGGACCTATCCGCTGCCCGAGGCCCAGCTCGACAGGTTCATGTTCCTGATCGAAATGGATTATCCCTCGGAAGCCGAGGAAATCCTGATTGCCCGGACCACCACCGGGGCGGAGCTGCCGGCGCTGAGCCACGTCTTGCAGGCCGCACAGATCATCGAGCATCAGCACCTGGTGCGTCGGATGCCTGTCCCCGATCACATCTATGAGTTCGCGGCACGGCTGGTGCGCAAGACCCGGCCGAAGGGGGGCTCGGCACCCGACTGGATGAAGTCGCTGGTCGCCTGGGGCGCGGGTCCGCGGGCGGTGCAGTACCTGGTGCTCGGGGCCAAGGCTCGAGCGGCATTGCACGGCAGCTACCTGGTCCGTTTGGAGGATGTGCTGGAGGTGGCGGTGCCAGTGCTGACGCATCGCGTGATCACGACGTTTGCCGCCCAGGCCGAGGGGCTCGATGCGCGGCAGATCATCAAACGACTGATCAGCGAAACGCTGGAGCAGAAATAGGAACAATCCGCTCAGTCTGCCAGCCACCGGTGAGAGCTTCACGCCTACGGAACTCGCTTTCTCCCAATGAACACCGAGCGCCAAACCCGCAGCTTTCTCAACACGCAGGTCCTGTCGCGGCTGGCGGGACTGCCGTTGCTGTCTCGTCGGCCGATGCAGGGCAATGTCTCCGGCCGGCATTCCAGTCCACATCGTGGCTCAAGCATTGAGTTCGCCGAGTATCGCAAATACGTGCCCGGCGACGATCTGCGGCGGCTCGACTGGCGGGCCTATGGGCGCTCCGATCGCTTCTACATCAAGGAATTCGAGGCCGACACCAACCTGCGGTGCTGCCTGGTGATCGACACCAGTGGCTCAATGGGCTTTGGTTCCAAGGGCGTGAACAAGCTGGAATATGCCCGCCGTCTTGGCGCGACGCTCGGATTCCTGGCCAGCCAGCAGGGAGACGCGGTTGGCCTGGCGTGTGTGGCGGGTGGGCTGGTGCAGAATGTGCCGCCCCGGCGCAGTGCCGCGCATTTGCGGCTCGTGTTCGACCTGCTGGAGCAGGCGAAGCCACAGGGCGAAACCCAACTGGCCCGCACGCTGCATGAGCTGGCTGAAACCAACCAGCAGCGGGCACTGATCGTGGTCATCTCCGACCTGTTTGTCGAGCCCGCGACGCTCGGCCATTGCTTTCAACACCTGCGGTTCCGCAAGCATGATGTGGCGGTGTTTCACCTGCTCGACCCGCAGGAGATCGAGTTCAACTTCCGCCGCCCGATGCGGTTTCTCGACATGGAAGGCGGACCGGCGATTTTTGCCGAACCGAGCGACATCGCCCGCCGCTATCACGCCGCCCTCGAGCAGTATCTGGCCGGGCTGAAGCAAGTGGTGTTGGAATCGGCCATCGACTATCACCGCGTGCTGATCGACGAAGACTATGAGAAGGTGCTGGTCCGCTTTCTCACAAGCCGCGCTCAGGCGAAGGGGGTGCGATGACTTTCCTTCAGCCCTGGCTGCTTGCCGCACTGCCGCTGTTGACGCTGCCGATCATCATCCATTTGATCAATCAGCGCAGGTTTCAGACGATTCAGTGGGCGGCGATGATGTTTCTGCTGGCGGCCCAGCGGATGGCGCGGGGCTATTCGCGGCTGCGGCAGTGGCTGATCTTGATGTTCCGGACGCTGGCTGTGGCCGGTCTCATTGTGGCCGTCAGCCGTCCCCTGGCGAGCGGCTGGCTGGGACTGGTCTCCGGCGGCCAGGCCGACACCACGATCATCCTGCTCGACCGCTCGCCCAGCATGCAGGGACGGGCTCCCGGCAGCGGTGAGTCCAAGCTGGAAACTGGCCGTCAGCAACTCGTGCAGATTCTCCAAACGCTGAGTTCCAATCGCTATGTGCTGATTGACAGCGCGTCGCGCCAGGCGCGGGAATTCGAATCGCCCAAGGCACTGGCGAGTTCAGCCACCGCTGGCCCGGCGAGTGCCCCGGCCGATTTGCCGCTCATGCTGCAGGCGGCCTACGACTACATCAAATCACAGCGCACCGGACGGACCGAAATCTGGATCTGCTCGGACCTGAGGGCCAACGACTGGTTGCCTGACAACAGCCGGTGGAGCGCGCTGCGCGATGCCTTTTTGGAACTGCCGCAGGGGGTGCGGCTCCAGTTGCTCGCCTACCCGGCACCGAGCGCCGGCAACATCTCGGTGCGCGTGACTTCGGCTCGGCGGCAGATGAGCAAGGCGGGTCCAGAGCTGATGATTTCGGTGCGGCTGGCGCGCGGCGAGGATGGGGAAAAACGACAGATCCCGCTGCAGTTTGAGATCGACGGAAGCCGCTCGGTGATCAATGTCGAGCTGTCAGGACGGCAAACCGAGCTGCGCGATCATCGGATCCCGATTGAAGCCACGCAAGCGCGTGGCTTCGGTCGAGTTTCGATCCCCGCCGATGCCAATCCCGCCGACAACGAGTTCTTCTTCGTGTTCGACGAGCAAGTACCGCGAAAGACGCTGATCGTCGCCGATGATCCGCAGGCCGGCCTGCCGCTGCAGTTGGCCGCCGGAATTTCGGCCGATGACGCGGTGACCTGCTCGGCCGACCTCGTCGCTGCCGAGCAACTCGCGGCAACGGAGTGGGACAAGATTTCGCTTGTGCTCTGGCAGACTCCGCTGCCTCGGGGCTCCATCGCCCAACAGCTTCAGACGTTCGTTGACCAAGGCGGTCAGATCGTGCTGTTTCCTCCGCGAGAGCCGAGCGGGGGCGAATTTTGCGGCCAAAGCTGGGACGGGTGGACCGATGGGGCAGCGGCGGTCGAGTCGTGGCGCGGCGACGCGGACCTGCTGGCCCGCACTCAAAGCGGAGCGGCGTTGCCCGTGGGACAGCTCCAAATTCATCGTCACTGTCGGCTGAAGGGGGAATCGACCTCCCTGGCGACGCTGAGCAGCGGCGCGCCGCTGCTGGGCAGAGCGCAGACCGACCGCGGCGGCGTTTACTTCTGCTCAACGACCCCCGCGGCCCAGGATTCCACGCTCGCCAGCAATGGCATAGTGTTGTATGCGCTCATTCAGCGGGCTGCCGCAGCGGGCTCGGCAGTCCTGGGGAAAACGCGCTGGCTGGAAGCAGGAAATGCCGCCGGTGAAGCCTTGGGCCAGTGGAAACGGCTCAGCGGGACTGAAGACGGGCTGTCGACCGAAGCCCACTGTCATGCGGGCGTCTACACCGAGGAAGACCGGCTGCGGGTCGTCAACCGGCCGGCTGCCGAGGATGAAGAGAAGCAGCTTTCCGACGCCACCGTCAACGAACTGTTTCGCGGCCTGGATTTCACCCGCGTCGACGACCGTGCGGGCAACGCTTCCGCGCTGATTCAGGAAATCTGGCGGATGTTTCTGGCGGTGATGCTGGTCTCCCTCGTGCTGGAAGCGGCGCTGTGCTTCCCCAAGGCCGTGGCTGCCAGGGAGACCGCCCTTTGAATACGGTCCGCTCACTGACCTTCCTGTTCACCTTCTGGTCGCTCACCGCATCGGTGATTGTCGTGGGGGCAACGGCTCTGCTCTGCGTGCTGGCGTGGCGGCGCACGGGGTATCGGCGGGACTTTGGCTGCCTGGAATTGCTGAGACTGTCGATTGTCGTGTTGACCGTCCTGCTCTTTAACCAGCCGGAATGGATCGAGGAATTTCGCCCGAAAGAGAAGCCGACCATCGCCGTGCTGACCGATGCTTCGAAAAGCATGTCCACGCAGGATGTCGCCGAGAATGGAAGCTCGGTGCGGAGCACACGAAAGCAGTCCATCGCCCCCTTGAATGACGCGAAATTCTGGGCTCCGCTGGAGGGCAAGCATGATGTCGTCATCCAGGCGTTTTCGGGCGGGAAGGAGGCGACGGGGAGCGATTTGCACGCCCCGCTCGCCCAGGCCCAGCAACAATTTCGAAACCTGAAGGCCATCGTTTTTGCCTCCGACGGGGACTGGAACGAAGGCAAGCCGCCGGTCGAGGCCGCGACCGCGTTACGGCTGAAGGGGATTCCGGTGTATGTCGTTCCCGCGGGCAGTGCCGTGCGGCTGCCCGACCTGGAGCTGCTGAGCTTCGACGCTCCGACCTTCGGCCTGGTTGGCAAGTCGGTGCGGATTCCATTCACCATTGAAAGCACCCTGCCGCGCGAAATCACCCTGCCCGTCACGCTGAAGGCCTCCGATGGTGAGACGGTGACCAAGGAGGTGCGCGTGGCCGCCATGGGCCGCACCAGCGACTGGCTGATGTGGAAACCCAAGGAACTCAGCGACTACACCCTCTCGCTGGAATTCCCGAAGCAACCGGACGAACTGCTGGCCGAGAACAACAAACTGACCGCCCCCATTGCCATTCGCCAGGAAAAGCTCCGCGTGTTGATCGTGGAGTCGATTCCGCGCTGGGAGTACCGGTATCTGCGCAACGCACTGTCGCGCGATCCGGGGGTGAACCTGTCCTGCCTGCTCTATCATCCGGGCCTCAGCAAGAGCGGCAGCGGCAACAAGGACTACATCAAGCAGTTTCCCGGCGGCTTGGACGAACTGGGGAAGTATGATGTCGTGTTCCTCGGCGACGTGGGCGTGGAGAGCGGCCAGTTGACCGCTGAAGATTGCCGTCTGCTGAAAGGGCTGGTCGAGCATCAAGCCAGCGGGCTGGTGTTTATGCCGGGCTGGCAGGGCAAGCAGCTCTCTCTGTTGGAGACGGAACTGACCGAACTCTATCCCGTCCTGCTTGATGCCGCCCAGCCGGGCGGCTGGGGCTCGCGCTCTCCGTGCCAGTTCGAATTGACCGAAACAGGCCGGCGCAGCCTGCTCACCCGGCTGGCGGACACGCAGGAAGACAACTTGGACGTGTGGGAAAATCTGCCCGGTTTCCAGTGGTGTGCAGCGGTCACGCGGGCCAAGGCCGGCAGTGAAGTCCTGGCGGTGCATCAGGACATGTCGAACGAACATGGACGGATGCCCTTGCTGGCGGCCCGGACGTTTGGGGCCGGCAAGGTCCTGTACATGGGGACGGATGGTGCCTGGCGGTGGCGCAAGGGGGTCGAAGACAAGTATCACTACCGCTTCTGGGGACAGGTGGTGCGCTGGATGGCCTATCAGCGGAACATGGCCAAAGGCGAAACCATGCGGCTGTATTATTCGCCGGAACAACCGCAAATTCGCCAGACCATTGAGCTGAAGGCCAATGTCATGGAGCGAAGCGGCGAGCCGCTGTCAGCGGGGGATGTGCTGGCGAGGATCGTCGCCCCCTCGGGCAAGGTGCAGTCGGTGAGATTTCGTTCCACCGGCGAAGAATGGGGCGAATTCACCGCGCAGTTCACTCCCGCCGAGAACGGCAAGCACGAGCTGGCACTCGCCTGCCAGCAGACCGGTGGGTCGCTCAATGCGGCGATTTTTGTCCAGGGGGCCGAGGTCGAACAAATCGGGCGCGCGGCCCGACCGGAAGTATTGGCGGAGATCGCCCGCGTGACGCATGGGCAGGTGATTGAACCCGGCCGGCTGGAGCAGGTCCTGCAGTCACTGGCGGACCTGCCGGAACAGCCTCCAGCCATGAGGAGGCTGCAATTATGGTCACATCCGGTTACCATGGCGTTGCTCGTCACGTTGCTCGGTCTGTTCTGGATTGCGCGGAAGGTCGTCGGATTGATTTAGGAATTCGAATCAAAACCTGTAGGGCGGGCGACTCAGCCCGACGGTCACGTCCTGAAACGGTCGTGCTACGGGGTTTCTGAGCTGGAGCCAATGCCATGCGCGCCTCGGAACCATCACCCCGGTTGCAGTTGCCTGGATCACTGGAAACTCAGTTGCGCGAGTTTCGCCGGCGGGTCTGGACCATTAAGTCCCTGGAAGCGGCTGGTGGCGCAGTCTGCGGAGTGGTCGTCGGTTACCTGGCGGTCTACATCCTGGATCGCATGATCGACACCCCGGCCGCGATGCGGTGGGGCATCTTTCTGACAGCACTTGTCTGCTGCGCGCTCGTCCCGGTCTATCTTCACAAATGGATCTGGCGGCAACGGTCACTGGACCAACTGGCCCGGCTGCTGAGCCGCAAGCACCCCAGTTTGGGCGATCAGATGCTGGGCATCATCGAATTGGTGCGGAGTGATTCCGAGCAGCACCGCTCGTTGGCGCTGTGCCAGGCCGCCATCGCCCAGGTCGCCGCGGAGGCCCGCCAGCGGGACTTTCAGGATGCTGTTCCCACCCCGCGGCATCGGCTGTCGATGTGGGCCGCGGCAGTTCCCGCGGCCGCCGCGATCGCGCTTCTGGCGGTCTATCCGGCGGCGGCGGCCAATGCCTGGTCTCGTTTCGTTTCGCCTTGGCGGAATGTCCCGCGCTATACATTCGCCTCGATTGAAAAACTCCCCGAGCGGCTCATCGTGCCGCACGGCGAGGCGGTCACCATTCCGGTGCGCCTGCAAGCCGATTCGCGGTGGCAGCCGGAGCAAGGGAAGCTGCAGGTGGACAATGCCGCGTCTCCGCTGACATCGCCGCTGAAGGACGGAGGCTATGCCTTTCCCCTGCCTCCACAGATTGTGCCAGCGAACGCCAGATTGAAAATTGGCGATGTGCTGGAGAATGTCCGCCTCGAGCCGACGCTGCGTCCAGAATTGTCTTCGGTGTCCGCGGACGTGCGACTGCCCGATTATCTGCAGCGGAACAAGACCCTGCACAAGGATGCGCGCGGCGGGACCGTGTCGCTGGTGAAGGGCAGTGTGGCAACGTTCAAGGCCACGGCGAACCGCGGCCTGACGGAAGCAACCGTGGATCGCCAGCCGGCCGCGGTCCGTGGCTCCGAGGTGACCAGCAGCCCCTTGTCTGTCGTGAGTTCGCGCAAACTCGTCTTCCAGTGGCAGGACGAGTTCGGACTCAGTGGCCAGGCACCGTTCACCGTTTCCATCAACGCCCGCGACGACGAAGCCCCCAGCTTGGCTGCGGAAGGGCTCCCTCGACAGCGCGTCGTGCTGGACAGCGAAGTGCTGACATTCCAGGTGCAGGCGCTCGATGATTTCGGCGTGAAGCAGGTCGGAATCGAGTGGCGCGGCATGGACGAGTCTGGCCCCAGCAAGAAGATCCTCGGCGAGCGGTTGCTGGCGACGGGGGGGAGCGAACAGGAGGCGCTGGCCCTGACGGGAACATTCTGTTCCACACAATTGAAGATTGAGCCACAGTCGCTTTCCGTCCGGTTGTATGCGGAGGACTATTTGCCGGGCCGGGAACGGGTTTATTCGCCGAGCTACACGCTGCATGTGCTCAGCGCTGAGCAGCATGCGATTTGGGTGACCGAGCAACTCAGCAAGTGGCATCGCCAGTCGCTGGAGGTCCGCGACACCGAACTGCAGTTGCACAACACAAATCAACGGCTGCGATTGCTCTCGGCCGAGGAACTCGACCAGCCCGACAACCGGCGGCAGGTTGAAGCGCAGTCTGCCGCCGAGCGCGCCAACGGCCGGCGGTTGTCTGGGCTGACCGCGGCCGGAGAAGAGCTGATCCGGCAGGCCCTGCGCAATCCGGAGTTTGGCGTGGGCCACCTGGAGAAGTGGGCCGAGATGCTGCAAATCCTGAAAGACATTTCCGATCACCGCATGCCGAATGTCGCCGACCTCCTCAAAGAGTCGGCTCGCGCGGCTGGAATAACTCCAGCCAACCAGAAGTCAGGCCCGCAGGTGGGGCAGGTCAAATCGACCGCCGGAGGCCCAGGCAACAGCAAGCCCGCCGATCCCGCTCCCCCCAAGCCGCCGGTGCCCACACTGGTGGACCGCGAATCGTCGCAACAACCGGCCCCCAAGGATGCGCAGGAAGGTGAAGCGGACAAGAAAAAGCCATCGAGTCCACGGCTGGGCTTGCCCACCACCACTGTCGCCAGTCCCTCGAACAAACCTGCTGGACCAGCTCCGGCGGCGCAAAAGCTTGAAGAGGCCGTTAAAGCGCAGGAGGATCTGCTGGCGGAGTTTGAGAAAATCGCGGATGAACTCGATCAATTGCTCGCGAATCTGGAGGGCAGCACGCTGGTGAAGCGGCTGAAAGCCGCCTCGCGCAAGCAATACACGATCGCGGGCAAGATCACGGACCATGTTGACGGGGCCTTCGGGCAGACCGCCAGCAATAGGGGCGATGCAAAACAAATACTCGCCCTGCTTTCGACCCAGGAGTCGAAGGCCAGCCAGGATGTCTCCAGCATCATGGACGACATGGAAGCCTACTTCGAGCGCCGCCGCTACCAGCGGTTCAAGGTCGTGCTCGATGAGATGCGCAAGGAGGACGCGGTCGGCAGCCTGCGCCAGTTGGGGGACGATGTCGTCAAAGAGGCGGGACTCTCGATGGCCCAGTGTGAGTTCTGGTCGGACACCTTCGACCGCTGGGCCGACAACCTGCTCGATCCGGCGTGCAACGGCAAATGTCCCGGCGGAAAGTCGAAGGCCAGCCTGCCACCGTCCATCGTGCTGGAAGCCATGCACATCCTGGAAGCCGAAATCAATCTTCGTGAAGAAACCCGCGTCGTGCAGCAGGCCCGCAGCGGATTGGTTAAAGAGGAGTATGCCCGCCAGGCCGGCTCGGCCAGCGAAACGCAGGACGCCCTCGCCGAACGTGTCAAGAAACTGAATGTGCGCATTCAGGAACTGCCGGAAGGCAGCCAGCAGTTTTCGTACGAGATCGCGTTGCTCCAGGCTGTGGGTGAAGTCATGGAGGAAGCCACCGGGATTCTGGCGCGCCCCGAGACCGGCCCCGAGGCCATCGGTGCGGAAACCGAGGCGATCGAACTGCTGCTCAAATCCAAGAAAATCAATCCTCGCGGTGGCGGAACTGGGGGAGCCTCGCCTGGTGGGGGCGGCGGCGGCACGACGCTCGACGCGGCTTTGGCTCTTTTTGGAGCGGGCGTGAATGAAAAGGAAGTCCGCGAGGAGCACGACGTCGGCCAGGCCACCGGCGCCTCTGGGGCAGGTTTGCCCGAAGAATTCCGAGCGGGCCTGGACAAGTACTTCAACCGCATCGAAAAGGGGGCGAAGGAATGAAGCCACTCCCCATTCGCATGATCGCGATACTCTTCGCACTCATCCCCGCTGGATTACTTCCGGCCGGGGACGAAAAGCCACCGGCTGCCGCGGAGAAGGCACCAGCGGCAGAAGGGAAGCCGCAGGCAGCAGAGGAGAAGCGACCCGCCGCAGAGGAGAAGCCGCGCGCCGCGGAGGAAAAGGCCGCGGTTGTGCGGCCCGCAGTGCCGGTTCAAAAGGCAGCCGGCCAGGCGAAGCTTCCCGCCAAGGAGCGGGCCAACGCCATGGCGGCGGCGGAGCAGGAGGAGGCCATGGCTCAACAGTACGAGCGGTACATGCATCCCAAGATGTGGCAGGAGCTGGAGTTCATTCGGCAGAATTGCAATTTGACCCGCGAGCAGCGGCCACTGCTCAAGGCGGCCGGCATGGCGAGTGCCAAGGAAGCCGCCAAGAACTTCGTGCGCGGTCAGCGGCAAGAGTCTGGCACCGACCAGGGAAGCTTCATCCGCAAGGATCTTTTGAAAACCCTGGAGAAAACTCTCACGCCAGACCAGATGACGCAATACCGGCAGGCAGCCATCCGCCGGGCCGCCAACATCAAGAAGGTTGTGATCCAGAGCACCGTGGCGCGGCTGGACTCATTGTTGTATTTGTCAGCCGAGCAGCGTGCCCAGATTACCGAGTCGTTGATGAAGAACTGGGACGATGCCTGGGAAAGCTGGCAGGGGGTCTCCAGATACGGCGGAGTGTACTTCCCGATGATCCCCAATTCGCGCTTGGTCCCCCATCTCAATGAGCAGCAGATTGCTGTTTGGGACAGGTCGAGAAAAATCAATCCGAACTCCCTCAGTAGTGGCAGGGAGCGCACACCAGCCGAAGAGGACTGGTGGGATGGCAAGGAGGAACCAGCGGAGACGCCAGCCGGAGCCACCGGCGCGGCTGCCGAGCCTGCCAAGGAAGACGCGAATGCGAACCCCTGACAAAACGATTGTCGGCACGCCGTTGTTGGGGACATGCCGGGTTCTCCGGCCGGATGCCATTTCCGTGGCTGCCACTGTCCTCACGTTGGTGGCCAGCGTGTTGCTGACCTGCATGGCGCAATTCGCCCTGGGCGAGGACGACATCGTGGTCGATGGGCCGCTCATTCCCGGCCAACAGAACCAGGACATCATGCGGATCGGCGTGGGCAACTTCGACGAAATGCTGTTCCAACTGGATGGCAACGGAGCCAAAGCCGAGCAGCAGGTTCTGGCCCGCACTGAACTGCAAATCGCCGAGATCACCCGAGTTTGCCAACTGAGCGACGAGCAGACGAAGAAGCTGCAACTGGCGGCGAAAGGCGATGTGCAGCGGCTGCTCTCGGAAGCGATACCGGTGCGGGTCAAGTTTAAACTGGTGGCGAAAAATGGAATCTTGGAGGGGCCGAACGCCATGGAGGTCTACAACCGGTTGCAGCAGGAGTTGCAGCCGCTGCGCCAGCGGTTCAACCGGGGACTGACCGACGGGCCGGACTCCCTGTTGAGCAAAGTCCTGTCGCGCACTCTGACAACCGAGCAACAGGCGAAGTACGAAGTGATGGCCGCCGAACGCCGCCGATTTCGCTACGAGGCCGGTATCGCCGTGAGTCTGCTTAATCTTGAAGAGGTTGTTTTCCTGACCGAACCGCAGCGGGACTCGATCACTTCACTGCTGCTGGAGATGCCTCCGCCCCGGCACACGGGACAATATGAGTCCTACGTGATTCTGGGCCGCCTGGCTCGGATCCCCACCGGGAAGCTCCAGTCCCAGTTCAACCCCCGGCAGTGGCAGGCCCTGAGCGTGCATCTCAACCAATACTCTGCCGTCGTCAAATCCCTGGTCGATAGCGGCCTGCTTGATGCGGCGGAACTTCCCGCGCCGGCGCAAACGGAGCAACCATGAAGCACACGCTCATCTTGTTGCTGGTCTTTGTGTCCTTGGCGGGCCGGGTGCAGGCCCAGGTCACCTCGGTCCGTGTCAGCGAGGCCATCCCCCGCGACGTGCGGGAAATCTACGACCGTGGCTTGGCGCACCTCGTGGCCACCCAGAGCGAAGATGGCTCGTGGCCGGGCGGACAAAGCGGGCCTGGTGTCACCGGCATGGCCCTGATGGTGCTGCTCGCCTCCGGTGAGGATCCGAATTTCGGCCTCTACGCGAACCAGATTCGCAAGGCGCTGCGGAGCATCATCGCCCAGCAGAGCGCCGACACGGGTGTCATGGGCAACAGCATGTACCACCATGGGTTCGCCATGCTCGCCCTGGCGGAGGCGTATGGCGCGGTGGACGACCGCGGTCTGCATCCCGCCGGCGGCACCAAGGTCCGTTCGATTGGCCAGGCCCTCGAACTGGCGGTCCGCGCCGCGGTGACTTCGCAAAAGAAAAATCCATCCGGAGCCTGGCGCTACACGCCCGATTCCACGGACGCCGACACCTCGGTGAGTGGTGCGGTGCTGATGGGATTGTTGGCCGCGCGCAATGCCGGCATTGAAGTCCCTGACGAATCGATCGACAAGGCGATCAACTACTACACCAAGATGACCTCCTCGGCCGGCCAGGTGGCTTACTCCGGCGGCCTGGGCGGCTTCGACGAATCCGTTCCCCGGATTTCCATTGGCACGCTCGTCTACGCGGTCGCGCGGCGCAAAGATCTGCCGCAGTACAAGGCCACGCTCAACCACCTGACACAGAATCTGGAATCACAGAATTCGCACTATCTTGAATACAGCCGGTACTACCAGTCGCAGGCCCTGTTCCAGGGCGATGTGCAAGCCTGGGAGAAGTGGAACAAACTGCTGGTGAAACAGTTGAAGGCCGCGCAGGCGGCCGACGGAAGCTTTTCATCGCAGTTCGGACCTGCCGTGGGCACCTCACTGAACCTGCTGGCCCTGGCGCTGAATTATCGTTTCCTGCCAATTTACGAGCGTTAGCCAGAGGTTGGCATGCACCCTTTCCGAATGTGGTTGTTGATCTGCACGGCATGCTGGCTGGCGGTTCCTGCCGTGGCTGCCGAAACACCGATGCGCCCGGTGCTCCGCCTGCGGAACGGCGGGTACGCCTCCGGTCAGCTCGTGGCTTCCGAGAACCCCGCGGAGCTGGTCTGGCAGGGAGATGGTTTTGCGCGGCCGCTGCGGTTTCCGCTGGCCGAAGTGCATTCCGTGCAGTATCCGCGGCCCGCCGACCAGTCTCCGGCGAAGGGACCTTTCTGTTTCGAGTTGTCCGGCGGCGACCTGGTGACAGGCCAGTTGGTCTCGCTGGACGAGCGCGAAGCGGTTCTGGAGGCGGCCGCGCTGGGCAAGATCACGGTCGAACGCGCCGCTTTGCGGCGGTTCTACCGCATCGGGGGCGGTGAATTGATCTACTCAGGCCCCCATGGGCTTCAGGGCTGGGTTTCGGCGGGCGGTGAAAATGCCTGGCGCGATGAGGGGGGGCAGCTCACTTCCGACGTTCTCGGTGCGACGCTTGGGCGCACTGACCGTCCCCCGGCGATGGTGCGCTATGAGATTGAACTGGCCTGGAGTGAAACACCCAATTTCGACTTCTCGTTTGGATTGAGCCACGATGTTCCCGGACGGCTTGGGTTTCATCTGGAGACCTGGGAAGACCAGCTCGTCGTGACGCGCGAATCCGACACACAGGCCGACTTCGCCCTGCTGAAAAAAAATGCGCCGGGCGAGGGCGAGGTGGCCTTGTCGGTGCTGTTCGATGAAGGCCAGGGACGCGTGATCGTTTACTCGTCGACGGGCCAGCAACTGGCTGATCTCACCGTGCCCCCCGACACAACCCCGCCGAAACCTGTCGTCCGCAGGAGACAGTTTGCAGCAGTGATGGCCGATGCCCAGCCCGAGCCCGCCCCACCCACGGCGCTGCTGCTGACCAACCGCCATGGGAAGCTCATGTTGCGGCATCTGGCCATCCAGCGTTGGAGCGGAATCGCGCCCAAGTCAATTTCTGAGGGACAAGCCACCGTCCATCTCAGTGAAGGCGAAAGCCCGTCAGGAGACATCCGCGCGTTCGATGCGGCAACCCGGCAACTGCTGATCACGAAGGACGGCAGGGAGCAACGCATCGACGAGAAGGTGTTGCAGGATGTGTTTCTCGGCAAGGGGGCGGAGCCTCGCCAGAGTTCGGTCCGGATTCTGATGATCAACGGTGTGCGGCTCAGCGGTGAGATGCGGCAGATCGGCCAGGAGTCGCTGGTGTTGCAGTCGGCCGCCATCAAGCAGCCGCTCACGCTGCCGCTGAAGGAGCTGCAGGCCATCATCCCCGTGGGTGAAGTGGCCAGCCTCGACGATGTCGCTGCCCAACCCCGTCTCGAAATGCCTGGTGTGTTCCTGTACGGCACCTTGGACGAGGCGCGGCTGACCGAGGATTCATGCCTGGTGTTCCGTCCCGTTGGCGGCACGACTGCAAGCCCGCTGGCCGCCGATGCGTCTGGCAGGCTGAGTTTTCGCAGGCATGTTCCGGTCCCCATGGCCAGGACTGAAGAACCGCCCCGCCCTCCCCAGCCACGCAAGGTGCTGGGCGGCCTATTGACAATTCCGGCTGACACGATGCCGCCCGATCAGCGGCCAAAGCCGCCTGGCGACTGCCTGCTGCATCTCCGCAGCGGCGACACGATCCCCTGCCACGTCCAGTCGATCGACGAGCAGGGTGTGAATTTCACGTCAGGCGTGACCGAGGCGAGCTTAGTGCCGCATGCCTCGATCAAGGCACTCGAACTGCGGACCGATGCCCAGCCGGTGAAGATCGAGCGGACACGCTTCGATCGCCTGCTCACTTTGCCGCGCATGCAGCGAGAGAACCCACCGGAGCATCTGATCCGCTCGCTCGGCGGGGATTATCTCCGCGGACGCTTGATCTCCCTGAACGACACGGAACTGAAAGTCGAGATGCGGCTGGAAGCGCGAAAGATTTCGCGGGGCAGCGTTTCCCGGATTCTGTGGCTGCATCCCGATGAAGCCGCCAAAGCCACCGTGGCCAAGACAGTGGCCAGGCCTGAGGAGGCATCCGCCCCAAAGCTGCCGCCTGGCATTCGTGTTCAAGCCGTGCCGCATACCGGCCATCGCCTGACCTTCATGGCCCGGGAGTTCGCGGGAACAAAACTCTCCGGCCAAAGCGACATCCTTGGCGCATGCCAAGCGGACATCGGGCAGATCGACCACCTGCTGATCGGTGCCGCCATCGAAGATGCGGCCGCCACCCTCGCGTTCCACCAATGGAAGCTGCGTGCCGCGGCCGAGCCACTGCCTGATCCCGAACCTGGCAGCAGCGAGGGGATGGAGTCGGTGCTGGTGGGCAAACCCGCTCCGGATGTCGAACTCGATCTGCTCGACGGGGGCAGGTTTCGACTTGCGGACCACCAGGACAAAGTCGTGATCCTCGATTTCTGGGCCTCCTGGTGCGGCCCCTGTCTGCGGGCCATGCCACAGGTTGACAAGGTCGCCAATGAGTTCGCCGAGCAGGGTGTCAAGCTGGTTGCCATCAACCTGGAAGAATCGCCGGACAAGATCAAGGCGGCGCTCAGCCGATTGAAACTCGAAACCGTTGTCGCACTCGACAAAGACGGCCGCGTCGCCGAGCGTTACGGGGCCAGCGACATTCCGCAAACCGTGATCATTGGACGCGATGGCAAGGTGGCCCGGCTCTTTGTCGGTGCCGGCGCGAAGTTCGATGAAAGCCTGCGCGAAGCCCTGAAAGCGGTGCTCAAGAATTGAAAGATGTTGGGCGCGTGAATGAAGTCCATCAGCGGCTGGCGGCCGATCAACTGCCAGGCCGATGCTCGGACCGCAATACATTCATTTCCCCCGCCCGACATTCAAAACGCAGGGCAAAATGTGACATTTCTATTGGTCGCAGACACTTTTGAGGGGAGGCTCGAAAAATCTTGACAAAGTCGCGAAGCTTTTGAATCCGGAAAATAGCGAGATGGACCAACGTCACGGTGATGCAGATGAGTGAAGCTCGAAACGCAGTTGTCCTGCTGAGTGGCGGACTGGACTCAGCCACGACGCTGGCGATCGCCCAGGCGGAGGGCTACGTCGTGCATGCATTGACGTTTCGCTACGGTCAGCGTCACGCGTTTGAACTGGAAGCCGCGCGGCGCATTGCTTCTGTCCGGAATGTCGCTTCGCATCGCATGGTCGACATCGATCTGCATCAGTTTGGAGGTTCCGCCCTGACCAGCGATGACATCGCTGTTCCCGTCGGCAGGAGCCTGGAGGAGATGGGCACGGGCATTCCCGTGACCTACGTTCCGGCGCGAAACACGGTCTTCCTCTCATTGGCGCTGGCGTTCGCCGAGGTATTGCCGGCGGATGACATTTTTCTGGGCGTGAACGCCCTGGACTACAGTGGCTATCCCGACTGCCGACCAGAGTTCATCCAGGCATTCGAGACACTGGCCAATCTGGCCACAAAAGCCGGCGTCGAAGGGCAACGCAGGTTTCGAATCCATGTTCCGCTCATTTCATTGACGAAAGCCGAGATCATTCGCCGTGGCGGTGAACTCCAGGTCGATTATTCGCTGACCTCGACCTGTTACGCCCCGGACGAAAGCGGCCGGGCCTGCGGCCAATGCGATGCCTGCCTGCTGCGGAGCCAGGGGTTCAAAGCGGCGGATGTCGCCGATCCCACAATCTACATTTCCGCTTGACCCGCGTTGTTTCCGTCACCCAAAAACGACCGGTTTCTGCTCAAGTCTCACCTGTGTTGGTCGGGCGGCAATTCTTAAAATCTGGTAACCTGTCCAGTTCCACCGGGTTGAAGTGAACTTGACCGAATTCTCGGCGCAGCGGACCATTCCTGCATGTTGCAGATTCAGGTTGAAAATCAGCAGCAGTCGCTGAAATTGACGGATGAAGCCGGTCCGCTGGAATTTGGCCGATTTTCCGGCACGCCCGGAGTCAACCGTCACGATGGGCGCACCTGGGTGACGTTGGTCGATGACTACGTCTCCCGCGAGCAGTTGCGCCTGGAGGTTCTCGCGGCCTCCAGGATCGCGGTCACCAACCTCAGCAAGCGGGTCATCATCGACATTCCGCCGCGGCATGCGGTGGCCCCCGGCGAGCGGGTCGAGATCCAGCTTCCCGCGCGGCTGGTTGTCGGCACGACCATCATCTCCGTCCAGGAACCGGAGGACGACACGCCGTTGATGACGGTGATGCAGCCGGTGCATTTCAAGGATCTGCCGCGTAACCTGCCACTGCCGAACCTGACCCAGGTGCCGGATGCGGCCACGCTGCTGAACTGGTTTGAGACGATCATTGCCGTCCAAAGAGCGGCGGCGGGATCGTCGGCCTTCTATGAGGAGACCGCGCGGGCGGTCGTGGAACTCGTGGGGCTCGATTTTGGGATCGTGCTGCTGCGGGACTCCGGAGGCTGGCAGACGGCCGCGAGCTGGTCAGTCGACCCCGCGATTCGCGTCACTTTCAGCCAGCGGATTCTCGATCATTTGATCAAGGAACGCCGCACCTTCTTTCAGCTTCCCGATCTCAACCCGTCGCACAGTCTGTCGGAAGTCTCCTCGGTGGTCGCCTCGCCGGTGTTCGATTCGGAAACCGACGAGGTCGTGGGGGCGGTCTATGGAGCCCGCACATCCGCGTGCCACGGGCTGCATGTCGACATCAAGCCGCTCGAAGCCCAGGTCGTGCAGGTGTTGGCGGCAGCCGTGGCTGCCGGACTGGCACGGGTCGAGGTCGAATCGCAGGCGGCGCGGCAGCACATCCTGTTCGAGCAGTTCTTTTCTCCCGAACTGGCCCGCGCGCTGGACCGCGACCCCAGCCTGCTCGCCGGCCGTGATCGGGAGATTTCGGTATTGTTCGCGGACCTGCGTGGCTTCTCCCGGATCGCCGAAAAACTCACGGCCAGTCTGACGTGCGATCTGGTCGAGTCGATCATGGACCGGCTCACGCTGCGGATCCGCGAGTACGAAGGGGTCCTCGTGACATATCTGGGCGATGGCCTGCTGGCCATGTGGAACGCTCCGCTCGACCAGCCTGATCATCGCACGCTCGCCTGCCGCGCCGGACTGGCCCTCCTGAATGAGATGCCCGCGCTGAATGCCCAGTGGGGCGCGCGGCTGGGCGAAACGCTGCGGCTGGGAGTGGGCGTCAACACGGGACGGGCGATGGTGGGCAACACCGGCAGCCGGTACAAGCTGCACTACGGACCGCTGGGCCACACCGTCAATCTCGCCAGCCGCGTCGAAGGTGCGACGAAGCAACTCGGCGTGCCGATGCTGATCACCAATGCCACGCGGCAGTTTCTCGGCAAGGGGTTTGCCACTCGCCGGCTTTCGGGCGTCAAGGCGGTGGGGCTGACCGACTCGGTCGACCTCTATGAACTCCAGCCAGGCACGATTGACGCGGATTGGCTGGCCAGACGCGACATTTACGAAGCCGCGCTGGCCCATTTCGAAGCGGCCGAGTTCGCCAAAACTTGTGCCCTGCTTGAGCCACGACTTTCTGCCGGTGACGAGGATCTGGCCCTGCGGATGCTGTGGGAACGCTCGCGGCAATATGCGGAACACCCGCCCAGGGACTTCGATCCGGCGCTGGAACTCGGAGCGAAGTGAGGACATTTCAATCCGCCCTTTGGCTATGATCAAACCCATTGGTCGTTGAAGCCTTGGTCCTTGGGTCATCTTCAAAATGTCTCTCAACCGCCGCGCCTTCCTTTCGCACGCGACTCTGGGCCTGGCACCGATCGCGTTGGCCCAGGTGTTGTCCGACCAGGGTCTGCTGGGGGCGGAGACGGAGCGGGTTGGGTTCTCTGGAAAAACTCCGCTGCGTCCGCAGATCGATGCCGCCCGGCCGCATGCGTCGCGGCCTTCGCATCTGGTGCCGCGGGCGAAGAATGTGTTGATGATTTTTTGTTCCGGCGCGCTGAGCCACATCGACACGTTTGATTTCAAGCCGGAATTGATCAAGCGGCATGGCCAGCCACTGCCCGGCGCGGAGGGGCTGATCACGTTTCAGGGAGCGCAGGGCAACCTGACACGCAGCCCCTGGGAGTTTCGGCCGCGGGGCGAATGCGGCAAGATGATCTCGGAGCTTGTGCCACAGCTCGGGGCGATGGCGGACGACATCTGTTTTATTCACTCGCTGAAGGGCAAGACCAACACGCACGGCCCGGGCGAGAACTACATGTGCACCGGCTTCACGCTGGATGGGTTTCCCAGCTTTGGGGCGTGGGTGACCTATGCGCTGGGCAGCGAGAACGACGAACTGCCGGCGTATGTCGCCATTCCCGATCCCCGTGGCACACCACAATCGAGTGTGAACTGCTGGGGGCCGGGGTTCCTGCCGGCAGCCTTTCAAGGGACGGATTTCAACGCCGCCAAGCCGATTCGCAACCTGGCGCGGCCAGAAGAGATTTCGCCGGAGGCGGACGAAGCCACGCGCGAGTTCTTGCTGCGGCAGAACCGCCGTCATCAGCAACGGTTCGCGGGAGATTCTGAACTGGCGGCGCGGATTGCCAGTTATGAGCTGGCCGCGCGGATGCAGCTCAGCGTGCCCCGCGTGAGCGACCTGTCCACCGAGCCCGCGCATATTCTCAAGATGTACGGGGCCGACGCGGCGGGCGGCGGCGTCGAAGACCTCAAGGCGGCTTATGCCCGCAACTGCATTCTGGGACGCCGGCTGATTGAGAACGGCGTGCGGTTTGTCCAGATTTTTAACGGGGCCTACCAGACGGGTGGCGAAGGGGTCAGCAACTGGGACGGCCACAAGCAAATTCATCAGCAGTACAGCCTGCATGGCCCCGTCCTCGACCAGCCAACAGCGGCCTTGTTGAAGGACATGAAGCAGCGTGGCCTGCTGGCGGACACACTCGTGGTGTTCTGCACTGAGTTTGGTCGCATGCCGACGTTTCAGCAGGGAGCCAGCGGCCGGGACCACAATCCGGCCGGCTTCACCGCGTGGATGGCCGGTGCCGGCGTGAAAGCTCCATTGACCTATGGAGCCACGGATGAGTTTGGTTACAAGGCGGCGGAGAACATCGTCACCACGCACGATTTCCACGCCACCATCCTGCACATCCTGGGCTTGGATCACGAACGTCTGAGCTACTACCACAACGGCATTGAACGCCGCCTGACCGATGTGGAGGGCGAAGTCGTCCAGGCAATTCTGTCGTGAGCCTGACGCTCAGGTGTTGACCGCAGCCAGCGGGAACTCGCACAACGGGATGCTTGTGGTTGGCTCGGCCAGGACTTCCGCGAGGGTCGTGTTGGAGAAGGCCGCCTCCACGGTGGCGAGGGCGTCGTCCAGGCGTTTGTGCAGCGGGCACAATTTGACGCCGTGTGAAATCAGCCCGAGCGGGCAGGTATGAATCCGCCCAATCGGCTCGACGGCATTGACCACTTCCAGAATTGTCAGTTCGGACGGGAGCTTGGCCAGCGTCATCCCGCCATGGACACCGCGCTGCGAATTGACGATTCCATGGCGGTTCAGGTTCTGCAGCACCTTCGACAGATAGGCCTTCGGCACCAGGGTCGCCTCGGCGATCTGATCGGTGGTTCTCGCCGTCGGCGACTGATGGGCCAGATGCACCACCGCCCGCAGGGCGTACTCGACGGTTTGGGAGAACATCAGACGTGCCCGGCAAAAGATAAGTGCGACCGCAATTCTGAAGTCCCCTTCGAGCTTGTCTCGATGGAAACGGGCCTTTGCACTACGTGACAATTTTGGCGTAGTGCACAGGCCCGGAACCACCGAGGCAAGCTCGGTGGGGTTTAACGGGGCTAGTACACGCCCACGGTTGTGGTCTTGGCATATTCATGGAATGGTCGCGTGCCGCTGATGCCATCCCAGGGATACTTGTCGAACGGCAGTTCGCGTTCCCCTTCGTCACGCTCCATGAAGCCGGGGATGAATGTTTCCTTGGTGAGCGTGGTCAGCTTCACACGTCCGGTCTGCCCGTAAGCGACAGGCGTGTTGTAGTCCTTGAATTCAACGACTTCGATCACCGCCCGTGGTTGCGGCGCGAAATAGGTGATCTTGTAGTTGTCCTTGGGGTCAAACGGCTTGCCGCAGGCCAGCCCCATCAGCGTGTTGCCATAGGTGGGGGTCATGTAGACGGGGCCGGTTTCCGGCGCATCAGGATCGGTCAGCAGTTCCTCGGTCGCAAACCGATACCACTGCGGCGTGAATTCCGTGCCGCCGGAAAAAATCCCGGTGATGCCGGTCTGCTTGACGCACGAACCCTGTTCCATCAGCTTTGTCGCCAGGGCTTCCAGCAGCTTTGGCGTGGTGAACATGCACTTGATGTTGTGCCCGGCGGACAGGATGGTGATCGCCTGGTCGATCACATGGTCGCGATAGGCTTCCATCTCTTTCATGTTGCCGCGCTTGATGAGCTTCACCACCCACCGCGGATCGAGGTCGACGCAGAAGGAGATGCCGCCCCGGTGCTGGGCAAGATGCTCGACTGCCAGCCGCAGTCGGCGGGGACCGGATGGCCCCAGCATCAGCCAGTTGCTGCCGCGAGGAAACTTGTCATCGGGGAGCGTGTCGCTGAAGTTTTCGTAGTCGGTTTTCCAGTCGTCGATCTGCATCCGGCTTTTGGGAATGCCGGTGGTTCCGCCGGTTTCAAACACATAGACGGGTTTGCCCTTCAGCCCGGCGGGGATCCAGCGTTCGATGGGGCCGCCGCGGAGCCACTCGTCTTCAAAGGACGGGAATTTTCGCAAATCCTCGAAGTTCTGCACCTCTTTGCGCGGATCGAAGCCCAGCGTCTTCGCCTTCTCCAGCCAGAACGGGCATCCGGTGGCCGGGTTGAAATGCCACTCAACGATGTCGCGGACATGTGCGTCCAGTTTCGTTTTGGCGGCAGTGACTTTGGCCTGAAGCTCGGAGGAAAGGCTGCTCACAGTCACGTCACTCCACAGTGGTCGAAAATGGGGCGGGATTGGGGGAGGGCGATGCCGGGCGTCTGGAGCCCGCTCCTTCATCTTAGAGGAGTCGATCGAGTTTGCAACTTCGTGCACGGAAGCCCCGAGGCTCGGTGTGTGCTGGCTCGACGAGAAGCGGAGGGAAACGCGGGAGGGCGCGGCACTTCGGCAGTCGCTTCGAGCAGCGGCAATACCGGCAACTTTGCCCCCTCCACGACCACCCGGCAGACACTCACCGCAGCATGAGTCGAGTGGAACGGCCTGGGCTGCGCGGACGAGTTCCGGCACACCGATGGATTGAGGTCGTCAGCCAGAGCGACAATTCCTACTTCGACTCGTCCAGACACTTGTTCCAGATCTCGAACCCCTTGTCGTGGTCCGAGACACCATTGAAGAAGGCCTCGAAGACCGCATCAATGTCGAAGTCGTCGCACTGCTCCCACTCCAGGAGCTTGGGCTTGTGAACGCGGAACAGCATGCGTCGTGACTTGGGCGTGTAGGGAATCGCAATGACGGCTTTGGAAGCGGGAGTAAAGTAAGCCCGCAGTTCCAGGAGAATCGCATCAAGTTTCTCGTCTTCAATGGTGATCCGCCCATCGTAGGCCAGCACGGCATCCTCGGCGTCCATCGGATTCAATTCAAGTTTCTCTTTGCCAATCTCGACGGCCTCGGAAAGTTCCTCGTGTGCCATCCGTTCCATTTGGCGCTCGTCACCTTTGGAATAGGCCAGCATGGGGATCAGCGTGACTCCGTCGGACACACACCAAATGGCGTGGGCTGCGAAGTATCCAGCCAGTTCGGAGGCGGCGATCATCACGAATTTCCTCATCTGCGCAGCCGATTCGGCCTTCCCGTGGGCACACTCACGCCAAAATTTGCGTCAGCACCTTTCCTTCGTTCGACGGACCGATCAGGCGCTGGTCCAAGCCCTGATACGGGAAGGAAAAGCGGTATGGGTCGAGACCGAGCAGGTGGAGAATCGTGGCCTGCAGATCATGGACACCCACGGGATCCTTCGCGATGAAATAGCCCAGTTCGTCGGTTTCTCCCAGCGTCATGCCACCCTTGATGCCACCGCCTGCCATCCAAATGGTAAAGCAGTGCGGGTGATGGTCGCGGCCCAGGAATTTTGAGCCACCGCGTTCTTCGTTCATGGAAGTGCGGCCGAATTCTCCACCCCACACAACCAGCGTTGAATCGAACAGGCCGCGCTTCTTCAGATCCTGCAACAAAGCGGCCACCGGCTTGTCCATCTCTTTGCATTTGCGCGGGAGCGCGGTCAGGATGTCGTCGCCGGCACCAGTCCCGTGGATATCCCAGCCCCAGTCATAAAGCTGAACGTAACGCACGCCACGCTCCACCAGGCGTCGGGCCAGCAGGCAATTGTTGGCGAGCGACCCACCGGACGTGGTGCCGTAGGCCTCCTGGATGTGCTGGGGCTCAGAGGCAATGTTCATCACATCGGGAACCGACATCTGCATCCGATAGGCCAGTTCATACTGGCTGATGCGGGTCAGCGTTTCCGGATCGCCAAACTCCTGCAGTTCGAGTTCATTCAAGCCTTTGAGGGTGTCCAGGCTGCGTCGGCGGCTTTCGCGATCCATTCCCTTGGGGTTGGAGACGTAGAGAATTGGATCGCCGGAGGTGCGGCACTGCACGCCTTGATAGACGGACGGAAGAAAGCCTGTGCTCCAGAGCGCTTTGCCGCCGGTGGGATCGGTGCCGCCGCTGATCAAGACCACGAAGCCCGGCAGGTTCTGGCTTTCCGAACCGAGTCCGTAGGTGATCCACGAGCCCATGGCCGCGCCGCCATTGCGGGGCGAACCGGTGTAGATGAACAGTTCCGCCGGGGCATGGTTGAACTGGTCGGTGTTCATCGACTTGATGAAAGCAATGTCGTCGACCTGCGTGCCGATGTTGGGCAACAGTTCGCTGAGCCACGCTCCGCTTTCGCCGTGCTGCGAGAACTTGTAGGGCGACCCCAGCAACTTGGGGTGTCCCTTGATGAAGGGGAACCGCTGGCCCTTCATCAGTTCGTCAGGGCACGGTTTGAGGTGGTGCTTGACCAGTTCGGGCTTGTACTCATACAGCTCATGCTGCGGAGGAGCCCCCGACATGTGCAGGTAGATGACATTCTTGATCCGCGCCGGCAGCGGCGGAGCTTTGGGGGCCAGCGGGTTGGCAGAACCGGCATCTGCCGCATGCAGCGCAGTCCCTGCCAGCGAACCAAGAGCGACTGCGCCCAGTCCGGTCTGGCACTGTTTGAGAAATTGTCGGCGGCTCGCAAGGCGAGCGTGTTCAAGTCGTGGCTGCATGGCAGGATGGGCCTGGTCGATGGACAACCGTCAAGGTGCCTCTCCAGTATAGTCACCGTCCCGGTTTCAGTCAGCCATCGGCAGGAATTCTCAAAATCGGTTTGTCGCCGGTGTCCTGAGCCACGGGTGGGACAGGGGCCGCGGCGGAATGCGTCCCGGGTTTGATCTGGGGCGAAGCGTGGTCGTCCAAAATGCGTCGCAGATGGTCGGCATCCATGACTTCCTTCTCAAACAACTCCTTGGACATCTGCTCGAGGGCGGGTCGGCGGTTGGTCAGGATTTCAACGCTGGTGACGGCGGCAAAGTCCACGATCCGCTTCACTTCCAAGTCGATCTCACGGAGGGTCTCTTCGCTGTGGGCATAGTCTTTGGGGGAGACGTTCATGGTCGGCGCGAACGGTGTGCGGCCGCTGTCGCGGTAATTCACCCGGCCCAATCGTGGGCTCATGCCGAACTCCATGACCATTCGACGGGCCATGTCGGTGGCGCGTTCCAAGTCATTCTGCGCGCCCGTGGAGGTCTCCTGATACATCAGTTGCTCCGCGGCAATGCCGCCGAGCAGCACACAGATGCGGTTTTCGAGTTCCGATTGGGTCATCAGGTGGCGGTCCTCGGAGGGCCGCTGCATCGTGTAGCCCAGCGCGGCGAGGCCGCGGGGAATGATGGAAATCTTGTGAACGGGATCGGTGTGCGGCAGACTGCAGGCGACGAGCGCGTGACCACATTCATGGTAGGCCACCCGCTGTTTCTCGTCGGGCTGGATGATCCGCGAGGTCTTTTCGAGGCCGGCGACCACCCGCTCGATCCCCTCGTCGAACTCGGCAGTGGTGACGCGGTTTTTGTTCTTACGTGCGGCCAACAGCGCCGCCTCGTTCACCAGATTCGCCAAATCCGCTCCGACAAAACCTGGAGTCGCCTTGGCGATGTATTTCAGGTCGACACTTTCGTCGATCTTGATCTTGCTGGCATGCACTTTGAGAATGGCTTCGCGGCCCTTCACGTCCGGCCTGTCGACCAGGACATGGCGGTCGAAGCGGCCCGGCCGCATCAGGGCCGGGTCCAGCGTCTCGGGCCGGTTGGTGGCGGCCATCACAATCACGCTCTGGTCCGATGAGAACCCGTCCATCTCCACGAGCAGCGCGTTCAGCGTCTGTTCGCGTTCATCATGACCGCCGGGCATCCCGCTGCCGCGAACTTTGCCCAAGGCATCCAGCTCGTCAATGAAGATGATGCTCGGTGACCGGGCCACGGCCTGCGCGAACATGTCGCGGACGCGTGCTGCTCCCACGCCGACGAACATTTCCACGAAGTCGGAGCCGGACAGACTGAAGAACGGCACGCCCGCTTCTCCGGCGACCGCCTTGGCCAGCATTGTCTTGCCGGTTCCCGGAGGCCCCACCAGCAGCACACCCCGCGGGATGCGCCCGCCGAGTGCCTGGTATTTGCCGGGCGAACGCAGAAATTCCACGATCTCGCGCAGTTCCTCCACGGCCTCATCAATGCCCGCCACCTGGTCGAAGGTGATTTCCAGATCTTCCTGAGCATGCATTTTGCCCCGACTGCGGCCGAACTGCATGGCGCTGCCAGTGCCGGTCATCTTCCGCATCATCAGGAACAAAAACGTCACGAGGATGATCGGGATTGCCAGGATGGAGAGAATCTGGACCCACTCTGGGTAAGGCGATTCGCTTTCGCACGGAACATTCTTCGTCTTGAGCAGTTTGAGCAGTTCGTGGACCGTCTCTGACGGGAGTGCGGCGATGGGGACTGTCACGCTGCGCACCACGGCTTTGGATTCTGCCTTGGCATCCTCGGGGACCGTCTCTTTGTACAGATATTTGATGGCCAGTCGGCTCACCACCAGCTTGGAAATCTGGCTGGGATTGATCGTCCCTTTGGCAATTTTTTCCTCAAAATCGCTGTAGGAGAGAGTGGTGGAATTCTGATTCGGATTGAAGAAGAAGGCCAGCACCACCAGGACGAGGGACATTGCCAGGAGGTACAGCAACACATTCCCCGACCGCTCGGGCCGTGGCCGTCGCGCCTGCGGAGAGTTGGGGGGAGGCGAGTCGGAACCACTGGGGTTTGGCGGCGGATTGGCCATTGAGTTCCACAAACCGGGGATGTACGCGCAGCGCGATTTCAGTCAAATTCCGGTTGAACTGTATGCCGATCTGCGGGTTCGGTCAACATGATTGAACCAGCCACCCGGAAAGCTTGGCGAACACCTGTCGACTGCCGTCCAAGTCGCTGACGCTGACCCTGCCGCAGATTGTCGAGCTTGCGCCAAAAACTGCAGTCGCAACGTAACCATCTCCTTGGCATGGATTTACCGTGACACCGAATTGAATGCTGGAATTTTCGTTGATCCCGCTGGGCACGCGCCTATATTTCCACTGACAGCCGGACGTTGGACCTAGGGTTTCTGCCCCACCCAAAAGTTCTCCCGGCTGTTTTTCATTTGGCCCCATCTCATTTTCAACAAGGCCACTCCCAAACAAACCCATACCGCACCGACTTCATATTCACGTTTGTTGATCTGCAGTTGCCATCCGTGGCACAGGAGGCGATAACAGGAGTTTCATCAGGATGCCGCCGGCCTGCAGTTTGAAATAAAGCCAAGACCTGGAGATCGTTATGGCGACTGCGAACTTCAATCGCCGCGAGTGGCTGGGCAGTGCGGGCGCGAACACGCTGGGGATGAGTCTGGGATTGAATCTCGCCACTCTGCTTCAGGCCCACGGGGCAGGGAGTTCGCAGCGTGTCGACGGACCGGCAGCCCCGCTTCGCGCGTGCATCCTCTTGTATCAATACGGAGGTCCGAGCCACCTGGACACCTTCGACTTGAAGCCGGAGGCACCGGCAGAAGTTCGAGGTGAGTTTCAGTCGATTTCCACTTCGGTTTCCGGATTGCAGATCTCTGAGCACCTGCCGCGTCTCGCTCCCCTGATGCACAAGGTCGCGCTGATCCGCAGCCTGCATCATGGCAACCGGCTGCACGACGCGGCGGGGATCGAAACCTTGACCGGCCGGCCGCTGGCCGGAGGTGACCGGGAATTGTTCGCCCCGCTGCCCCAGTTTTTCCCGAGCATGGGCAGCACACTCGCGTACCTGTGGCGTGAGCGGAGGCTGGAAGTTCCTTGCGCGTTGCTGCCGACCGTGTTTCACAATGTGGTCAATGTTCCCTGCCAAGGGGCGGGATTTTTGGGCGCGGCTTACGACCCGTTTCGCATTGAGGGCGACCCTGCCAATCGCGCCTATCGGGCCGACGAACTGACCATGCCGGGCGAACTCAGCATGGACCGGCTGCAGCAGCGGCGGGCATTGCTGGACAACCTGGACCCCTCGAAGGCCGGCGGGCAGGTCACGCCCATTCGCCGGTTTTACGACCGGGCCTACGAACTGCTGGAATCGAAATCCATCCGCGGCGCGCTGGATCTGTCGGAGGAAAGCCAGCAGACGCGGGAGCGGTACGGGTATTATCCGGCCACGCGCGCCTATGAAGGCCCAGGCGGCGGATTGGGTTATGGCCGCGAGATCCGTGGTCAAAATCTGCTGTTGGCACGCCGCTTGGTAGAGGCCGGCGTGCCGTTTGTCACGATCAACGATTACAAGCAGCAGGGACAGAACTGGGACGCCCACACCATGGGCTTTAAGGAGCACAAGCACTACCTGCTGCCACCGTTTGACCAAAGCGTCTCCACACTGATTGAAGACCTGGAAGAGCGAGGTCTGCTCGACAGCACGCTGGTCGTGGTGTTGGGCGAGTTTGGCCGCACCCCGAAGATCAACGGCAGCGCCGGTCGGGATCACTGGCCTGACTGCTATTCCGTGTTCTTGGCGGGCGGCGGCGTGCGCGGTGGCTACATCCATGGTGCCAGCGACAGCATTGGTGCCTATCCCGCGCTCGACCCCATGACCCCCGCCGACTTGGCCGCCACGATCTTTTGGCGTTTCGGCATCGACCCGGCCACCGAGATCCACGATCTCACCGGACGCCCCTACCGTCTTGCCGATGGCGAACCCGTTCGCCGATTGTTTGAAGCCTAAATCTCGCTTGCTTGTAAGCTCCCCGGCCAAACCACAACGCACGAACATCCCTGTTCGTGCGAATCGGTTCTTCAAGTCCTCTGAGTTCGTCAGGCGTCCAACCTCAGTGAGCGAGGAACCCCGCCAGACGGATGCGGCAGGTGGCGCAAGCCACCCAACCGCGCCAGGGTTCCGCAGCGAGCAAAAACTTGTCAGCGAGATCAGGAGGCTTGCGGCGTCGAGACGACCATAATCGTGGCTCCCACCGTCGCGCGGCTCACGCTGGGAGACCCAACCGGACGGACGACACAATTTCCGGCACTGCCGCCAACGACTTCAAACTCGGCGACAGACGCCAGCTTTCCCATCACATACCGATGGAACACCACCATACGGGTGCCCACCGGCAGGACAACGGAGCGTTCCAGTTGCACGGAAACCGCTGAGTTCCGGGCGTCGACCGCTTCGATTTTCCCCCGCAGGCCAGCCTCGGCCGATCGGGTGCGAACCGAATCGCGAACGATCGGCAAGGATGTTGGGGTTCCATAATCCACCGCCACGGCTTCGTCTCCAGCTTCAGGAACCAGGGCATAGCCCATGGGCTGACAGGATGGCGGATTGGCGGAATACTGCTTGTCCACCAGGTCGGCGATGACCACTTCCTCGGAAGATACCGTCAGGATTCCTGGTTCAACCGGCTTGCAGAACGGCATCTCGCCTGAGTAGTCCTTTTCGATGAACCCCGCCACATCGGCTCGCCCCAGTCCGTCAGCGTTAAAGGTCATCGGCGCATTGGGGGCTGGCACTGCGGGAGCTGCGGGATCACCTCCGTCGGGAATCGTCTCGGGAATCGGCTCCTGGACGGGATTCACCGGCTGTGGCTGCATCGGTTCAGCCACGGGTCCCGGCGAGCTGTTGGGACAGCAACTGCACACAACCTGAGCTGCCAGGCCGCGGATTTCCGGATCGGGTTCCTTGTAGCAGCCTTTGTCATCAATGCCCCAGGCCATGTCAGCCAGCTTCTCGACGAGTTCCTTCTTGCAGGTGCAGGTGTTCGGGCCTGTGCGACCGCAGAAGTTGCCGCTGATGACCTCGACCGTCGTCTTGCGGACCATCGGGGTGCAGTCATCCAGGGCGGCCAGCAGGGCTTCGGTCACACTGCCGTCTTCGTCGTAGCAGCAGCAACCCATGATCCCCAAGTACTTGATCGCCTTGATTTTCTGCTTGACAAGGTCTTCCTGTTCCTTGATCTGAGCAGCGCGCTTGATTGCCTTGTTGGGCGATTCCAGGTTTTCCTTGGCGGCGATCCGCTTCAGCCAGGGAATTCGTTCCCGCTCAGGATGGCAACCGTTGCGATTCGCCTTATTGTCTTTGATTTTTTGCAGCGGGACGCAGCCGGGAAGCACCGTCCCCGCGACCACCATTCCCAGTAGAATCGCCGTGAGACGCACCATCATTTCCTCCATGTGAATGTGGGCAATCGGCCTGCGATGACAGGACCAATTGTGCTCCAAACCAGATGAGCCCAATCCAGGCGGGGAGCAGCGACAAGGCACGGTCTGTGCCGAATTCAAGCCCCACATTTAGAACTATCGACTGCTGCATTGCGGGCATGCAGCAACGTTAGAACCAGTCGGACAACCGGAATTAGCGCCAGATCCGGCACAGGCGGCACAGCTTGACTCGGGCCGGCATGAAAGAATCGCACGACGAAATCGACCCGGGAACCTTTCACCTGAACTCGGCGCTTTCTCCTTCGTGGAAGATTGTGTGACTCGCGGTTCGACCGTTCGTGTTCTTCGTGCCTTTCGTGGTTCAGTTCACCAAGTGAACGAAATCTCGACCATCATTCCGTGAAGGAATAACCACGAAAGGCACGAAGAACACGAAACCGCGCGAGGACGACCGCTACGACTCTAACTCAAGCAACGTCGGAGCCGCATCGGGAACTTCGCAGAGCCGTTCTGATCGCTCGCAGGTGAAGTGAGTAAATTTCAGGCCGAGGTAATGGCAGCCCCGCGTTGCCGATTTGAAGCGGTCGGCTGGTGGTGCTCCTTGAATCCACGGCACGGGCACTCATTCAACCGGAGGAACACCGATCTTTTAGGACCGCGGCAAGAATAACTGTCGACTTTTGACAAGCCGTACGGACAATGAGCCGGAGCCCCCGGTTGGAGGATCATTGGAAGACGCCAGCGCCACGAACCGGACGCTAACACGCGCTAACACGTGCCGGCTGATGAATCTGCCCTCAATCAGCGTCCATCCCAATCAATTTCACCATGTTGACGTGTCCGACAAAAGTCCATTCGCTGGCTTCAACGCAATTTCAAATTTTAGATTTCAAATTTAACAAAAAAATACTTTGTCGCGGCATCCGCAATGTGGGGCAGCAGTTACGTTCCCGCCATTGAAGCTCAGTCGACAGTTCGGTGTGGCTGAACAGACTGTGAAATTTGAAATTGGAGATATTGGAGATTTGAAATTGGCTTTTGTCGGACACCTCCATGTTATTGTTGCCGCGATCCTTAAAACGCACACTTATTCTTTCTCCGGTCCTTACCTGCCGCCCGACGTTCTCGCGCTGAAGCTGCGCAGTTTCGCCGGACCCTGTATTCCATGGTCAGCATTCCGAACGGGGTTGGCGCGGCATTGGTGGTCGCCCCTCCGATGCGGTGCGATGCGCCAGCGGAGTCGGGCTTGAGAAGGTGAGGTCTTCCAACCGTGTTCAATTTCCCTGTGACTGGACATATTCGCTGAGCAGTTCCAGATTTCTGCTAAACATTTCGCTCGACAGGTAGTCTTCATTGGGAGGGAATTTTGGCTGTCCCACGAGCCGCTCGCCGTTGTGGTGGCTCACCCACCGGCCTTCCTTGTCGAGGGCATCGATCACCTCCTTCACGCGCTTCGCCGCAACCATGGACTTTGCATTGTCCGCCTTCGCTGGCTTGCTGGCACTGACCTCGGCAAACTGCTTCTCGACCTGGGGCAGATTGTGGTTGGTCTTCCAGCCGTAATGGTCAGGAGCGTTGGAGTCGTCGTAGGTGAGTTCATACTTCTCGTTCATGTACAACGGCGTGTTGGTTTTCAGTTCGTAGTACCTGGCGAGTCGCCCGTCCTGGAGTTGGGATTTCTTGAGCCACGCGAGCGCGCGGGGGATCGGTTCCAGGTATTTCTTGTCCTGCGTCACGCGGTAGACTTTCATCAGGGTTTCGATGGCGTCGATCGACTCCCGGCCCGAGATCGCGGGCGGCTCGAACTTGCGCGCCCACACCGGCCGCATCTGAAAGTCGTACTGCTGCGCCCAGGCTGGCTGGGGCTCGGGCATCTGCGCCAGAATCAGAAAATCGCCGAGCTTCTCCAACGCCTGGCGAGCGCGGGGGTCTTCGTAAATCTCCATCACCTCCAGCAGTGTGTCGGCCACAAAGCCCGGCGAGTTATCATTGAGCGTATAAAGGTCCCAATACGCCTTGATACGATTCTCTGTCCGCCATTCGTAGGTGGGGTAGGAGGCCTTGAGAACCGGCTGCTCGGGAACCGGCCCCGTCCAAACCTGCGGAAAGGCCCCGTTGGCAAATTGGGCTTTGAACAGGGCGTCGAGCGCGAACAGCGTGGCTTCGTGAATCTCCTTGTTTTGAAATTTGAAGGCCTGATCGGCCTGCATCATGAACTGCAGGGCACTCTGCGTGATTCCGTCATCCAGGGTCGACGTGTTGCGGCCCTTGGCTGGACCATTGCGGTATTGTGCCCGCAGCTTGCCGTTGGGGTCGAAGTCGACCGAGTTTGTCCAGCCACCGGATTTGAGCTGGCCATACATCAGGGCCTTGGCGGCCTCATGGGCGGCTTCCAGATAAAACGTGTCGCCGGTCGCCTTGTAGGCCGCCAGATAGGCCATGCCAACGGTCGGAGTCCCCGGTGGCTGCACCCACACCTGATCCGCCGTGGCCGCCCCTTCGCCCCACCGTTTCTTGAGATCCAGCGTGTAGTGATAGACGTAACCGCCATGCGCGGCCACCTTGGTGGTGTAGTATTCCGTCGCCTTCCGCATCGCCAGCAAGGCCTCGGTGCGTAACGCCGGTTCGGCAGCCACGACTGATGCGGGGGACCAAAAGACCAGGATGACAGCGAGATGTGCAAACCGCATGGAGTTTCGCCTTGCCGGGTGCAACGACCGGGGCTTCATCGACGTTTTGAGCCACATGCCGATCAAGTCGGTTCTGAAGCTGGCTTTGAAGGTTCGAGCCCGGCCTGCTGGAGTTGCCGCCGCAAGGCCTCGATCTCTGCCGTCAGGTTTGCGCGTTCAATCTCGCGTGCTTGCTCCGCCGCCACCTGCGCCCGTTCCGCCGCCACCTGCGCCCGCTCCGCCACCATCTGCGCCCGCTCCGCCGCAATTCGCGCCCGTTCCTCAGAAATTCGCGCCTGCTCGGAGGTCGCCAAATTCTGGTCTGCTTCGGCCCGATCCGTGAACAGCGTGCCATCGGGCCGATAAACATTCAGGCCTTCAGGATGATTCTCGAAGCGAATGTGCATGCGGGGACTGACGAAGACTGATCCTGGCGCAATGGGTTGCAGGTGGTCGCCAGATCGCAGCCAGATCGACAACTGTGCGGTGTCTGGGTCGTATACATAGTACTCTTCGACTCCGTGCCGATCATAGAAGGCCAGCTTCCGCTCCATCTCCGCGTCCGAGTTGCAGGGTGACATGATTTCGAACGCCACCTGAGGCGCGGTCCCTGCCTCCCGCCACTGCAGATATGAGCCACGCTTCATTTTGGGGCGGCCGAACGCCACCATCACATCCGGCGCGCGGCGGGTCTTGTTGTCGCCCCGCACGGGATACCACAGCATGTTGCCGATGACCGCCACGTTGGGGTCGCCCGCAAACAGGCTGGCGAGGTTCTGATGGAGCAGTTGAATCCAGTCAAACTGCTCTGAATTGTCAGCCATGGGAAGGCCATCGTCCTCTGGGTATTCAACGCCGTCTTCGACGTAGCTGCCAGGAATGATTGTTGCGGTTGACATCGAATGAACCTGCCTGGACTCCGGAAACTCTCGTTCGCTGTTGTAATTCTACGCCGCAACTCAATTTCACAACAACTTCATTGGAGGTGAACGCACGTTTTCACCCCCCAGGAGCACTACGCAATAATATCTGTCATCAACTTCCCATAATCCACTTCCAGCCGCTTGCGGCCAGGGATGTTCAGCCGCCGGTTGTCGATGCCCAGCAGGTGCAGCGCGGTGGCATGGATGTCGGTCACATAATGCGGATGTTCGACCGCATGGAAGCCGAATTCGTCAGTCGCCCCATGCACATATCCGGGCTTCACGCCCGCTCCGGCGAACCAAACGGTGAAGCCATGGGGGTGATGGTCGCGGCCGGTGCCCGCCTTGTTAAAGCTCGTGATCTCCAGCGCTGGCGTGCGGCCAAACTCCGTGGCACAGACCACCAGCACGTCGTCGGTCAGTCCCCGGCGCTTCAGGTCGGTCACCAGCCCCGCCAGCGGCTTGTCGACGCGGCCGCATGAGCGGGCGTGCAGGTTCTTGATGTCGCTGTGCGAATCCCATTCGCCATAGTCGCTGAGGTACACCAGTGAAAACCGGACACCGCGCTCCGCCAGCCGGCGGGCCGTCAGCAGGCGGCGGCCGTAGATCGCGGTGTTGTCATTGTCCATGCCGTACAGCGCCTGTGTCTCTGCCGTCTCCTCGGCGAGGTTGAGTACTTCCGGCGCTGACATCTGCATTCGGTAAGCCAATTCGTAGGAGCGGATCCGCGCCAGCAGTTGTTCGTCTTCCGGATATTCGACCGCCGACAGTTCATTCAGCCGGTTGATGAATTCAAACTCCTGTCGCTGCTCGGCTGCCAACACGCTGCCGGGCCTCGCGCCAAACGGCAGTGGATTGGCCGGATCCAGCGAGAGTTCGACGCCCGTGTGCGCTGGACCCAGGTACTCCGAATAGAAATCCTTCTTGACCCGGCTGTCCTTATACTGCCCGAGAAATACAAACTGCGGCAGATTGTCGTTGAGCGAGCCCAGCCCATAACTCACCCACGAGCCGATGGTCGGCTGCTGCTCGTCGAGAAAGTGCCGGCCCGTGTGCATCTGGAACTCGGCCCCATGGTCGTTGTCGGTCGTATACATTGACCGGACGATGCACAGGTCGTCGACCACATTCCCGAGGTGCGGCAGCCAGTCGCTGACTTCGATCCCGTTCCGGCCGCGCTTCTGGTACCCAACCTGCAACGGAAAAATCTTTGAAACAACATCGCGGTCAAACCCCACCACCGAGCGCGACCGCTCCAGAAAGATCGGGAGCTTCTGTGGATTGGGGAGCGTGGTTTCGTCGTACGTCTTCCCCGCGTAAGTGTTGAGCGCCGGCTTGGGATCAAACGTCTCCAGGTGGCTCACGCCGCCGGAGAGATACACCCAGATGATGCTCTTGGCCTTCGGTGCGAAATGTGGCTTCCCCGTGACGGGCTCAAACTCTTCCCCAACCTCGCCAGCGCGGGCCACGCCGTCCCTGTGCAGCATGTTGCCGAGGGCCAGGCCTGTAAACCCCATCCCCACGTCGGCCAGGAAACTGCGACGGGAGATGCGACCGCAGGGGACGGGGGAATGTTGGTGTGGCATGGTCGTGTCATTCTTTCTTTATGGCTGCGATGGCGGCAGTTTTGCGACATGCCGTCGCCAATACGAATCAGTCTTCGATGCCCCCAGAACTTCCGTATGCCGAAGCGTGGTAGGCAGTGAGGCTGCTGTACCCCTTTGACACATCAATCACGTTGCCGATGAGTTCCCCCGGTGCTCCATCAAGATCGCCAAAAAGATAGAGCCTGCTCCCATCACACCAGAGTGGCCGGCTTCCGATATAGTGGATCTTTCCCAGGAACTGATGCCGTCCGTCAAAAAACGTGATGTAGTTCTGACCACCCGGGGCGAGCATCCCGGCCAGCACAGCACGCCGATCCACAACGTGGATTCGCTCGCCCGAGGCGGTCATGAGATGACCAACGTGGGAGAAATGCGTCAACAAGACCTCTTTGCCGTTGGGAAAGCCGGGATCGCCTTTCTTTGCGGATTCGAGCAGCAACTCCCGAACATCGATTGAGTTCTCTGGCAACTCGCAGCCGCCCAATAAGAGGGCGATCACAGCTAAAGGAATTGCGTAACGCACGCTTGCACCTCCATGCCTGACTAACGAATGGTCACAAAATCATTGTGGCTGAACAAAGCATGGATCAGGTTGGCGCGAGCGCGGTCGGCGGGGTCTGGGGCTACCGCCGGAGTCTCGGCCGTCGCGGCCACTGCCGGAGCAGCCACGGTCTCGCGAAAGAGTTGCTCCTGCTGGGTGAGAAACTCCACCGACAGATTCAGTTCTTGATCTGTTGGCGGCCGCGACAACACCTGTTCAAACCCAGCGCGGACGAAGGCGGTGGTTCGTTCGGCAGCATCCGCCCCAGAACTCGCCGTCCACAGCTTCCCGGCCAGCCCGCGGCTCTGCGTGAGGACGAGGTCGCTATTCGCCATCGCCAAAGCCTGAGTGGGAAGCACCGACTCGGAACGCAGGTAACAATCACACACGTTCGGACCATCGAACAGGTCGATGAACTGCATTTTGCTTTCGCCGTGTATGGCGAAATACAGGCTGCGGCGGTGGGAGACGAGCCCCTTGGCATGGTCGATCTCTTGACCGCCAATCGTTCCATCCAGTTCGCCGGCACACTTGAGTACACTGTCGCGCACGACTTCGGCTTCCATGCGGCGGGTGTTGGCCCGCCAATAAAAAATGTTGTCGCGGTCATGAGCCACGTTGGGATGGTTGGAGCCGCCAAGGTGCGAGCGACGCTTGTAGGCCTGGCTGGTGACCAGCAGCCGGTGCAGGGGCTTCATTTTCCAGCCACTGTCCATCAGCTCGACGGCCAGCCAGTCGAGCAGTTCCTGATTGGAGGGCTGGCGGCCTTGGCGGCCGAAACTGGCCGTCGTTTCCACAATTCCACGGCCGAAATGCCGCGCCCAGATGTGATTCACCGCGACCCGAGCCGTCAGTGGGTTCTCCCGATGGGCAATCCAGCGGGCCAGTGCGCTGCGGCGACCGGTGCTTTGGGCGGGGTACAACGGGGACAAAGGCGCGTAGGCATCGGTTGTTGCCGCCAGCGCGGTGCGGCTGGCGTCCACCGCGGCCCGCGCGGCGACGAGTTGCTGCTGGGCGGCGGCGACTTCGGCCTTGGCCTTCTCGTCGGTGGGGGCCTTGCGTTCAGCGAGGACCAGGGCACGTTCGACACGCACCAGTTGGAGCTGAGCCACCTCGAAGGCGGCCCGCTTTTCACCCAGCGCTGCGGCCCTGGCCAGCTCCGTGACGGGACCCAGACCCCGATACTTGCCGTCATCTGCGGCGAACCGCGCCGTCAACGCTTGCAGTATTGCCGTGGTGGCGGCGACGTTCGTCTCATCCACCCGGAGCGTCAACCGCGCATCAATCAGCCCCTGCTCGGCCTTAACCAATGCGTCCACGGGCAAAGGCGTGGCTGCCGTTACCGGTTGACTGGCCTGTGCTCGCAGATCATCCCGTTGTTTTTCCGCGGCCGCCACAAGTTCGCGGGCTTTGCCAAACGTGGCCGTCGCGGTGGCAACCTCCGCCTGAACCTTGGCCAGATCCTCCGCCCGCAACGAAGGCTTCAAGCCGGGATAAAAGCCTTCCGGCGGCAGAGTGACGGGAACCAGCGCAAACCCTGCCGTACCTAAAACAGCGGGGACACCCGGTTCGACCGGAGGCAGGCCAGCGATGCGGTTGCGCGAGTCACCGTTGGTGTACATGAAGGTCTGCGCGTCGAGCTTTTCGTCGAAGACCCGGATCATTCCCCCAGGAATCGGACCGTACGCCTTACCATAGATGTATTTCTGAAAGGGACCAGGATCAGGACTTCCGGCGACACGGTCCTGCCTCAGTTCCAGTGGCTCAAAGAACGCCCGAAATTGGAAATACTCCTTATGGCTGATTGGGTCGTACTTATGGTCGTGGCAGTGGCAGCAGTTAAGCGTGAGCCCCAAAAACGCCTTGCCAGTGTGTTCGACGTTCTCCTTCATCCACGTCTCATAGTTCCATTTGAACCAGTTCCGCACCAGGAAACCCGTGGCGACGACATTCTCCTCGTCACCCGGAGTCAGTTCATCGGCGGCGAGCATCTCCATGACCATCCGGTCATACCCCTTGTCCTCATTGAGCGATCGGACAATCCAGTCACGCCACCGCCAGACGTGCGGGTAACTGTTCATGACATCCGGCACCGCCCGGCGACCGTACCAGTCGCTGTACCGCCAGACATCCATCCAGTGGCGGCCCCACCGCTCGCCATACTGCGGCGTGGCGAGCAACCGGTCCACCACCTTGTCGTAAGCGTCGGGTGAACCATCCGCCAAAAACGCCTGGAGTTCTTCGCGCGTCGGCGGCAGACCGGTCAGGTCGAGCGTGACGCGGCGCAGCAGCGTCGGCTTGTCGGCTTCTGGCAGCGGCTGCAGATTCCTGGCTGCCAGTTGTTTCAGAATCAAGGCATCAATGGGGTTGGCCGGAGACGCATCCCCCACCACGGGCACGGCCGGTCGAACGGGTTTCTTGAAGGACCAATGCTCGCGGGGGTCGGCCTGTGGCTGCTCGTCCGCGGGACTGGCCGCACCCTGGTCAATCCACGCGGATAACAGGGCCACTTCCTTTGGGGAGAGTGCGGGGCCATCCGGCGGCATCCGCAGGGATGCTTCGGCTGCGGTGACGCGCTCAATCAGCACACTGTCGGTGGCGTTGCCAGCCATCACCGCCGGCCCGCCATTGCCGCCCTTGCGGATCAACGCGCCGGTGTCGAGCCGCAGCCCGGACTTCTGGGCCAAACCGCCGTGACAGGCGAAGCAGCGTTTCTCCAGCAGTGGCTTCACGTCGCGCAAATAATCGACTGGGTCCTCGGCCCGCGCCGTGGCGGAAAAAACCACTGCGAGGGCACGTCCCACCCAAATCCATCGATTCATGCCGGCCTCAAGACGAATTTGGACTGCCTGAGCAACGCATGAGCGCTTCTTGATAATAACGCAAGCGGCGGGGCTCGATCAACACGGGACGGCGGGCAATGGGCAATCGGCATTGGCAAGGCGACACGCCGGGAGGGCAACGCGCCTGCTGAGCCGCGTTGAATGGTGCATGCTTCTCATTGGCCATTCATTACTCTGGATCGCTGGCGAACGGATGCCAGCGTCACGAGCCCGCAACGAAGCCGAACTTCTCCAGAGTCTTGCGACCTCTCGGGCTGAGCAGATAGGAACGAAACTCCCGGGCGGCATCGACGTCGCCGGCCTCCTTCAAGATCACACCGCCCTGCTCCAGGGGCGGGTGCGCCGTGGCGGGGACCTCCCAAAACCGGCCTTTGTCCTTCATGGCGGGAGCCACGGCCAAAGAAAGGGAGATCAGTCCGGTGTCGGCGGCCCCAGACTCAATGAACTGGGCGGTTTGAGCGACGTTCTCGCCGAGGACCAGCCGGTCTTTGACTTTGTCATAGACTCCCAGCGATATCAATGCGGCCTCGGCCGCACGTCCGTAGGGGGCATGTGCCGGATTGGCGATCGCGATCTTTTTTGCCGCCGGGTCGAGCAAGGCTTCAATTCCTTGAATTTGGACATCCAATGCCGAGGCCTTGGGAACCCAGACCACAAGGTGACCAACCGCGTATTGGAACTCGGTGTCGGGCAGCGCCGCCCCCTGCTCAATCAACTTGCGGGGGAATTGCAGGTCCGCGGAGAGAAACAGGTCGAACGGGGCTTTGTTCGACAATTGAGAATACAAGTTGCCCGAGGCTCCAAACGTGGTCGTGACTTCGAAGCCCGCGTGTTCGACATGAAATTCCCGGATCAGCTCTTCCAGGGCAAACTTCAAATCCGCGGCAGCCGCGATCCGCACGACGCGCTTGCCGACCGGCAGCACTGCCGTGGGTGCCGCGGCCGGCTGACAACCGACAGCGAGCAGCAAAACGGCAAAAAAGGTTTGGTGATGGATGAATGTGGATTTGGACTGCGGCATTCTATAATTCCTCCGATCGCTCTGAAAATCTTGGCGTTCGACAGCACGACGCTGACTGCTGACAGAAAACTGGAGTTTTCGGCAAAGCACTCCATGATTCTGACATCAGGCTCCATCCGCAAGTGACCTCATGCGTGTGATCCCCGTCCTCGACCTGTTGAACGGCGTCGTCGTCCGGGCGGTGGCAGGTGATCGCGGACGCTATCAACCGCTGGTCAGCAGAATCACGTCGGCAACCGACGCTGTTACCGTGGCTCAAGACCTTGTGGCCGCCTTTGGCTTGCGACAGTTCTATCTGGCGGATCTGGACGCCATTCTCCGCCAGCGGCCCAACCTGCAAGTCTATCGAGATCTCGCGCAGGCCGGTTGCGATGTGCTGATCGACGCGGGGCTAACGACCAAGGCCGATGCCGCGCCCCTGTTGGCCGCCGGTGCCGGCAGCCTCGTGGTGGGGCTGGAGACCTGGCTGGACCCACAGTCACTACACGAAATCGTCAGGGAATATTCATCGCGATTGGTCTTCAGCCTGGACCTGCGGGCAGGTCAACCGCTGTGTTCAGGCACATCCTGGCCAAGTGCCCCCTTCCAGATCGCGGAGCAAGTGGTTGAGGCTGGAATCACGCGGATGATTGTGCTTGACCTTGCGCAGGTGGGCACATCCAACGGTGTCAGCACACGGGCACTTTGCCGCCAGCTCCGCCGCGATTTCCCGCACCTTGAACTGATCACCGGAGGCGGCGTCCGCTCGGCGGCAGATCTCGAGGACCTGGCAAACGATCAGGTGGATGGCGTTTTGATCGCTTCCGCGCTTCATAATGGACAGCTTTCAATGGCTGACCTGATGCGATTCCGCTAACTGATCAAGCTGCCAGATCATCTTGAACGCCGTGTCGGAAACCAATAGAAATGTCACATTTTCCGACCAGTAGAAATGTCACATTTGGGGTGTGAAGGGGTGTGAGGGGATGGCACGATGCGAGCTTCCTTTTGGAGGTTCGCATGAGTGTTTTGAAGACGAGCAATAAGGAGCGGAACCGGCTGGAGGTCTTCGCGCGGGTCAAGCGCGGAGAGGTGTCGCTGCGGGTGGCGGCGGACCTGGTGGGGCCGGGCCTCGAACCGGAAGCTGGACCCCAAGATCAGGCGGCGGGCGCTCGCGCTGTACCAGAAAAAGTACAGCGACTTTGGCCCGACACTGGCGGTGGAATCCTTGGCGGCCAAGGGGCGGGTGGAACGACGTCACGGAGTGCTGCAGGACCGGCTCGTGAAAGCCTTGCGTCAGCGAAAGATTTCGCCGCTGGAGGCGGCCAACACGTTCCTGGAAGAGAGCTTCCTTGGACGCCGTGGTGAAGAAGCCAGTGCTGGTCTGTGAGCACCTGGACGGGACGATTCACCTCTGGTCGCTGACACTGCAAGCTGCCGGGTTTGACTTCGCCATGACCGACCAGTAGGCTACTTCTACCTTGGGTGCTTTGTGGCGCGAGTCACAGGGAGAATAGGGAAAGCGGTGCAAATCCGCTGCGGTCCCGCCGCTGTAACCGGGGACAATGGCTGCGAACACCACTGCAATTGAGATTGCGGGAAGGGCAGCCGGAGGCCGAACCGGAAGTCAGAAGACCTGCCCAGGGTCGGTTGTGCAGAGTCGTCCCGTGGAGGTGGACTCTCGGCTTTGGGCGGCGGTACGTCCTTTGGCCGGTCTTCACAGGCAATCCATTCTTGGATTGTTCATCCACGCATCTCCCTGCGCATCCGTTTCCCATCGCGCCAACGGAGACTGTCGTGAACACATCTGCTTCATCGCGCCGCCATCCGCGCGGCTTTACGCTCATTGAACTCCTGGTGGTGATTGCCATCATCGCCATCCTGGTGGCGCTGTTGCTGCCGGCCGTGCAGGCGGCGCGCGAGGCCGCGCGGCGGATGCAGTGCAAGAACAACCTCAAGCAGATCGGGCTGGCGCTCCACAATTATGAGGCCACGTTTCAGTTCTGGCCCATGCAATCAACCTCACCGTTGCCAGGGCCGAGGTACCAATGGAAGCGTGCCAGTTGGATGTGCGCCGTCCTCCCGTATCTGGATCAGGGAAATCTCGCGAATCTCTACAGCTATCAAATCAACTGGCATGATTCCGGCAACGCCAGCGCGGTGCAAATGCCGATCCCGGTTTACAGTTGCCCTTCGGCCCCCCCGCGCCCGGGGTTCGAGTGGTCGGTTCTGGTCAACTATGCGGACGCTGTGTCGACGACCACGGTTTTGACTCCTCGTGATTTTTACAATGGAGCCACGACCGACTACGCGAACATCGGCGGCATCGGCACCGCGCTCAACAACTCGCTGACCGCCAACAAACTCCCCGATCCGAACAACTGTGGGATCCTCAAGGTGGATGCCGTCCGCGTGGCGGAGGTCCTCGACGGACTGTCGAACACGCTGCTGGTGACCGAATGCGGGGGCCGCCCGCTGCTCTATCAGCGGGGGAAGCAGGTGGCAGACGGAGCCACGCCCAAGACCTGGAGCGGAACATCCAGTGTGACCCGCCCGTTCCCGACCGGCGGCGTATGGGCCAGCCACAACAAAGGGTTCTTGGTGGATGGAGCCGCGGGAAGTGGAGCCACGAATGTGACACCCGGCACCTGCGCGATCAACTGCTCCAACGACAACGAGATTTACTCTTTTCACACGGGCATTGCCAACACCCTCATGGCCGATGGTTCGGTCCGGTCGCTGGGTGAGTCGATTCGCCTGGAAACCATTGTGGCACTGATCTCACGGAATGGCAGTGAAGTCCCCGGGGACTTCTGATTCCAACGCGCTCCCGCGTTCTTCGCAAAGAAGTCGTTGACCTCGAATCTCAAATCCAAGATTGGATCTCACCATGCACATGATGCTGATTGAAGACGAAATCCTCCTCTGTGGGACCGTGCTGGTCCTCGGGATCATGGCGGGAGCCGTGGCTCGATTCATCCGCGTCATGACGAGCCGGCGGCCAGGCGACCTGCGCTGAGTGCTGCCGAAAATTCGCCCCTAACGCATTCGTGGGATGGGCCAGCCCGTCCTGCGACGACTCCGCTTCATTCGAGAGGCCCGCGGCTTGGCAAGGCCCTGCTGCATCCCAGGTCACCATCCGTCTGTAAGGTTTCTTCATGCACCTGCTCGCCCACCATCTGGAACTTCAACACATCCCCGTTCTGGCGATCCTGTTCGTCGCCGGATTCGCCATCGGCTGGCAAAACATCATCCGCTTCATCGGCCCCAAGCAGTCCTAGACGAATTGGCAAAATAGAGATCGTGCCATGAGTGCGTCGACACGGCACCGGATCGTCCGGCCCGATGGCAAGCAGATCCATCTTGTCCCCAAGAAGGGGCATCTGATCGTCTGCGCGCGGGGCTGCTGCTGTGGACGCACGGACCGGGGCAACCCCGCCGTTCCGATTGACTTTTATAAGTCAGAGTTTCAGCGAAGAAAGCTGCGCAAGCATGCGCAGCTCACGATGAGCGGCTGCATCGGTCCATGCCCGATGCTCAATGCCGTGCAACTGGTGTTTGACGGCCGGCCGATCTGGCTGCAGTCGGTGAACACGACGGCGCAGGTCGAAGAAATCTACGACTACCTGGAACGGATGCTGGCGGCGGACCGCTTTCTCCCCCCTCCCGCCACGCTGACGGAATTCGTCTTCGACTACTATCGCTGGAACCATACCAATGCCGTCGAGGGGATGCCCACCGGGCCATCCGCCAGCGAAACCGCCGGCACGGGCGGGTTTCTGTTCCTGACGCATGCCGACACCGACCTGCAGAGCCTGCAGGGGTGTCTTGCCGAGCTGCCAGCAGAGTTCCCCTCGGTCGAGGCCCACAGCCTGAACGGCCTCGTGAATGAAGAGCGGATGCAGACGCTGATCGACTCCCACGGAAGGGCGGCGCGGGTCATCGTTCTGCGTGTGCTCGGCAATGCGGGGGCAGTACCTGGGATTGAAGCCCTTGTGGCCTCCGCGCGGGGGCTCGGGCAGCCGCTGCTGGTGATCAATGCCGTGGGGCTCGACCAGGAATCGCTGGCGCTGTCGACCGTGGCTCCCACCGTGCTGCAGCGTGTGTCGGATTATCTGCATGCCGGCGGACAGGCGAACTTTGGGCAGTGTTTGCGTTATCTGGCTGATCATCTGCTGATGACCGGCTTCGGCTGCGACGCCCCGGCAATGCTGCCAGAGCATGGTGTGTATCGCGCGACTGAGCATAATCCCCATTGGCCGACGGTGGGGTTGTTGTTTTACCGGTCGCACTGGATGAGCGGCAATCTGGCCTTTGTCGATGTGCTGATCGACGCATTGAACCGGCGCGGGGCGAATGTCACGGCCGTTTATACGACATCGCTCAAGCAGCCTTCATCGCGGACTCGACTAGCGCAGACCGCAAAAATCGTGCATTGGCCGGCGGCGTTCGATTTTCTGTGCGACGAGCTGACGGGTGAGCCACGGGTGGATATGCTGATCACCACGACCTCGCACGCGCTCGCCGAAGCGGAAAACGTGGCTTCCGATGAGAGCATCCGCTCGGCACTGCAGTCTTTGGGTGTGCCAATCGTTCAGGCGATCACGTCGGGCGCGCCGCGGTGGCAATGGGAGGTCAGCAGTCGCGGGTTGAATCCTCTCGACACCGCGATGAATGTCGCGCTTCCAGAATTCGACGGGCGGATCATCAGCGTGCCGATCTCTTTCAAGGAGAAATCGCAGCCGGGAGGACGCCAGGCGGACGCAGCCAAGACAAGTGCGGCACAGACCGTGGAGTTAAGCCACTACGAGCCGGTGCCAGATCGGGTCGAACGGGTGGCCGGAATTGCCCTGCGGCAGGCGCGGCTCAGGGCACTCCCCAATGCCCACAAGCGTGTGGCGGTGATCCTCACGAACTCCACCGCCAAGGCCGGCCGGATTGGCAACGCCGTGGGACTCGATGCGCCCGCGTCGCTGATCCGACTGTTGCACGCCCTGCAGCAAGCGGGATACGACGTGGGCTCGATCCCCGCCTCGGGCGACGAGCTGATCCACGCGTTGATCGACCGTTGCTCCTATGACGAAACGCTGCTGACCGAAGAACAACTGCGAAACGCCGCCGGACTCGTCCCCGTGGCTCAGTATGCGGCCTGGTTTGAGGACCTGCCCGCCACGCAGCGGCAGCAGATGGAGCAGCAATGGGGGCCGGCCCCGGGGACGGCTTTCGTTCAAGACGACGCGATCGCCCTGGCTGGGCTGGAGCTGAGCAATGTCTTCGTGGCGTTGCAGCCACCGCGGGGTTACGGCATGGACCCCGGCGCCATTTATCACCGGCCGGACCTGCCTCCGCCGCACCACTATTACGCGCTGTACCGTTGGCTCCGCGACGAATGGCAGGCCGACGCCGTCATTCATCTCGGCAAGCACGGCACGCTGGAGTGGCTGCCGGGCAAGGGGCTGGGACTTTCCTCGGACTGTTTCCCCGACTCGTTTCTCGGCGACATGCCGTTCATCTATCCGTTCATCGTCAACGATCCTGGAGAGGGCTCGCAGGCCAAGCGGCGGACACACGCGGTGATCATCGATCACCTCGTGCCACCGATGACGACGGCTGATGTCTATGGTCCACTGGCAGAACTGACGCGGCTGGTGGACGAGTACTACCAGGTCGAACAGCTCGATCGCTCCAAGCTGCCCTTGGTCCAACAGCAGATTTGGGAACTGATCAAGGCGGCGCATCTCGACGAGGACTTGAAACGGCTGATGACCTCCGATCATGGTCATACCCATGAATGGGACGAAGGCACGACTGAAGATGGCACTCCGCTCACGCTGGCGGCGATGCAGGGGACGGAAGTCGCCCACGTGGTCGAAGAGCTGGACGCGTACCTGTGCGACCTGACCGGTGCGCAGATCCGCGATGGGCTGCACATCCTGGGAGATGCGCCACGCGGGGAGCAGTTGGTCGGGCTGCTGCATGCCATCACGCGGATCGCCAACCTCGACAGCCCGAGCCTGGTGGGCAGCGTTGCGGCTCTGTTCGGCCTCGACTATTCCCAACTGGTGGAGGATCGCGGCACGCGGTTTGACGTTGCGGCAACAACAACCGCGCACCTTGGAGATCTCGAAGAGTTCGCCGGACGATCATTGGCGACCCACAGCGATGCGATCGAAACGATTGATGAATTGAGCCGCCACCTGCTGACGGTACTGCAGGATGAGGATTTTGCGGCTGCTTGCATTCCCGATGTCTTGCAGCGGATGTTTCCTGCGTGGAACGTATTGAGCGTCGAGCAGCAAACTGCCGCAGCAAACGTCGAAGCCGTGTTGGCGTTTGTCTGTTCCACGTTGTGTCCGAAGCTGAAGCAGACGAAGCTCGAACTCGACCGGGTGCTGGAGGCACTCTCTGGCCGATACATCCCGGCGGGTCCCAGCGGCGCGCCGACGCGGGGCATGGCGCATGTGCTGCCGACGGGCCGCAACTTTTACGCGGTGGACCCCCGCGCCATTCCCTCCGCTTCGGCGTGGCAGGTGGGCCAGGGTCTGGCCCGCGAGGTGTTGGAAAGGCATCTCCGGGAAACGAATGCCTACCCGGAGTCGGTCGGCATCAGCGTCTGGGGCACCAGCTCGATGCGGACGCAGGGCGACGACGTGGCTCAGGTTCTGGCATTCCTTGGAGCCCGTCCGCGCTGGCAGCGGGAGAGCCGCCGACTGGTCGGCGTCGAACTCATTCCGCTGGCCGAACTTGGCCGTCCGCGGATTGATGTCGTCGTGCGGATCAGCGGCTTCTTCCGCGATGCCTTTCCCCACCTGATCCGGCTGTTGGACGAAGCAGTCGAACTGGCCACGCAGGCGGATGAACCGCTGGAAATGAACTTTCCGCGTAAGCACTACCTGGCCGAGTTGGACGCCGCCTTGGCTGAGGGGGAGTGCGAACATGCGGCTGACCGCCGCGCGCGGTACCGCATTTTTGGCTGCCGCCCTGGTTCCTATGGGGCAGGAATCCTGCCGCTGATGGAGGAAGGAAACTGGGAGACCGATCAGGATCTGGCAGAGGTCTATGTGAACTGGGGAGGCTACGCCTACACGGCGGATGAACAGGGTTTGGACGCCCGCGACGTGTTTCGCACTCGGCTGCGCGGCGTGCAGGTGGCTTTGCACAACCAGGACAACCGCGAACACGACATCTTTGACAGCGACGACTATTTCCAGTTTCACGGCGGGATGATCGCCACGATTCGCGCCCTGACCGGCAAGCAGCCGAAGCATTACTTTGGGGATTCGCAGGACCCCACCCGACCGGTGGTTCGCGACCTGAAGTCTGAAGTGCTGCGGGTGTTTCGGACGCGGGTGGCCAATCCCAAGTGGCTCGAAAGCATCCGCCGGCACGGGTACCGCGGAGCCCTCGAACTCAGTGCGACCGTCGACTACCTGTTCGGATATGACGCGACGGCTGGCGTCGTCGACGACTGGATGTATGCCGAAGTGGCCCAGTCGTACGTCCTCGATCCTGAGATGCGGCAGCTTTTCGAACAAAGCAACCCCTGGGCGCAGCGCACGATTGTGGAGCGGCTGCTGGAAGCGGTGGATCGCGGGTTGTGGAGCAACCCGTCCGCCGAATTGCTCCAGGCGCTGCGTGATGCCGCGCTCAACGCGGAAGCGATTTTGGAAGCCCGTGGCGAAACGGTGCAGGGCCGACCGGCCATTCGACTCTCCGATGCGGAGAACCGGTCATGAGCGATTTTCCGTTCGCCGCGATTGTCGGCCAGGATGACCTTAAAACGGCACTGCTGCTGAATGCGATCTTTCCGGGAGTCGGCGGCGTGCTGATCTCTGGCGAGCGTGGCACGGCAAAAAGCACGGCAGCCCGCGCCCTGGCCGATTTGCTGCCGCCGATTCGCGTACGCCGTGGCTGCCCGTGCCATACGAGCCCGGAAGATCCGCCGCTCTCGTCGGAAATTTCGACTGCGGGTGATTCTTCCGGTGAGGAATGGATTCCAGTCCCGTTCGTCGAACTTCCGCTGGGCGCGACGGAGGATCGGGTCGTCGGTTCACTCGACTTTCAACAGGCCCTGCGCGAAGGGCGGCGCGTCTTTCAGCCGGGGCTATTGGCTGCGGCGAACCGCGGGATTCTGTATGTCGACGAAGTGAATCTCCTGCCAGATCATCTGGTGGACCTGTTGCTGGACTCGACGTCCTCCGGCCGCAACGTCGTGCAACGAGACGGGCTGTCGTTCACCCATCCGGCACGGTGCCAGCTCGTCGGGACGATGAATCCCGAGGAAGGGCGACTGCGTCCGCAGCTTCTCGACCGGTTTGGGTTGATGGTCACCGTCGCGGGCTTTGAAGACTCCGCTTCGCGGGCTGAGGCCGCACGCCGACGGATCGCCTTCGACGCGGATCCGGTGGCGTTCCTGCAGACGTGGGAAGCCGCCCAGCAGCAGCTTCGCCAGCAGATTGTGCAGGCAATCTCGCGGCTGCCATCGGTTGGCTGCCCAGGGGAAATCGAACAGTTGATCGCCGAATTTTGCCTGGCGGCGAACACGGACGGTCTGCGGGCGGATATTACCTTGCACAAGGCGGCCCGCGCCCTGGCGGGACTTCGTGGCCAGTCCGTCGTGACAGAACGGGACGTGCATGATGTTGCCCGCCTCGTCCTGCCGCACCGCTCGCGGCGCGATCCCCATGCCGGACAGTCTTCAAATCGGCAGACGGCACAACAGCCTCGGTCCGAGGCAGGGTCGCCTGCACCGGAACCTTCCGGTGATGGGACTCAGCAGTCCTCCGACGAACCTCGTGGGACTGATACGGCGGACTATGGCACGCAGGATCAATCTGGCGGTGTGAGTGATGAACAGTCGTGTGGCCCAGACTGCGACAAGACAGAACTTCCGCTGCAGACATTCGCGCCTGTGCCATCCAACGTGACCCCACGGTTTGAGGTGGCGGACACCCGCGCCAGCCACCATCACTCGCGGCCCGCGAACGGACATCGAAACCCGGTCGAAGGTACAACCTTCGGAAGAACCGTCCGGGCAGTCCGCGACCCATCGGCAACCAGCATCGCGCTCGCGCCCACGCTCCGCTCGGCCGTGGCTCACGGCGAATCGCGCCGCGGCAGGCCGGTTATTCAATCCTCAGACCTGCACCGCCATGAACGCGCCGGGCGGCAGGGAACACTGATCCTGTTCATCGTTGACGCCTCAGGATCGATCGGCGCGCGCAAGCGGATGTCGGCCGTCAAAGGTACGGTTCTTAACCTGCTGGACGACGCCTACATGCAGCGCGACCGCGTCGCCGTCATCGCCTTTCGCGGGACGGAAGCCCAGTTGTTGCTGCCACCGGGAAGCCAGATCGATCTGGCACGCGCGGCGCTGCAGTCGCTGCCTACCGGCGGTCGAACACCGCTGGCCCATGCCTTGGTGTGTGCCACGGATTTGCTGCGCCGCGAACAGGAGACCAACCCCCAGCAACCGCTCCTCGCGTTGCTGCTGACGGATGGGCGGGCGAATGTGAGCCTGCCGAACACAACGGACGACGCATGGACGCAGACGCTGTCCGCCGCCGGAGGTTTGGCGGCACTCACTGTCGCGTTGTCGGTGGTCGACACCGAAGAAGGCCTGATTCGGCAGGGCCGCGCCGCCGAACTCGCAGAGGCACTGGGCGCACCGTGCCTGTCGCTGGAGGCACTCTCGGCTGAGGCACTGACCATCGAAGTGCAGCGTTCGCTGGAAGGCCCGTTCACGCGCACTGGGAGACGCCCATGACCGGACGCGTCTTGATGGTGCAGGGAACGTCCTCGTCGGCCGGAAAAAGCCTGACCGTGGCGGCGCTCTGTCGCATCTATGCCCGCCGTGGCCTGCGAGTGGCTCCGTTCAAAGCACAAAACATGTCCAACAACGCCGCTGTCTGTGCCGATGGCGGGGAGATCGGGCGTTCGCAGGCGCTGCAGGCCGAGGCGGCGGGTATCGAACCCACCTGCGACATGAACCCGATCCTGCTCAAGCCCGAGGCCGACTCGCGCTCGCAAGTTATTGTTCGCGGCCGGCCCTGGCGGACGCTGGCCGCCCGCGATTATTTCAAAGTGCGTGAGGAACTCTGGCCGATCGTCTGCGAATCGCTAGCCACGCTGCGGTCCCAGTTCGATCTGGTTGTCATTGAAGGGGCTGGCAGTCCGGCGGAACTGAATCTCAACACGCACGAAATCGTCAACATGGCGGTGGCGCGGCATTGCCATGCTCCGGTGCTGCTGGTCGGCGACATTGAACGCGGCGGCATTTTTGCCCAGTTGCTTGGCACCCTGTGGCTGCTCTCCGCGTCGGACCGGGCTCTTGTTCAGGGACTGGTGGTCAACAAATTCCGCGGTGACCGTTCGCTGTTCGACAGCGGCGTGACGATTCTCGAAGACCGCGGCGGGGTGCCGGTGCTCGGTGTCATTCCGTGGCTGCCGGACCTCGATCTTCCCGAGGAGGATGGTCAGCCACTGGATGAGCGGGCCAAGAACAGTCCTGTGTCAGGGCAAATCGATATTGCCATCACCCGACTGCCGCGGATTGCAAACTTCGACGACTTCGATCCGCTCCGCACGGAACCGGGCGTTGCCGTGCGGTACGTCAGCACCGTGGGAGAACTGGGACACCCCACGGTGATCATCCTGCCGGGCACGAAGAGCACGGTGACCGATCTGGCGTGGCTGCGAGCCACCGGTCTGGCGGAGCGAATTCTGGACCTTCACGCGCGGGGCACTACCGTCATCGGCATTTGCGGTGGCTACCAGATGCTTGGCGAGCGGATCATCGATCTTGAAGGGCTGGAGTCGCTGGATAAGGAAACGGCCGGGCTGGGATTGTTGCCGCTGGTCACGCATTTTGAACGCGGAAAAGAAACACACCAAGTCCAGGCCACCATCGTCGACGACCGCCTCTGTCCCGGCCTGGCCGGAACCAAACTCAGTGGCTACGAAATTCATGCCGGACGAACCGCCTGCTCAAACGGATGGCTGAATTTTGAAACGCACGCCGCGAGCGGCATGTCGTCCAGATCTGATGGGGCCATGTCTGCCGATGGCCGCGTCTGGGGCTCCTACCTGCACGGCCTGTTCGCCAACGACACGTTTCGGCGCGCGTGGCTCAACACTCTCCAACCACTGGCATTGCCGCTGGCGCACCCGACCGCGATTTCAACGACCGAACGGCGCGCGACCGCGTTGAACCGTCTGGCCGATCATTTCCAGTCGGCCACCGACATGGAGCGGCTGCAACAGATCATCTGGCCTGAACACCCCCGTTCAACGACTGCCTTTGTGGCACAATCCGTCCATCACAAACAGGCCTGAGCAGAAGAGCGATCAGCATGTCCACCGAAACCGACGAAGCCCATCGCGAGAAGATGCAGCGTCGAGACGTCGCGCATGAGAAAAAGAAGGCCGAAGCCCAGCGCGAGCAGGGGCTGCTGATCGTGCATACCGGTGCCGGCAAGGGGAAGACCACCGCCGCGCTGGGGCTCGCCTTTCGAGCCCTCGGGCAGGGGATGAAAGTCGGCATCGTGCAGTTCATCAAGGGGGCGATCGCCACGGGCGAGGCGGCCCTGGTCGAAAAACTGCAACTGCCCATTGAGATGCACACACTGGGCGAAGGGTTCACTTGGAAAACGCAGGATCTGAACCGCGACATTGCAACGGCACGCAAGGGCTGGGAGAAGGCGGTGTCGCTCCTGCGCGATCCCTCGTTCGACATGGTGATCCTGGATGAGCTGAACATCGTACTGCGATACGACTATCTGCCACTCGAAGAGGTGCTGGCGGAACTGACCGCCCGCCGCGAAATGCTGCACGTCGTGGTCACGGGGCGGAACGCCAAGCCTGACTTGATCGACAAGGCCGATCTCGTCACGGAAATGACGATGGTCAAGCACCCGTTCCGCGATGGTGTGAAAGCCCAGCGGGGGGTGGAGTTTTAATGTTCGAGTTGCAAGCTCACCATGCGTGGCAACATCTGGATGGCCTCACCAAGCCATCGCGGAGTCTTGGCCAGTTGGAGGGACTGGCGTGCCGGCTGTGCGTGATTCAGCAGACGCTTGAGCCACGGACGACGCCGCGGCGGCTGGTGTTGTTTGCCGGGGACCACGGAGTGGTCGCCTCGGGTGTGAGCGCATGGCCGTCAGAGGTGACGGGGCTGATGATCCAGACGATCGTTGATGGTAAGGCCGCGTCGACGGTGTTCGCCCGGCAGTTTCAGGCGGAGACGATCGTCGTCAATGTCGGGACGCTGCATGGTTTTGGCAACATCGCGGGCAGCGGCACCATTGCCTATCGGGAAGCCCGCGTCCGGGCCGGGACGCGCAATCTGGACCACGAGCCGGCGCTGACGGTGGAAGAGTTTGAACAGGCGCTGGCGGTCGGGCGGGAAGAAGCGAGGGCGGCCGCACAGTCGGGGCACCGCGTGGTCCTGGCCGGAGAGATGGGGATCGGCAATACGACGCCTTCGGCCTGTCTGGCCATGTTGTTGGGAAATGTTCCGTTGCATGAGGCGGTGGGTCCCGGTGCGGGAGCCGACGCGGCGGCCATCGAACGCAAGCGAGCCATCGTGGAACGGGCTGTCGCCCGCAGCCGCAGCGTTGGGCCCTCTCAGCCACGTCAGGCGATCGCCGGCGTGGCCGGACTGGAGATCGCCGCCATGGCGGGCTTTTATATGGAGTCCCACCGGCTCAATCTGACCATCCTGCTGGACGGCTACGTGGCAACGGCGGCGGCGTTGATCGCCGAACATTTGCAACCGGGAACGGCCGGGTCGATGCTGGCCGCACACCTTTCGGCAGAGCCGGGGCATCGGCGGGCACTGGAGGCCCTCAACCTGAAGCCGTGGCTCGAATGGCAACTGCGGCTGGGTGAAGGCACCGGCGCGCTGCTGCTGTTGCCGCTGTTGGACGCTGCCGCCGCCATGACCACGCAAATGGCGACACTGGCTTCACTCCAGGCTGCCGGGGGGGCGTCATGAGCGACGGACAATCTGCATCCGTGCCACCCCATGGCGACGATCGTGGATCGACCTGGCAATCGTTCTGCGCCGCCGTTCAGTTCCTGACGCGCGTGCCGCTGCAATCGGGGCCAGTCTCTGCCGGCGCGCTGCGTGGCTCGCCGGTGTACTTCCCGCTGGTCGGCGGGCTGATCGGAGCGTCGATGGCAGCGGTGATCTGGCTGGGGATGCTGGTGTGGCCCGGCTGGCTGGCAGTCATGGTCGGTCTCGCGGTTGAGGCGTGGCTTACCGGCGGAATGCACGAAGACGCCGTGGCCGACTTCTGCGACGCCTTCGGCGGCGGCTGGACCCGCGAGCGGATCCTGGAAATTCTCAAAGACAGCCGGGTTGGCAGCTATGGTGTTCTGGGACTTCTGGCCGCGGTTGGCCTGCGATGCGGGGCGACCATCGCCCTGATCGGCTCCCACAATGCCAGCCCCTTGGAGTGGGTGGCCGCACTGATCGCGGGCTCTGCGGTGGGCCGATGGTCGATGGTCCTGGCGATGGCCACGGTGGCTCCGGTCTCCAATCGCGAGGGGCTGGCACGCGATGTCGGCCGGCGCGTCACGCCTGTCGACCTTGCGCTGGCGTCGTTCTGGGGATTGCTCTGTCTGCTGCCCTTTGCGGTCGTCCACCCGTGGCATCTGCTGCTCTCGACGATCGTGGTGTCGCTCATGATCTGGCGTTTTCTCGCGGTGGTTCAGGCCAAAATCGGAGGGACGACCGGTGATTGTCTTGGTTGTCTGGGGTACCTCGTCCATGTGGCCTTTTTGCTGACCGCCGCGGCCCGGCTGCGGAGCGGGGGGCCAGCATGACGGCAAGGTTGATTTTGGTCCGGCACGCGGAGGTCCACGAACGCTACGCCGGGTTGTGTTATGGCCAGAGCGATGTGGAGCTGAGTGCCGCGGGCGAGCGTCGGAGTGAGGAGTTGAGCCACTGGTTGTCTGCTGGGGCGTTGAGGGTGGACCGCCTGCTTCACAGTGGCCTGCAGCGAACCGTGAAGTTGGCTCAAAGTCTGGCCGCGCGGCTGGGGCTCTCGGCGGAACCGTGCACCCCATTATTGGAACGCGGTTTTGGCACGTGGGAACTACAGTCATGGGACGCGATTCAGGCGGAGTCGGGTGACGCGATGCTCGGCATGCTGACGGATCCGGGAGCATTTCGCCCGGGCGGCGGGGAAACGACGTTTGAGCTACGGGACCGGGTGCTGCAGTGGTTTGAGAGTCTGGCTGGGGGCCATGGCATGGCGTGGCCTCAAACGCGGTGGAGCGCACCCTCAGAAGACTCGACGGCTTTGTGCTCATTGGACTCCCGTCCCTGTCTCATCGCCATCACACATGGTGGACCGATTGGCGTGCTGCGTGGCACCCTCGAATCGCGCCCGGTGGCCGAGTGGCCCACGCTTGTGCCGCCGTGTGGATCGTGGACGATTCTTGATTTCTAGTTCACTTGGACAGCAGGCTCAACGCAACGATTTCATGTCTGGCATCACACTCATTCTTGGCGGAGCACGCAGTGGCAAAAGCCGCTTCGCCCAGCAACTGGCCGAGCGCATTGGGAACGAGAACGTGCTGTTCGTCGCCACGGCCGAGGCCGGTGACGACGAGATGCAGGAGCGCATCACCCATCATCGCAACTCACGGCCAGCAAGTTGGCGGACGTTGGAGCAACCGCTGAATGTCGGCAAGGCAGTCCGGTCGGCGTGGCGGGGAGAGGCGGTCGTTCTGGTGGATTGCCTGACGCTTCTGGTCAGCAACATTCTTCTGTCTCCCGCCAGTGAATCGAGCGCCGCCGCCATCCAGCAGCGCGTTCATGACGAAGTTGAGTCTCTAATTGCGGCAGCGAGCGAACTGGCGACGACGGTGATTCTCGTGTCCGGCGAAGTCGGCCTGGGCCTCGTTCCGGAGACACCTTTGGGGCGCCAGTATCGCGACCTGCTGGGGCTGGCGAATCAGCAGGTGGCCGCCGCTGGCGGGCCGACTTACCTGATGGTGGCGGGCCTGCCGATCAATGTCCGCGCACTGGCGGCAGCATCAGTTGAAGGAGTCGAACCATGAAGGATCCCGTTAGCCGCAATTCAACTCCGCGGCATTTGGTGTTCGCCGTTTTTCTGTGCCTTACAGTAGGCTGCACCCGGGGCACGCCCACGCCAAGGGCCACGCCCGTGGCCAAGACTGGAGTCGCCTCTGTGCCAGCCGCAACAGTGGAGGCGGCAGCCACGGAACCTTCAGCCACCGCCTACCCGCTGACGGTGACGGACGGTTTACAACGCAGTGTGACCATCGCGAAGAAGCCGCTCCGCATTATTTCTCTGGCACCGAAGAACACGGAGATCCTCTTCGCCATGGGTTTGGGGGATCAGATTGTGGGAAACACGACGTACTGCAACTATCCACCGGCAGCGAAGGAAAAGGAAAAGATCGGTGGGTTCTCGGCGCGTGCCATCAGCCTGGAGAAAGTGGTCGCCCTGAAGCCCGATGTCGTCTTGGCCGCGGGCGACTTACACCGTTCGCTGATCAGTGAACTTGAGCGGTTGGAAATTCCGGTGCTGGCGCTCAATGCCGAATCGCTGGATGACCTGTGTGACGAGTTCGCATTGCTCGGAACGGTGACGCAGACGGAGCAGGTGGCGACGACGCTCGCGAAGGATCTGCGGCAGCGGATCGACGCCGTGAAGGCGATTGCCGCAAAGATTCCGGAGGCAGAGCGAGCCACGGTCCTGTACGTTGCGTGGGATGAGCCGTTGACGGTCGCCGGACCGACATCCTACATCGGCCAGCTCATCAGCTTTTGCGGGGCGAACAACGTGGTCGGCGACACTTCGGCCAGATTCCCGCAGGTCAGCCAGGAAGTGTTGCTCGCGCGGAATCCCAACGTCATCATTGCTCCGGCCATGGCCTCGGTGCCGGTCACTGTCGACAGTCTGAAGGCGAAGACCGGCTGGTCTCAACTGCGGGCGATTCAGGAGGGTCGCGTGTACGTGATGGACGGTGACATGCTGTCCCGTTGCGGTCCCCGGTTGGCCGATGCGCTGGAGCAGATGGCCCACGAGATTTATCCGGACCGATTTCCCGCGGTAGGTCAGACAGCGGCCACCAACGCCAAACCCGCACCTGCGGCGACACAAGATGCGACTCCGACGGAGCAACCGTGACGCAGCGCTCCGCTAACTTTTGGATGCTGTTCCTGGCATTGTCGCTGCTGGTCGCCTGTACGGCGGGGCTCGGCGTCGGCGCGGTCATTGTTCCGCCCGGTCGAATTTGGCAGCACCTGACCGGCCAGGTCGTGTCCGCGGAGCACATGGCGGAAGCGACCATTATTCGCGAGCTGCGTCTGCCGCGCGTGATTCTTGCCTGTTTTATCGGTGCCGGACTGGGAACGGCCGGCGCGGGGTACCAGGCGTTGTTTCGCAACCCGCTGGCCGATCCGTTTGTGATCGGAGCCTCCAGCGGCGCGGCGCTGGGAGCCACGCTCGCCATTGTCTTAGGCTGGCAGGCGACCGCGTTTGGGTTTGGAACCGTGTCCCTCATGGCGCTGGCCGGCTCGCTGGCTTCAGTGGCTTTGGTGTATCTGATCGCCTCCGTCGGCCGCAGCGTTTCCATGCTGTCGCTGTTGCTGGCCGGCGTGGCTGTCAGCAGTTTCATCAGTGCCCTCGTTTCCTTGCTGATGTTTCTCAATGACGAAAAGCTGGTCACCATTTTCGGGTGGCTGATGGGCAGCCTTTCGGGGCGTGGCTGGGCGGTGCTGCGTTCCAGTGGCCCATTGATCCTGGCGGGAAGCATTGGGCTGTGGCTGCTGTCGCGACCTCTTGATGTGCTGACCTTCGGGGATGAGACGGCCACGGCGCTGGGAATCCGGCTGGGCGTCCTGCGCGGTCTGGTCGTGGTCGCAGCCAGCCTCGCCACGGCGGTCGGCGTTTCTGCCGGCGGAATCATTTCCTTCGTGGGGTTGATCTCTCCCCATGTGGCTCGGTTTCTGGTGGGGGCCCGGCACGCGTATGTCCTGCCCGCCAGCGGTTTGACGGGAGCCACGCTGTTGGTTGTGGCGGATTGTGTGGCCCGCTCCGCCGCCGCGCCGGCCGAAGTGCCGGTGGGCATTGTCACGGCGCTCTTGGGTGGACCATTCTTCCTCGTGTTGCTGAAGCTCCGACAGCGCGAGCTGGGAGCGTTCTGATGCCGACATTGTCCGCCGACAACCTCGATTGCCGTTATGGCCGGCGCCAAGCACTCGACGCCTGCTCCCTCACCGCCGAGGCCGGCGAGGTGCTGGTGGTGATGGGAGCCAATGGATCTGGGAAAACCACCCTGTTGCGGGCATTGTCGCGGTCCATCCGGCCACACCGCGGGACGGTGCTGCTGCATGAGCGGGACATCTGGTCGGCACCGGCCACGGACATGGCCCGCGAGATTGCGCTCATGCCCCAAAGCGAGCGCCGCGACTGGCCACTGACGGTGGAAGAGGCGGTTTCCCTGGGACGCCTGCCGCACCGTGGGTGGCTCAGGCCATTGAGTACTGCAGACCGAGCCACGATTCAGCAATCGCTGGAGGCCCTGGCCTTGGTCGATCTGCGAGACCGCCCAATCACCGAGCTTTCCGGAGGCGAATGGCGGAGGGTCATTTTGGCGCGTGCTCTGGCCCAGCAGGCAGGCGTCCTGCTGCTCGATGAACCAACAAACGGACTCGACCTGCGGTTTCAGGTGGAGGTGCTGCGGCTCGTTCGGCAACTGGCCAAGCAGCAGGGGCTCAGCATCGTGCTGACCCTCCACGATCTGAATCTCGCCGCCGTCCATGCCGATCGCATCGCGCTCCTGGCCCGGCGAACGCTGCTCGCCTGCGGCACGCCCCACGAGGTTTTGACTCCGCAACGGATCGCCGAGACGTTTGGGATTCCGGTCACGGTCATACCGCATCCCGTGTATGGAACTCCACTGGTGGTACCCTTGTTGGAAGAGAACGACCTTGTGCGGGATCGGCCCTGACATGTTGCTCCTCCTCTTCGAAAACAAGCCCTCCGCTTGGGCCAGCATGATCGGTACCCTGTGGCTCGCACTGCTGCTGGATGTCCTGCTGGGGGAGCTCCCCAGCCGCGTCCATCCCGTCGCGTGGCTCGGAAGCGTGATCGGACTGTTCTATCGTCAGGCTCCAAAAGCTGGCCGTCTCCTGCCATTTGTCGCCGGACTCATGTTCTCAGTGATCGGCATGGCAGTGGTGGTTGTCATCGGATTCGGCTGCCAGCGGGGATGTTCGCTGCTGCCACAGTCGCTTTCAGTACTTCTCCAAGCCTGTCTGCTCAAACTCGCGCTGTCTCTGCGCGGACTGCTGGCCGCCGGCCGGGAAGTGGAAGCGGCATTGCGTATTCCGAACCTGGCCGAAGCCCGCCGGCTGGTGAGCTGGCACTTGGTCAGCCGCGACACCTCGCAGCTCAACGAGTCGCAGGTGACTGCGGCGACGATCGAGTCCCTCGCCGAAAACACCAGCGACTCCGTCGTGGCTCCGCTGTTCTGGTTCACCTTGTTCGGCCTGCCCGGTGCATTTGCCTGCCGCTTTATCAACACCTGCGACGCCATGTTGGGCTACCGTGACCCACCGCGCGAGTGGCTCGGCAAGTTTCCGGCGCGGTTGGACGATGTCGTCCATCTGCTTCCGGCGCGGTTGACCGCGCTGGCAATGCTGTCAGCGGGCCTCTGGCTGTCGCGAAACACGGTGCTGGCCGTGTCCATCTGGTGGCGCGACTGCCGGAAGACGGCCAGCCCCAATGCCGGCCATCCGATGAGTGCGGCTGCAGGAGTGCTCGGAGTCGAACTGGAGAAGGTCGGCTGCTACCGCCTGGGGCTCGGGCAGCGGCCTCCCTGCGTTGATGACATCCTCCGCGCGGGATGGCTTGTGATTTGTGCGTGCGCGTTGTCAGTTGGAATCCTGTCTCTGGGCATCGTTTGCTGGGAGAGCTGGCGATGACCCACGAACTCTCCAGCCAGTCCAACGCTTGGGAATGCGTCCACGGAGGGCTGCCCTTTGCCGAACTTCGCGCGCGGGGCATTGATCCAGCCACGGTGCTGGACTTCAGCACCAACGTCAATCCGCTCGGGCCGCCTCCGCGAGTGCGTGAAGCCCTGCTTGAAATTCCGCTTGCGCAGTATCCCGACCGGCACTGCACGGAACTTCGTGAAACTATCGCCGGGCACTTGGGCATCGCTTCAGAAAACATCCTGTGTGCGAACGGCAGCAGCGAACTGTTGCACCTGATCGCCCAAGCGTGGCTCAACCCCAACGACAAGGTATTGATTCTCGGCCCGACCTATTCCGAGTACGCCCGCACGGCCAGACTGCGGACTCCGTCCGTGCAGACGTCCTTTGCAGCCGCCAATGCGAACTTTCGATTTGATCCTGCGGTCATTGAACAAGCCCTTGTTCGAGATCAATTTCGTCTCTGCTTCTTGTGCACGCCGAACAACCCCACGGGCCAGTTGATCCCGGCAAACTGGGTTGAGCGCTGGGCTGAACGCTGCCCTCAGACGCAGTTCGTCGTCGACGAAGCGTATGTTGACTTCGTCCCGAAGGCACAATCGCTGGTGGCTTGCGGCCGCCCCAACATTCTGGTTCTCAGGTCACTGACCAAAGCCTACGGACTGGCCGCGTTGCGGCTTGGTTATGCCGTCGGTCCACGCGAGAGAATTGCAGAGCTGATCCGCGTCCGCCCGCCGTGGAACGTCAATGCGTTTGCCCAAGCTGCGGGAGTCGCGGCGCTGAGAGATACCACGCATCTGCAACAATCGCTGGAAGTCCTCAACCGCGAAAAACAACAGTTGTTGACAGCGTTTCATCAACTGGGCCTGAGATGCATTGAGTCGCCGACACCGTTTCTCATGGTTGAGGTTCCCAACGCCAGCGCTGTTGTCGCGGACCTCTGCCAGCGGCGAATCCTGGTTCGCGACTGCGCGTCGTTCGGCCTCACGGATTTGGTCAGAATCTGTCCACGCCGGCCGGACGAGAACTCACAACTCGAACATCACATGAGTGAACTGATCCGCGGTCCAAATTGTTCAATGGATCTGCGAGACTTTTGATGTCGTTTGTTGTTGCAACGCCGTGGGCCAACCATCAGGCGGAAATCGCCTGAAAACGGGCTGGGCAGCACGTTCAAAGGCTCCGTCCCCTCGAGTTCATCCAATCTCGATCTGACAATGTCTGGTCCGCCCTTCAAACCAGACGAAACTCCACGAGGCCGATCACAACGAACAAGACGATTCCGACCACCCACAAGGGAGCAAACCAGATGTGTCCGCCCGCATCTGGATGAATCATCGGACGATCGTGATCTTCGCTCCGCAGCCGCATCCAGACATCAATGAGCATCGCGGCGATAATCGCGGCAAAAACCGCAAAAGGCTTGGTTGTCGGTGAAAGGCTGAGTCCGATACCCAGACCAACTCCAAGCAGAACTACAACCAACCCCTTGACATTGTACACCCACATTTCATGGTGCCCCAAAGATCTGAATGACCAAGTCTCGACCAAGGACGAGCCACCCGTGGCTGTGCATCTACCGTCATCCGAACAACGGCAACGGCTGGCCCTCCGTGAGTCGCAGCGGGCGGTCCTGGCGGTCGGCCAGATGAAAATCCGCCGGGACGCCGAGGGCGTGGTACATGGTGGCGGCGAGATCGGCGGGTGAGACAGGGTCCAAGATGGGTGCGGCACCCCGCGCGTCGGACTTCCCGTAAAGTTGTCCGCCGCGAATCCCCGCTCCGGCCAAAACCGCCGAATAACAGTAGGGGAAATGGTCGCGGCCCACACTTGTGTTGATCCGCGGTGCCCGGCCGAACTCGCCCACCCAGACCACCAGTGTGTCCTCCAGGCGGCCGCGCTCCTGGAGATCCTGCAAAAGGGCTGAAAAGCCGTTGTCGGCGGGCGGCATGAGATCGTTTTTCAGGCGATTGAACACGTCGCCGTGGCTGTCCCAGAAGTTCGCGCCGTCGTTGTGCCAGTTGACGCACACCAGCGGCACATCCCGTTCCACCAGCCGCCGTGCTAGAAGAAGGCACTGGCCGTGGATGTGCCGGCCATAGCGTTCGCGCGTGGCTGGAGTTTCCTGGGATAGATCGAACGCTTCACGGGCCTGTGGGGCGGCCACCAGGTCCAGCGCCCGGTCGCGCTGCCGCGCATATGCTGGAGCCTGAACTCCCTGGCCGTCGACCAAATCCAGCAGCGCACGCCGCGACTGCAGATGCTCCAGTGTCAGTCCGACGGGCACGCCGATGCCAGGCACTTCGAAATTGGAGGCGTTGGGGTCGCCCTTGAGGACAAACGGGTCGTAGCCCGGCCCCAGCAGACCGCCATTCTGACCGGGGGCAGTGCCGCCAGGGGCGGCGGGATGCAGGACCGTCCAGGGCATCATGACGAACTGCGGCAGGATTCCAGCCGGCGGACGCAGCTTCATCAGCGTGGACCCGATGTGCGGCCAGTCCCGGCGTGACGGCGGTGCGGCGTCCGATTTCTTCTCGGGGGCGTGCCGGCCTGTCATCAGATGATGCACGCTGGAAAGGTGCGCGGGATCGTCATGGTTGACGGAGCGGACAATCGTGTATTGGTCGGCAAGTTTGGCGAGTTTTGGGAAATGCTCGCTGATCTGGATCCCACTGACGTTGGTGGAGATCGGCTTGAAATGGCCGCGAATTTCCTGCGGCGCGTCGGGCTTGGGATCCCAGGTGTCAATGTGCGAGGGACCACCCCACATGAAGACGAGAATGCACGACTTGGCCCGATTGAAACCGGCCTGCGCTCCGGCCACCGTCTCCGCGCGAGCCACCCCGCTGCTGCGGAGGCCCAGCCCTGACAACAGCCCCAGTGAACTGGCTTGCAGGACGCACCGGCGCGATCCGCTCAGGCGGCCCAACTCGGTTGCTGTCAGCTCCAGAGATCTCATCCCTTCACTCCCAATTCCAGACACATGCATAATAAATTATACATATGTCTGGCGGCAAAGCCGAGAGCATTCTGCTGCCGAAGTCAAACAGGGCGTACGTCGCTATTCGCGCGTTGCAATGGTGATGTTAAGAATGGCGTTGGGAAATCGGCGGAGTCCGCGTCATAAGCTCAAGGGAGTGCTAGGGATGGCGAAACGGTTTACAGGTCGCGCGAAA
>JAKFUF010000124.1 GCA_021732845.1 Planctomycetaceae bacterium | reverse complement strand
AACGACCACTGGGACGAATTCCAGACCTTCCGCATCGACCAGGAAACGAAGCGGCTCTATCCCCACACCACCGCACTCGAGACCATCGAATGGCCCGTCGCCGCCTAGCGGATGACCGGTTACACCCAAATGAAAGCTGATTGCTTGTGGCGGATTCCTCACGAATGAGTCATGATTCGTGCCAGAAACCGAGTCATCCGTGGCTCGGCCCGCTGCTGGCTCACTTTGCCCACGCTCTGTCAGCCGCCCAATGAACACGAACTGTTGACGCGCGATGAATCCCTGACCTTGTGTGCCAGCAACATGACCCATCCAAGTTCGTTGTCGCGCCGCCGCCTGTTGCAAACGCTGACCGCCGGAGCCTTGGGAATCGGCATCAGCGGTGCCAGCCGCCCCGCTCACGCCGAGGTGTCCTTGATGATCACCGGCGACGCTCAGCCGAGTCTCGCGGCCTTCGACGCGATGATGACGGACTTCATCAAGACGCACCAGGCTCCCGGCGCGGCTCTGGCGATCACGCACCAGTCCCGCCTGGTCTACGCCCGTGGCTTCGGCCTCGCCGAGGTCGAGATAAAGCGTCCCGTGCAGCCAAACTCCATCTTTCGCGTCGCCAGCGTCTCCAAGCCACTGACGGCCGTGGCGATGCTGCAATTGGTCGAGCAGGGCAAAGTCTCCCTGGGTGACAAGGCATTTGACATCCTGCCGCACCTGTTGCCCAAGTCCGGCCCGGCCGACGCGCGGCTTAAAGACATCACCGTGCAGCACCTCCTCCAGCACACCGCCGGCTGGGACCGTGCTGTCTCGTTCGACCCGATCGTGCGGGCCGTGGAGATCTCCAAAGAATTCAACGTCCTGCTGCCGGTCGGACCGGAATACGTCATCCGCTACATGACCGCCCGGATGCTCGATTTCGTGCCGGGAGCACGCTACGCATACGCCAATGTCGACTATCTCATCCTCGGCCGGCTGATCGAACACTTCAGCGGGCAAACCTATGCCGACTACGTGCAGGAACACCTGTTGAAGCCACTGGGGATCTCGAAAATGCGGCTCGGCCGCGCGGCCCGCGGCGAACTGGTCGACGGCGAAGTCTGCTATTACGACTCGGAGAAGCGCAGCGGACCAGCCATCTGCGGCCGTGACCTGGGACAACAGGTGCCCGAAGTCTACGGGGCTGAAAATTTCGAGGCCTACGAGGCCCACGGTGGCTGGATCGCCTCAGCGGTGGATCTGGTGCGGTTCGCCTCGGCGTTCGATCATCCCGAGAAGTCGCCGCTCCTCAAGCCGGAGATGATCACGCTGATGACAAAGCGCCCCGAGGGCCAGGCGGGGCATGAAACCGATGGCAAGCCACGCGATTTCTACTACGGATGTGGCTGGTCGGTGCGGCCTGTCGAGGGCGGCCAGAACGTGTGGCACAACGGGTTGATTCCCGGCACCTCGACCATTTTGCTGCGGCGGTTCGACGGGCTGAACCTGGCCGTGCTGTTCAACACCGATCATAATGCCAAGCAGCAGGTGCTGTCGCGCGAGGTGGACCCGCTGCTGCATCAAACGGTCAAAATGGTGAAGGAGTGGCCCGCTCATGACCTGTTTGGGTCGCTGTTATAAATTCGGGGGCGAATCCATCACCAGGAGGGCTTTCGCTGTGCTGACACGGCACCATCGGGGCTGGCGTCGGGAGTCGGGCGCTTGGGGGAACTGCCGGGAACGAGATCTCGCATTCAGCGTAAACTTTTCAGGTGATCGGATTTCAGCCGGCTCCGAATTTTTTGCAAGCTGTTCTCGGCATTCGGCTTGAAACCGCTTTTCCCCTGCGTTAAGCTTCCCCCACCACTTGTGGGTGAGAACCTTTTCATCCATTGAGTGTCAAACGTCTCGACGCTGGACAGATAGCTCAGTTGGTAGAGCACAGGACTGAAAATCCTGGTGTCGCCGGTTCGATCCCGGCTCTGTCCATTTTCATAAGTTCAACCGAAGACACACTTTGTGTCTACTCGCTCTGAGTTGGGGCGGTGCGGTTTTGTGACGAAAAGCCGGTAGTTTACCGGATTCGATCCAAAATGCCCCACCGCGTACCCTCCTATCGCCTGCACAAAGCCTCCGGCCAAGCCGTGGTGACTCTTTGTGAGAAAGACCATTATCTTGGTCAGCATGGCACTCCCGATAGCCGCGCCGAGTATGACCGTCTGATTGCCCGATGGCTGATCCGGGGCCATCGCGAACCCCCTCGTAGCAAATTCCTTGATCTGACAATTAATGAACTCCTCGTCCGCTACCTCAACCACTGTGAAGTCTACTACCGCCGCCCGGACGGTACTCCAACCACCGAAGCTGATTGCATTAGGATTTCGCTTCGCCCACTGAAGCACCTCAACGGCCACACAATCGCAGAGGAATTTGGCCCGACATGCCTCAAGGCCGTCCGCCAGAAAATGCTGGATGACGACCTCTGCCGAAATGAGATCAACAAGAGACTCGGACGGATCAAGCGATTCTTCAAGTGGGCAGTCGCTGAAGAGCTGATCCCATCCAGTGTTTTTGAGGCAGTCCGAACAGTCGAAGGACTGAAGCGGGGCCGCTCAAAAGCGAGGGAAACAAAAAAAGTCTGCCCAGTTCCCGACGATCATGTTGAAGCAGTATTGCCACATGTGAATCCAGCGGTGGCAGCGATGATCCAGATTCAGCGACGGACCGGGATGAGGCCCGGTGAAGTTTGCCAGATGCGGACCTGCGACATTGATCGCTCCGCTTCGGTTTGGTCGTATCGACCTCGGACACACAAGACCGCAGTTCATGGACATGAACGCATCGTACAAATCGGGCCTCAAGCACAAAAACATCTCTTGCCATGGTTGCGACCTGACACGCCTGAAGACTCGATCTTCAGCCCGAAACAGGCAGTTGAAGCGCTGAATTTAAAAAGGAGCCAAAATCGGGCAACTCCAATGACCCCATCCCAGAGGTCGAGAAAGCGAAAATCGAAGCCGAAACGAGCGCCGCGGTCGGAATACACGGAACACGCCTACTACTATGCGATTCGTCGGGGCTGCGAAAAAGCGGAAATACCGCCGTGGCATCCCCATCAACTCAGGCACAGTTTTGCCACAGAGGTCCGTCGTCAACATGGCCTTGATGTGGTCAGGTGCCTGCTCGGCCAAAAATCTCTAGCCATTGCGGAACACTATGCTGAACAGGATGTCGCCGCTGCCATGCGAGTCGCTGTGCAAGTCGGGTAGCGCCAACTGCCCCATTAACAGAGCCTCTGCAACGAGCAAGCTTCATGAAGGACAAGATCTGGATGAGAGTGAATTTAAGGAGATGCTATTTCCAAACCACGACGTTCAGGACCATCAAGGAATGACGGTATGTGAATCTGGATGCGAAATATTCGCTGACCAGCAAGGGGTAATGCACGGCACCGTCGAATTTCCGGCCATCGCCATTCGCACCTGCCCAATGTGCAGCCAAACGGTGCTCGCCTATTTTTACCGGAAGGCGTTTCATGCACAGCTCGTACTTTTTGACAGCCTGAGAATTATGCTGGAAGCGATTACGGCACAGAAAGGACGGTGGTGCAATGGCCGCGATTATAGCTTTGACACCAATCGGTTGAAGGGGCTAATCGAGAGTTCGTTTCCCCGAATCGATCTCTTTATTGACAGGAAAGCCGGACTTGGATATCGGCTACTCGATTCAGAGTCGATTAAATCCCGCCGCCGATAGTGGACGTGTAACACCACGTTCTGCCAACGTGACAGCGAGGTCGGCGGCAAATCCTTCACCATCCGAGACGGATGCGCGGACAACAGCGACTGGTGAGGCGAACTGCAATTTCGGTTGCTGCTAACGGTAGTGGAACTCGTCGAGCTTCATTCATGCTCCGAGTTCATCCGCGATGCGCTCACGACATTCCTCTAGTTGAAAATGGTTCGCTTTTTGCGCCTTGACCTCAGTCAATAGCTGTAAATACCTGCCAAGTCAGGATTTCCGATCCGGGAGACGGTACTTAACTAGATACCGCTCTATCGCCAGAATCATTGCATAGTGACGTGACAACACCCACAGCAATGCAAGGCATCGCAATGGCGATTGATATCGAGGCAGAGAAAATCATTTCCTTTCCAGAAGTAATTGCCCGCCTGCCGCGCCGGCGCAAAGGCAAATCAGTCCACCTTTCCTGCGTTTATCGCTGGAGCAGCAAAGGCTTCAAGGGAACTGTTCTGGAAACCATCCAAGTTGGAGCATCGCGATGCACTACTGTTGAGGCGCTGACTCGGTTCCTCAATGCTATTTCCGCGCCGAGTTCCAATTCGACTTCTCAGCAGAGTCGCTCACTACGTCAACGGCAGAGCGCTAGTCGCGATGCCATTAATGAACTGAGTCGCCGGGGAATGTAGGCCTACGCAACATCTTGATATCCCGCACACCTGCGTGATTCAAGATGGGAACACCAGCCGGTCATGAACCTATTCTATATATACCATATGGGACATTACGACAGAGAATCATCGCAAATGGTCAATTCTCCTTTTGCTCAATCAAGCCCAAAACCGCTCTGCGATCGAAGATGGTGCCGAGATCCGAGGTGCTGTCGATTGGGAAGAATGCGATGGGCGAAACAGGAGTCGATGGCGGCACTCTGGTCGCTTTGGCGGTTGCGCACTTCCAAATTTATCTACTTCGGCAATTTTGCACTGGCCGCACCTGAATGCAATCAGTCCTTTCTGGTGCAACGATTTCTGCGGAAGCTTCGGCTCTGGCGGTTAGAAGTTCCTGACCGAGAGATTGAAATACGAATTGTCACGGAGATCGGTGGCGAACGCGGGAAAGTTCACTTTCACTATTTGATGTGGGCGAGTCATGCGGTTGAAGCCGCATGGCTGAAAAGCATGTTGGAAGACGCCTGCGAATGTGAAATCCACCTATTCCATGATGTGCCGAAGTTGCTGGCAAAAGCGGTTCAATACACTTTTAAATTCACGCGTCGTGGATGGGTCCCGCTGCTCGTTCGCAGTCGGGCGATGCAACAGGTGCGTGGTAGTCGCGGGTTCTTCCAAGGCGAAAGCAAAAAGGAAGCGATTGTCCTATCAAGACGTGCGGGGATACTTCGACGCCTAATGGAGCCGCTCGTTCCCGGCTGGATTGACCCCACCGGTCACCGCCGGCTGTAGCAAAAACTGCGAACCCAACCCACTGCACAGAAGTGATCCGGAAGACAGGAAGGAGGTCTCATAAAACGGTCACTAACAAGGGTGAACAAGATGACGAACCAATATGGAGCCGCGCCGACTACAGTTGAACCCTGCGTTGCTAGCAGTGGATGGCTTGAAACGATGTCGTCCGTCCCAGTCGACGACTATATGAAATTCGAGACGGCGAAGTCAGCGATTGACCGCCTGCTCGTTCCGGCGGAAGGGATCAATCTCGGGTTCTTCGGGGGAGAGCCCCTGTTGAACATGGAACTGATCAAAAAGACGGTGGAGTACGCGGAGCATCTCTGCTCGAAAGAAAAGTGCCTCATGTGCAAGGGCACAGGGGAACAGCGGAACCAACAGGGCCAGACGAACGGAAAGAAGTGCCAGCAGTGCGGCGGCGACGGACGGCCCAAGGCCAAGTTCCACGTTACCACGAACGGCACGCTGTACTCGCCGGAGAACTGTGACTTTCTCCAGAAGCATGGGTTCAGTCTGATCACGTCCATCGACGGGACAGCGGAAGCTCATGACGCCCTGCGACCCATGAAGCGGAGCGGGAAGGGCTCCCATAAACAGATTCTCGCCGGTCTGGAGCGGCTCAAGCAATTCCCCATTGCCCAACGGAACACGCTGCGTTCCACGTTCACGGCCATTGAGGGAGAGACGATCAGCACGCGCTGCGAGTTCCTCAATCAACTGTGCGATGAGGGAAAAGGATCGTGGGCATCAGTGAACAAATCTCTGTGTCTCGCTGGTCAAACCCGAATTCCACTTCTGGATGGATCGGTAAGGACGATGGCTGACTTGGCCCGAGAGTTCTCGGAATCATCCTTTTGGATATACAGCATCGATCGCCTGACAGGGCGGATGGCACCGGGACTCGCACATAGCCCGAGAATGACAGGCGAAATGGTAACGATTTTAAAGGTGACACTCGATGACGGTCAGGAAGTATGGTGCACTCCCGGACACGGTTTCATGTTAAGCGATGGTGAGTTTCGTCGAGCGGACCGTCTTCGTTCAGGCGACAGCCTAATGGCACTGTACCGGCGAATAAGCGATGGAGTCGCCAACAATGAGAAGCGGCTGAAGGACTACGAGTTGTTCAGAGATCCGCAACGGCGGCAGTGGTTCGCCACCCACGTTCGGGCATCTCGGCGGAGCACCATCGCAGTGCGACTGAACCGGAGAACTGGCGAACTCGAACTATCAGAAAAGGAGAAAGATCAAGACCAGCGTCACCACCTCAACGGCAACAAGCTTGATAATCGCCCTGACAATCTCGCATGGATAACTCACTCTGATCACTCAGCGTATCATGAACTCGAAAACCGAATTCTCGCTGCATATCGGGAAAGCGAGCAGAATCGATTGGATCAACAGCGATTCCAAACCGGCAAGGTGCAGGAAGGCTCACACCCGTTCTTGTCGGAGAACCGTACTCCTGCGATGACTGATTGGATTCGAGAAAGGGTGGCACGTGGCGACTTTCACCTGCAAAAGCTCACCCAAACCGAGGAACACCGCCAAAGATCGGCTGAAACAATTCGCAAATTCAATCTGGAACAGCACGCAGCTGGAACTCATCCATCGCGCCGACAGTTCAACGAGGGCACCCATCCATTCCAGAATCCAACACCTGAGATGCGTCAGGCTCGCTCCGAAGCAGCGAAGCGAATGGCAGCAGAAGGCAACCATGGGTTTCAGTCGAACGGCTCGCTCGCCAGCAAGTACAGTTGGTACCTTCGCCGTAGCGGCAAGTCGAAGGATGAATGTCCTTACAAGCAATTCTGCGAGAAGCGACCAGACCTCGAAGAAGGGAACCACAAAGTTCTAACAATTGAGAATGCAGGATACGCACAAGTCTACAACCTGAAGGTTGACCACCATCGAAACCTGCTGGTGGAAGCTGGAGTCTTCGTTCACGACGGCGCTAGCACAATGTAGTTCCAATTGTGATGAACCATTCCGCATGGCCTACGTTTAGAAAGTGTAGGGTGTAATGATTCCCTTGATGGTCATCAAGGGAAAATAATACAGGCGGAAGGAAGTGTGTGGTGCCAGCAATTGGTGGCGGAATCGTGGCCTATTTCCGGGTCTCGACCAAACAGCAGGGAGAGTCCGGACTCGGACTTGAAGGGCAGGAGTTTGCTGTTGAGCAATTTGCTCAGAGATCCGGAAATAGGATTCTGGCGAAGTACACACAAGTCGAGAGTGGTCGCGTTTCTGATCGGCCAGAACTGAAAAAGGCAAAGGCCCACGCGAAGCGGTCCAAAGCCACACTTGTAGTCGCGAAGCTGGATCGGTTGAGTAGAAATGTGGCGTTCTTGTCTGCCTTGATGGAGTCGGACATCGAATTTGTCGCCTGCGATAATCCCCATGCGAACCGTCTGACGATCCACATCCTTGCCGCCGTGGCTGAAGATGAAGCTCGTCGCATCAGCGAGCGGACCAAGGCCGCGTTACAAGCCGCGAAGGCTCGTGGGATTCTTCTCGGCTCACGCCGTACCGGTCACTGGGACGGGAAAGAAGACCGGCGTATCGCCGGTGGAATTGCAGGGTCAAAGGTGGCGGCTGAATCCCATCGCTCAGCGGCACTGAGCGCCTACTGTGACTTGCTGCCTGAAATCCAGCAATTGCGCGACTCGGGACTGCATTCCACTTTTTGCCGCGCCGGGTAGTGTGCCCCAGTTCGTCCAGCTTCGCCGCAATGGCCCGGAGTGACGTGGTTTTATTGCGGGCAGCGGCGGTGAAATGACTGAGAGCCTTTTTAATCGGGACGAGAATTGCGCTGAATACTGGGCATCAGGGAGATTCTGCGGCGGTGGAATTCGGCCAGTCTGGCATCAATTCCGCCATCGTCACCCCGAGTGCCGCAGCCAGCCCTTCAACGGTAGTGAGTGAGACGTTCCTGGCACCGCGTTCGATGTCGCTGACATAGGTCCGACTGACACCGGCGTCGGCAGCTAGCTTTTCCTGAGATGTCCCCTTCTGTTTCCGAACCTCGCGCAGGCGCTGGCCGAATTTCCGTTGAATTGATGTTTCAGTCGCCGCCACCTGCGTCACTCCCGGTCGGAATGCTGCTGCAAACCGTCGAGTGTGGAGGGGTGGTTGAATTCAAGAAACGTACTTTACGGGACTGTCCCTCGGATCGTACATTGACGGGCGAGCTTGAACATTCACGGGCAGGTCTTAAATCATGACTCGAATTCCATGCCCCCACTGTGGGCAGATCTACAAGGTGCCGGACAATAGTCTCGGCAAGAAAATGGCTTGCTTGAAATGCCGAGAGACCTTTGACCTGTTCACGCCGCTGGAACCGGTTGTCACGAAAACACCACCGAAGAGTGTCTTTGTGAAATCACCACCGCGTGCGTTGATGCCGGCTGCTCCTGGTCCGCCGCCACCCGTCCAAAACGCGGCAGTGCCGGCGAAGTCGGAAGTGGTGGCTGACGCATCAGGGGCCGTCTTTGTCATGAAGGGCGTTCAAGACACTCTGCGGGTGTTTGAAGACCGGGTGACCATCACTCCGCGCGGCGTTCTGGGGTTTTTCAACAAGGGCATCACCGGCACCAAAGAAATCCCATTTTCATCGATCACGGCGATTCAGTTCAGAGAGGCCGGCCCAGTCATCAGTGGATTCATGCAATTCACGATACCGGGCGGCAATGAGAGTCGGGGGGGAATATTCGCGGCGACAAAAGACGAGAATACTTTCATGTTTGCGTCACCGGGGAACAATCTGACGGCCAAGGAGATCAAGAGTTACATTGACTCTGCGATTCGCCAGCTCAGAACACCCCAGACCATGGCCCCAGCCCGAAATCTCTCGGACGAACTGTCGGCACTTGCCCGGCTGAAAGAAAGCGGAGTGCTATCGGATGCCGAGTTTCAGGCGGCAAAGAAGCGCCTGATTGGGTAAAGTCGCGGTCCCCAGTCTTCAAGGAAATGTTTTCCATGTCGCTCGTTCATCCACTCCTCTCTGACCGAATTGACATCATTGGCGATGTCCACGGCGAGATTGACGCCCTCAATAGCCTGATTGAAAAGCTTGGCTACAACCTGCGTGGGGAGCATCCAGACGGGCGGCGGCTGGTCTTTCTGGGAGATCTGACCGACCGTGGCCCGGATAGTCCAGCGGTGGTCGAGCGCGTCCGTGAACTGGTCGAGGCTGGAAAGGCTCAGTGCGTGCTAGGAAATCACGATCTGAATCTGATGCTGAATCGCCGGAAATTCGACAATGACTGGTTTTTTGGAGATCCATTTACCCATGAGGGGCAGGTAGTCCCGCAACGGCTGGCGGACGAGCCCATGCGAAAAAGCATTGTCGATTTTTTCAAAACGCTGCCGCTGGCACTGGAAGGCTACGGCTGCCGGATTGTGCATGCTTGCTGGAACGACCACATGATCGACGTGGCGCGTGGCTCAACCGAAACCTTGGCACTCATGAAACAGGGTGCGGAACACGCCGCTGCGACGATCAAACGACTCGGCATCACTGAAAGGACAGAGCGGAAGTTGATTGAGCAGAACGAAAATCCCGTCAAGGTTCTTACTTCAGGGCTGGAGCAGCGGGGCCGACCGTCCGAAACGGAGAGCAATTCCCACCGCTTGGAGGAAAGGGTGCAATGGTGGCGATGGTATTTTGGGCCAGAATTATGTGTGTTCGGTCACTACGGTCACTCTCAGCGGTCGGGCCGTGGCTATTGCGTCGACTACGGCGCGGGCTACCGCTATCAGGAACGCTTCGAGCCACAGTTTTCCGGGCATCACCAAAAATACCGGCTCGCCGCCTACCGGTACCCGGATGGCACGATGCTTTTTGAAGATGGCACGTCGCCAGAGATGTCCGCGATGCGCTGAGATTCAACAAAACCACTGCGAGAACACATCTACCCCCCGCAGGGTAGAACCGCTCTATTCTGTTTGCGGACGGCGTACTAGGACGCGAATTGAAAATGCCTTTCCAGCATCGACATCTCCATAATCCATATATGGGCCATCGTAATTCAGTAGGCGCAAAACGGCCTTGTAAACAAGCGTTCGAATGATATCAAATCGTTTCATCTCGGATTCAATATCCTTGAGCCCAGTTCCGGTCATCGTCTGGCTGCCGTGGAATACGTGATTTCGCTGTTGGATCGCTAACTTCTCGCTTTGGGTCAAATCTATCCCGAGGGTCGTAAAGACTTCCTTGAGTGAATCCGCGTTGGGCGGTGTGTGAATATTTGCAATTTTCTTGTCAATCAGAAAATTGACGACGTCATTTGGCAGGTCTAAAGATTCTTTCAGCTCCAACAACTTCTCCGAGAGAGCTTGCCGAATAGACGCACCTTGCTCTTTTGTGAGGTGCTTCTTGGCATCAACCGTGCATCCTATCGACTTGCAGTGTTTTTTGTGGGCTGCTGCCAGTCGCTCTAAGCTGATGCATCCGAAGGCCAATTTATCGTCGGCGTATGTGTCAAATGCGGCCCGGATCGGACTAGAGATGAAATCTATATTAAATTGCTTATCCACAGCGACAAATTTTTCAAAGAGCGCCGGCATTTTTGCGCAAATCTCGTGACTAGTTGCGATTTCCTTTAGTCGGCAGAGGGGCAATGGTTGTTCGTGTCCGAGCGATTCTTGGACATGTCGAAATACACCATAATACAGGCGACTGAGATCTCCATTGTCGTGGAACCTGTCTGTCCAAAGGAATTGAACGGATCTCCCCATGAGAAACGACAGAAAGTTTCTGCCATTTTGGCAACTATCTGGCGGTGTGCGTATGTCATCTGGAGTTGCTTCCTCCGATAGAAGCCACACGCCGTCGGAAACCCCGCAGTCCTTGTCAGCATTGATTACTCGTATTAATGGGTTGCGGGAAAGTGTGAAGCAACGTGACGAGTATGTGCGTCCGTCCTCAGAATTGTGTTCGTATTCTTCCGGCCAATGGAATGGAGGGACACCGGCAAGAAAATATCGAGAACTCAATGGTGTGTTGTATTGAAATCCAAGCAGGCCTGTGCTTGAAAGCGTAACTAGTCCGAATGCGGCCCGTCCGATTAATATTCTGCGGTTCGGAAGATCGACTTGTCCAAAGTGCCGGACATGCTGCGTCGTGCCACTCGTCTCAAACAGCTGAAACTCTTTTCCGTTTGCAAGCAGGCCCCTCCAAGATGGTGAACGGGATATTTCATAGAATCCCGCTGCTCTGGACTTCCGGTCTATTCCCTCGACGCTCGGCCTTCGTCCAAGGCAGGCAGAGTCCGGTATGTCAAAGTCGAACGTGAGGCCGTCTCGCCTATTAAATCGTATCGTCCCGCTTGCCCCGACATATGGAGTGCCATCAGAGTCCAATAAGGCGCTTATGGTGAACTCGTGCGTCCCGGTGGTGTCAAATCCCATTGATGCATTCGACATATGCGCAACCTCCGATGCCAAAAGAACTTGCCGTGCCCACAGCCTACCTGTAAGACCAACGAGTATATCAGTCCAGATCCCTTGGAGAAGCCAAATTGGTCCTGATTAAACTCGTTTCCCATGTCACGAGGACAGCGACCGCGTCGTGAAGAAATAGTTGCAGTCAGCTCACGGAAGCTGCGAAATGCGTCGCGGATTCGAGAGTTTGAATGGGCGAAAACCGGGCATTTCGGCGCAGAATGCCTTCTCCGTAGAGTCGGCGCGAAGTTCTTCATAGGATGCACCCCTTCGAGTTGCACAGTTTGGAGTTGCAGCGAGGCCCCACATCCTTTTTCCCATTCATCTCCCATCAAACCGTTCATGGCCGATCCGAATCTTTCATCCTTCATCTGGTCCGTGGCTGACCTGCTGCGTGGGGACTACAAGCAGTCCGAATACGGCAAAGTGATCCTGCCGTTCACCGTGCTGCGTCGACTGGACTGCGTCCTGGAGAAGTCGAAGGGTGCCGTGTTGGCGGAACTGGCGATTCGGCAGAAGGCGGGAGTGAACCCCGAGCCGTTCCTATTGAGGAAGTCCGGCCAGTTCTTTTTCAACACGTCGCCGCTCGATCTGAAGAAGCTGCTTGGCGATGCGGACCACATCAAGGAGAACCTGTTCGCGTACATGCAGGCGTTTTCGCCCGCCGTGCGGAACATCTTTGAATCATTCGATTTCCACATCCAAATTGACCGGCTGGCAAAGTCTGGTCTGCTCTACCTGGTGGCTCAGAAGTTCGCGAACATCGACCTGCATCCCGAGGTTGTGAGCAACGCCCAGATGGGCGCGGTGTTCGAGGAGTTGATCCGGCGGTTTGCCGAACTGTCAAACGAGACTGCCGGGGAACACTTCACCCCGCGCGAAGTCATCCGCTTGATGGTCAATCTGATCTTCATCGAAGACGACTTGGCGCTGACGAAGCCGGGAGTCGTCCGGTCCATCTATGATCCTACAGCAGGCACCGGTGGCATGCTGTCCGTCAGCGGCGAGCATCTGACGGAATTGAATCCGGGCGCGCGGCTCGTGATGTATGGGCAGGAGTTGAACCCGGAATCTTACGCCATCTGCAAGGCCGACATGCTCATCAAGGGGCAGGACATCGGCAACATCATTTTCGGCAACACGCTTTCAAATGACGGGCTGACCGGGAACCATTTCGATTACATGCTTTCCAATCCTCCGTTCGGGGTCGAGTGGAAAAAGATCGAAAAGGAGATCCGTAAGGAGGCTGAGCAACAGGGGTTCAATGGGAGGTTTGGACCGGGGCTACCCCGTGTCAGCGATGGATCGCTCCTGTTCCTACTGCACCTGATTTCCAAAATGCGGCCGGCGAAGGACGGGGGGAGTCGGTTTGGCATCGTGTTGAACGGTTCGCCGCTCTTTACCGGCGGGGCGGGCTCCGGCGAGAGTGAGATCCGCCGCTACGTTCTGGAGAACGATCTCGTTGAAGCGATCATCGGCCTGCCGACCGACATGTTCTACAACACCGGCATCAGCACGTACATCTGGATCGTCAGCAACCGGAAACCCGAGAACCGAAAAGGGAAACTGCAACTGATCGACGCCAGCGGGTTCTGGCAGAAGATGCGGAAAAGTCTGGGGAGCAAGCGGAAGGAACTGAGCCCCGAGCATATCGAGGAGATTACCAAGCTGTTCGGCAACTGCAAAAAGGTGACTCGTGACGGCGTGCCGATCAGTCGGATTTTCAAGAACGAAGAGTTCGGCTACCGGACGATCACGGTGGAGCGGCCCGAGCGCGATGGGGCAGGGCAAATCGTGAAGGCCACGAAGGGGAAGTTGAAGGGGAAGCCACAGCCGGATTCAAACCTGCGCGACACCGAAAATGTGCCGCTCAGCGAGGAACTGAGCACTTATTTCAATCGCGAAGTACTTCCGCACGCGCCCGATGCATGGATCGACCAAGAGAAGACGAAGGTTGGGTATGAAATCCCATTTAACCGGCACTTCTACGTGTTCAAACCACCGCGAGAACTGGCTGAAATTGATGCCGAGTTGAAGGGTGTCACCGATCGGATTCTGAAGATGATCGGAGGGCTGTCAAAGTGAGCTTTCCGCGATATCCGAAGTATAAGGACAGCGGCGTTGAATGGTTAGGCGAAGTGCCAGAGCATTGGAATGTAAAGCAAATACGAACGATTGCTACCGTGGTAAGAGGGGCATCCCCGCGACCTGCTGGCGACCCAACGTATTTTGGCGGAGACGCGACGCCGTGGGTAACGGTTGCCGAGATCACAAAGGACGATCAAGTATATCTGAGTGAAACCGAATCTTTTCTCACCGAAGAGGGTGCCAAACTCAGTAGAGTCTTCGAACAGGGGACCGTAATTTATTCAAATAGCGGCGCGACACTTGGTGTTCCGAAAATTTTGGCGATTAATGCCTGCGCTAACGACGGCGTGGTTGGGTTTGAACAGCTTCAGAAAGAAATTCATCCGCACTTCCTCTATCATTATTTGTCATCAATCACTGATGCAATTCGCGAAAAGGTTAAGCAAGGCTCCGGACAGCCGAACCTCAATACGGACATTGTGAAGGCGTTGCAGTTGGGTGTTCCGCCATTCCCAGAACAAGTAGCTATTTCCCGATTCTTGACCTGTGAAACCGCGAAGATCGACGAACTGATCGCAGAACAGCAGCGATTGATCGAACTGCTGAAAAAAAAACGCCAAGCCGTTATTTCCCACGCCGTCACTAAAGGCCTGAACCCTCACGCCCCCCTAAAAGTATCCGGCATCGAATGGTTTGGCGATGTGCCTGCTCATTGGGATATGAAGCGCATAAAGTTCATTGCAGATATTGGAAACGGATCTACTCCAAGCCGCGAGAATCCGGATTATTGGGAGTCAGGGACCTACCCTTGGCTGAATAGTTCTGTTGTAAATCAGACGGCAGTCACAGAATCAACAGAGTTCGTTACCTGCCTGGCCTTAAAAGAATGCCATCTCCCAAAGATTTCGCCGCCTGCGGTCTTAGTTGGAATCACAGGCCAAGGACGCACACGTGGAATGGCTAGCACGCTGCTTTTTGAGGCGACTATTAACCAGCACGTAGCTTTTTTGAAGCCGAATCCAGAATCTTTGGACGTCAATTTCCTTCGGCGTATTTTCGAGATGGCATACGACTTCCTTCGTGCGGAGAGCGACGAGGCGGGAAGCACCAAGGGAGCAATTACTTGCGATCAACTGGCCAATCTCAAAATCCCCACCCCCCCCATTTCGGAACAGTTGCAGATCATCGCTTATCTCGACAATAAAGCGACAAAATTCGACGATCTCACAACCGAAGCTCAGCTGGCGACTGATCTCCTTCAGGAACGTCGAACCGCTCTCATCTCTGCCGCCGTCACTGGCAAAATCGACGTGCGGGATCCGGCCGACAAGGGGGACCACTGAAATGCGTCCCTATGTCCCGGACATCCTGCCGCTGACCGGCCTCGATTTTGGCAGACTCATCCGTCTCACAGGCCCGGCCAATGCGGCACTGGCCCGCTACGACGGACTCCTGCAGAGCGTCATCAACCCTTCGGTCATGCTGTCGCCGCTGACTAATCAGGAAGCGGTACTGTCCTCCAAAATTGAGGGCACGCAAGCCACAGTTGATGAAGTGCTGGAATATGAGGCTGGCATCGAGTTCGACCCGGAGAAGGTCAAGGACATTCAAGAGGTCGTCAACTACCGTGAGGCGTTGACGCTGGCGAAACAGTCGCTCGCCCATCGTCCCTTGAACCTCCACCTGATCCGGGAAATGCACGGTCGCTTGATGAATAGCGTGCGGGGGGCTGACAAGTCCCCTGGCCAATTTCGGATCCATCAAAACTGGATTGGCCCGCACAACTGCACGCTCGAAAACGCATCCTTCGTCCCGCCGTCGCCACTGCAACTGCTCGACCACTTGGAAGCCTTTGAGCGGTACATGGCCGGCGACGAAATTGACCCGCTGGTGCAGGTCGCCGTCGTCCACGCGCAATTTGAACTGCTGCACCCCTTCAATGACGGAAATGGTCGAGTCGGGCGACTCTTGATCCCACTCTTCCTCTTTCAAAAACGGGTGCTGGCCAGCCCGATGTTCTATTTGAGCGAATACCTCGAAGCCCACCGCGACGAATACTACGCCCGGTTGCGGGGCATCAGCCAGCAGCAGGACTGGACCGGGTGGCTCGAGTTTTTTCTGCGAGCCATCCTTGAACAGGCGCAGACGAACGCCACGCGTGTGGTGACGATTCTCGACCTCTACGAACGCATGAAGCGGCAGATTTCGGACATCTTGAAATCCCAGTACGCCATTCAAGTGCTAGACGCGCTCTTCGACCGACCGATTTTTCAATCGCCAGATTTCGTGGAGCGTTCCGGCATCCCCAAGAATTCGGCGTTGCCTTTCCTCCGGATGCTCAAGGAGGCAGGGATCCTTCACGCCCTGCGCGAACAAAGTGGACGGCGTCCGGCAATCCTGGCGTTCCCGGAACTTTTGAATTGCGCCGAAGGTCGGAAAGTCCTGTGAAGGCTTGAGTGTGCCCGGCCACACTCAAGAGGCTTTGTGTGTGCTGAAACGCCAGTCCGGCACACACAAGGCGGTTTGTGTGTGCCAGAATGGACAAGAGATAATTGATGCTTTAACGGCTGTCCTGCTTTGCTTGTGTGCCCCAGCGATTCGCAAACCTGACTTCAAAGGCCCTTGTTCGATGGATCTGCACAAAGAGATCAACTTTGAGGCTGAGATTTGCCAAGACCTTGCGGCGAACGGTTGGTTGTACGCGGAAGGCGACGGAGCCGAATACGACCGGGCGCGAGGACTGTTTCCGGCAGATGTGCTGGCTTGGGTGCAGGAAACGCAGCCACAGGCATGGGAGGCGATTTCCAAGAATCACGGGGCGCACGCCGCCGACACGCTGTTGAGCCGCTTGCGGGATTCACTGGACCAGCGGGGCACGCTAGATGTCCTGCGGCACGGCATTGAAATGCTGGGACTGCGGCAAAAGCTGATGCTCGCCCAGTTCAAGCCGGCGCTGGCCATGAACCCAGAGATTTTGAGCCGCTACGCCGCCAATCGGCTGCGGGTCGTCCGGCAGGTCCACTATTCGCTGCACCATGAAAATAGCATCGATCTTGCCCTGTTTTTGAACGGCCTGCCTGTAGCCACGGTGGAACTCAAGACCGACTTCACACAGAGCATTGGCGATGCGATCGACCAGTACCGGTTCGATCGGCACCCCAAGCCGAAGGGGCAGGCGGCTGAGCCACTCTTGTCCTTTCCACAGGGAGCGCTGGTGCATTTCGCGGTCAGCAATCGCGAAGTCCACATGACGACCCGCCTGAACGGCACCGACACCCAGTTCCTACCGTTCAATCAGGGAGATCAAGGAGCAGCGGGCAATCCGTTGAACCCCGGTGGCGGCTATCGGACTGCCTACCTTTGGAAACAGGTCTGGGAACGGCATAGCTGGCTGGAGATTCTGGGCCGCTACATGGTGGCTCAGAAAGACGATAAGAAGCAGCTCAAGGGATACCTGTTTCCGCGCTACCATCAACTAGACGCCACACGGAAACTACAGGCCGCAGTCCTGGCAGACGGGCCGGGCCGGAAATATCTGATTCAGCACTCGGCGGGCTCCGGCAAGACGAATTCCATCGCCTGGTCAGCCCACTTTCTGGCAGACCTGCACGATGCGAATCACAAAAAACTATTCGACTCCGTGATGGTCGTGTCGGATCGCAATGTGATTGATTCGCAGTTGCAGGAAGCAATCTTTGACTTCGAGCGGACTACGGGAGTCGTAGCCACGATCAAGGGCGAGGGGACCAGCAAGAGCGGTGAACTCGCGGCGGCACTGTCCGGGGACAAAAAGATCGTCGTCTGCACGATCCAGACCTTCCCATTCGCCTTGAAAGCGGTCCGGGAACTCTCAGCCACACAGGGCAAACGCTTCGCCGTGATTGCGGACGAGGCGCACAGTTCCCAGACGGGCGAAGCTGCGGCGAAACTGAAGTCGGTTCTCTCTTCGGATGAACTCAAAGAGTTGAACGACGGTGGCGAAGTCAGCATGGATGATGTGCTGCTGGCCCAGACCGCCAACCGGGCCGATGACGCGGGGATCACATTCGTGGCTTTCACAGCCACCCCGAAAACCAAGACGATGGAACTTTTCGGGACGCGGCCAGACCCCGCCCAGCCGGCCAGCAAAGACAATCTGCCCGTGCCGTTTCATGTCTATTCGATGCGGCAGGCCATCGAAGAGAAATTCATTCTGGATGTGCTGCGGAACTACACCACCTACAAGCTCGCCTTCAAGCTGGCCCACGAGGGAAAGGAATGGGGCGAAACGGAAGTGGAACGCAGCGCGGCGATGAAGGGGATCATGGGCTGGATTCGACTCCACCCCTACAACATCTCCCAAAAAGTGGAGATCGTCGTTGAACACTTCCGGCAACTCGTGGCTCCGCTCTTGAACGGCAAAGCCAAGGCGATGGTCGTAGTTTCCAGCCGCGTGGAGGCGGTCCGCTGGCAACTGGCCATCGACAAGTACATCAAAGCCCGTGGCTACCGCATGCGAACGCTGGTCGCATTTTCAGGCGAGGTCAAAGACGCCGACTCCGGGCCAGAACCATTCACAGAGACCAGCCAGCTATCAAATCCGAATCTGCGCGGCCGAGACATCCGCGAGGCGTTCAACACTGACGAATATCAGATCCTGCTGGTGGCCAATAAATTCCAGACCGGCTTCGACCAGCCACTTCTCTGCGGCATGTACGTGGACAAGCGGCTGGCCGGAATTCAAGCCGTTCAAACCCTGTCGCGGCTCAACCGATCCCATCCCGGCAAAGACACGACCTACGTGCTGGACTTCGTCAATGACGCCGAAGATGTCCTGGCTGCCTTCAAGACCTACCACACAACGGCGGAACTCTCGGGCGTCACCGACCCGAATCTGGTGTTCAACCTCCGGGCGAAGCTCGACGCCGCTGGCTACTACGATGAATTTGAAGTCGACCGTGTGGTGACCGTTGAACTGAAGCCGAATGCCAAGCAAAGCGAACTGGCGGCGGCGGTCGAACCAGTGGTCGATCGGCTCCACAAGAAATACAAAGCGGCTTTCGCTGCAAAAAAGCTGGCGATCGACAACAAGGACAAAGTCGCCGAAGAGACCGCCCAGAACGAAATGAACGCCCTGCTGCTGTTTCAGACCGACATGGGCTCTTTTCAACGGCTCTACACGTACCTGTCCCAGATTTTCGACTACGGCAACACCGCCATCGAAAAGCGGTCCATTTTCTACCGCCAAGTCCTACGGCTCTTAGAATTTGGCCGCGAGCGGGAGGGGATCGACTTTTCCAAAGTCCTCCTGACGCACCACACCCTGAAGAATCTGGGAAAACGAACCCTGCCCCTGAACGAGGGGGAGAACCCCAAGCTGGAGCCGATCACCGAGGCCGGTAGCGGATCGATTCAAGAAAAGCAGAAGGCCCTGTTGAATGAGATCATCAAAAAGGTCAACGACCTGTTTGAAGGCGAACTGACGGATCAGGACAAACTGGTCTACGTGAACAACGTAATTATGGGCAAACTGCTGGAATCCGAGACGCTCCAGCAGCAGGCGACGAACAACACAAAAGAGCAGTTTGCGAACTCGCCAGACTTGAAAACCGAGATTCTAAATGCGGTAATGACCGCGCTCGAAGCCCATTCTGCCATGAGCACACAGGCCCTGAGTTCGGAAGCGGTCAGGGAGGGATTGAAGGATGTGCTGCTGGGACCAGCCCAGTTGTATGAGATGCTGCGGGGGCAGGTGCAGGAGGATGGATAAAGAGCCGCAGTAGCTGGTCGGGCGACCGCCCGGCATTAAAACACTGCACATCATGCGCAAATCCTATTTGCGCACGATGTGCTTCAAACAAGAATGGAGTATTAAATGCTTGAAAGAAAAAGACTTCTCGAAACCGTTGTAACGAAACTCGTATCGCTTGAATTGGCCATCAAACGACTGAACGATATTCGCCTCTTCGACATGAACATCGTCGCCGAGGATTTTTTTGCAGAACTACTAAATTCCGTTTATGACTACTCGCTCGTCAATCTCAATCACGACGACCCACACCAAACAGCAATTGACCTTGGCGACAAAGGAAGGCGGCTCGCCGTGCAAGTCACTTCCGAGCGCACAAAGGTCAAGATTCAGGACACCATTGACAAATTCTGTACAAAAGGACTCGCCGCTGACTATGACAGCCTCAAGGTTCTAATCCTCAACGAAAGAACTGGCAACTACCCGACAATTGTGCTGCCAGAGAACTTCAGCTTTTCGGGAAAGGACGATGTGATAGACATGAGGCAGTTGGTGCGAGACATTCAAAAAATGAATACTCCAAAACTTGCTGCGATCGTCGAACTGCTTGATAGAGAACTGCCTGAGCCGAAGAAGGATGGCGGAGAACTCATAGAGCTTAAACACAAGGCGGACTTCGATAGCCTAATAGACGTACTGTCATTTCTTTGTCGTCCGCAGCTAGCGGCCTTTCTGAATGACGTTTCAAGGGGTCGCTTCAAAATTGATTTGCTGTATCTCGTCGAAACGCCACACCGCATGGTATCGGGGCCAAATTTTCACCTTTACGACGCTATGATGACAGAGCGGCTCCGAGCTTTCTTTTTACATTGGCAAAACGTTTCGGACTATACCGGCAGCCTGTTTCATGACTACAAGAATGATGGCGTCGCGACACTGATGCCATTTGCAGATGGAGAATCTGCGATGAGGCATGAGGATCTTCTCTCAGAAGCAAGAGAGGCCGAGGAGGCATTGGCACAACTCAACCAGTGTCTACGCGACCATTTTCCAGAGCTGGATTTGAACAAGACCGACGAAAATGCGGCCAAAGCATATCTACAAATGGTCGCCGAAGCTGAGGAATACGTGAAGAAAGTCCTAAATGACCCGGCTTGACCGCGTGGGATGCCAGATGCACATGAGTTTGCAAGGCCGACGAGTCTCAGTCCTGCATACCGCTCTGGCACGCGAGAGAAGGCATTCATGCGATTTGAACAACCAATAAAGTGCGACACGCAGAGGTAGCATGCTTCAAGTCATTTCCGGACGATTCTTTTTGAATGCCGAGAGAATAAATGAGCAAGAATGCGACGCAATTCTGTATTCAAACTATTGGTGGGTGACGCCGATTAAGGCTGGGGTGGCCGAACTTCGGCCTGCCGACAATGCGGGGGCCAGCGTATCATCTTACGTAATGCGTTACACGAATCGATACCAGCCAGCTTCGGAGAATGACATCCGAGTCTTGCCGAATGCAGTTGAGGCAGTCGAACAATTTCGCCTACTCGCGTCTTTTTATTTTAAGGCATTTTTTCACAACGATCGAGATTATGTCGAGCGACTGTGTCGGCCTGGTGCGATGGACGGTTTTGACAAGATTGTCCCCAGCCAATTTGTCAGCGGGTTTTTCGATGGTTCCCGTCGCGGAGAAGCGGCGCAGTCGGTTGAGTTCGCTCGATTTCTAGACAAAGTGCTTGCAATGCCGCGCAAGGGCTTCAGGCTCCTTTTATCCTGTTTGTCGGCATTCTTTGATGCACTCGAAGTCCTTGGGAACAACTTCGACTTGGCATATTCGATGCTGGTGTACATGCTTGAAGCGCTCAGCAAGTCAGCGCCTAAACCGAGTCTCGCATGGGCGGACTTCGACCAAGACATCCGTGAAAGTCTCGACCGCCATCTGGTAACTGTGGATTCCGTGGTGGCAGAATCAATTCGCAGTGAACTAATAAAGAACCCGCATTTGAAGCTGAAAAAGCGGTTCACGGAGTTTATTCTCGCTCACGTCCGCGACGACTATTTCACCTCTGAGGCAAAAGGGATCAAATGGGCTTTGCCGAAAAGTTCGATGAGGAGAGCCATAGGAAATTTGTATGACGCGCGCTCTGGATACGTCCATGAACTGAAGCGAGTTCACGATCAGCTCCGCCACTCGTGGGCCGGCGCGAACTCGGACGTTTTTGTCTGGGAGAATGAGACATCCTTCACATTTGATGGCTTGGTCCGCCTATCCCGCCACGTTCTCAATTCCTTCATTTCAAAACAGCCGGTGCTGGAAGGAGAGGAATGCGGATGGAGGAGTGAGATTCCTGGAACTGTGCAACTTGAAATGTCGCCGGAATATTGGGCTTGGATCCCGGATAGTTTCCAACCGGCCAACGCTCGAAAGCGGTTCAATGGATTCGTTCAACACCTAATGACACACATTCAGGAGGAGAATCCAGCATTACTGGATCTACGAAAGGTCATGCTGCGAATCGAGCAGCTTGTTCCGAACGCAAAATCGTCGGAACGAGTACCCATGTTAGCGCTATATGTGATATTCAATTCGATGATCCGCGTCGAAGACCAAAGACCCGATTGGGTAGGTTTTGCGGCAAGGTGGAAATCGGAGGTTGAAAAGTGTTCGATTGAGTGGATGGTCAAAGACATATTCATTGGTTCTAAAGTAAATTGGTCGACCACGGAATGGATCGCGTCGTTTGATGAGTATCAGCGTTCAATGCACAAGCCTACTGCTACCAAGCTACCGCTATTGTTGGAAGTCGCCATAGTCGCGGAAATCTCAAACCGCCTCCTTGAGTCTGATGACGGTGAGGCTCGTGACAAATGGCTAGAGCGGGGCACACTCGATGCAGCGGGAAATAGTCGAGTTCAAGACTATTTGATCGAATGTCGCCGAAGCCGGAACAGAGTCGATATTAATCAGCTCCTAGGGCGGCCTTCGCCAGCGCTTTCTTCAGAGAAGCCTCAACCGACTGTCGACGAAGTCGTGGAGGCCGACGAAGCTGAGGACAAATGAGAGACGCCCGCGACGATCATCGTGTCAGAGCGGGGGGACGCTAGGCCCTCAAATTGTGCGATTCCCTCAGAGCACTTCCCCGATCTGTGTCCCGGAACTCGACGAGTCGTAGCAGTGCTGGTTCAGAGCCAGATCGTGGAACAATCGGCACTTCGACACGAGTTGCAACTCAAAGCATTGTCGCATGTACTCCTAGTCCGGATCGGAGACCTGATGTCTTTTTTTCGAAGGATGTCACATGCCGAGTCCAGTTTTGCGATTTCGACGCCCTTCTGGCTCAATAGGAATGAGACATTGATCTATGACTAGCGCCGCCCAAGAACTTTTTGAATTGATCGGCAAAGACGCGCACGCGACTGGCATGCCTGTCGAACATGGATTTGTGGTTCGCGAAGGGGCGATGGCGCGAAAAGAGATAGTGCCATCCGGGGCAATCACCGTTACCCCAATGCGTCAGCGGCTGATATCAGAAGGGTTCCTGGTCGAAGTTCCGGAAGGGTTTCGCTTCGCCAAAGATCACCACTTTGATTCCCCAAGCGGAGCTGCGGCTGTCGTTTTGGGCAGAACAGCAAATGGCTGGATTGAATGGAAGACCGCGACTGGCGCAACACTCAGCACAGTCAAGCGGATCAAGCGGGATGACCGCGAACCAATTCTGACAGTTCCGAAGCGCCAGCAGATCGCCGACAAGCACGAAGAACTATCCCGAGGGGGGAAGCTGCCGATCGAGCAGCAACTCGACCGCGAGTACAAATTGTTTCGTGACCATTTTGGACCGCAGGTGCTGGCAGGACTTGATGGTGAGCCGCTCCTGAAACTGATGCATGACGGCCCAACAGACAGCCTCGTCCATTGGCTGGAGTTCAAGAGTGACGAGGAGTTCGATACGGGCCATTTTGGAAGCATCGCTGGCGGTAGCGCGTTGAAGTTCCGAATTTTCCGCCGCAATGAGACCGGCAACTGGCAGATGGGTGGCGAAAAGGCGAATCGGCCCCGTGATATCACGCTTGACGATGCTGTCGCCGTTGCCCGTTCCCACCGGGATCAATTGCTCAAGGGCGCTGAGTTGCTTGAGGCCCTGTCGGACTCCGCTACTGATGAGGACTACGCGCTGCTTCAAGACCAAATGGGCGAGCTGGCCCCGGATGTGAGTCGGCTGGCGTGGGGACACAAATACTTCAGCCTGCTGTTTCCAGAAAAACTGGACAGTTTTCACAGTTCGGCCTACCAGCGGTACTTGCTGCTGAAGATGTTGCAATTACCGCCGGACGGAGACGGTCGTTATATCTGCGCTGGACGATTCAAGTCCGCGTCACGCGAGGTGGGAATCTCCCTCGCCGAGTTTGGCGCGGTGCTGTACTCGATGCATGGAATGCGCCATCGCTATTGGAGGATTGGCACTCGGAGTGGCGAATCAGGAAAGAGCCAATGGCCGATGATGCAGGAACAGAGTTGCGTGGCCGTTGGTTGGCAGAAAATTCCGGATCTTTCGTGGGTGACTAAGGATTCACGGGAAAAACTGCGAACTGTGCTTGAACAGATTTATCCGAATGTGCCCACAGCCACTGGAAATGACGTTTCTCAGATCACGCAATTCGTCGCTCAGATGAGCGAAGGGGATGTGGTCTTGGCGGCAGACGGGGCGACGATTCTTGGAATTGGCAGGGTCACTGGTAAATACCGGCACGCGCCGGGGTTCGACTTCCCGCACCAGCGTGACGTGGAGTGGCTTGAGTTCGCTGAATGGAAACTTCCGGTCATGAAGGAGGGACTGCGGACGACAATTCGAGAGATTCAAAAGCACAACGAAAACATCCTGGAGGTGGAACGCCACATTCAATCCGACCCGGCGACTCCCCACCTTCCGCCGGTGACCGTGCCGGATGGTGTAGATGTGAAGGTGAAAGTCCTCAAGAAGTCCGTAAAATTGACTGGTGTGCCTGGACGAATCCAGTCGGTGCTTGAGCGCAAGGGACAAGTGATTCTCTACGGTCCGCCGGGTACTGGCAAAACGTACTGGGCCGAGCGGACGGCCAACGACCTCGCAGCATTGGCGTCCTACGGTCAACTCTTTGAGGAACTGAGCGAAGGCGAAAAGGTCTCCATCGCCGGAGACGGGAAGTCTTCCGGGCTTGTGCGGCTCTGCTGTTTTCATCCGGCCTACGGCTACGAGGACTTTCTCGAAGGTTACCGGCCGGAAACTGTGAACGGGCAGATCACGTTTGCGATGCGGGATGGCGTGTTCAAAAAACTCTGCCGCGATGCCTCGTCGGCTCCGGACAAGAGCTTCTACCTGATTGTCGATGAGATCAACCGTGGCGACATCCCCCGGATTTTCGGGGAACTGCTCACGACGCTCGAAAAGGACAAGCGGGGAAAGCGGATCATTCTACCTGTGAGTCAGGAGATTTTTTCGATCCCCCAGAACATTTTCTTGATCGGCACGATGAACACGGCGGATCGCTCCATTTCACTGCTCGACGCGGCACTGCGAAGACGCTTCGGTTTCGTGGAGTTGATGCCCGATGGCGAGGCACTGGGCAAATCCATCGTGGCCGAAATACCACTCCGGGCGTGGTTCGAGGCCCTCAACAAACGGATTCGCGAACATGTGGGCCGGGACGCAAGGAACCTGCAAATTGGGCACTCCTATTTGATGTACGCCGGGAGCCCACTCAAGGACATGGCTTCGCTCAAGCGGGCGATTCGAGACGACATTATTCCACTGCTGGAGGAGTACTGCTACGAAAAATATGACACGCTCCGCAGCATCCTCGGCGACCAACTCGTGGATGCGACCGCCGAGTGTATTCGCCATGAACTGTTCGACGACGGTCAGGAGGACAACCTCGTGCTGGGGCTACTGGCCGCATTCCCTGACATCTCGACATCGGCGGTAGCGATTTCCTCCGAGGAATCGCAAGCAACGCCGGACGAAGTTGAAGATGACGACGAAGCGGAGGAACAATGAGAGACGCGCCGACCACGATCGTCATGTCAGAGTGGGAGACGCGTGAGCTTGATGGACGTGTTCTCGATCCGACGCCTGACACACATCGGGTAGCGGAACTGCTTGATCAAAGCCAGATGCTCGGGCTGTCGGAACTTCGACGCGGACTGCAAATCAAGACATTCTCCCATGTCGGGCGGCTGCGAATTGGTGACTTGAACGTCACGATTCTTCCCAAGCTGAAGGGGGCATCGCTGCTGGGCCTGATTCGCTACGCCTACGGATTTCGACGCCTCAATCTGATCTCACAGTCCCAGCACTTCGTGGAAGAAAGCGGATTTGACGATCTGCTGATTGCCCAGTTGAATGCTGAAGTGCAGGAACTGTGGTCACGCGGATTTCTGCGCTCCTACATTTCAACCGACGAGCGGCTCAGCTCCCCTCGGGGCAGGATTGACCTGAACCGCATGGCGCTCGACTGTGGCAAAGTGACCGCGACGCTTCCGTGCCAGCACCATCCTAGGATTGAAGACACGCCATTGAATCGAGTCATCCTGGCCGGACTGCGATTGGCTGCGTCAATGGCCAGCGTGGTTGAACTCCGGAGGGACTCCGCACGGCTCGCTACATTCATGGAAGAGCAGGTGTCCGCGATTCGGCTCAATGCCGTAGTCTTGGATCGGGCGTCGCACCTCATGAATCGCCTGACTGCGGCCTACGCTCCCGCCCTGTCGATCATCCGGCTGCTGTTTGAAGCTCAAGGCGTCGTGCTGGAGGGGCAGACAACTTCCACCAGCCTGCCCGGCTTCCTATTCGACATGAATGCCTTTTTTCAGGCCCTGCTATCCCGATTCCTACGAGAGAATCTCGAAGGATTTGAAGTCCAAGACGAGCGGGGACTGCGGGGGATGATGCGATATAGTCCCCAGTTCAACCCGAAAAAACGGCAGTCGCCGACGCCTCGACCGGACTATGTCGTCATGAAGGGGAAAACCGTCTGCTCTCTCCTGGACGCGAAGTACCGCGACCTCTGGGAAAGGAACCTTCCGCGCGAAATGCTGTATCAACTGGTGGTCTACGCCATCAGCCACCCGCAGGGCTGGAGCAGCATCCTCTATCCGACAATGGACCCTCGCGCCACCGAAGCCCGAATTGATGTCGCGGACCCGGTCTACGGAAAGCATCTGGGGCAGGTGTGCCTTCGCCCCGTGCTACTGCAAAAGATTGAAATGCTAGTCGGCGATAAAAGCTTGGCGGCGTGCCGTGCGCGGGCCGAATTTGCACATGGGCTGGCCTTCGGTGCGTAACCGCTGATCGCTGATCCGGCAACAGACAAAAGCGCGCGGGCGAGCGGGAATATTCTGCGTGGAAAAAGACGAAGCGAACATTCCTCGACTTCGGCGGAATTGCCCAGCGAATGGAATTCAATGATCCAACTCGTTCGGCGCTGCGTTGCAATTGCGTAGAAGTCTCACAGGCTCCAAAAAGCGAACTCGATATGACTTTTGAATCTCTGGTGGAGCAAGCATCCGTTGAAGACGCGACGGGGTTCAACTTTCCGAAACTCTACGTCAAGTACATCTCTGAAACTCAGGGGGTGTCCCTGCTTGAAGCGGCCCGCCAATCTTTGAGTCTGGTTTTTTCGCTCTTTAACGACGCGCAGAGGAATATCGCTGTTTTGACGGCCTTCCGTGTGGAGTTTTCGTACTCTGAAAATCTCCAGCGGAATCGTACCCTCATGGCTCAACTGCGGCAGTCGGGTTACGGTTTTACTGCTGTCACCGGCAGATGGATCGAGCAGGACCAGTCAGGAAAGCCCGTCCGGAGAGTTGAGGAAGAAAGTCTGTTCGTAGTAGGAAAATCCGGCCCTGAAGCATCTGCTGACTTTCGTGGCGAGATGCATGCACTTCTTCGACAGTTTCAACAGGATGCCGTTCTCCTGAGACTGGCCGACACGTCCAACGTCACCGTCCTGAATCGAGATGGGTCGACCATCTCGCTAGGGCAGTGGAACTTCAACAATGCATCCGAGTTCTACACGGACCTCCGAAAGGGGTCGCAGGCAAGCCGGAAGTTCGAGTTTGAGTGTGCGGGCAATGATTCCCTGATGACCCGTATGGCTGTTCACCACCATTTCAAGGGCAAGCAGCGGACTACTTCACTACCGGATTCAACCCGGTAGTACCGCGATTCCTCGCGTTTTCATGAGCCGGTATGCGTCACCTTGCAACTGATTGGCTGATTGCGTAGGATCAATGGCGTACAGTGTTTAAGTCCGGTTTGATCGTTGCAAAAGAGCTGCCTGAAAATCCTGGTGTCGCCGGTTCGATCCCGGCTCTGTCCATTTATACACCTGCTGAGAGCGCCCGCTGTCGCTTCCCTCAGCCAATCGGAGTCACTCCTTCCCTTCCAAAAGTGCGAATTGGCACTTTTCGGGTCAAAAGTGAGACCTCCTTCTCGTTTGTCCCACCGCTGACGCGCTATGCGTGGCTGAATGTGGCGGACACCCGATTCTCAGAACGGCGCTGTCCCACCTGACTTTGCCTGTCCTTCACGATTATACTGCGGGAACGGCACCGCGCTCCGCCTGGCGATTAATGGCTTGAGGTTCTCCACGTTTCCAGCACAGGACGCCATGATCAACCTGTTCCCCCGAACGTCTGCCGTGGCTCAAGCCTGCACGCGGCGGCAGTGGATGCGGATGTCGGCGGCGGGCATGGCCGGCGTGGCTCAGCTTCTCGGTTCTCAGGCGCTGCGGGCCAACTCGCCAACGGGTGCCGGCACAGCCAAACGGTGCATTCAGATCTTCCTATGCGGTGGCCCCTCCCAGCCCGACCTGTGGGACATGAAACCCGAGGCCCCTGACGGGGTACGGAGCGAATTCAAGCCGATTCAAACCACCGTGCCTGGGATTCAGTTTGGCGAACTGATCCCGCAGGTGGCGCAGCATGCCGACAAACTGGCGATCATCCGTTCGATGACGCACACCAACAACGACCACAACGGCGCGATTGCCCACGCCCTGCTGGGGCAGTTGCCGGCGATTCCCGGACAGGTTTATGTGGCGCGGAACGATCACCCGGCCATCGGCGGAATCCTGCACAAACTGTTGGGCGACTGTGGCTCGCTGCCGGCGTGGGTCGTGCTGCCGCGGGTCTTCACCACGCTCGCGCCACCGCACAAGGGCCAAACCGGTGGCTTCCTCGGCCCTGGGTACGATCCCCTGGCGTTCGACAAGCCACCGCTGGGTTCGCTCACGGACGCGCCGCTGAAGATTGGTTCACTGGAGCTGCCCGAGGGCGTGACCACCAACCGCTTCAGCGCCCGCCGCACGCTGAACCAGTCGCTCGGTGCTCCGGTGGAGGGGGCATCGACCACACGGGCCGAAGAGTTGTACGAACGGGCCTATGGACTGATCGGAGCCCGCACGCGCAGCACCTTCGACCTGGAGCAGGAAACGCCGCAGACCCGCGACCGTTACGGCCGCAATGAGTATGGGCAAAGCCTGCTGATGGCGCGGCGGCTGGTGGAGTCCGGTGTCCGCTTCGTCAATGTGTTTTGGACATTCTTCGACACCAAGGGCTGTCAGTTCAATCTGTGGGACAACCACGGCGTCCCCAACGACGTGTGCGGCATCGACGGACAGTTGACCGGCCGCCAGCAGTTGACGCATCAGTACTGCACGCCGTCGTTTGACCGTTCGTTCTCCGCCCTCTTGGAAGACATGACCGACCGCGGCCTGTTGGAGGACACGCTGGTCGTGGTGGGCGGCGAATTTGGCCGCACGCCAAAGATCAACAAGACCGCCGGCCGCGACCATTGGGCTCCGTGCTATTCGCAACTGTTCGCCGGCGGTGGCGTCCGCGGCGGCACGGTCTACGGTGCCAGCGACGCCCAGGGGGCCTACGTCAAAGACTCGCCGGTCACCCCCGACGACGCTGCGGCCACGGTTCTCCATGCCTTTGGAATCGACCCCGATGCCGCCGTCCCCGACACCGCCGGGCGTCCCGTGCGGGTGACGACGGGGCAACCGGTGACGGCGCTGTTTTGAGCCACGAGTGGGAGGAGTGAATCGGCTGCCTCGGTCGAGGGGCGAAAGTCGGCATTCTGAACCCGCGCGTCAAAAGTCGTAGTCGTTGAAAGGTTCATCGCCATCGGCTGTAGTCATTGCGCGCAGGACGCTGGGGTCGGTGTTTGCGTTCAGATAGCGAACCGATCCATCCACAAACGCCATATGCGCGCCTTTGCGCGCATGATACGAGGACCAGACAGCATCCGATTGATGAGGCATGGACCCCGGCAAATTGATGCCGATGTTGTTGGAAGTGGCCACCACGTCGCGTGGCTCCGTCCAGACAATCTGCTGGCCGCAGGCTTCGACGAGCAGAGCGGTACTCGCTGTCCCATCCGGCAGGTTTACTTTCTGCGTCCTCCGCATCCACGCCGCAGCGGACTGGGGGCCGTCGAGCAGGGCATACGAAGTGTACAAGCCTTCGGAAGAACCGTGGACCACTGCAGAAGGGCAAAGGTATTCCCGAATCGCGACACTGGCGAGGCGGGCGTTTTGGGGGGAGTTCCAAGCCTGCTTCTGGTCATACGCGTTGTACTTGGGCAAATGATCGAGCAACGGCAGCAACTCAACGCGCCAGCTTCGCGCGGGCTGCATCTCAGAAAAGGGATACTGCTTGTGAAGATCATGGTAGTCGTAGATCGCGTATCCCAAAGTCTTGAGATGATATTGGCAGGCAGTTCGACGGTCGGCCTCTCGTGAGTGTCCGCCGGAGGGAAGCAGGCTCATGAAAAGGATCAATGCAACGAACGCATAGAGGCACCAGTTTCGCGGATCGTGAATGCCACGGGTAAGGCCTCTTCTGGCAGAATACTCCTGCCAGACACCCAAGATTGCGACCGTTGGCAGGACAACCAGTGACAGAAGCGCGGGAAGGGCAACGCCCGGGGGAGCGTTCACCTTCTGAGCAGAGCCAAATGCGATGAACGGACAGATCAGCCAGAATAGCGCCAAGAGGATCTGCGTAATTCTCCAGCGTGGTGGACGACACCAGCAGGCGATGATGCTGACGGGCAGAGCCACGACAACGCAGAAAAACAGGATCGTCACGACGAGGCTGGAGGTCGTTCCCGGCTCATACGACTCAAGTGGGGGAAATACGTAGGTCATGATGATGCTCCAACCGGGTGTGCGATTACCCCGTCATACTACAGATGCGTTGGCGTGCGTTTCGCCTTCACGGCAGCTCGGGAGCTTCGTGGCCGTCGGCGGTGGCCAAGGCGCTCAGGACTTTGGAGTCGACATTTGCGTCCACGAAGCGGACCGACCCGTCCACATACAGGGTGTGCGCTCCGTTTTTGTGGTACGAGGACCAGACACCGGCGGATTGATGGGGTTTGGCCCCCGGCAGGTTGACGCCCACTGTTTCGGGGGAGGCCACCACGTCCCGTGGCTCACTCCAGACAATCTGCTGCCCACACGCCTCCGCCACGAAAACGGTGTTTGAGGTTCCGTCGGGAAGATTGAGGTTGTGCTTCTTGATCCAATCACTGGCCGTACGCGGGCCTGTCAGCAGCGCGTAGGCCGTGAACAACCGATGCGATGCGTCCCTCAGTTCTCCAGCGGGAACGGACGGGCATTGATAGGCCGGGATCTTGACCTTGGCGAGCGGAGAGTTGTGTGCTGAATCCCACGCCTGCGCCTGGTCATAGGCTTTGTAGTTGTCTGCTTGATCCATGTAGGGCAACAGGTCAATCCGCCAACTCCGGGCGGGAGTTTGCCCCACATTGAGCGGGAATCTGTTGTGGGTATCGTGATAGTTATGAAACGCGAGTCCGATGTTCTTGAGGTTGTTTTTGCAGGTGGATCGGTTAGACGCCTCGCGCGGATGTCCGATGGGCTCCAGCAAGACGAAGGTCAGTACAAGCAGTCCAATGAAAGTCAAGCAATGTGCTTTTGAACCGTAATAATTGCGGGTCACCCGTTGATCCCGGAACAACTCCAAATAACCGCCGACCGCAGCGCCGAGTGACAGGCTGATGATGCCTTTTCGGATCAGCATCAACATGTCCCACCGCAGATCGATCGGCCCTGACAAGAACAACAGGACCGGGATGCAGGTCAGCCAGAAAACGACCGCCAGACCCCAGATGCAATTCGACTTTGGCGGGCGAATTCCGCAGGCGACGATGCTGACCAGCAAAGCCACGAGAAGGGCGATGAAGGCGATCGTCCAGGCGAGGCTGGTTGGTGGCGGGAACGCGTAAGACATGAAATGCTCCATCCGCGCGTGCTGTGACATCGCCGATTGTACCGAACCGCCGCACGCACAGTGATTCGGTGGGACCGGTCACGGAAATCCGCGCCGGAATGGGACTGATCCGCCTGGCGTTGAAAACTGCCGCATGACCTGTAAGGTGGTCCCCTACCGTGGCTGCTTGCCCTTGAGGCGGATCACATAGGCCATGATTTCAGCCACGGCGGCATAAAGTTCAATCGGGACGGGGTGGCCAACTTTCACGTCGTAGTAGAGGGCGCGGGCCAGGGGCTTTTTCTCTACGATCGGGATGCCGTTCTGGGCCGCAATCTGCCTGAGGCGGCCAGCGAGCAGGCCAACCCCTTTGGCGACGATGATCGGGGCGTCCATTTTCGCCGGGTCGTACTTCAGAGCCACGGCAATTTCGGTGGGGTTGGTGATCATCACATCGGCGGTCTTTGCGGCTGCCATCTGCCGCGAATCGACCAGCTTTTTATGCGCCTCCTTGCGGCGCTGGCGGATGTGCGGGTCGCCTTCCATCATCTTCATTTCATCGCGGATTTCCTGCTTGGTCATCTTCAAGTTCTTCTCAAACTGCCAATATTGGTAGCCGTAGTCCAACCCCGCCAGGATGGTGAGGGCCAATGCCATCTGGAACGACAACGCCATCAGCGATTCGCCCGTGAGGCTGGCGAGGGCCGAGACCTCAAGTTGGGAGGTCCGCATCGCCTGGGGCCAGAGGGAGCCCAGGAAGGAGTAAGCCACCGTTCCGAGGATCAGCAGTTTCAGGATGCTGCCCACGACGCGCATGGTCCCCTGCAGGGAGAAAATGCGGCCGATGCCGGACAGTGGGTTGAGCCGCGCCCAGTTGGGCTGGATGGCAGTGGGGGTGATGTGAAAGCCCGCCTGCATCGCTCCGCCGGCCAGGGCGCTGAACACCATCACGGCAAACAGGGGCAACACACTGGTGACGACCCCGCCGCTCAGTGTCAGGATGTGTGTGAACAGCATGTCCTGGTGCAGGATGTCCCACGGTTCCTGCGACAGTGCCATCCTCAGCATTTGTGCGAGTGATTTGGAGAGGTCGCTGCCGACGAAGTAGAAGGCTCCGGTGATCGCCACCGCGAGGAAGGCGGCGTTGAGGTCGGCGCTGCGGGGGATGTTGCCCTGCTCGCGCGTCTCCTCCCGCCGCCGATCGGACGGGTCCTCTGTCTTGTCATCACGATCTGTATCGCCGGCCGACATCGCTTCCTCAGGTGGAGACCGGCAAAGAGAGCCGCAACTGCTGGATGATGTTCATCAGCGCCTGCGACGAGGTTTCACTTAAACCGTTCAGGGCGAGTGCCAACACCCCCAGCCCGACAATGACTCGAATGGGCACCCCAACGTCGATGAAATTGATGTTCGTGACAGTGTGCCCAATGATGCCCATCGCAAACCCCACCAGTGTCAGCGACAACACCACCGGCGCCGACACCTGAATCGCCAGCACCAGCGACAGATGGATCAGGCTGCCCAGCAGTTCCAGCGTCGAGGGGGCCAGTTGTGCATAACCCAGGGGGAGCGTCTGAAACGTATCCATCAGGCCCGAGATGAGCAGCAGATGCCCGCCCACCGCGAGATACAGCGCGGTGCCGACCCAGGTCAGAAAGTCGCTGCTGATGGAGCTGCTGTCGCCGAAGGCCGGATTAAAGATCTGCCCGAGGGCCAGCCCCGTTTGGTTGTCGATCAAATGCCCGGCCATTTGCAGTCCCGAGAGCAGGACGAAGACTCCGAACGACATGGCAAAGCCGATGGAGAATTCGCCAATGGCTAATGCGACAAAATCCGCGACTGTGTCTGGTGCGGGGAGCGGCAGTTTGAACTGCCGCAGGTTGAGCGCCGCATCGTCGCGGAGGCGGGCCGCGCGGCGCATGTCTTGAGCCACGCTGTGGAGCGACAGGGGCAGTTCTTCTGTTCTCAGTAATCCATCCTGGTCGACATCCAGCCGCCGAAATGTCGCCTGGGAGTAGTTGCCCAGGATGACCGGCGCGAGCATCCATGCGAGGCTCAGCACCAACATGGCGCGGACCCGCTTGGGAATGCTCGGGTGCCCGAACACGGGACTCAGGGTCAGCAGCCCGCTCAGCCGCACAATGACCAGCACGAACGCCACCATGTACTGCTGCGCGAACGCCAAGACGGCCGATGTCCAGTCGGGCGAGGAGAAGTCGATGGTGGGGAGGGAGGTTAGCATGGTGGGGTGTGTGAGGCGGAGCGGAACACACCGGGGGCGGCGGACGGGGTTGCACTTGTTTTGAGAATGACAAATGACAAATGACAAATGACAAATTCGATGTCCGTCGAGCCACGCCGACAACGGAGTGGTGCCTTACGCCTTGTCATGTGCTGTCCGCTCGTTGAATGGGTCGTGTCGAACACCGCGATTTTGCGTGTGAAGTGGAATGCGACACGGAATGCCGCCCGTAAACCACGATCGACTTAAATTCACCGCCTAAAACTCGTCTGGATCGTAGTTGTTCACCAACTGCCAAACAGCACACATATTCTGCTCGCCGGAGTCTGAGTTTGTGCAAAACCAGCCGGTAAGTATTTCTGAGCCTGTGGAAATTGTGAGAGATGTGTCGCAAGTAATCCCTTGACCATCCTTATCTGTCGAGCATTTGATCTTGCATCTGGACTTGCCGGGTTGATGGCAATCCGTTTCACCGGCAGCCTGCTGCTGAAGCCCATCCCAGGTGACGCTGGTTTGAAAGCGGTTGTCCCGGCCGATCAATGTCTCGATCATCCGGGATGAATCAATCTCGCGCGATAGATTCCGGCGAATGTTTCGCTGAATGTCGAGTTTTCGAATGCGAACAACCCGGCACTCCGCTGACTGCTCATTGTCAGCCTTATCTGATGCTTTCAGCTGAACGAGGCTGACCACAAGCGCCTCGCGGGACTTGTCGATGTGGAGCCTGATGGGCGTCCCACTCGCGAACTCCCGCTCTGCATCCACGAATTGGTTACTAAGAAGGCGGTAGACGGGCAGTTGCTCTGCCTTTGACATCCATTGATCAGGTTCAACTGCTTTCGGGTTGGTTTCATCGATTCTGACGCACTCGCCAAAGCGGTACTTCAATAGAAGTTTCTTGCGGGCTCCCTCGTCCTGCGTCACAGTCCCCTGAATTCTGCACCATTGGGGCGGATATGTAGCCTGGAGTAGGAATTCGCCATTTGGTTCGATGCGGGTTTCCAACGTGCGAAGGACCGCCCCGGTCTTCTCCACAACGACTTCACAGCGAATGCCAAGTTCGGTTGTTTCTTCGGCGACCTGTGGGGCGGCAGGAACGGAATTATCTGTGTTCGAATCCTGGAGGATGCCAACGCAGAGAGTGGCTATGACGAGAGCCCACATCGCCCAGTCTCCAATTAAGCAAACGTAAGATGACTCTCAGACCATGCGTAATGGACGGGCTAGGAAGCCCATCCTACACCCTACTGGAAGTTAGGAATCTCGCGAATCAACTCGGTGGCGTATTCAATCATCCGGTTGAGGATCCAAGGAAGCAGAAGCAGGAACAGGGCCACGATGATGATGATCCGGGGGACCGTCGAAATCGTCTGGTCCTGGATCGAAGTCAGCGCCTGGGCCAGGCTCAAGAGGATGCTGACCAGCATGGAGGCCAAGAGCAGCGGGCCGCCGATCATCAGCGCCAGGTAGACCGCATCGCGGCACAGGTCGACAGAGCGTTCCACGTCCATGCGTCAGCCTCCAAACGGCCGGACGCTCTCGAGCAACATCCCCACCGTCAACCCCCAGCCGTCAATCAATACGAACAACAACAGCTTGAACGGCACCGAGACCGTGCTCGGCGGCAGCATCGCCATCCCCATGCTCATCAGCACCGCCGCCACGACCAGGTCGATCACCAGGAAGGGCAGGTAAATCTGGAAGCCGATGACAAACGCCGCCTTCATCTCACTGAGCATGTACGCCGGCAGCAGGATGTCCGGCCCCAACTCTTCATACGTCTCCGGTGGCTTAAAGTCCCGGGAACCCGGCGAGCCCTCGGGCGGTCGTTGATACTCCAAAAACATCCATACCAGATCGCTGTTTCCCGTCCGCTCGATCTGTCCACCCATGAACTTCTGAATGGGCTGGGCCGTGCGGCGTGCGGCTTCCGGCAGCGACAGCGCGGCCTGGCCGGGTGCGGGTTGAGTGTAGGGGCGGATGCCATTCTCGTAACTCTGCCGCCAGACCGGTGCCATTACCAGCAGCGTCAGGAACAGGCACAGCGACATCAACACTTGGTTGGGCGGCAGCGTCTGCGTTCCCAGCGCCTGACGCAATAGCCCCAGCACGATCACGAACCGCACGAAGCAGGTGGTCATGATCAGGATGGACGGCACCAGACTTATGACGGTCAAAAGAATGAACAGGTTCAGCGTGCTCGAAAAGCTCTGTGGCTGAACCAACTGCTCGGGCTGTAGGCCTCCCAGACCGGGCAAACCTACCACGGCACCTGCAGGAGCCGCAGCCCCGGGAACGGGTGCCAACTCGGGCCGTTCGGCCACTCGCTCGCCCGGTTGCTCCGCGTTGGCCGGAACGACACGCCGGGGTGTCCGACCGTTCGGCTGGGCATTGGTCGGTGCCGCGACAAGCAGCAGAGCGGCGATCGCAAAGCAGGCTGCCAACAGTTGGGAGAGTTTGTGCCCTTGCTGAGACACACACGTGCCGCCCCATGCGGGCGACGTGGCGGGAGGGCGAAGCTCCTGCTGAGCCGCGGTCAACAACACGTGTTGACTCCCTGTACGATCTTCCTCATCAAGTCGTTCCGAATCTCTGCCGGAAAACGAGGTCATCTGTTGCTCGCGGCTCGGCAGGAGCCTCGCCCTCCCGCCACTTTTAAGCGTAGACCAGAGCCGGGACCAAAGTGCGCGGAGTTTCCCAGTCATGCCGCACCTCCGGCTTCATAGTGCTGGGCGGCCTGTTCGTTGGCCTGCTGCAATCGCTCGCGCAGGCGGCGCGACGCCACATCGGCATCCTCCCCCGGCGGATCTTCCACCACACGCGAGGGCGATCCGAAGAAGCGTTTCAGGTTCAATTGAAACGATGCCGCGGGATTTGAAGGATCCTGTGGCTGGCAGAGTCCGGTGAGGTAGTCGACTTCGATGGGGTCGGTGATTTCGGCCAGGGTGTTGAGGCCTTGCGGTGAGATGCCAAGGACGAGGATGCGCGAGCCACAGCGGACGAGCTGGATGCTGTTTCGCAGATCGAGCGGACGCTTTCCCAAATCCTTCAAGACGGTGTGCGGCAGCAGGCCCTTGATGCCGGGCATCTGCTTGCGCATCACGCCGCCGAGTGCCAGGATCAAAGCCAAGACGATCGTCAGGCTGCCCATCGTCACCCACCAGCTTCCGGAGGTGCTGCGCGGGCGGTCACCGGCGGGCGTGGCTCGTTCGGCGGAGCGGGGAGTGATCCGCTGGCCCGGCGTGGCTTCTTCGGCAGCGGTGGCCGGCACACGGCGATCGGCAGCGATCGCCACGGTGGGCAGCGACATCAGGAGGGCCAGCAGCAGAAGCAGTCGCACGGTGGGCATGAATGGTCGAATCAACCGGCGGGCGACAGAATTTCTGCCACGCGCACGCAAAAATTGTCATTGAGCACAAGGACTTCGCCCCGTGCAATCAGCTTTCCGTTGACGAGGATGTCCACCGGATCGCCGGCCAGCTTGTCGAGGGGCACGACGGAGCCCTCGCGGAGTTTGAGCACCTCTTCGATGAGCAGCTCGCACCGGCCGAGTTCGATCCGCAGGTCGAGTTCGACCTCTTCCAAGGCCCGCAACTGGCCCGGTTCAACGTCGTCCGGAAGAGAATCGAACGCTTCGAGTTCGTAAGGCTGGGCCGCGGCGAGACGCGGGTCGGGCGGTGGCTTCGGCCGCGACGGAGGGGGCGGCATGCCCAGGTCCTGCGCCATCTGCAGGCCGGCCTGCGCCTCGTTCAACAGTTCGTCGGGCGCGAAGCGGGGCAGAGCGGGAGCCGCTGGAGCCGGTGGCTCAACGGGCCGCGCCGACGGAGTGTGCTGGGCCAGCAGCGCTTCAATCTCGTTGCCGCTGAGCAGGTCGCCCATCTCGCCGGCATCAGGGATGGGGGCTGGTGCCGGCGCAGGCGCCGAGGCCGCGGGCGTGGACGGCGGACCCCCACCGAGAGCACCCGCCGATTTCAGCAGGTTCTCGATTTCCGAGGGGTCCAGAAGGTCGTCCATCCCATCCGCCACGCGCTGCTCCGTCTCGGGGTGAATCTAGTCCAAAGGTTGAGGTTAAGTGTTAACACAAAGTGAATCTCAAATTTCAGAGTTCACAAAGACAATTGACTGTGAAATTTGAAATCCGAATTTGTTTGAAACAAGCCGTCCTGCTGTTGTCGAATACGTCGATGCTCAGTTCTCAATCAGGTGCGGGTCGGTGATCACGATCTCGTCGATGTCGACGCGCAGCAGGCGGTTGATCTCTTCACGCAGCAGGCGGCGGATCGTGCCGAAGCTCGGTTCGTTCAGATCTTCCAGCTTGGCGCTGCGAATGATTTTGGCGATGGTCTGACGCAGGCGGGCCGAGTGTGACTCCAGTTTCGGTTTGATCCCGCTGACTTTGTCCGGCGTGACGATGGCCACCAGTTTGAAATTGAAGTGGATCGATGTCCCTGGGTTCGAGCTGTTGGTGCAGTTGTGGTCGCCGAGGGGCACTTCCGCGGTTTCCGGAAGCTCATCCGCGATGGCCGGCGTCTTGGGTGGCGGTGCTGCCGGATCGGTCGGTGCGGCGGCAGCGGGAGCCGCCTTGGGCATCAGGAAATAGGTGATGACGGCCTGCGCGACGATCAACACCGCGATGATCCCCACGATCATCATGAACTTGCTCTTGCGGGCTGGTGCCGCCTGCACCGTTTCGGCGGGAGCGGTGTCTGTCGCCATCGGGTCCTCCTTGACCGAACTTCGCCGCGCGCCGCCACACCCTCTCGCACGGTCGTCCTCGACCGTGGGCAAACCTGCGGGCGCAACCCAACCGTGGATCGGCTTGAAAGCCCATCCTGCGGCGCGCAGCCGAAATCACTTCGCGCCGGGCACGGCGGGGGGGTCTATATACGATTCCCGGAGAAACACGTCAACCCGGCGATTGGCCGTTTGATCGGTGGAGATGGTCCGGGGCTCGGTGTCACCGGCGGCGCTGACCCGCATCCGCCCGGGAGGAATGCCCTTTTCCTGGAGATAGTTCGCGACGTTCCGCGCGCGGGCGAAGGAGAGGTCGAACTGGTCGGCGTGGGGTGAATCCACTGGCAGTGGCTGCGCCGAGGCATGCCCCCGAATCTCGATGTCATGGCCCGAGGCCCGGATCGTCGGCAGGATGATGTCCAGAGTGCTCTTCAGCGGCGGCGTCAGTTCCGCCGAGAACGCGGCAAACTGCACGGGGCCGCCCAAAGTCACTCTCATGCCATCGCGAATCTTCTCGACCGTCCCATGCTTGCCGCCAGGTCCGCCGGTGTCTTCGTTGTTTTTGAGAAGACCACCGGATTTCTTGTCGCCCAAAGAGCTGAGCTTGTTGTACACGCTCGTTGTCTGCAGTGACGGCCCTGGCGCGCCGAACATTCCGAATTCGGGCCCGAAGGTCTGCTTAAGGGCGTCCAGCATCGCCCGGAACTTTCCCTCGTCCTTCTTCAACTCACCCATGGAGACCAGCATGATGAAGAATGTCAGCAACAGGGACATCATGTCCCCATAGGTGACGACCCATTCGGGCGCTCCGGCGGGTGGATCTTCTTCGACAGGCATGGGAGGGGAATGACCCAATGACCAATGAATCAATGACCAATGAGTCGTCCGTTGGGTTCGATTTTACAGAATGCCAGATTGAGGTTCTGAATCTTTGGGCAGCCAGATCAACCTGGGAACGCAGCAAAAATAACTGTTCGATTTCGATTCGTTGATCCGCCAATGAGCCGGCACGCGTTAGCTTCCGGTTCCGGCAGTCGTAAAACCGGTTGCAAACGCGTGCCGGCTCATGGACTCGTTCACATCGGCAAGCCATCTCGCAAGCAAAATGCCCTGTTAGGATCGCAGCAACAATAACTGTGATATTTATCTCGCTATCCAGCAGCGAACGCCATCAAGGACAACGAATGAAGTAGTTGGTGAAGTCGACAGGCCTGGCAAAACGGTACGGGAATCGTACGGTCATAAATTAACCACGAATTTTCACGAATCTTACGAATATCACGAATGATCAACCGGCATGGCTTCGCGGGTGACGGAATCCTGCGCGTTGTTATTCGTGACATTCGTCGTATTCGTGAAAATTCGTGGTCCCCCTTCTCGTTGCCTAAGACCGGCCTTCAGTTAGCATCTTGAAGCGTGCTTTATTCTTTGTCCGGTCCTTAGTAGCGTCCGGTTCGTGGCGCTGGCGTCTTCCGATTATCCACCAACCGGGGGCTAAGGCCCTCCGGCTCATTGGCTGTACGGCTTGTCAAAAGTCGACAGTTATTCTTGCCGCGGTCCTTATTGTTGCTGCGACCCCTACCGCACATTGGTCATTGTTTCATTGGTCATTGGGTCATTATCTCAAGCGGCCTTCGCCTCTTCCTTCCGCGCCGACGGCGGCAGGAACGTTTTCAGTTTCTGTTCCAGCACGCGGGGGTTGTCGCCGGCCTGAATCGCGAGGATCCCGCGCACCACGATCTCGCGGACCTCCTGTTCCTGGCGGCTATAGAAGGCCAGCTTGTCACCGACGGGAGAACAGACCATGTTGGAAATCATGGCGCCATAGAGTGTCGTGAGCAGGGCCACGGCCATGCCGGGGCCGATGGCGTTCGGATCGCTCATGTTGCCCAGCATGATCACGAGTCCGACGAGCGTGCCGATCATGCCCCATGCGGGCGCATATTTGTTCATGCAGTCGAGCATCGCCTTGCCGGTTTTATGCCGCCCTGCCAGCGCATCCATTTCGGTTCGCAGCACGATCTCCATGACTTCGGCGTCGGTGCCGTCGATCGCCATCTGGAGGCCCATGCGGATGAAGGGATCGGCGACCTCGCCGATCTTGCTCTCCAAGGCAAGAATTCCATCGCGCCGCGCCACTTCGGCAAACTGCACGAGCTGTTCAATGACCGGCTGGACCTGTGGCACCTTGGGGTTCATTGCCTTGATGAACACCTTGGCGACGCTGAACAGGGTCTTCATGGGAAAGGCCGTCATGCAGGCCATGACAGCGCCGCCGAACACGAGGCACACCGAGGGCGTGTCCCAGAACGCCGTCAGCGACGCGCCGGCGATCAGAATCGAGCCAACGACGATCAGCACCCCGCCGCCCAGGCCGATCAGTAATGCGATGTCCATAGGGGTGGGTCAGGACGAATGAAGGAGGGGGGAGGAGTGACAAATGACAAATGACAAATGACAAGTGACAAGTGACAAGTGACAAATGACAAGTGACAAATTGGTCGCTCGCTGGTGGGCATCGGCAGCCGAGCGGGATTATGTCAGTTGGTGTTTGTCATCCTTCATTCCCATCAGTTGCCCGGCAGCAGCCGGATGGTTCTGGAGTATTCGATCGAACGGTGGACAACTTCGTTGAGCGATTCCTTCACGATGAAGCGGTCGTTGTTGGTCAGGGTGATGAACGTGTCGGGCCGGCTCTCCACGAAGCGGATCAGCTCCGCGTTGAGCACAAACTCCTCGCCATTGAGTCGCGTCAGTTTGATCATGGTGAGGAGATTAAAGGGTCGGAGAATCAAAAATTCGCATCTGTCTAGCGAGCCCAGCATCGGTCTTGACGTTGCACGCTTTCGACACGACTCTCCAGCAGTTCGACATCAAGTCGGGGGTGACGAGTCCCGGTCGATGAGGCTCGTCTCGTTGCCATGCGTGTCATTCGTCATGTTCGCGAAATTTCGTGCGTCCTCTTCTTGTCATCCAAGTTCGGCTCCCGAAGATCCCTGTCGGTTGTCAGCGGCCAAGGGCCAGGAGTTCGTTCACGAGCTGATCCACCGAACTGATGACGCGGGCGTTGCCGCGGTAGTTCGTCGAGGCGACGATCAGGTCGACCAGATTGCGGCCGATGTCGGTGTTGGAGAGTTCGATTGAGCCACTGCGGATCGTGCCGGTGCCGAACTCGCCTGGGGGCGCGATCTGCGGCAGGCCGGAACTGATCCCTTCGCGGAAATTGTCATAACCATTCTGGAGCAGGCCGGCGGGGTTGGTGAACCGCGCCAGTACCACCTGTCCCAACGAACGGATGATGCCGTTGTCGAACGCCCCGTTGATGTTCCCCTGCTCGTCGATCACGTAGCTCGTCAGCGTGCCGGGGCTCGTGCCGTCCTGATTGGTCAGGTTCAGGTTGCTGCCCGTCGCCGAGATGCCCGAGATCTGCGACAGGTCGACGGAGAACAGCATCGGGTCGACGGCGGCAGTCCCCGTGCGGCTGAGGGAAAACTGATTGCTGGGCTGTGCCGTGACCCGGCCAACGTTGTCGAATGTCACCGTGCTGTTGCCGATGACAACATCCGCGCCCGCCTGGTCCGCGCTCTCAAGAAAGTAGCGGAAGGTCGTATTGTTGGAGGACTGCGTTTCCATGACGGCCGACATCCGCACCGTCAGCGGCGTGCCCAGCGAGTCATACAACGTAAATGTCGTGACCGTACTCTCGCCATCGGCACGGTTGGCGTTGGGCGAAAACGACAGCGGAATCACCGACCCATTGTTGGTCAGTGTGCCGACCGCGATGTCAAAATCATTGACGATACCACGGTTCCCTTTGATCTGAATCGCCCCGCCCACAAGCGTGGCTCCGACATCAATGCCGTCGGCATCGGTGGGCACGGCCGTGAATTGCGGCGGCCCCTGCAGGCCCAGGGTGTTGTCGAAGAAGGTCATCAGGTCCTGGACCGTGGTGGTGGCGGTCACGGTCAACGATTTCGCCTCGACCTGCCGGCCGCCTTTCTGCGGAGTGAACTTCAACACGTCGCCCGCCGTGTACAACGGTGTTGCCGGGGCGCCTTGATTCCGGACGGTGGTTAGCAGGGCCGCCGCCGAGGCAATCGGCGTGTTGGTCGAATCGACCAGAACGTTGCTCGTCTGGAGTGTGCCCCGGGTGGCGAGAGCACCCTGGGGCGACAACGCGCCGCCGAGCGTGAGCTTCGAACTCTGCTGGGCCAGATGCAGGCTGCCCAGGGGGATGCTGATTTCTGACAGCCCGGTCGTGATCAGGTTAAAGTCGGAGTCGACCGTATAGCCCAGGACGCGGTTACCCTGACTGGTCGACAACTTGTCGCTGGAGTCCAGGCGGAAGTTGCCGTTGCGGGTGTAGACCTGTCCGTCCGAGGAGTTCACGATAAAGAAACCGTCGCCTTGAATGGCGAGATCCGAAGGACTGGTCGAGGCGCTGATGCTTCCCGGGGTGAAGTCCGGAATAATCGTTGCCGTCAACGCACCCAGTCCAATCTGCCGTGGGTTGGTGCCGCCGGAGGTATCGGTGGGTTTCGAGCCGAAGCTCAACGTCCGCGAGAGTTGGGTCGAGAACAGCACGCGCGAGGCTTTGAAACCGGTGGTTCCCGCGTTCGCAATGTTGTTGCCGATGACGTCGATCGTGGTTTCGTTCAAGGCCAGGCCGTTGAGCGAAGTGTTCAGCGCGGTCGTCAGTCCCATGATCCCTCCACGTCGCAGTGTTGCCGCCAGGGATCATTCGCCCGGGCAGTCCATACGCTTCCTGTCGTTCTTTAGTTATCGACCGATGAGGGCGCTCAGATTCGCCCGGGTCTGTGCGGTGATTTAGGGTGACTCTGCCTTTAAGGATCGCGGCAACAATAACATGGTGAAGTTGCTTGGGATGGACGCCGATTGAGGGCAGATTCATCAGCCGGCGCGCGTTAGCGCGCGTTAGCGTCCGGTTCGTGGCGTTGGCGTCTTCCGATCATCCTCCAACCGGGGGCTAAGGCCCTCCGGCTCATTGGCTGTGCGGCTCGTCAAAAATCGACAGTCATTCTTGCCGCGGTCCTAACCAGGCAAACGCACCATCCAACAACGAGAAAAAGGGACCACGAATTTTCACGAATAAAGCGAATGACACGAATGAAAACTTCGTGGATCACATCACCCGCGATGTGAAGCCAGTTGATTATTCGTGAAAATTCGCATAATTCGTGAAGATTCGTGGTTAATTTCTAACCGTCCGATTTAGGCGCGGCGTCGACGGACCGGCGCGACGACGTGGCGTCACGTTCCATTGGTCGTGTCTGGAGGATTGGCATTGGCCAGGGCCACACCGGTGATGTTCTTGACGGGGATTTCATCGTCGCCACTGCCGACGTAGGTCTCGCCTTCGCGGACATAAACCGAATCCACGACGCCGACAACGTCCACGTTGTCGGTGGTCTTGCCGATCACCACCTTGCCGAGGAACGACGTTCCCGTGCTCACCTGCTGGCCCAGCGTGATGTTCTTCAACGTTTCGCCCAGCTCGATGTTCGACTGCAGGCTGCGCATGCTCGAAAGCTGGTCCAGCAATTGGCCGCTGTCCGTCGGTTCGGTCGGATCCTGATTCTGCAACTGCGTGATCAGCAGCTTCATGAAATCCTGGGAATTCAGACCGTTGAACCCCGTTTTTGTGGGGTCAACCACAGTCGAGCCGGTCGAGGATCCGGTCCCGCTGACACCGTTTGTCGCCATCGATCTGCTCCTGCCAAATTCACTCAAGATGTCGTTGATCCGCTCGCCGGTGTTCACTCCCGATCCACTGGCGGTCTCCCGGAATTACGCAACGCAATTTAGACTTGAACATCCAGACGTCCGTTCCGGGCTGAGCCACCGGACCGTGCGGTCGAGGGTGGTTGGTTGCGTTCGAAAGGTCCTTGGTCGCGGCCCTGCGGTTGCCGCTGTTGCTGGCGGCCCGCCTCACGATCCCCTGTCTGTTGTTGCTGCTGCTGTTGCTGAAAGGACCGGTCGGCCAGATCCGAACGACCCGGGTCCGAGTGTTTTTCAATCGTCAGTTTGTCGATCGCCACGCCCTGTTGGGCCAGTGCCTCCCGCAATTGTCCGAGGTTGTCCTGGAGCAAGCGTTGCGTTGCGTTGGACTCGGCTTCGAGCCGGGCACTGACGCCGCCGCTCGTCACCGTGACATCAATCTGCAGCGGACCTAGCTCCGGGGGGTCCAATCGGACCCGCAAACTCGGGCTTCCGCCTTCGGCGGCGGATTGGACGCTTCGAGCCACCTGATGCACGACTTGTCGCGGATCAATTGCCACCCGCGATTCGCCGGGGTGCCGCAATCGATCGATTTTGCCTTCGGTGGGGAGGGGACCAGCATTGGTAACGGGCGTCGTGACAAATTCAGGCTCCGTAAGAGTATTTGGTGTTTGACCGGAAACCTCTGCTGTCGTCTGCAATTTGAGGGTGCCGGTGGACTCCACTTCGGGAGTTCCAACATCAGTCGTGAGGTTCGCCCCAAAGGTGTTTGCGGGCGGCAAGCTTGGCGGTCGGGACGCGAATGGCGGCACCGGGGCCGCTTGGACTTTGGGAAGCTGGCCATCAGCCACAGGTGTGCTATGCGGAGCCGGTTCGCTTCCGGTGCTCAGAAAATCCACGGGGATGTCGGGATTGATGGAAGGCGGAGCCTCCTCTTCAACCACGGCCACCGGCGTGTTGCTGGCAATGCGCGGCGCGATCGCTTCGCGTCGAACCGCGACTTGAGGAATTGGCTGGCTCGGTCGTTGTGATTCCCCCGTCTCGTCGTCGGTCGAAACCGGCACGGGAAAGCGGTCCTCATAGGACGTCTCGTCGGCAGCGACATTCTGATACAAACTCTCAACAACAACCTGCGGCACTGGTTGCGCTTCTGCCGATGTCTGGGAGGCCTCAACCTGTGACGCATCCTCCGTTTGAACAGGCTGTTCCGCAGCCACCTGCACCGGCACCACGGGCTGGGCCTGGACTTTCACGTTCGTTTTCCGGGCCGCGACCGGCGATGTCTGGGATGGATTCACACGAAATTGGTGTGAAGGACCAGTCTGATCGGCATGCACTGGCGGCGGCAGTGGTTGTTCCGGCTCAATCGGCTGAACCTCAACCTCTGGCACGGCAGCCAGTGGCTCAGCCGCCTCAGCGGGAGGCAGGGATGGCTCGTCACCGACATTCACAGCGTTCTCAGGCAATTGCCCAGTCACATCTTCCACAGTGGTTTGAACGATGTCGGCGTCAAATTGAGACGCGACATCCTGCGCGGGCAACGTGTCGCTTGAGCCTTGTTCAACGGGCAGCAACCCCTCAGGGATGGTGAGTGGCTTCTGCTGGGCAACCGGAGCGGGCGCTGGCTTGGGCTGTGGGGATCGTTGAGTCCAGTTTTGAGACGCCTGAATCAGCCCGGGTGGCGGTGCGTTCGCGGTAGTTGGATTTTGATTGAGATTGGGGGTCTGAGCCACGGGTGTTTGCACCGCGGCGGCTTGGACGATTTCCGCGGCAGCCGCCAGGTCGATTTGGGGCTCAACGGCCGGTGCCTGGGATTCGGTGGTTTCCTCGGCGGTCGCGTCTGCCGGGATGGAATCGGCCTCCACCTCTTCGGAGTCTTCCGCGGGTTCGCTGTCTTCCGGTTCGTTCACAGGTGCCTTGCGGCTGGCTGCCTGCGTCCGGGACTCGGATGGTGGTGACGGATCGGGCCGCTCGGCGGGGGCATCGCGGCGGGAGCTGCCGCGCAGTGAATCCGAGAGCTTTGAGCGAAAATTCGACCGGTTGCTCCGCTCGGCGGAGCGCGGGCTTTCCTGTTCGGGAATGCTGGAGGCGGGGCCTTCGACCGCCCGGTTTTCGGGCTGAGCCACCGGCCGCACGGGAACGACGTTGAGTGCAGTCAGGACATCCATCGCCGCCATGCCGCGCCCCTTCAGGCAAACCCATCGCACCGGCACAAATTCGCCGGGCTGATGGTTCTTTCGACATTTTCGGCGCAGACGTTCAAGGTTTCCCAACATGCCACATCGGATCCGTTGAAAGCCGCCGCGAATCATCTTGACCGTTTTACGCGAGCCGCCTATGTTGCCAGCTTTTTAAGAGCGATCAAAGACGCCTGCAGATTAGGTTTTTGACCACGAAAGGCACGAAGAACACGAAAATGGCGACGGCAAAGCCACTTGGCGAGCCAACGGATTTCAAATCAGTTTTGAGACTTCACAGCCAAGGGCCTCTTAACCATGTTCGAATTTTGTCCAGGAATTCGTGTCCTGCGACAGAATTGAGCAACCAGGTTGACGGGCTCAACAGACTGTGAATTTTGAGATCTGAAATTTGAAATTCATTCACCCAAGACTTCGCCTTCCCTCCCGCAACTTCTTTCGTGTCCTTCGTGCCTTTCGTGGTTAAAGGGCCGTTCAACGGCGACCACAGCTACAGACTTTTCGTTGTCACATACGGCCGGCAGCCAGGGATGGCATGATGCGTGTTTTCTTCTCCGTGGGCGAACCGAGCGGCGACCTGCATGCCGCCAAGCTCATCACCAATCTGCAGTCGCGTGGGGTGGAATGCGTCGGCTATGGCGGCCCAAAGATGCGGGAGGCTGGCTGCCGGGTCGATTTTCAACTGACCGACATGGCGGTGATGGGCATCGCCGCGATTCTGCCGCTGTTGGGAAAGTTCATCCAGCTCGCCAAGCGGGCTGGGCAATTGTTCGACGCCGACCGCCCCGATGCGGTCGTCCTTGTCGACTTCCCCGGCTTCAACTGGTGGGTGGCCCGCGCCGCCCGCAAGCGGGGCATTCCGGTCTATTACTATCTGCCGCCGCAACTGTGGGCCTGGGCTCCGTGGCGGATCCATAAAATGCGGAAGCTCATCGACAAGGTGTTGTGCTGCCTCCCCTTTGAATTTGACTGGTATCGCGAACGGAACATGCCGGCAGAATTCGTCGGGCATCCGTTCTTTGATGAGGTCGCCTCTCATCCTCTGGATCCGGCTTTCTTGAAGCAGCAGGCGGATCGCAAAGCGGCAGGCGAACGGGTTATTGGCATTCTGCCCGGTTCACGAAACCTGGAAGTCTCCATGAACTTCCCGGTGCAGTGCATGCTGATGCAGAAGCTCCGCGAGCGGTTTCCCACGGCCCGTTTTCTCGTCGCTTCGTACAAAGAGTCGCAGCGAGCCCACTGTGCGGAACACCTGAAAAAGCACCACCCCGATCTGCCGGTGGACCTGCATGTCGGCAAGACCTCCGAGATCATTGAGGCCGCTGAAACCTGTGTGCTTGTCTCGGGCTCTGTCAGTCTGGAAGTCTTGGCGCGAACCACTCCCTCCGTGGTGGTGTACTGTGTCAGCACGTTCTCGGTCATCTTTTTGAAGCCGTTGATCCAGTGCAAATACTTCTGTCTGGCAAATCTGATTGCCGACTGGATGATCATGCCGGAGTTCGCCCCCTGCCGCACACCAGAAGTCGAGGTGGCGCAGATGGCCGACCAGCTCGGGACGTGGCTCGGATCGCCCGTGGAGATGGCGAAGCGCAAGGCCGAGATGCGGCTGCTCCGCGACCGCGTGGCTTCGCCCGGAGCCACACGCAATGCGGCTGACGCGATCCTGCGGGAACTCGACCGCCTGCCGCTTAGCCGCGCGGCGTAGGTTGATGTGCGGTTTCGACAGATCTGCGATCGATCCTCACCGGCGGACTCGCGCCCAGCCGCTATAAAGTCGGTGAACGGTGGGCTGATTCCACGCGTCCTTCTAGCGGCACGGCGCAAGCCGTCCGGTGAGTGATTATCCACCCACGGTGGCTCACCGGAGGGCTCGCGCCCAGCCGCTATAAAGTCGGTGAACGGTGGACGCTGATTCCACGCGTCCTTCTAGCGGCACGGCGCAAGCCGTCCGGTGAGTGATTATCCACCCACGGTGGCTCACCGGAGGGCTCGCGCCCAGCCGCTATAAAGTCGGTGAACGGTGGACGTTGATTCCACGCGTCCTTTTAGCGGCACGGCGCAAGCCGTCCGGTGAGTGATTATCCACCCACGGTGGCTCACCGGAGGGCTCGCGCCCAGCCGCTGTAAAGTCGATGAACGGTGGACGCTGATTTCCCACGTCATCTTAGCGGCACGGCGCAAGCCGTCCGGTGAGTGATTATCCACCCACGGTGGCTCACCGGAGGGCTCGCGCCCAGCCGCTATAAAGTCGGTGAACGGTGGACGCTGATTCCCCACGTCCTTTTAGCGGCACGGCGCAAGCCGTCCGGTGAGTGATTATCCACCCACGGTGGCTCACCGGAGGGCTCGCGCCCAGCCGCTATAAAGTCGGTGAACGGTGGACGCTGATTCCACGCGTCCTTCTAGCGGCACGGCGCAAGCCGTCCGGTGACCGATTTCGATCGCTGCCCATCGATCATCACCGGAGGGCTCGCGCCCAGCCGCTATAAAGTCGGTGAACGGTGGACGCTGATTCCCCACGTCCTTTTAGCGGCACGGCGCAAGCCGTCCGGTGACCGAATTCGACCGCTCCGCCGTCTGTTGCCGTGTCTCCCCGTCGCCACATCGCTTGAGGCGTTTGTGCCACGTCTCGCATGCGGCACCTCGCCCCCAGCGTAGAGGCGGCGTTGATGGAAGTCATGTCGCAAATGCATTGTAGAAAACAAGTTGCAGCGCAACAGAAATGCCGCGTTCAGAAATCTTTACAGATTGTTCAATCCGGCACTGCGTGTGCTTAAGAAGTTAAACATCACCAACGCGACGACAACAAAACAACAAGACGCCAGAACAACAACAAACACTCAACAAAACACTCGCATAACAATCTCCCCAGGACACGCACCATGAACCTCTGCACCCAACTGTTCCGCGACGAAGCCGGTTTTATCGTCTCCGCCGAACTCGTCCTGGTCTCGACGATCGCCGTGATCGGCCTGGTTGTGGGGCTCACCGAAGTGTCCAACGGTGTCAATCAGGAACTGGAAGACGTCGGAGCCGCGATCGGCAGCGTCAACCAGAGCTTCCACTACCAAGGTGTGACAAGCTGCAAAGCCCGCTTCGTCGGCAGCAGCTTCAAGGATCATGCGGATGAGGCCGACAGCGAGAACGACATCTCCTGCAACCTCGGCCCAGTCAGCGAAGACAACTGCCCGAACTAAGCAAAAAGACACCCGCCTGATTCGGACACACCGCCAGTGGATCAGAGCAAGCGTCAGCGAGCGGATCCACGACAGGTGCGTCTGAATCAGGCAAAAAGACACCCGCCTGATTCGGACACACCGCCAGTGGATCAGAGCAAGCGTCAGCGAGCGGATCCACGACAGGTGTGTCGGAATCAGGCAAAAAGACACCCGCCTGATTCGGACACACCGCCAGTGGATCAGAGCAAGCGTCAGCGAGCGGATCCACGACAGGTGTGTCGGAATCAGGCAAAAAGACACAGCACAGAACGGAGAGCACCGACAACTACCCGTTCAGTCAACAGCCACCGCTGGCGAAGCGGTGGCTGTTGGCAATTGGCCCTTCGGCGGAAACACGTCCGCGCGTGTCTGGCACTACGCCCCGTCACGTGTAGAATATCTGCAGCGAGCGGGGCGCTGCTGTGTCCGCGGAAAGGGCTGAGCCCACCCGACCAATTTGTTGAATCTCTGTCTGCGCACCTTCTTTTCGGTTCGCGACGCGGACACCTATATTAAATTGCGTGATTCCGGGACACCTGTCGCGGATCCGCTCGCTGGCGCTCACTCCAGATCCACTGGCGGTGTCCCGAAATCACGCAAGGCGATGCGGCCTGCCGCCGCGGAAAGAGGGATTTCATGTCACCTCAGTCAGAGTCTGCGCCCACGCGCGCCCTTATCGCCAACCCGAATCTCGAACAGCTTCGCAAGCAGGCGAAGGATCTGCTCAAGCAGTTCCTGTCGGGTGAACCCGCGGCCGTCGCCGAAGTCGAACGCTTCGAGCGATCCCCCGACCCCAACCGCTTTGCGCTGGCCGACGCCCAGCGAGTCCTCGCCCGGGCCTATGGGTTTGCCAGTTGGGCGAAGCTCAAACTGCATGTCGACGGGGCGAACATCCAGGCATTTTCGGCAGCCGTGGAGGCTGGCGATGAAGCCACGGTTCGGAGTCTGGCAAAGGCCCGGCCCGACTTGGTGGAATTGTCGCCTGATGGCGAGTTCGGCGAGCGGATTCCACTGCATCTCGCCGTCCTCCGCCGCGATGCCGTGATGACGCGGGTCCTGATGGAGCTGGGCTCGGATGCCCACGCGGGCATCTGGCCACACCGTGATGCCACCACAGCGTACGCCATTGCCAAAGACCGTGGCTACGACGACATTCTGGCGATTCTTGAGCAGGAGGAACAACGGCGGCGCACGGACATGAGTACGCCCGGTGCCACCATCGGTTCGCAGACCGACCAGATTCTGCAGGTGATTGCCACAGGCCAGGCCGCCGACGCCGGGCGGATGCTCGAAGCCGATCCAACTCTCATTGGGGCGTGCAACGTGCGGGGAGCCACGCCGCTGCACATCGCGGCCTGGTCGCAGCAACCGGAGTTGATTCGGTGGCTCATCGAAAGGCATGCGGTTGTCGACGCCCGCGATGCCGCGGGGCACACGCCGCTCGACTACGCGGCCCTCGTCGCCGGCTCGTCGGCACACGGCCGGCATGCGGTCTATATGGAGCAGTCCGACAAGCCGCCTGCGGTTTTGGAGGAAACAGTTCGGCTGCTGCGCTCAGCCGGCGCGGAGCTGACCGCGCGGGCCGCCATCGCCATTGGTGATGAGCCGACGCTCCGGCAGCTCCATCAGCAGGGGCGGCTCAAGAATGAGATTCACTGGCTGCGCGGGGGTCTGCTGTCGATTGCCGTCCGCGTCAACCGGATCGACATCCTAAAACTGCTGCTGGACTTCGGCTTGGACCCTGACGAAACGGTCCTTGGCGAAGAAGGTTCCAAAGCGAGCTGGGGCATCCCGGTGTGGTTCGCGGCTCTGTGTGACCGCACCGAAGCTGCCGAACTGCTGCTGACCCGTGGTGCGGACGTCAACGGCGTCGTGTATGCCAGCGGCGATGCGATGAGCATGGCTCAGTACGGCCCGATGGTCGATCTGCTGCTGCGGCACGGGGCGCGGCTCACGGTCGAAACAATTTCTGACCGGGAGACGGCCCAAGGCATTCTTAGCGGAACCATAGCCGCCTCCAGCCTGGACATTGAAAACCCGACACCCACGCAACTGGCGGAACAGATGCTGTTGGCGGCGGGCAGCGGCGACCCCGAAATCGTGCGGATGTGCCTGCCACACATGACACGGGACCGCACCGACCCCTGGTGGAATTACGTGCTGATCCGCGCCAGTGTCACCGAATGCTTCCGGGTGATTTTGAGCCACGGCGTGGATCCGGATGCGGGTGACGTTCCGGGGAAGGGCGGCTTCACCATGCTGCACCATGTGGCTACGGAGTCAACTGACGCGGAGACGCGAGTGCTGCGAGCCACGCTGCTGCTGGAGGCCGGAGCCTCCCTCAGCCGGCGCGATCCGATGCTCAAATCGACACCGCTGGGCTGGGCCTGCCGGTGGGGACGGGCGGAACTGGTCCAACTGTATCTGGAGCACGGCGTGGATCCGCGCGAGCCGGACGCCGAGCCGTGGGCGAAGCCGATGGCTTGGGCGGAGAAAGGCGATCACCGCGAGATCGTCGAAGTGCTGAAGGCCGCGGATGCATCGTAGCGTGGGCTTCAGCCCACATCGGAACGCAGGGCCAAGTGCTGTGGGCTGAAGCCCACGCCACGGCCATTGGATTGACGGCCCGAGCGGGGCACGCGACGATCACGGCTTTCCTCTGGATCTAAGCGCATGGAACTGAGCCCCCTTTGGCAACTGCTCACTGGCTTGGGGATGGTCTCGCTGTTGATGGCCATGCTGTGGCTCATTCAGCGGATCAAGACCGACGCGGGCGTCGTGGATGTCGGCTGGGCGGGCGGCGTGGGGATCCTGGCGATCTGGTTCGCGGCGACGTCGGGCTCTGAGATTCCGTTCAATCGGCGGCTGATGGTGGGCGGCCTCGGGGCCATTTGGGGCTTCCGGCTGGCGGCGTACCTGCTGTTCAATCGTGTCGTGGGAAAGAGCCACGAGGATGGACGGTATCAGGCACTCCGCCAGCACTTTGGGTCCAGGGCGCAACTGTATTTCTTCTGGTTCTTTCAGGCTCAAAGCCTGCTGGCCGTCTTTTTCGCCGTGCCGTTCATGGTGGCCCTGCATGCGCCGCAGGCCGGGGTGAACGGCTGGTCCGTTTGGGACATTGCGGGAATCGTGATCTGGGGGCTGGCGGTGGGCGGCGAGTCGCTGGCCGACGCCCAACTGGCCAGGTTCCGGGCCAACCCGGAAAATCGCGGCAAGACATGCCGCGCCGGATTGTGGAACTTGTCGCGGCATCCGAACTATTTTTTCGAGTGGCTGCACTGGTGGGCGTGGGTTTGCTTCGGGTTTGGGCATCCGCTATGGGTCTTGAGCCTGTGCGCCCCGTCGCTGATGATGTACTTTCTTTTCCGGGTCACTGGCATCCCCCACACCGAAGCCCAGGCCCTGCGCTCCCGTGGTGACGACTACCGCCGCTATCAGGAGGAGGTCAGCATGTTTTTCCCCTGGTTTCCGCAGTCGAGGCACGGGTGAATCTGGGCATTGAACTCGCCGAACGCGGGTGGCTTGCCGACCGGTTGATCCGCGTCGGCATCCGGCGGCAATTGTCCGCCCGCATCCCCCGCCCCGCCCGCTTCGAAACAATTGACGCCCAGGAGGACCGAATCAAGGGGTTCGTGGCCCGGATGTCCGACGAGCCGATCGCGGTCGACACTTCCAAGGCGAACGAACAGCACTATGAAGTGCCCGCCGCCTTCTTCGTGAAAATGCTGGGGCCGCGCCTGAAGTACAGCAGTTGCTTCTGGCCAGGCGGCGTGGAGACCCTGGCGGCCGCAGAAGAGGCGATGCTCGACCTGACCTGCCGCCGGGCTCAACTGGCCGACGGCATGGACATTTTGGAACTTGGCTGTGGCTGGGGTTCGCTCAGCCTGTGGATGGCGGAAAAATATCCGACCAGCCGCATCACGGCCGTCTCCAATTCCCACCTCCAGCGCGAATACATCGAAGCCCAGGCCGAGGCGCGGGGAATCAAGAATCTGCATGTCGTCACCCATGACATGAACGAGTACTACCCGCTGGTGGAGGCCGACCGCATCGTCTCCGTCGAAATGTTCGAACACATGCGGAACCATGAGCTGCTGCTCTCGCGGATTGCCAGTTGGCTGAAGCCCGGCGGACAACTGTTCATCCACATCTTCGTGCATCGGGTGATGGCCTACACTTTTGATACGGACGGACAAAACGACTGGATGGCCCGCCACTTCTTCACCGGCGGCATCATGCCCGCAGATGCGATGCTGCAGTACCTGCAGCGCGACCTGCGGCTGGTCGCGCACTGGAACGTCAGCGGGATCCACTACGCCCGCACCCTCGAAGCGTGGCTCGAAAAACTCGACGCCTCCCGCAGTGAAGCCCTGGCCATTCTGGCGGAAGGCCAGGGAAAAAAGGCCGCCAAGATCCAGTTGCAGCGCTGGCGGATGTTTCTCATGGCCTGCGCGGAACTGTTCGGCTACCGCCGCGGCGGAGAATGGTTCGTGTCGCACTACCGGATGCGGAAGCGGGACGAGAGCGAGTGAAGGAAGAGCACCGTCTGCTGCAGCCAGCGCCACGTCCCCCATTCCGGCCCCTGTTCGCCGAACATCTCGCGGGACAAGTTCTGGCCGAGTTCTTTGACCGCCTCGCGCATCTGGGCCACCACGGCCCGCGCCCGCCGTCCCAGTTCATCCGGCTCCGGAGACCACGACTGCAGGTGCTTCCGCTTTTTCTTCGTGCTCGCCGGCTTCGCGTCAGACGTGCCTGCCTCCGACTTCCCGACACCAGGCTTGCCGCCGGTGGATTTGTCAGTTGTGGATTTGTCGGCCCGAGCTGTAGTCGCTTTCGCCATGTCCAGTTCCTCCATGAACTTCCGATGCCGATCCTGGCCACTTCCCGCCGAGGTTCATGCCACATCATCGCAGACCCGACAAACCATGTCGTGCGCCCCAACCATGGGGACGCTTCTTATTGGACTTGTGGTCGCCAAAGCAATGAAAAAGCCCTTCGACCATCGGTCGAAGGGCCATGAGCATCAGCCAGAAGAATTAATACCGGTAATGTTCCGGCTTGTAGGGCCCTTCGACCGGCACGCCGAGGTATGCGGCCTGTTCGGCACTCAGCTTGCTGAGCTTGACGCCGAGCTTGCCGAGGTGCAGGCGGGCGACTTCTTCGTCCAGCGCCTTGGGCAGCATGTAGACGCCGACCTTGTAGGTCGAATCCTTGTCCCACAGCGCCAGTTGAGCCAGCACCTGGTTGGTGAAGCTGCTGGACATCACGAACGACGGGTGACCCGTGGCACAGCCGAGGTTCACCAGCCGGCCTTCGGCCAGGACGATGATCGCCTTGCCGTTGGCGTAGACGAACTTGTCGACCTGGGGCTTGATGTTCACGCGGGTGATGCCCGGCGTGTTCTTCAGGTAGGCGACTTCAATTTCGGAATCGAAGTGGCCGATGTTGCACACAATCGCTTCGTGCTTCATCGCATCCAGGTGCTCACGGCGGATGACGCCACAGCAGCCGGTGCAGGTGACGAAGATGTCGCCCTGGGGAGCGGCTTCTTCCATCGTCACGACCTGGTAGCCTTCCATCGCCGCCTGCAGGGCGTTGATCGGGTCGATTTCCGTGATCAGCACGCGGGCACCGAGGGCCTTCATCGAGTGGGCCGAGCCCTTGCCCACGTCGCCGTAGCCAGCACAGACGACCACCTTGCCGGCGATCATGATGTCGGTGGCCCGCTTGATGCCGTCGGCCAGCGATTCGCGGCAGCCGTACAGGTTGTCGAACTTGCTCTTGGTGACGGAGTCGTTGATGTTGATCGCCGGGACCGCCAGCTTTCCTTCCTTGTGCATCTGGATCAGGCGATGCACGCCGGTGGTGGTCTCTTCGCTCAGCCCGCGGATCCCCTTGAGGAGCTGCGGATACTTGTTGTGAACCATGATCGTCAGGTCGCCGCCGTCATCCAGAATCATGTTCAGCGGTTCGCCGTCCTGCCAGTACAGCGTCTGCTCGATGCACCAGTCGAATTCCTCCTCGTTCATCCCCTTCCAGGCATAAACGGGAATCCCCTTGGCGGCGATGGCGGCGGCGGCGTGGTCCTGCGTCGAGAAGATGTTGCAGCTCGACCACTGGACGCTCGCGCCCAGTTCAACCAGTGTCTCGATCAGCACGGCGGTCTGAATGGTCATATGCAGGCAGCCGGCAATCCGGGCGCCCTTCAGTGGCTTCGACGCACCGTATTTCTTCCGCAGCGCCATCAGCCCCGGCATTTCGTTTTCGGCCAGTTCAATTTCTTTGCGGCCCCAGTCCGCCAGCTTCATGTCGGCGACTTTGTAGGGCAGGGAGCTGGGACCGGGCACTGCTGTTTTCGGAGCGGCGGGGGTGGCGGTGGCGGGAGCCATGAAAAACTTTCCTTCGTGAAAGGCTGAACACACGCGCAACAAAACGCGCCCATTCTGGCCGAGATCCTGTCTTGATGGTAAAGGATAGAAAGAGCCCCCCCGAACGGCAACCTGAATTTCTTGAATGGGGTGCGTCGGCACGGCAAATGCGTTGATAAGGAGCCGCCGATCCGACCACACGCTGGCCGTGGCGCCGCGATGCGGTCATTTGACAGCACTCCTGCCAGCGGCCAAGATCAAGTCGAAACCTATCCGGGCGAAAGCATGATTCCGGGATGCCAGTGATCCGGAACGCTGCCATCTCAACGAGGAGCCTGCACTCCGTGTCCTTCCTGCGCGACCCCGCCGACAAGTCGGAACCCGAACAGCCGATTTTCGAGGATGCCGATTTGCAGGCGGTCGAACGACTGGGCGCGGCATACAAGAAGGTCACCGCCGAACTGGGCAAGGTGATTGTCGGTCAGCAGTCGGTCATCGAAGAACTGCTGGTCGCCATGTTCGCCGGCGGACATTGTCTGCTGGTCGGCGTGCCGGGGCTCGCCAAGACCCTGATGATCCGCACGCTGGCCGACGCCCTGGACCTGTCGTTCAACCGCATCCAGTTCACGCCCGACCTGATGCCGGCCGACATCACTGGCACCGAGGTCATTCAGGAAGACAAGCTCACCGGCACCCGCAACTTCAAGTTTCTGCCGGGACCGATCTTCTCCAACGTCGTCCTCGCCGACGAAATCAACCGCACGCCGCCGAAAACTCAGGCGGCGCTGTTGGAGGCGATGCAGGAACAGCAGGTGACCGTGGGCGGAGTGCGGCACAAGCTGCCTGGCCCGTTCTTCGTGCTGGCCACGCAGAACCCGATCGAACAGGAAGGCACCTATCCGCTGCCCGAAGCCCAGCTCGACCGCTTCATGTTCAACGTCTTCGTGGACTATCCCACGGAGGACGAAGAATTTTCGATCGTCCGGCAGACGACCAGCGAGCGGGTCGCCAGCGTGGTCAAAACGCTGTCGCACGAGGATCTGGTCACGCTGCAACAGTTCGTCCGGAAAGTCCCCGTGGCCGACCATGTGATCCGCTACGCCATGCAGTTCAGCCGGCTCACCCGGCGGGAAAAAGGCGATGTGCCGCCCTTCATAAAACAGTATGTGAGCTGGGGTGCCGGGCCGCGGGCGAGCCAGTACCTCGTTCTCGGTGCCAAGGCGCGGGCCATGCTGCATGGCCGGGCCTATGCCAGCACCGAAGACGTTCGCGAAGTGGCCAAGCCGGTGCTGCGGCACCGCATCATCACGAATTTCAACGCCGAGGCCGAAGGGATCAACTCCGACGAGATCGTGCGCCGGCTCGCCGAACTGATCCCCCAGGATGCCACCAGGAACAGCCGTGGAAAACTTCCAGCAGTATTTGGATCCCCAGACCTTGGCTAAGCTGCAGGGTCTGGACTTCCAGGCCCGGCTGATTGTCGAAGGCTATGTCTCGGGGCTCCACAAAAGCCCCTACCACGGCTTCTCCATCGAGTTCGCCGAGCATCGCGAATACGTGGCCGGCGATGACCTGCGCTACGTCGACTGGAAAGTTTTTGGCAAGAGCGACCGGATCTATCTCAAGCAGTACGAGGAAGAAACCAACTTCGCCTGCCACATCCTGCTGGACACCAGCGAGTCGATGCGGTACCGCTCGCCCGGGGCCGCCTGCTCCAAGCTGAAGTATGCCCAATACGTCGCCGCCGCGCTCTCGTACCTTGTGCTGCAGCAGCAGGATTCCGTCGGGCTGGCCACGTTCGACAAACAGTTGACGCACTTCATCCGGGCCAGCAGCCACCCCTCGCACTTGAAGCAACTGTGCCACGTGATGGACCAGAGCCCGGCCAACGGCGAGACCGGGCTGGGACCGATCTTTCATGACCTGGCCGAACGGATCCGCAAGCGTGGGTTGATCGTCATCCTGAGCGACCTGTTCGACGACATCCCGTCGATTCAACTGGGGCTCAAACACCTGCGGCACCGCCGTCACGACGTGCTGGTGCTGCAGGTGGTCGACCCCGCCGAGCAGGATTTTCCGTTTGAGGATCCGACGCTGTTCAAGGGGTTGGAAGGGCTGCCGGAACAACTCACCGACCCCCGCGCGCTGCGCAACGCCTACCGCCGCGAGTTTGAAGGATTCCTGCAGGAATGCCGGCGTTCGTGCCACGACCTGCACATGGACTACACGCTGCTCCGCACCGACATGCTGCTGGATGTCGCCCTGCGCACGTTCCTGCAAGGCCGGTCCCGTCGCCTGCGGCGGGCCTGACCGTCGTGTCTGGACGAATGCAAACTTCGTGGCGGGAGGATCGGGCTTTTTCGAAGGATTTTAGCGGCACGGCGCAAGCCGTCCGGTGAATGAGAACCGACCCGCGCGGCTCACCGGAGGGCTCGCGCCCAGCCGCTTCCGCTTGAGCGGCACGGCGCAAGCTGTCCGGCGAATAAAGGCTGTTGGTTCGGCCACGGGATCGGAAGTGAGGCAAAGAACAACTCCAAATGCATGTGCCGGCCAAGGTTGTCAGGACAGCACAAAGTCGTCTGCTGCCCCGCAAAAGAACGCGAACGTCTGGCGACAATGCCGACATCGCGAATCTTGAGTCACCGTGTTGGGCCTCGCCGGACCACGCCCGCGTCCTTTCGCAGGAGCGAAAGGCGACTTTACGCCGTCCGGCATTTCGGGGGCGGATCGTCACGGCCACCATCCAAGACCCCACCGAGTTCACCTCGGTGGTTGCTCTGCACTACGGGGGTGCCATTGCGGCGAATCGAACGGTATTGCGGCTAAGAGCTGTGATCCGTGATCCATCCGGGATCATCCTTTATCACGTCGTTCTTGTTAATGTGATGCTCCTGAGCTGAGTTGCCATCAACATAATCTGTGCGTTTAAGATCAACCGGTCCCGTCGGCGGGACGGGTTCGGCAGGTGCGGAGTTCTCATGGCGTTGCTGTCTTTCGATACGCTCTTTCGTGAAGCCGATGCCGCCCGGGCGCGGATCACCGTCGCCGTGGCCGGGGCGGCGGACCGCACGGTGCTGGAGGCGCTCTCCGAAGCGCACGCCCGTGGCTGGATCGAACCACGGCTGTGCGGACCCCGGGCACCCATTGAAGCGCTCGCCGCCGAGTGCCGCATCGACGTTTCCAAATGGGCCGTCGTCGACAGCGATGAGCCCGCCGTCGCGGCCGTGGCTGAAGTTCGCGCAGGCCGAGCCCAGGTCTTGATGAAAGGGCAGATCGACACGCCGGCCCTGATGAAGGCCGTGCTGAACTCTGCCACGGGTCTGCGGACGGGCAAGACCCTGTGCCAGGTCGTGGCGATGGAAGTGCGGCTGCCGGGCAGCAATGCGGAGCCACGGAACTTTCTGCTCTCGGACACCGGAGTGACCATTGCTCCGACGCTGGAACAAAAGGTCGACATCCTCGAGAGCTTGATCCTGGTGGCCCGAAGCCTGGGATGTGCCGAGCCACGCGTGGCTCTGATGGCGGCGTCGGAAAAGGTCAACCCGGCCCTGCCCGACACGGTGGATTCCGCGGCGCTGGCGCGGCGCAACGTGGCGGGCGAGTTCGCCGGAGCGGTCGTGCAGGGCCCGCTCTCGTTCGACCTGGCATTCGCCAGCGACGCTGGCGAGAAGAAGCGGATCGCCGGTGGAGTCGTGGGGGCGGCCGACGCGATGCTGTTTCCCGACCTGTTGTCGGCCAACCTGACGGTCAAGGCGATCATGTACACCGCCGACTGCCGGTTTGGTGGCGTGGTCTGCGGCGCGGCTTGCCCGATTGTGTTCATGTCCCGCGCCGACACCACCGCCACGCGGCTCAACTCACTCGCGCTGGCCTCACGCGTCGTGGCCGCCGCGCCCAAGTCTCCGTGAAGTTCGATTTGTGAGTCAGCGGCAGGACGCTGGTCCTCTGATGACGGTCCAAGCAATAGGCCTGGATCATTCACCGGACGGTCTGCAACGTGCCGCTCGAAGCCAGCGCGACTTGGTTTTTGGCATGGTCGCGCCTACTTGGCTTTTGCCGCCAGTTCCCGCATGGCCGCCGTCTCCTTCTCCCACAGATCCGCCAGTTCGCGAGCCTTGTCGGGGAACTGATCGGCAAGGTTTATGGATTCGGTGCGGTCGGCCTTCAAGTTGAACAGTTCCCACGGCTGGCCTTTGGCGGCGACGAGTTTCCAGTCGCCCACGCGGATGGCGCGGTTGCCTTCGTGCAGCCACCACAGCGATTCGTGGATGGTGCTGCCGTCTTTGGTGAACGCCGGCACCAGGCTCAGGCCGGGAGCGGCGGGGATCGGTTCGCCCTGCCACTTGGCGGGCTTTTGAGCCCCGGCGACTTCCAGCAGGGTCGGCACGATGTCGATCACATGGCCGGGGTTGTGCCGCAGTTCTCCGCGGGCGGCGATCCCATGCGGCCAGTGTGCGATAAGCGGCGTGCAAATGCCGCCCTCATGCACCCAGGTCTTGTGTCGGCGGAAGGGCGTGTTGGCGACACTCGACCAACCAGGGCCCAGACACAGATGCGACTTGGCGGAGCCTGGTACGGCCGTGGGGTCGTGGCCGTCGTTGCGGACCATGATCTCGGCGCTGGCCCCATTGTCGGAGAGAAACAGGATGAGCGTGTTGTCAAAGGCGTTCATCGCCTTCAACTGCTCCAGCACGCGGCCGATCTCACGGTCCATCCGGTCGACCATGGCGGCATGAATCGCCATTTTGGCGGCCTGAAACTCCTGCTGCTCGGCGGTCAAATCGTCCCACGGCAGCGGCCGGTTGATCTCGCCCTTGCCGAGGATCTGCATCGCTTCGGGGAAGTCGTACGGCGGGCCGACTTCGCGCTCGACGGGCGGCAACTGCCCCTCGACCAGACCCAGCTTTTGGACCCGTTCCCATCGCGCCTGCCGCACCTTGTCCCAGCCCTCCTTGTACCGGTCGCGATACTTGGCGATGTCTTCCGGCAGCGCGTGCAGCGGGAAGTGCGGGGCGATGAACGCGAGGTACGCGAAGAATGGTTTGTCGGCCGTCTCCTGCTGGTGAGCCCGCAGACATTTGAGGCAATGGTCGGCGATGGCCGTCGTGGCGTAGTAGCCACTGCCCGGTTCGACGGGCGGCAGTTTCACATCATCTTCGGTGTGCGTCTTGGGGCTGAAGAACCGCCCCTGGTCCTGCAGATCGTAAGAATGCTCGAACCCGGTGGGCAGCACCGGACCGTCGATGTGCCACTTGCCCGAATGGTACGACCGGTAACCCTGTGGCTTCAGAAAATCAGGCAGCAGCCGCGCCCATTTTTGCCGCTTGCCGCCGCTGCCCCCCGGCAGGTTGGGCAGGGCATCGCGATGCACCTGCTGGGCGTAATAGCCGGTGAGCAGAGCCGCGCGGGTGGGCCAGCAACGCGCGGTGTTGCAAAAGTTGGTGAACCGCAGGCCACCCCGGGCGAGCCCGTCCAGGTTCGGGGTCTCGATCTCACTGCCATAGCAGCCAATGTCGGAGTACCCCAGGTCATCCGCCATGATCAGCAGGATGTTGGGCGGAGCGGCGTGCAGTGGGGTTGAGCCACCGAGGACGATGGTCAGTAGCAGCAAGAGACATGGGACGGACGATCTTGGGGCGGGGATGTGCATGGCTGCTCCACGGGTGGCTTATGGTCTGGCGAGCCAGAAGAACCGGCTGGACCGATGGCGGTCATACCCGGTTTGCCGCCGGATTTGAAGCGGTACGCGGCAACGCGGCAACGCGATGACGGTCGCTTGCAACCCGTAGCGTGAGCGAGGACGAACATTGAAGCTCGCAGCGAATGTTAGCGGCACGGCGCAAACCGTCCGGTGTCACGCTGGGACAAACCGGTTGTTCCCATTTGTCGATTGGTGTGGCGGGAGGGCTCTGGTCCTCCAGAGCCGCGAGCAACCGACGCTCCGGCTTTTTCGAAGGATTCTAGTAGCGGCACGGCGCAAGCCGTCCGGCGAGCGAGAACCGTCCCACGGGGTGCGTGACAAGAACATGTGCCCCCCCCTGCCAAGGCCGCTAATTCGCGTCGATTCGCGTTCATTCGCGGTTCCGAAATTCAACTGGCCGACATCGGTCAACAGACATGCGGGGAGAAACCGCGAATGAACGCGAATAAATGCTGTTGGTTCGGCCACGGGATCGGATGTGAGGCATAGAACAACTCCAGATGCATGTGCCGGCCAATGTTGTCAGAACAGCACAAAGTCGTCTCTTGCTCCGAGCCTGTGATTTCTGCCCCACACCGAGTTGAGGGCCTGTCGGTTGAATCGGTACTTGCCATCGCCAGACCGCCGTGCCTCTCGCAGAGCGAGAGCCGACACAAGTTGCCGAGTCACTCCGTGACTCGCATCGTGGCTTCCTCGACGGCTTGCCCTCCAAAGCGAGCGGCAGGGCACAAGCTCTCCGATGAGTCTCAAAGTCGCCCAGTCACTCCGGCCGGGTTCGAGTCACGGAGTGACTCGGCAACTTTGCGATGCTCGAGAGAGGACGACGTTGAGCTTGCGGGCGACGCGGTGGATAGGGGTAGGGAGGGCCGATTGGTTTCGGCTCCCCCCTCCCTCCGAACCGGACTGGCGGATTTCCCGCATCCGGCTCTCCAGTTGATGGTCTTACCTGGGACAGGGTTGAAGTGCGAGTTTGTGG
>JAKFUF010000015.1 GCA_021732845.1 Planctomycetaceae bacterium | reverse complement strand
GGTCAATCATCTCCCGCTGCTCCCCACCCCGCCTCACGGCGACGCAGTTGCGGTCGACTACAGGATCAAACTTAAACCTCCTGGCTGGGACTTTCACCCGCCGATTCAACAAACGTGCAAGCGCACGAGGGCTCCAGCTCCTGCTGAGCCACGGTGAAGGGTGGGCGCTGCTTGGGTGTGTGAACGATTCGCAAATGACTCGAAAGTCCTTCGAAAACGCCGGATCGTCTGTTGCTCGCGGCTCTGGAGGACCAAAGCCCTCCCGCCACGCCGATTGACAAATGGAAACAACCGGTTTGTCCCAGCGGCTCACCGGACGGCTTGCGCCGTGCCGCTACAAGTGAATGGCGTAAAGTCGTCTTTGTCTCCGCAACAGAACGCGAAAGTCTGGCGACAATGCCGACAGCTTGAATCCAGAGTCTCCGTGTTGGTCCTCGCCGGACCACGCTCGCGTCCTTTCGCGGAGCGAGAGGCAACACAAAGTAGTCGAGTCACTCCGTGACTCGCATCGTGGCTTCCTCGACGGCTTGCCCTCCAAAGCGAGCGGCAGGGCACAAGCCCTCCGGGGAGTCTCAAAGTCGCCCAGTCACTCCGTGACTGGGATCGAGTCACGGAGTGACTCGGCAACGTTGCGGTGCCCGAGTGAGGACGACGTGAGGCTTGCGAGTTGCCCGCGGCTCTGGAGGACCAAAGCCCTCCCGCCACGCCGATCGGCGAATGGAAACAACCGGTTTGTCCCAGCGGCTCACCGGACGGCTTGCGCCGTGCCGCTACAAGTGAACGGCACAAAGTCGTCTTTTGCTTCGCAAAAGAACGCGAACGTCTGGCGACAATGCCGACAGCGCGATTCCAGAGCCTCCGTGTTTGTCCGCGCCGGACCACGCCCGCGTCCTCTCGCGGAGCGAGAGGCGACACAAAGTAGTCGAGTCACTCCGTGACTCGCATCGTGGCTTCCTCGACGGCTTGCAATTCACAGACAGGCAGGGAACAAGCCCTCCGGTGAGTCTCAAAGTCGCCCAGCCACTCCGGCCGGGTTCGAGTCACGGAGTGACTCGGCAACTTTGTGGTGCCCGAGTGAGGACGACGTGGGGCTCGCGAGTTGCCCGCGGCTCTGGAGACCAGAGCCCTCCCGCCACGCCGATTGACGAATGGAACAACCGGTTTGTCCCAGCGGCTCACCGGACGGCTTGCGCCGTGCCGCTCAAATAAAAGCGGAAGGGCGCGAGCCCTCCGGTGAGCCACAGATCGCTCGGAATTCCTTCGAAATCGCCGGATCGTCGGTTGTTCGCGGCTCTGGAGGACCAGAGCCATCCCGCCACGCCGATTGACAAATGGAAACAACTGGTTTGTCCCAGCGCATCACCCGACGGCTTGCGCCGAGCGGCTCAAATAAAAGCGGAAGGGCGCGAGCCCTCCGGTGAGCCACAGATCGCTCGGAATTCCTTCGAAAAGGCCAAATCGTCGGTTGCCCGCAGCTCTGGAGACCAGAGCCCTCCCGCCACGCCGATAGACAAATGGAACAACCGGTTTGTCCCAGCGGCTCACCCGAACGGCTTGCGCCGTGCCGCCAGAATGGAAGCGGAAGGGCGCGAGCCTTCCGGGCATATCAAGACGGGTGCAATTGCTCCGATGTCAGTTGATGGCGGCGATGTTCAAATCTGCTACAATCCAAGGTATGATTGAAATCGGAACTGCGGCAATGGTTTACAATTCGTCGAAAAAGAAAATTGTTCCCGGTTGCGCCCTGCTGTAGAATCGTGAGACGCCTTGGGGTCCGGTGTGTACTGAAGGTCAATTATGTCGGCTGATGTCGAACGTTTCGTTGATCAGTTGGTCCAGAGCGGACTGATGTCCCAGCGCGATGTCGCTGAATTTCGTCGGACACTTGCCGGTGGAAACAAGAATTCTGTTTCAGCGGAAGATTTGGCAAAAGAGCTGGTCCGCGCCCGCCGCTTGACGAAATTTCAAGCTTCGGCCATTTATCAAGGCAAAACCCAGGGGTTGATTTTTGGCGACTACCTGGTGCTGGACAAAATCGGCACCGGGGGAATGGGCAAGGTTTTCAAGGCGAAACACCGGCAGTCCGAACGCATCGTCGCGCTCAAGGTGATGTCCACCCAGGCAATGAAGTCACCCAAGGCGGTGCGGCGCTTCAAGCAGGAGGCCAACGCCGCCAAGCGGCTCAATCATCCACATATCGTCGCCACCTACGACGCTGGCGAAGTGGATTCGATGCACTTTCTGATCATGCAGTTTGTCGATGGCGACAACCTGCGGTCCCAGGTCAAATCCCGCGGCCCACTGCCGATTCCCGAGGTCATCGACTACACGATTCAGGTGGCCGAGGGGCTCGAATACGCCCACAACGTAGGTGTCATTCACCGCGACATCAAGCCCTCCAACCTGCTGCTCGACAAGACCGGCCAGGTGTGGATCCTGGACATGGGCCTGGCCCGCATCGAGGAAAACGAGGAAAGCGAAGATGGTCCGCGGCTGACAGTTCAAGGGCAGATGCTTGGCACCGCCGAGTACATGTCGCCGGAACAGGTGGAAGACCCGCGTTTCGCCAACGCGGCCTCCGATGTCTACTCGCTCGGCTGCACGATGTATTATCTGCTGACGGGAACGCCTCCCTATCGCGGCAACTCCGTCCCTGAGACGCTGATTCTCCACGCCCAGTCTCCCATTCCGCGGCTCAAGTCCCGTCGTCCCGACGCCTCCGACGACTTGGAGAACATCTTCCGCCGGATGTTGTCAAAGAATCCCGCGGAACGGTTTGGGACTGCCGCGGAAGTGCTGGTCGCCCTCAAGCGGCTGCGGGATGGCGAAGCCCAGCACCTGCCGCCTGTCCCGGTCAATGTCTCCCAGGACACCGAGGTTTCGGCCGTCAGCAACGAGCGCTTCTCGCGCGACTTCCTGAACCAGTCGCTGATGTCGATGGAAACGGGGATGCCGAAGAAGGAGATGTCGCTGCCGTTTGCCGGCGATCAAAGCACGGTCCGGCCGCACGAGCAGACCCTCGATCTGATGCGCCGCCAGAACTGGCTGATTGGTCTGGTCGTGGGCCTGCTCGTGGCGGTGCTGATGCTCGGCGGCATGCTGATGTTTGTGGTCTACAACAACATGTCCCAGGGGTCGGACGGCGGCGGTGCTGGCGGCAGCGGCAAAGCGGTCAAGCAGCCGAACGAGGATGCCAAAGAGCCGGCGGATGAGGCCGCGAATTAGTGGCATTGAATTTGTGGCTGAGTTTTTGTCACAAGTTTTTGCCGCTGAAATCTGGTATTGTCGTCCGCGTGACGCTTCCCGGTTTCAGGTGACCACATGGCCTCCAGGCCTCTCGACTTCAGACTGCCGCTGCTCACCAAGGAATTGGTGGAACAGGCCGCCCGCTGGCAGACCTATGCCTTTCGCGTCGGCTATGCCCTCCTCCTGTTTGGCGGGGCGTACTGGATGTTTCAGGGCATTCTTGCCGAGCAGTCGGTCAACGCGCTGGGGGTGCTGGGCAAAGGGAAGGAGATGTTCCGCAGCCTGGTCGGGCTGCAGATGCTGGGGATCTATCTCTTCATGCCGGCCATGACCTGCGGCGCGATCACCCAGGAAAAGGAACGGAACAGCCTGGGCATTCTCCTGCTCACGCGGCTCAATCCCTTCACCATCGTGATGGAAAAGCTGCTCAGCCGACTCGTCCCGATGCTTTCATTCCAACTGCTGTCCCTGCCGCTGTTGGCGTATGCCTACGCGCTGGGGGGCATCACGCAATTGGAGTTCTGGTGCAGCCTGTGGATGCTGGCGCTGGCCTCGCTGCAGGTCGGGTCGTTTGCCATCGCGTGTTCGACCTTCGCCCGCACCACGGTCGGGGCGTTCATTCTCACCTATGTACTCGGCGCCACGCTGTTGGTGGCTCCGCTTTTGTGCTGCCAATCCCCAAACATGGGAATGGCGGCAACCGACCAGGAGATGCTGATCCGGGCGATGGTCTACACCATGCCCTCGGTGTTTGTCACGGTGACCTCGGTGACGGTCGCCAGCAGTTTTTTGGTGCCGCGGGCCTTTGTTGAGCCACGCAACTTCATGCTGGAGGTTTTCAAGTCTCTGGACCGGACCTTCCATGAGATGAACCAGAACCCGCTGACCCGCGGCATCGTGCTGATCAACGACAGTGTCTCGCTGCCGGTTGTCGATCCGATTTCGTGGCGCGAAACCAAGAAGAAGTCGCTCGGCACGGTGCGGTATTTGTTTCGCATCCTTTCGGCCATTGAAATGCCGCTGTTGTTCGTGCTGGTGGCCGTCGCCGACGCCACCAGCCGGAGCCGGCTCCAGGCGGCGTCAGTCATCCTGATGATCCTCTGGGCCATCGCCATCGTGCTGGTCTCGGTGCAGGCCACCAGTTTGATTTCCGGCGAGCGCTCACGGCAGACGTTGGACGTGCTGTTGACGATGCCGCTGAGCGGACGGGACATTCTGCTGCAGAAATTCCACGGCGTCCGGCGGATGGCGCTGGTCTTGTTCATTCCCTTCCTCACCACCTTTGGTTTCGAAACCTGGTGGCAGGAGCAAGTCGCGTCGATGTACTCGATCTCGATGAACGGCTGGGGTTATCTGGGACTTTCCTGCCTGTCCACGTTCATCTACCTGTGGCTCACCGCCTGGTTCTCCGTGGCCATCGGCCTGAAGTTTCACGTTCAGTCGCGGGCCATCATTCTCGCGCTGGCGCTGGTCTTCGGCTGGGGGCTGATTCCGGTCTTTTTGAGGATGGATTTCCTGTTCGACGGGACTCCCTTGAATCCGGCAATGATCTTTCCCGGGCTGCTGATCTCGGCACTGGAGCAGAAATCCCTGCCGATCGCGGCCGCGGTGGTCAACCTGACGCTTCACGGCGCGGCCCTCATCCTCGTCCGCCGCTATTGCCTGAGCCACGTCGACCGGATGTTGAATCGGTGCGAGCTGGAAAATCTGCCGATTCCCGCTTCTTGACGACACCCTCGAATCCCGATATGGTATTGGTGATTGAAGATTCAATTGGAGTGATGATGCGTCTCGAACTGCTGAATCTGGCCCTGCAGCTAATCCCCCATCCTCATGGGAGATCTTAGGACCGTTCCAGCCTGATTGCTTGAACTTTCACCCTGAGCCCTCTCCGAGGGCTCAGGGTTTTTTCGTTTCTGCGGGATGTGTTGCGCAGCGCTCCACATTTCGCTCAAAGGGGCGCGGTGACTTGCCACGGCAAGCACGGTCGCCAGACACTCATGGTGTTGCGCTGCGCTTCACCCCCCACTGGAAACTTCCATGTCCAACCGCGTGATCATTTTCGACACCACGCTCCGCGATGGCGAGCAATCCCCCGGCTGCAGCATGAACACTGCCGAGAAGCTGGAGGTCGCGCAGGCGCTGGTGGATCTGGGCGTGGACGTCATCGAAGCCGGGTTCCCCATCGCTTCACCGGGCGACTTCGAAGCGGTGCAGGCCGTGGCTCGTCAGTTCGGCGACCGCGCGGTGATCTGCGGCCTCGCCCGCAGCCGTGATGACGACATCGACCGGGCAGGCGCCGCCCTTCAGGATGCCGCCAAAAAGCGGATTCATGTGTTCCTCGCCACCAGTTCCATCCACCGGCAGTTCAAACTGAAAATGGACAAGCCGGAGATCGTCCGGCGGACAATTGAATCGGTCCAGCGAGCCAAGGGGTTCTGCGAAGACGTCGAGTTCTCACCGGAAGATGCCGCCCGGACCGAACTCGATTTCCTCTGCGAGGTGGTGGAGAAGGCGATCACGGCGGGAGCCACGACGGTCAACATTCCGGACACCGTCGGCTATGCGACGCCCACTCAATACTTCAACGTCATCAAGTGCCTGAAGGAGAATGTCCCCAACATCAACCAGGCGGTCATCAGCTCGCACTGCCACAACGATTTGGGCATGGCGGTCGCCAACAGCCTGGCGGCGTGCGAAGCCGGGGCGCGCCAGGTGGAATGCACCATCAACGGCCTGGGTGAGCGTGCCGGCAATGCGGCGCTCGAAGAGGTGGTCATGGCCCTCCGCACGCGGCAGGACTATTTCGGTCTGACCACCGGCATCAATACCCAGAAGTTGTTCACCACCAGCCGGCTCGTCTCGCGGATCACGGGGATGCTCGTGCAGCGGAACAAGGCGATTGTCGGGCAGAACGCCTTTGCTCATGAGGCTGGCATTCATCAGCACGGGATGCTGCAGGAACGGACGACGTACGAGATCATGCGTCCCGAAGATGTCGGCTTCCAGGGCACAAACCTGGTGCTCGGCAAGCACAGCGGCCGCCATGCGTTCCGGGACCGGGTGACACAACTCGGCTTCACGCTCGAAGACAAAATGTTTGAGCAGGTGTTCAACGACTTCATCGCCCTCGCCGACAAGAAGAAGGACGTTTACGACGCCGACATCACGGCGATCATTGACAACCGCTTCGGCATTGTTGAGGACCGCTGGAAGCTGGTCAGCCTGCACATCTCGTCCGGCACCGGCGCGATCCCCACCGCCACGATCCAGTTGCAGCATGGCGAAGAGCCTGTGAAGTGTGATGCCGCCACGGGGGACGGCCCGGTCGACGCCGTGTTTCAGACATTGGAGCGGATCACGGGGATCAAGGCCCGCCTGACGAACTACCAGGTGCGGAGCGTCTCGGCCGACAAGGATGCCCAGGGCGAGGTGCTGGTCGAGATTGCCCATGAAGGCCACACCTGGCACGGCCGTGCCGCCAGCACCGACATCATCGAGGCCAGCGCCCAGGCGTACCTCAAGGCCCTGAACAAGGCGGCGTCCAATGTCGCGCCGCCCCGCGGCGAGGACCAGCGCGGGGTGTGAGAGGCGATGCAGGTGGCCCGTCGTGGGCGGGTTTTGGCGGCACGGCGCAAGCCGTCTGGTGAATGAGGATGGACCCGTGTGGCTCACCGGAGGGCTCGCGCCGGCGCGCGCCCAGCCGCTTTCATTTTTGCGACACGGCGCAAGCCGTGGTGAGCGAGAACCGATCAAGTTCCGCCAATGCCGTGGCATTAACCTGCCGGAGAATCTTCCTCGCTGCGATCGTCGTGTCGATTCCCAGCACTTCGCAGGCATCCGCGAAACTCAGCCCAACGGCTCCATCTTCTCCCCGCAGCCAGCGGAGTGCTTTCATGGCGTGTCGGCGAGCCTCCCTGATTGCGTTTCGCGCACCCGCGGTCGTCGTGTCCCGGGTCCGGTTGCGTTCCCAGACCCGCAAATCTTCCAAAGCCCGGCAAACCATGCTGGCACACAGGGCGCGGAGTCTCTCCGGCGTGCAGTTCCTTGCCGGGATCGGGCGGTAGGGTGGCGTTCTGGTGAGTGAAGAGGCTGGCATGGTACACCTGAAATTTGTGAACCAAACACGTCTCAAGCGCAACTGAGACAATGGGACACGTCAAACACCCAAGAGCGTTGAGCGTCGCCATTAAAGAGGTGCAACAAGCGCACCAAAATCGTACGAATTCGCCAAAACTCGAGGACCACCAGCGGAAGTCGAACGCGGCGTGGGTGTTATTGCCAGTCGTACGATTTGTGCAGACCACTTCAAATTGGTCTCGGAATCGACGAAAAATTCCTTTTGAGTACACATCTCGATTTCCCGATCAGAAATTCGGACCTGTGAGGAACCGATCGATGTTGCAGCCGTCAAACAGGCAACGTGACTGGTGGCGCATCAGTCTCAATCCGCAGGGTTATCTGGTTGCCTGGTTGCTCGCCATTGCTCCGTGCCTCGCTCCACCAACTGCGATTGCCGCAGAGCGGATCCGCTTCAATCGCGATGTGCGCCCGATCCTCGCCGAGCATTGCTGGCGTTGTCACGGCTTCGATGTGAAGGCGCGCCAGGCTGGCTTGCGGCTCGATGTTCGCACGCATGCCGTCGAACCTGCCGATTCTGGAGTGCGGGCCATTGTTCCGGAAAAGCCGGAGGCGAGCGAACTGTTGGTTCGCGTGGCGGCCACGGATGAATCGGTGCGGATGCCGCCGCCAGGGGCTCCGCGGCGGCTCACTCCCGCGGAAATCCAGATTCTGCGGCAGTGGATCTCCGAGGGTGCCGAGTATCAGCGACACTGGGCCTTTGAGCCACTGGTAAAACCGGAGGTGCCACAGGCCGGGGATGTCAGCAATCCGATTGACGCCTTTGTCGCCGCCGAATTTCCAAAGCACGGCTTGCAGTTCTCGCCGGAGGCGGCCACCTCAGCGCTCTTGCGGCGGGTGAGTTTCGACCTGACGGGACTGCCGCCGACCCTGCAAGACCAAGAGCGCGCCGCCAAAGAGACGTATGAGCAAACCGTTGACCGGCTGCTGGGTTCACCCCATTTTGGTGAGCGGATGGCGATGGACTGGTTGGACGCCGCACGGTACGCCGACACCGATGGGTACTTTGGCGACATGCCCCGCCAGATGTGGCTGTGGCGGGACTGGGTGATCCAGGCATTTAACCGCAATCTGCCGTTCGACCAGTTTACCGTCGTACAGCTCGCGGGCGACCTGCTGCCCAACCGCACGGTCGAGCAGCAGATCGCCACAGGCTTCAACCGCAACCACATGTCGAACAATGAGACGGGCATTATCGACGAGGAGTACCGGGTGGAATACGTCGTGGATCGGGTCGACACGACCATGTCCACGTGGCTCGGCCTGACCATCGGCTGCGCGCAGTGCCACGACCACAAGTACGACCCAATTTCGCAGCGCGAGTACTACCAGCTTTTCGCGTTCTTCAACAATGTGCCGGAAACCGGCTTGGTCTCTGGGCAGGATCCACCCCCGCGGATTTCGGTGCCAACTCCCGAGCAGACGCGCCTGCTTCAAGAGCGTGCGGCGGCCACCGCCAAGGCGACCCAGGCCTATGAGCCACTGCGACTGGCGGCGGCGACCGAGTTGAGCCAGCATGAAGCCGATGTTGAGCGCTCGCTGGCTCCGCCTTCGATGCTGCCGGTCGGGCTGCACCATGCTTTCGAACAATCGACTGATCCGATCCAACACCGTGGAACAACTCTCCAACAGACGCCGGGCATTCGCGGCCAGGCAGGAAAATTCGATGCCACCCAGCACTTGGAGTGTGACCTGCCTGAATTCCAGGCGGACAAGCCCTGGACGCTGAGTTTCTGGATGTTGCCCGACTCATCCCTCAGTTGCCCGGTTTCGAAAATCGAGCCTGAGGGTGACCGCCGGGGGCTCGAAGTCCTGTGGCAAAAGGGACGGATCACGGTCAATCTCGTCCATCGCTGGGGAGCGGATGCGATTGAGGTCATCCTGCGCGAGCCCGCGGTCTCGAAGCAATGGCATCAAGTGGTCGTGAGCTACGATGGTTCGCGGTTGGCGCAGGGCCTCAAAGTTTACGTTGATGGTGTCGCCGCGCCGCTTGAGGTCCGCCGCGACTCGCTGACCGGAACGGTGGCAAACAGCGAGCCGCTGCGGATCGGCCGGCGCGACGACGGACTTGGCTACTACGGCCTGTTGGACGAATTGCGGATCGTGTCTGGAGTCATCCCTGCGGAGGAGGTGGCGAAAGGCTTTCGCGGCGAGCGGATTCGCGGCGTTCTAGAGATTCCTGCTGACAAGCGAATGGCGCGCGACAAGGAACTGTTGCTCGACGATTACATCGACCACAACCCGGATGAACCGACCCGTGTGGCGCGACAGACTCTTCGAACCGCACAACGGGAGGAGCAGGACCTGCGGTCCGCAATCCCCTTGGCGCTGGTCATGGATGAGCTGTCGCCCCCGCGTCCCACCTATCTCCTCGAACGCGGACAGTACAACAAGCATGGTGAGGTTGTTGAACCGGGTGTTCCCGTGGCTCTCTCTCCATGGCCCGCTGGCGAGGCTCGAAATCGCCTCGGTTTCGCCTGGTGGCTGATGGCGCGGGACAACCCGCTGACCGCGCGGGTGGCCGTGAACCGGCTGTGGCGGCAGTGCTTCGGCGAAGGGCTCGTCCGCAACATGACCGGCTTCGGCACGCAGGGCGAACCGCCAACGCACCCGGAACTGCTGGACTACCTGGCGGCAACCTTTCGGGACGAGGGCTGGGATACAAAAGCCCTGCTGCGGTTGATCGTCACCTCCCGCACCTACCGTCAACGCTCGCAGTTCCTTGAGCGCGGAAGTGAACTGGTGGATCCGGAAAATCGCTGGCTCGCGCGGGGGGCCAGTTTTCGGCTGCCAATCGAAATGATTCGCGACCAGGCCCTGGCCGCATCGGGCCTGCTTGTTCCCCAACTCGGCGGGCCGAGCGTCAAGCCGTACCAGCCGCCCGGCTTGTGGGAGGAGGTTTCCTACAATGCGGAGGACTCCTATGAACCGGATCGTGGGCCGGGCTTGTGGCGTCGCAGTCTCTACACCTATGTGAAGCGTCAGGCCCCGCCACCGGCGCTCCTGCTGTTCGATGGTCCCACCCGTGAAAAATGCACGCTCCGCCGGTCGCGGACCAACACTCCACTGCAGGCGCTGTTGCTCCTCAACGACGAAACCTACGTGGAGGCCGCGCGGCAACTGGCCGCAGCCACGCTCGCCGCCGAGACGGACGATTCGCAGCGCGTGCGGCAGATGTATTGGAGAATATTGACGCGCGAAGCCACGGCTGACGAGCTGCCGCAGCTTCTCGCGCTGCTCAACCGGCTGCGCCAGCGGTATTCGGCCGATGCTGCCGCGGCGGCAAAACTGCTGGCGGTCGGTGCCACGCCCGTCGAGTCCGCCGATCCCGTCGAACTGGCCGCCTGGACAGTCGTGGCTCACACGCTCTTCAACCTCGACGAAGCGATGGTGCGACGATGAGCGACTTTGAATTCAGCTCCAAGTTTGCGTCGTCCATGCCAGCGTCGGCCGAGCAACAGCAACGGCGGGCCTTCCTGCAACAAGGCGGAATCAGCCTCGGCAGCGCGGCATTGGTCTCGCTGTTGCAAGGCTCCGGCGCAGCCAATCCCAACATGTTGCCGGCGGGGCCGCACGGTGTGCCAAAAGCCAAACGGATCATCTCGCTGTTCATGCACGGCGGACCGTCGCAGCTCGACCTGTTTGATCACAAGCCGGGGTTGAAGGAGCGGCATGGCCAGGAACTGCCGGCATCGGTTCGTGCCAATCAACGGCTGACGGGAATGACCAGCGGACAGAAGTCGCTGCCGATCACGTCGTCGATCTTTCAATTCGCGCGGCATGGTGAAAGCGGAGCCACGCTTTCGGAGTTGCTGCCACACACCGGACGGATTGTCGACGACCTCTGCATCATCCGTTCGCTGCACACCGAGGCGATCAACCATGACCCGGCCGTGACGCTGATGCAGACGGGGCACCAGCAGGCTGGCCGGCCCAGTTTTGGAGCCTGGGCCAGTTACGGGTTGGGCAGCGAGAACAGCAACCTGCCGGCCTTCGTTGTGCTGATCTCGCGGGGCAGCGCCGCGCGGCCGGCCGACCCGCTGTATGCACGGCTGTGGGGTTCGGGCTTCCTGTCGTCGAACCATCAGGGGGTGGCCTTGCGCAGCGGCGGCGACCGCGTGTTGTACCTGTCCAATCCGCCCGGCATCGATCCCGCCACTCGCCGTGACCAACTGGATCTATTGGCCAGCTTGAACGGACAGCAGTCGGCCAAAGAACATGATCCAGAAATCGCCACCCGCATCGCACAGTACGAAATGGCGTTTCGCATGCAGACTTCGGTCCCGGAACTCGCTGATCTTGGGAGTGAAACCGCAGCCACGTTTGAAGCCTATGGTCCGCAGTCGCGGCAGCCCGGCACATTCGCCGCCAACTGTCTGCTCGCACGGCGGATGGCCGAGCGCGGCATCCGCTTCATCCAGCTTTATCACCGGGGCTGGGACCAGCATTACAACCTGCCCAGCGACATCCGGCTGCAATGTCAGGATGTGGACCAACCGGCCGCGGCCCTAATCGGCGACCTCAAACAGCGCGGGCTGCTGGACGAAACGTTGGTCGTCTGGGGCGGCGAGTTTGGCCGCACCACCTACAGCCAAGGGAAGCTCGAACCGAAGAACTACGGCCGCGACCATCACGGCGGTTGCTTCACCATGTGGCTCGCCGGCGGCGGCATCAAGCCGGGCACCGTCCACGGCGAAACCGACGAGTTCTGCTACAACGTCACCCGCGACCCCGTCCACGTCCACGACCTCAACGCCACCCTGCTCCACCTGATGGGCGTGGACCACACCCGCCTCACCTTCCGCTTCCAGGGCCGCGACTATCGGTTGACCGATGTCCACGGGCGCGTGGTGGCGGAACTGCTGGCGTGACCGTCACGGAACCTGGGAGACGGGGCCGTTGGAAAGTTTGGACAGGATAAAAAAAGATTGAAAAGGATCAGAGAGGATCTGTTTTTGAGTGACTTCCGACAAAAGCATCCTTTCTTATCCTTCTTCATCCTTTTCAATCCTGTCCCAATTCACCTCCGCAAATTCCCATCTCATCCATGACGAACGGGATCGCCGCCAATCGGCAATCCCGCCAGATCTCATCACGAACTACATGTTGATCTCGAACCCCTTGCGGTTTTCGCGGGCGAGGAAGGCGTTGGCCTGGGGGTCGCCGACGATCTCCCGCTTGGCGGCATCCCACTGGAGTTCCCGGCCGAAGCGCATGGCGATGTTGGAGAGGTGGCAGATTTCGAGCATCCGGTTGTGCGACCAGACATCGGAAATCGGCTGCTTCCGGGCCTTCATTCCCTCAATGAAGTTGGCGGTGTGGTTGGCGCTGACCTTGCCACCGTAGATGGCTTCAATCGCGCCCTCGGGCAGTGGCTTGTCCTTGAGATCTTCAACCGGCTTTCCGGCAATCTTGCCGCGGTTGACGAAGAACCGGCCCTCGGTGCCTTCGAACAGAATCCCGTTGTCACCCTTGCTGGTGATGATCATTTCGACATTGTTGGGCATGTCGACGCGGAGCGTGAACTCGGTCGCGGCGTTGTAACGGTCGTCGACAAGCGGGTTCCCGTCCTTGTACTCCACAGGCAACGTGTACTCGACCGGCGCGATCCGGCTCGGCCCCGTTTCCGTGGCTCCCAGCGCCCAGCAGGCGATGTCCACATGGTGGGCACCCCAGTCCGTGAGTTTTCCCCCGGAGTATTCGTGCCAGTTGCGGAAGGAATAGTGGCAGTTGCTGAACAGCGGCACGCCTCCTCCATAGCCTTCACGCAACTGAGGCAGCGCGCGGTAGGCGACTTTAGGTGCGGGCCCGAGCCACATGTCCCAGTCGATGCTTTCGGGGACGGTCGCCACGGGAATCGTGGGCGAGGCCTCCATGCCGTTGATGCCGCAGGTCACCTTCTTGACGGTGCCGATGCGGCCGTTCTTGACCAGGGCGATCGCCTTCAGGAAGTTCAGGTCAGACTCGGTCCGCTGCATGGTGCCGACCTGGAAGACCCGGCCCGTCTGCTTCACGATTTTCTCGATCAGCTTGCCTTCGTCGATCGTGAGGGTCAGCGGCTTTTCACAGTAGACGTCTTTGCCGGCCAGCATCGCTTCCACGGCGATTTTCGTGTGCCAGTGGTCGGGCGTGGCGATCATCACCGCGTCGATGTCTTTGCGGTCCAGAACCTGGCGGTAGTCCTTGTAGGAGTCGGGCTTCTTCTTTTGGGCTTTCTCGACCTTTTCGACGTTCTCTCCCAGCACTTTCGAATCGACATCGGCGAGAGCCGCGAAGTCGGCGAAGGCGAACGACTTGCTGGTGATCGCCCAGCCCTGGTTCCGCAGCCCGATGGTCGCAAACACCGGGCGTTCGTTGGGCGACTCGTAGCCGAAGGCCCGGCCGGCCGACGGGAGGAAGAGCCCCGCGGCACCGGCGGCGGCGATGCCCTGAAGAAACTGACGACGGGAAGTCTGGAGCGGAGCGGACATGAGGGGATCCTGCTGGGGAAAACGGCTGTTGTGGCATTCCATCGGCGCGGAGCGAATGCGATCACTGCATGGCAGCCAACATACCGGATTTCAGCGGCGGCTTGAACTTGACGGGAGGAAATCTGGTGAATGGCTCCCAGACGCGATGCGCTTCCAGCGCCGCATTTCGCCTACGCGATCAGTTCGCGCACCACCCGCCCATGCACATCGGTAAACCGAAAGTCGCGGCCGGCGTAGCGGTAGGTCAGTTTTTCGTGGTCGAAGCCCAGCAGGTGGAGCAGCGTGGCGTGCAGGTCGTGGACATGTACCGGATCCTGCACGGCGGCGAAGCCCAGTTCATCCGTGGCTCCGTGGACATAGCCGCCGCGGACGCCGCCGCCGGCGAGCCACATGGAGAAGCCGTAGTGGTTGTGGTCGCGGCCGCTCAGGTCCGGGAGTTCCGCCACAGGTGTGCGACCGAATTCACCGCCCCACATCACGAGCGTGCTGTCGAGCATGCCCCGCTGCTTGAGGTCTTGTAGGAATGCGGCAATCGGCCCGTCCCATTGCAGGGCCAGCTTGCGATGCTCAGCTTCAATTCCGCTGTGGTTGTCCCAAGGTTGTCCGGCACCGCTCCAAAGCTGCACGAACCGCACGCCGCGTTCGAGCAGCCGCCGTGTCATCAGCAGTTGGCGGCCATGAATGTCGGCACCGTACATTTCGCGGGTGGCCTGCGACTCCTGGCTGATATCGAATGCCTCGGCCGCTTCGGATTGCATCCGATAGGCCAATTCGAACGCCTGGATGCGCGATTCCAGCATAGGAGCATGTGGACGGGCAGCCAGGTGCTTTTCGTTGAGAGTCCGCACCAAGTCGAGCTGCCGCCGCTGTTCGGGCTGCGTGACTGCCGGATTGCGGATGTTGGCGATCAGCTTGTCGATTTCGGTGTGCTGCGAATCGATGTAGGTGCCCTGATAGGCCCCCGGCAGAAACGCCGACCGCCAATTTTGCGTGGCGGTGATCGGGTAGCCACCGGGACACATGGCAATGAAGCCCGGCAGGTTCTGGTTCTCGGAGCCCAGGCCATAGGTGACCCACGAGCCGAAACTCGGCCGGGCCATGCGGCCTTCGCCGCAGTTCATGAGCCACAGGGAGGGTTCGTGGTTGGGCACATCGGCCTTCATTGAGCGGATGATGCACATGTCGTCGATATGCTGGGCCGTCTTGGCGAACAGTTCGCTGACTTCAATGCCCGACTGCCCGTACTTCTGAAATTTGAACGGCGAACGGAACGCCCCGCTCGTCTTTCGCTCGGTCCGCAGCGTCCCCTCCGGCAGCGGCTTGCCGTGGTACTTGTCGAGCAGTGGCTTCGGGTCGAACGTGTCGACCTGCGATGGCCCGCCGTTCATGAAGAGATGAACCACCCGCTTCGCCTTGCCGGCAAAATGAGCCACATGCGGGGCAAGCGGATGAACGTTCGATTCCGCCGCCGCCGCCGGCTGCGTCAGCAGTCCGTCCTGCGCCAACAGCCCCGTGAGGCCCAGCATGCCGAACCCCATGCCGGAACGCTGGAGGAGATCGCGGCGGGACATTCCATCCAACATTTAAACTCGCCCCACTGGCACATTGAAAGTTCATCCAAACAGCCGGGAATGACGGATATGCTTCAGCATCCTCGCCCAAACAACGCCACGCATGCAAACAGCGAAATACCAATGATAGCAAAAATATGATCTCTAAAGGATGAGGCAGCCCGTTCCTGCTCTTGTGCCGGGGTCAGTTTTCGCAGTTTCTCTTGCGTCATGTGCCAGCGGAATTGCTCTGATCCATTTATGCGTTCCAACTCGGCTTGGTGTTTTGCGAGCAACTGCTCAAGAAGTTCTGCCTTCCGCAACGGAGCATCAGGGAACCCCAGCAATTCCTGGACCTTGAGGCAAAGCCGATCCATGTCCCGGTGAAAGTCCGGGTCAGGACGGACAGCAAAGCCGTTGCGCTGGGCCAACCCGCGAATGGATTCCGGCAGGCATTCTTCCTTCGGCAATGGCGCGTTGCCCACCATTACCGGGATTACTGGCAAGTCCTGTTGCAGGGCGCACTCCACTTCCATACGGACCAAATCGGCAAGTTCGAACAACCGGCGCTGACCATGAGGATTTGTCACGGACAGCCAAGATGGACCTATGATCACCAGCACGACATTCGCTCGTGAGAGTGTTTGCCGCAACAGTTCCGGGAAGGGGATCCCCAGCGGAATGCTATCGATGTCCCGGAAGACGCACTCTGCTCCAAAAGCTTCGGCCAGCCGGTCGTACACACGACCGGTGGACTCGAGACTGTCAGCTCGCCGGTATGAGATGAATATCGTCGGCATCTTCACTTTCCAGAGTGTCTGTCGCGGTTAATCCACAAAGACGAACTCATTCGTCAGCAACAGTCCGTGGACATAGCGTTCCCAGCTTCCCGCATCCAGATTCTCGCCCAGAAACGAAGTTGCCAATTGCAGTTCCTCGCCCGTGGGTTTGCGGGAGAGCAGCAACTGATAAATCTTCTCAGTTCTCGGCGAAATCGCCGTTTCCGCGGCGACCTCCGGCCGCGCCAGCAGCTTCTTCGCACAGTCCTGCGAGAACGGTCCGTTCAAGAGGAACAGAGCTTGGGCGGCGACCGTCGTCGTGTCGCGCTGGGGGCTCGATGTATCGGGGCTGGGGACATCAAAGGTTCGCAACAGGCCCTGCGTATTGAGCCGGTCGATGAAGCCGTAGAGTGTTCGCCGGGGGGGACTGGGGAAATCGAGGAGCTGGACCGGAGGTCCGCCGAGGGTTCGATCCAGCGTGCCGCTGACGGCCAGGAGGGCGTCGCGTGTGCCTTCAAAATCGAGCCGCCGCGGGGGCATGTGCCACAGCCAACGGTTCTCGGGATCTTGGCGTGGAGCGGCAACGTCATCGGTTGTGCCCGCCTGCTGCCAAGTCGCCGACAGCAGAATCTCGCGGTGCAACGCCTTCAGCGACCAGCCCTGCTTGACGAACCGCGTCGCCAGCCAATCCAGCAGTTCCGGGTGTGACGGGGGTTCGCTGCGCACACCGAAATCGCTTGGCGTGCGGACCAACCCCGCCCCAAAATGTTCGGCCCACACGCGGTTGACCATCACCCGTGCCGTCAGAGGATTGGCGGGATCCACAATCTGCCGCGCCAGTTCCAGCCGACCGCTGCCATGTTGAAATGGCTCCCGGTTGGGACGCACCGCACCCAAGAACTGCCGTGGCACAGCATTTCCCAGGCGGTTGGGGTTGCCCCGCAGAAAGATCCGAGGCTCAAACGGTTCGGCTTGGTCTTCCAACACCATCGCCCGCGCCGGGGCACCCGGTCCGGTCATGCTCCACTGCTCGACCTCCTTCAAAATCTTCTGATACTCACCCTGCGCCGGCCGGTCGGGCAGCAGCGACAGGAACCCCCAGCCGGACAGCAACGGCACATTGGGCGGAGCATCGGCACCGTACAACACCTGCCGCAACTGTTCGCGGGCGAGATCGGGCAGAGCCACGGGTGCGGGAGCGCCGCCGCCGGTCTGCGCCACGAGGGCCTGCCACTGTTGATCGGTCTCCTTCAACACGGCGGCAAACCGCTCGGCCACTTCGGCCATCGTCTGCGGTGGTTTCTCCAGCAGGGCCGCCAGCAGAATGGGGTTCACACGTTTGTCGGCAGCATTGGGGAGAGCCTGCTTGGCGCTCAGTTCAGCACAGAGTTCTACGGACTTGGCGGCGAACTCCGCTTCTGGCAATGCCGCAAAGGCGTGCCACAGGGACCAGACCGGGTCATGACCGCGGCGGGTCTTGTCCAGGAAGACCCACCACCGCAGGATCACCAGCGGATGCGGATCATCCGGATTGCTGATCAACATGAAGTCTTCGGTGCTCGGCTTGTCGCGCGTGGCATACGCCGCCATCAGGTACTCCGCCACGCGGACTCGGGCCGAGTTCACCAGATTCTGGTGCTTCATCGTGACGAAGTCGGCCAGCTTTTTGAGCCGCACTTGCAGCTCCGCCTCGAATTTCCTCGATTCTTCTGTCTCCGGCGTCGGGAGGAACGTCGGCGGCATCAGGGGCTCGACGGAACTGCGGAACACACCGTACAGGGAGTAGTAGTCTGCCTGGGGTATGGCGTCGAACTTGTGGTCGTGGCAGCGGGCACAGGCCACCGTCAGCCCCTGCAAGCCACGGGTCACCACATCAATCCGGTCGTCCTGAATGTCATGGACATTTCCCATGAAGTGCCCGCCGACGGTCAGGAACCCCAGTGCGGTCAACGGCCGCTTGTCGGCTCCCAAGTCCAACTGGTCGGCGGCCAGTTGCTGGATGATAAACTGGTCGTAGGGCAGGTCTTCGTTGAACGCCCGCACGACGTAGTCCCGGTAGGCATAGGCCCAGGGATAATTCTGCTCTTCAAAGAACACGTAGCCTTTGTTGTCGGCATAGCGGGCCACATCCAGCCAGTGCCGCGCCCAGCGTTCGCCGTAGTGTGGCGAAGTGAGCAACCGGTCCACCACCGTGGCGAAGGCCATCGGCGACGCATCCGCGTCAAAGGCGGACAGTTCTTCGGGCGTGGGAGGGAGCCCCAACAGGTCAAACGAGGCCCGCCGCAACAGCGTTCGCTTGTCGGCTTGAGCGGCCGGTTTCAGCCCCTCGGCTTCCAGCTTCGCCAGCACGTACTGATCGAGGGGAGAACGCGGCCACGTAGCGTCTTTCACCACCGGTGCCTGGGGCTCACGCACCGGTTGAAACGCCCAGTGCTGACCCGCGGATTCGGCGGGACTTTTGACCGGTGCCGCTTCCGGCCACGGCAACCCTTGGCGGACCCACTCAGTCAGATCCGCGATCGCCGCGTCGGGCAGCTTGCCCTCCGGCGGCATCTTCAACCCGTTCTCGTGGCGGATCGCTTCGATCAGGCTGCTCTCGTCCGGCTTGCCAGTTTCTACCACCGCCCCGGCATCCGTCCCCTTGAGCAGTGCGGCCCGAGAATCCAGCCGCAGCCCCGCCTCCTGCTTCTTGGGACCATGACACCCCTGGCAGTGCTCCACCAAAATCGGCCGGATCCGGGTCTCAAAGAACCGTGCCTGCTCAGGCGTGACCGGTTCATCGGCCCCAGCCCTGGTGCCTGCGATGCCTGGCCAAACCACGAACAGTATGGCCAAGACAATCGCCTGCGTCAGTTGCGGTAACCGTTGATATTCCAAGACGGTCAGTCTTAAGCATGCAAGAGTTCTCATACATGCATCGTATCTGGTAATTTTCGGTTTTCGAAGGATCGCTACGAACATGTAACTGGGCAACACCTCGATAGCTTGAGTTCTGCAGGTTCGTCCACACGCGGAGTTTTTCTGATGAACCAAGACATGCGAAAGATTGCTGAGCGAAACCGGAAGGTTGATCAAGACCTGTTGAGGCAAGTTGAGGAGCTGGAGTCGAAGAATCCGAACATTCAGAAAAAGCCCGGATCAAATTACCGGATCGCCCCAGCCCTCGGAGGCAAGATCTTTGTTGACTCGATCGGCCAATTGCATGATTGATCGCTTGGAACCGTAAACAATCCCGTTGGTTTTCATTCGCTGATCCTCCTTGAGCAGGCAAAAATCCTGAAATCCACCTGCGTCCGGCTCACCCGCGCACTAAGATGGTGAATTCAACGCGACCGGCACATTCTTCCCAATCTTCCGTGCCCCGCGTGTTTCGCCAAGGAGCCGGGGTTGCCATGCGACGAATGATTGCGGCGCTGTGTGGATCGATGTTGCTGTTGGTTGCCTGCCTGAGCCACGGGCAGGAGCAGGCAGCGTTTCCAACGGCTGGGCTGCTGCCGAAGGAGGAGACCGGTGCCAGCCGCTTTTTGAGCAAGCATCCCACGTTTGACGGACGTGGCGCGGTCGTCGCGATCTTTGATACCGGGGTCGACCCGGGAGCCGAGGGGTTGCAGACCACGAGCCACGGCCAGCCGAAAATTGTGGACTTGGTCGATGCCACCGGCAGCGGCGATGTCGACGTTTCCAAGGTCATCAAAGTGGTCGACGGGACGCTCGCGGGGCTGAGCGGACGAAAGCTCAAGCCACCTGCGGGAGCCAACCCGACGGGTGACTACCATGTGGGTGTCAAACGGGCGTGGGACATCTTTCCCGGCGAACTCGAAGGCCGGATTCGAAAGACCCGACAGCAGCAATGGCAGACGGCGCACCGCAAGGCCCAGGCCGACGCCCGCCAGGCACTGGACACCTTCGATGCGGCCCATCCGCGCCCAACTCCCGCTGAAAAGCTGACACGGTCCGACTTGGAAGCCCGGGTCGATGTGCTGAAGACGCTGGCCGATTCGTACGACGATCCCGGTCCATTGTTTGACTGCGTGGTGTACCACGACGGCAGCGTCTGGCGGGCGGTGATCGACTGCGATGAAGACAGTGACCTGGCCGAGGAACAGGCGCTGACGGACTTCCGCACCGAGCGTGGCTGGTCCACGTTCGGCCAGGAGGATCGGCTGAATTTCGCCGTGAACATTTACAACCAGGGGAACCTGCTGTCGATCGTCACCGACTCGGGATCGCATGGCACGCACGTGGCGGGGATCGTCGCCGCCAACTATCCGCAGCAGCCGGAACTGAACGGCGTGGCTCCCGGTGCCCAGATCGTGGGCGTCAAAATCGGCGACACCCGGCTGGACAGCATGGAGACCGGCACGGCGCTGCTGCGGGCTCAGGATGTGGTGCTGCGCAACAAATGCGACCTGATCAACATGAGCTACGGCGAAGCCACGACTCGGCCGAACGCCGGAATCATCTCGGAAGCGTTTGCCAATTTGGTGACGAAACACGGGGTGATTTTTGTTTCCAGTGCGGGCAACAGCGGGCCGGCACTCTCGACCGTGGGTGCGCCTGGTGGTACCACCAGCGCCATTCTCGGAGTCGGCGCGTACCTTTCGCCTGCCATGATGGCGGCGCAGTACTCTCCACGGGCCAAGGAAGCCACGCAGGCCGAGGAGGGGCTGGCGTACTCCTGGACCTCGCGTGGGCCGACGCGCGACGGCGACATGGGGGTCGATATTTTTGCCCCCGGCGGCGCGTTCGCGCCGGTTCCCCAATGGACGTTGCGGCGGCAGTTGCAGATGAATGGAACCTCCATGGCGTCGCCGCACGCCTGTGGAAATCTGGCGCTGCTCGTCTCCGCCGCGAAGGAAACCAAGACCCCCTTTTCCCCCGCCAGCGTACGGCGGGCCATTCAAAACACCGCGCAGTTCATCAACCGGAGCGAGGTGTTTGCCCAGGGACCGGGGTTGCTGCAGGTCGACAAGGCCTGGGACCATCTTCAACGGCACGCCAACGACCGCGGCGAACTCGCCGTGTTTCAAGCGACGATTCCCTTCCGCGACAACGCGCGGGGCGTCTACCTGCGGGAGCCGTTTGAAACGAACACACCACAGGACATGCTGGTGCGCGTGCAAACCACGTTGCCCATAGATCCCTCCCACCAGAACGAGTTGCAGTTTGATTTGTCGGTGCGTCTGCAATCGACAGCCGACTGGGTACAGGCGGCCGAAAGCATTCAACTCTCCAGTGGCTTCCGGATGTTCGAACTGCGGGTCGACCCGACCGAGCTGCCGCCGGGTGTCCACTCGGCGGAGGTGCTGGGCTTCGACGCCGCGCGACCAGAACGCGGGCCGTTGTTTCGCCTGCCGGTGACCGTGCTGCGGCCAATGTCGCTGGAGAATGAGCCGCGGCCGCGCCTGGAAGAGACCTTGTCCTTCACTCCAGGGCAACTGGAACGCCGGTTCTTCGCGGTCCCCGCCGGTGCGACATGGGCCACCTTGACTCTGACTCAGCCGGAGGGAACGAACCCCGCCCGCTTCCTGATCGACGCGGCCACCGCGCAGCCGGGCAAGGCGTTTTCCAAGCACACCTGGCACCCGCGAGTGGTCGCGGGCGTGCCGTACGAAGAGTCGTTTGCTGTCGCGGGCGAACAACTGCTGGAGCTGTGCTTCGTTCAGGAGTGGAATGGCATTGAGAGCGGGCTCACCTACAAGATCGAGTTTCACAGCCTGCTGCCGAATTCAACCGCGGCCGATTTGGCACCAGAAGGGCCGGCGACCGAAGTCGAGGTGACGGCGGCGCTGGGGGCAGAGTCGCTGGGAGACGACGACGTCAAAGCGGTGCTGACCACACACCGGCAGATCGTGCGCCCCGAGAGTACCACAATCCGGTTGTTGAGCGATGACCGGGACAGGCTGCCCGAGGGGCAGATCTGGCATGAACTGCTGCTGACCTACCGCTTCGACCAATCTCAGCGAGGCTCAGTCACCCCACGGTTTCCGCAGATTGACGGACTGCTGTACGACTCCGATTACGGCACGCTGTTTTGGATGCTGTTCGATGCTGGCAAGCGGCGCGTCGCGACCAATGACATGTTCCCCGACGCCGTGACGCTAAGCCCCGGCGGCCACACCCTCAAGCTGCAGATTCGCCACACCTCGCCGGAGGCACTGCAAAAGCTTCAGACGCTGCGGCTGGCGCTCGACCGCGGTATCGGCCCGATCGATCTGCCCGTCTCCCCCGCCCGTCCCGCCAGCGTGAATGCTGGCCGGTTCTCCCAGAAATCGTGGCTTCCCCGGCAGACCCGCGCCCTGTTCATCACACCGCCGGCATCGTATCCCGGAGCGGCTGGAGAGGAACTGTTGGGTTCACTGCAACTGCATGCCCACTCCCCCGAGATCCCGCTGCGCGTCATGGTCCCAGTGCCGAACGCGCCGCGTGGCTCAGCATCGCCTGCCTCCTCGACTGCCGCTCCCGACACCGCCACCCGCTTGGCGAAAGCACAGACCGAGTTCCAGCTTCAGCAGTTGCAGTCGCTCACGCTGCCGACGGACAAAGAGGTTTTCGACAAGCTCGCCGCGGAGATTTTGGCCCAAGCCCCGCAGACCCTGCTGGTGGATCTGACCCGGCTGCTTCGGCTGGATGACGACGAGAATCTGCGTGATGACCGGCTGCCCGAAGTGATCGCCGCCGCGGATGCGGTCTTGGCAAAGATCGACGCCGCCAAGCTGGCTCTGGCCCTGGCGACCAATGTGAACCCAGAAGATCCCGCGGCCGCAGCCGATCGGGAAAAGGCCACGGTGCTGAAGTCGCAACTGGTCGACACACTGTATCGCAAAGGCCGCGCGGTCGGTTTCCGCGAGTTGCCGGAAGTGCTCGCCAAGCATCCGCTGACGGATGCCGAGAAGACAGCGAATGCCGTGCTGTTTGAAGCCACGTTTGCCGAGTTGCGGAAATGGGTCGACACGACCGAGCCTGCATATTTCCTGCTGCACCTGCGGCGCGAACGCCGGCAGGGGCGCCCAGGGGTCGCGCTGCAACTGTTGCTGCAGCAAAGCAGCAATGCCGCGCCGAGCTACTTGCACGCAGAGAAACGGCGTGACCTGGCCGAGGAACTTGGCTGGTCGCACCAGTTCGAGTATGAACGCCGCTGGCTGCCGATCATGTTTCCTGCCAAGATGGAGGGGTATTGACCGGCCAGGAATCCAGTGAGCCACGCCATGTTGACCGAGGTTCCAGCAACCGCGCTGGATGACACGCTGTTGGGGGACTTTCAAACTCAGGACGGCGTATCGCTGGCGCAATTGTCGCGCAGCGGTCCGGTGTTGGTGGTCTTTTTCCGGCATCTGGGCTGCACGTTCTGCCGCGAGGCATTCGGCGAAGTCGCCCGGAAGCGCACGGCAATTCTGGCGACCGGCACAGAGATCGTGCTCGTCCACATGAGCCCCGATGCGGAGGCGGCGGCCCTGCTGCGGACCTATCAGATCGACGATCTGCCCCGCATCAGCGACCCGCAGCGCCGGTTGTACCAGGCCTTCGGTCTCATCCGTGGCTCGGTCTCGCAGGTGGTTGGCTTCGCGGTCTGGTGGCAGGGGTTCAAGGCGATTTTCAAGCACGGCTTGGGCATGCCGCAGGGCGATGTGCGCCAACTGCCGGGGGCGTTTCTGATCGAAGACGGAAAGATCCTGCGGGCCTGCCGGAATGAAAACTCGGCGGAACTGCCGGACTATGAAAGCGTCGCCTGCCCATTGCCGCGCAGTTGATTGCCAGGGTGCAAATCGCTGCTGATGAGAGGGATCGCCCACGACCGCGGAACTGGGGACTTTGCCGGAGACATCAGACCATGAGACCCCGCCAAGGCGGGCGCTGTAACTTTTAACAATACTTCTCTATTTTATAACCTTTACATTGATATTCATGTGGGTGGCGGGCAAAATGGCCCGGACACACTTTTCGGGCCGGAATCCTCGGCGTGGGATTGTCGCAATTCTGGGTGCATCCTAAAATGCCGGCTTGAATTACAAGCTGTCGATGCCGTTGCGCACGATCGCGATCAGATCAATGGAGTTTTCCGATGGCGGATTTTCTGTTTACGAGTGAGTCAGTCAGCATGGGGCACCCCGACAAGGTGTCCGACCAGATTTCCGACGGCGTGCTCGACGCCCACCTCAAACAGTACCCCGTTGCCCGTGTTGCCTGCGAAACCCTCTGCACCACCAACCTGGTGGTGCTCGCCGGAGAAATCACGACGAGCCGCGACCTGCATCCGATTGACGATGCGATCGACTACGTCAAGCTCGTCCGCCAGGTGGTCAAGGACATTGGCTACACCACGGATCTGATCAAGGACGAAGTCGGCTTCTCGGCGGAAGAACTCCGCGTGGTCGTGGCCCTGCACTCCCAGAGCGGCGACATCGCCATGGGTGTGGACAAGGACGGCGCCGGCGACCAGGGGCTGATGTTCGGCTATGCCTGCAACCAGACGCCTGAATACATGCCGGTGCCCATTGCCCTGTCGCACCGCATCATCAACAAGCTGACCGAATGCCGCCAGAAACTGGCGGTCGACTGGCTGCGGCCCGATGCCAAAAGCCAGGTGACGGTGGAGTTTCGGGATGGCCTGCCGGTGGCTGTTCCAGCCGTCGTGGTCTCCACCCAGCACGCCGACAAGGCGACCCAGCAGGAAATTCAGGACTACATCATCCCCGAAGTGATCGGCAAAACGATTCCGGCGTCGATGCTCTCTTCCAAGACCAAGTACCACATCAACCCCACGGGGCGGTTCGTCACCGGTGGTCCGCACGGCGACTGCGGCCTGACCGGCCGCAAGATCATCGTCGACACCTACGGCGGCTGGGGCCGGCATGGTGGTGGCGCGTTCAGCGGCAAGGATCCCACCAAGGTCGATCGCTCGGCCGCCTACATGGCCCGCCATGTCGCCAAGAACATCGTCGCCGCCGGTCTGGCCGACCAGTGCGAAGTGCAGCTCGCCTACGCCATCGGAGTGGCCGACCCGGTCAGCATCCGCGTCGATACCTTCGGCTCCAGCGCGATTCCTGAAGACAAGATCGTCGCCTTGGTGCGGGAGCTGTATCCACTGACGCCACGGGGCATCATCAACTACCTCGAACTCCGCCGCCCGATCTACCGCAAGAGCGCCGCTGGCGGACACTTCGGCCGGACCGAACCAGAATTCACCTGGGAATCGATCGCCAAGGCCGGCGAGCTGCGCAAGGCGGCCGGGCTGGGCAACACGATTCCCGAACGCAAGTTCGCGGTTTCCTGAGTTTGACCGGATGAGAACTGGATCTCATGGGCGGGTTGACCTGCCCATGAGTTTTGTATTGGATCATGGCCATCCGTGGCCGTGAATCTCCAAGAGAACGGGACTCGCTCAAGGACGGGCTGGGAAGCGCTAGGAAGCCCATCCTACGTGCCCGCTCGCTTGACGTTGATCGACTTTCGACGACGTGAATCACCGTTGGCACGAGGCCACGCATGTCCGGCACCACCCAGTCCGTTTCCAACACGCTTGCTGTTTGGCAAAGCTGGCTCCGTGACGAACTGCGGCTCTGGAACGCGTGGCTCACGCTCCCGCGTCGCCCCGTGTTGTTGCTGTGGGCGGCCATCAACATCGTCGCCCTCGTCGTCGTCTGCCGGTGGCTCACCGGCGGCACGGCCCACGGGTTGAACGCGCTCCCTGCCCTCGCAATCTCACTGCTCCTGACAGCCATCGTTTGCGGATGCGAACTGGCCTGCCGGCTGATCCCGCAGTCACCCGACGAACCCGCTCCCCATACGCTGGCGGCGGCCCTGCACACGCTGGCGCTGCTGCCGCTCCTGTGCCTGCTGCTGACCTCCACCCGGTCACCGTTTACGGTGACGTTCGTGATGACGCTGACCGCTCTCGTGGCGGCACGGCATCCCTTGCTACAACTGCTCGCCGACCGCCTGCCGCAGCATCCAGCGCCACCGTTGCCGCCGCCGTCAGTCCCCTTCCGGGACGCGCAGCAATGGTTTTCAAGAAACACGGCTGACGGACAGGACCGCATTGAAGGCCAGGTCACCGCCGAGTTTGCTGCCGGGCAAACCTTGGCGATGGTCCACCTCACCTTCAACCCGCCCTTTTCCGCCCTGCCGGAACTGGAGTGCGAACCCGAAGAGACAGACGACCCGGCAACCGACCTGCGCTGGAAAGTCGCCGCGCTCTACCGCTACGGTGCCCGCATCGAAGTGCGGCGGACGTCGGCCGAATTGCCCCTGACAGTCACGCTGCTGGTGAGCGCGGTCGCTTCGCTGGCCCGCGAGAGCGCGTAGGGATCCTGCTGCTGGAGTTCATAAACGCCGTGCCGGAGGAGTGTGGTCAAGATCATGTGGGGGCCGAAGAGCGATTTACGGCAGTCACATGCGGAAGTGGACGGTCTGGCAGAGGTAACGCCAGACCCACTCGCGGACGGTGCGGGTTTCGGCGGTGAGCCGCGCGCGGCCCCGCATGCCGGTTCGCAGCAGGTCGACATCCTCGGCGAGAACGGCAGTGCTTTGGTAGGCCGCACTCAGAAGTTTCTCGGCCCCCTGCTCGGTCGTGGTGGGCAACTCGCCGCCGGTCTTGTTGGAGAGGGCGACTGGCACGGTTTCGATCGCCTGCTCGCCAACATGACTGACCGTTCCCGCGTACAGGCGGTCGGGCAGATTCTCGAAACGCATCTGCAGCGGCTGGCCCGCGCGGACATCGTTGCGGTCGGACTGGTCCACCACCAGCGTCGCCTGGAACTTTTCCGGTGCCCCTGTGGCCGACGGAGCGATGCTCAACAGGTGCGTCCGCGCGTCGATGGCGCAACCCACATTGGCGGCGTCCAGCGGTGTGCCAAACCAGGTGGCAAGCTGGGTCTTCATGGATTGCCGGTCGGGTTCGGCGATGCCGATGGGAGCGATCACCACTCCGTCGCAGGGAGCAGTGATCACCAGTTTGCGCAGTTGTTGCCGGGTCTCCGCCAGCCGTTCACGCGCTGACTTCAGAATTTCGGCCGCGACCTGTTCTCCGTCGCCGCGGCCCATCTGCTGCTGCATGCTGAGTTCGATTTCACGTTGCCGCACTGTCTGCTTTTCAGACAGATACTCCCGCAGTTTGTCCATGTTTTCGAGCTTGATCAGCACGTCTCCCTGGTGGACGAACTGTCCGGGATGAACATGAATTTCAGCCAGAATTCCCGATGTGGCGGCATGGACCGCCTGCACGCCGAGTGGTTCGATGACGAACGAGGCGTACACATGATGTGGCAGCGGCCACATCAGCCCGCCCGCCATCAGTCCCGCCAGAACGGTCAGCGTCAATCCGACTTTCCAGCGCTGCATCGGTTCTCTCCCAGGCAGGTTGATGACGTGCCACACAGAGGCACCCAGGTTGCAGACAATTGTGGCCACGGTCACGGCACCGCCGATCAGCGCGACCATCTGCACGCCGTACGGCTTGAGAGTGTGCCACGTGAACAGCACCATGCTGCCCAGGGTCATCCAGCGATAGCCTGCCGCCGCCAGCGCGTAAGCGATGAAGCCCGGTCCGGTCCGCTCACGCGGGTCGAAGGGCAGCCTGACCCCCAGGCAGCACCAGGCAAACATCCGCTTGAGCGACTGTTCGGCCCGCTTCTGCAAATTGGGAACTTCAACCAGGTCGGCCAGGATGTAATAGCCGTCGTACCGCAGCAGGGGATTGGCGTTGACGATGATCGTGGTGATCGTCGTGACGAAGAACACGTTCAGAGCCAGGTAGTGCAACAGCCCCGGGTTGGTCCACCACCAGATCGCGAACGCCACCGCCGACATCGCCAGTTCGATGTACATGCCCGCCAGGCCGATCACGATCCGCGGCCATTTGTTGGGCAGCCGCCAGGCATCGGACACGTCGCAGTAGAGGCTGGGGCTCCCCACGAGGAACGACAGCCCGATCTCGTGACACTCGCCGCCATAGTGCCGGCAGGCCGTGCCGTGACCCAGTTCATGAATGACCTTGCAGACCCCCAGCGTGAGCCACAGGAGGAGCAGGTTTTTCCAGCCAAAGAACTGATTGAATGCGGGGAGCCGATGGTAAAACTCGTCGAAATGAATGGCCAGCGAGAGCCCCACCAGGGTCAGCGCGAAGCAGACCAGGGAGAAGACCAGCGGCGTAAACATCCAACGGGCGACAGGGTAGATTCGCTTCAGCGTGGATTCGGGATCCCATCCCGGGAGGCGGACGTAGAGGATGTTGCGGAAGGCCCCCACGATGTCCCGCCACCGCCGCTCGCGGTCCCATTCGCGCAGTGTCTGTGCCTGGCCGGAACGGGTGCTGAGCAGCAACCCCTTGCGGTGCAGGTCGGCAATGAGGTTCTGCAGTTCCACGAGTCCCAGGCGGAGCGTGGGAAATTTTCGACCGAAGCCCTCGCGAATCTCTTCGATCGTTTTTCGCCCGTCCACCTCCGTCAGGATGTGGTGCTGCGCCTCGGTGAGGCGGAAATAGCGCAGCGCGACCGGATCTTTGACCACATAGAAGACACCGTCGACCGCGACCGACCGTTCCGCCTGCAGGTCCTTCCGCGCGCACAGGGGCGTGGGGCGCTGGACGGAGGGGATCGTCACGGCTGCGGTGGTCATGCGGGGGCCTCAGTTGTTGCCGTACGGATCGTCGGTCAGGCCCATGTTGGCCAGGCGGATGACCAGCACCCGCTGCACCTCGACGTTCTCGTCGTTCGTGCCCTGAAAGAACACCTCGCCCAACCGGCCCTTGGCATCCTCAGTGGCAGAAATCACCGCCATCTCGCCGACCGACAGGGTCACGCTGAACTGCTGCTGCGGGAACGACTCCGTCTTCTGTGCATAGACGTAGTCCGGGTGGCTTTCCTGTTCGTCGATCTCCATTGAATAGACAGGTCGTGGTGCACCATGCATCACCTGCGGAGTGAAGTCGAGGCGCACCCAGCCATCTTGAACCCGCTCGGCCGTGACTTTATAGATGCAGCGGGCTCCGGCAAATTTCTTGTGCGTGGTCTCGACCACCGTGCCCTGCTCGCTCCGCACCACATCGAAGTGGCAGTCTTCATACGCCGTCGGATTCGACTGGATTTCGGTGAAGCCACCGGAACGGATGATCGACTGATGCCCCATCAGCTTCTTGGAGTTCTCATGTTTGGGGTCGACAAAGTCCATGTTCAGCCCCAGCACCGTCGAGAGGGCCGGCGGTGGTTGTGAACCCACCACGCCAACCCGCAGTCCGTTGTCCCGCAGGGAGTCGCGGGTCTTGGCATTCAGGTCGGCAGTCTGGTCGATATGCTGCCAGAGTTCCGGACCCAGCAGTGAATCGTGCCGCGGACGCTCGGCAAAGACGACATCCAGATAGATCGCGTCCGGCGCGCCGAGGATGGGAGGCAGCCGCCTGGCGGTGTACATCGGGAGTTTGTCGAGCCACCGGGTTCCGGCGCAGCCGACCGCCAGACAGACGAGCACACAACTCGCAGTAACGGCGAGCAGGCGGGACCAGCGGCGGACGACGGGACAGAACACGCCCGAACTCCAGTTTGCCCCGCCAGAAAAGCAGCGGGGCACCTTTGCGGCGACCGAGGAAACGTGGAAATGACGTGGAAAATCGAGAGAGGGGCGGGATGTTAGGAGCCGGATGAAAATGAGTCAATGCGGACTTTCGGCCTCCCGCGAGCCGGGCGTATGTCACTATTCGCGCGTGACACCCGCAGAATCACTTGTCTTCCGTTCGCGCCAATGTCTGCAGCCGGTCGACAACCATCGCCAGCAGGCCCGACAGCAGGATTCCGATGACTTCCGTCAGAATCAGGTGCATCCCGTATTCATCGAGAAAGCGGTTGATGGGGGCGCGCGGATTGCCAAACATTCTCGCCACCAGGGCGAAGATGGTGATCACGAAGGCCACGCCGAAGACCGCCGTCAGCGGGAAGAACAGGTTGCTGGGAGGGCGGACGAAATTCTCGCCGTTCGAGGCTGCCGGTGCCGATGGCTGCGGTGCCGGCGGTTGTTGAACGGCAGGTTCGTGGTCGGGGGTCATTCGGCATCTCCCAGCCGGATGCGGCAGTAACTCTCGAACCGCAGCACCGAAATCATCCGGTCGACCACGCCCTTCTTCACCGCGCACCCGGTTTCGTGGATGTGCGAACAACCCGGAAACCGGCAATGCGCGGCATACGGGTGGAACTCCAGGAAGTAGTCTTCAACCTCGTCCGGGCGCACATCAGACAACTCCAGTTGCCGGATGCCGGGGGTATCCACCACCCAACCTCCGAAGGTCAGTTCCAAGAGACTGGCCCCAGTGGTCGTGTGGCGGCCCTTGCGGGTCTCATTGCTGACCTCCAGCGTCCGCAAATTGAGGCCCGGCTGCACCGCGTTGATCAGCGACGACTTGCCCACACCGCTTTGTCCGGCCAGCACCGTCTGATGTCCCTTGAGCAGATGCCGCAGCCGCTCCAACCCACGCTGATGCTGCGTGCTGGTGGGAACAACCTCGTAGCCCAGTTGACCATACAGCCCCAAAATCGGCTGCAGTTCCGCCGGGTCAACCAAGTCCGTCTTGTTGACGCAGATGATCGGCTTCAGCCCGCCTTTTGAAGCGCTGATCAGGTACCGATCAATCAGGCTCGGCTTGAGTGGCGGGTGGTTCGCGGAAGCCACGATCAGCACCCGGTCGACATTGGCGACCAGCACCTGCCGCTGCCCGCGGATCATTCGCGCCAGCGTCCCCTGCCGTGGCTCAACTCGCTCAATGACCCCTTGGCTTTCCCCTTTGTTCTCGCCCCCCGGCCGGATCCAGACCACGTCCCCCGCAACCACCGCCGTCCGGACATCCGTGGAAAGGCTTTTGACCATCCGGCGAATCGTGCATTCGTACCGCACGCCGTCTTCGCCGCGAACGATGCAGCCTGTGCCACGGGGGTTAAGAACGCGACCGCGGACACACTGGAGCATGTCGACGCTGACTGCGGTCCCTTCCCCCTCGGCAATGATCGTGCGATTCCGCGTGAGCGCACCCTTCCCCGAGACCCGCTCCTCAAGCGGTGCATCCTCCGCCTCGCCATAGCGCGTCTGTGCCGACCGGGGCGACGCCTTGTCCCGGTTCTTGCGAAGAGCGATGCGAACTTTTTTCTTCTTGTCAGCCAAGGGGATTTTCGATTCACTGTTTACGCGAGATGGCTTGGCTGGGATTAGCTCCGGTTGATGTATCCTGGTCTCGCCGGAAATACAAATGCATACGATTGACCATGCTCACGGCTCGGCAAATGCGCTGAGTTCGATGATTACTTCCGGTCCACTGGCTCATTAACAGCCTGAAACGATTTCATAAATAAGAATTGGCTATCCGATTGGCCGGAGCAGGAGGCATTCACTCCGAAAAACAATGACTCGGTAGTTGCTTGAGAGCGTGCCACCTTCGTGAAGGACTTCTTTAGAGAACGCCTGCGCACCCACCCATCAACTGTGGCGGTCCTTATGCGCACCATTTGCTGCCTTGGGCATGCTTCAAGCACTGCGACTTCAGTACCCTTTGGGAGGATTGCCGTTCTTTTAAGCCCCATTCTTCTTTCACTTGTAAATCTACGAACTCTATTTCGCCTCGTATTAAACAGGTCGGCGCGCGCGATTTCATAAACCAGACACACGTTGGCGGTTACGACAATCGCGGGGACTGGCGTGCCCAACCCCATTCCAGGCGTTCTTTGCAGTCGCTTCCATACACTCTTCCGCAGGCTGAGCAATTCCCGCCGGATCGCTTCGGGGCCATTCGTGTTAAGGCCGATCTTAATGAGCCGCAACGATTCTCGAAATTCTCCGCTGGCAAACGCCAATGCTGCTGCGCTGCGAAACAACACCATCCTAGTGAGCGCGGCATCGCTAGGCACCAGAAATGCAGCTTGTCTCTCATATTCCATTGCCTTAAGGGACATTCCTTTTGCAACGGCATGTTCACCACGCCACTTGGCAACTTCCGCATCCATCGCGATATTCATTGCCTCATCGTGCAGCTTTGAAATATCCGGATTCATACCTTCTCCAAATGCGATTCAGGATAATTAAACACGACAACACAGACGTAAGCCCCTATTCCGGGGTGTTTCTTCCTGTATTTGTTGACCTGATCTTTTTTCTGTTTCAGTTTGGACCTGACAAGTGAATCCGTTCCGACAGTGGTGCCTGTGATTTCTAGTCGATAGACTCCATCTCCCTCAAGCATCTCCGGGCCATCTGGTCCATGGCGCATTTGAGCACCATCCGGACCAACCCAGTAGTCGAAGCCAGACTCTTTCTTCGACCGTTCCAGTGCATTAAGCTCCAACAAGTCACGAGCCAAAAACAGTGCGATTGCGGAAGCACCTGATTCGGTTGCTTCCTGGATGTCATAGTGGCTGCTGTTAATCTGCTCAGTGATCGCGGACCAGTGCACTTCATAGTGCCGCTCTATCACGCCCCTCGTGGATAAGCCCACGCCGGAAACGTGCCCGCAGTGGGCTAAGCAGACGGCAGCGGCCTCGGCGTACATTTGTCCGAATGCCACAGTGAGGCCGGGCATCCCTCCAGCCCCAAAGAGGTCCGCAAGGTTGATTTTCGGTAATGGAGGCAAGCTCTTCCCTCTTGTAAATTCTAGTTTTCTGCGAAGAACTCCATGAAAGTAATCGCATGGGGTTGAGTTTGTCGAGAGTTCGGGCCGCTCTGTTCATTTTCGATGGCCGGATTTCAGGCATTGCTTTTATGCGAGTTCCAATATTCACAGAACGATTCATCAGACGTGAACGCTCGGTCGATCACCGCCCCACTGGTCACAACACCAACTCATCCACCACCCTTCCCTCATTCACCGTAGGCCGTTCCGGCCTCCCTTGGTGGTTGAGAATCAGCCGGGTGTGGTCCAGTCCCATCAGGTCGAGGATGGTCGCGTGCAGGTCATGCACATGGACACGGTTTTCAGTCGCATGGATCCCAAAATCGTCGGTGGCTCCCACGATTTGTCCACCGGGGACGCCGCCGCCGGCCATCCACATCGTGAAGCCGTAGGGGTTGTGGTCGCGGCCGTCGCCCTTTTCCGACATCGCCGTGCGGCCGAATTCTCCACCCCAGATGACCAGCGTCGAATCGAGCAAGCCCCGCACTTTCAGATCCTTGAGCAACCCGGCAATTGGCTTGTCGGTCGAGCGGCATAGTCGGGTGTGGTTCTCCTCAATCTTGGCGTGGGCGTCCCACTGGCTGCCCGAACCGGAATACAACTGCACAAACCGCACGCCACGCTCGACCAGCCGCCGCGCGAGCAGGCAGTTTCGCCCGAAGGCTTCGGTGGCCTTGTCGTTCAGGCCATACATTTGCTGCGTCGGCTTGGTTTCTTGTGTCAGATCGACGGCTTCCGGAGCATGCGCCTGCATGCGGAAGGCAAGTTCGTAGGCGGCAATGCGAGCCTCGAGTTCGTGGTCGCCCCGCGTGAGCAGGTGTTCGCGGTTGAGCTTGGTGAGGAACTCAAGTTTGGGCTGCTGCCGGGCCGCGCTCAGGTTGGCGGGAGGCGCGAGATGCAGGATCGGTTCGTTGCCGTTGCGGAAGCGGGTGCCCTGGAAAGTGGCGGGCATGAACCCGGTGCCCCACACCCGGCTGCCGCCGGGCGGTTCGCGGTCGTTGTCCAAGAGCACCACGAACCCCGGCAGGTTCTCGTTCTCGCTGCCCAATCCATAGGTGACCCAAGCCCCGAGGCTCGGCCGGCCAGCGAGAATGCTGCCGGTGTTCATCTGGCAGACGCTGCCGACATGGTTGAGCCCATTCGCCCAGCACGAACGGATGACGGAGATGTCGTCGATGCACTCGCCGACGTGCGGATACCAGTCGGACACGGGGATGCCGCTCTCGCCGTACTGTTTCCATTGGCGTTTGCTGGCGAGCAGTTCGTTCTCGGACACACCCATCGGGGTGATGACCCGCTCGACCGATGTCGGCAGCGGTTTTCCAGCGTACTCGTTGACCTTCGGCTTCGGGTCGAAGGTGTCCAGGTGGCTCGGCCCGCCATCCATGAACAGGAAGATCACGCTTTTGGCGGTGCCGGCGTGGTGGCCAAGTTTGGCGATCAGCGGATTGGTGGCAGCGGCGTGAGCCACACGCGGTGCGGCACCCATCAGACCGGCCAGGGCGACGGCTCCAAATCCACCGCCGGCCCGCGTCAAAAACTCTCGACGCGAGGCGGGGCGTTCAAAATGCGGGTTGTGGCTCATATGTGTTCTCGGCCTGTTGCCAGTCGCTGCCGTAGATGGGGTCCCGAAAGTTGCCGAGTCACTCCGTGACTCGTTCCCGGTCACGAAGTGACCAGCCAACTCCGAAATTTCGCCATCCAAATCAATCCATCCTTTATACCACATTCGCCGTGCACCGTGTCGAGAGCGGAGAATTCCGCGGCGACCGGCGTTTTCCCAGGATTCACGCTCGCTCGCCGGCGGTGCCGGAGGATAAAACAGGCACTCTTAAAGGCTGAATTCGCCGCTCGCAACCGGTAAATGTGTTCATAAGGCCCTTCATGCTCACCTGCTTGTTTGACATCGACGGAACGCTGATCACAACAGGCGGCGCGGGGCGGTTGGCGCTGCGCGAAGCGCTGACCGTGGCATTTGGCGTGGCGGAACCGACGGAGTCTGTCCCCATCAGCGGCCGGACTGACCGGGGAATCACGCGTGACATGATGCTGCATCACGGCATCGAGCCCAGTGTGGAGAACTGGGAAAAATTCCGCGACGCGTACTTCGTGCAACTGCCTTCGGTGCTGGAGCGGTTCGGCGGACGCGTTCTGCCAGGAATCAAAGAACTGTTGCAAACGCTCGCCGCCCGCGACGATGTCGCCGTCGGCTTGCTGACAGGAAACACCCGCAAGGGGGCCTCCCTGAAGCTGGGGCATTTCGCGCTTGCCGATTACTTCGAGTTCGGCGGCTTCGGCGATCACCACCTGGTCCGCGACGATGTGGCGCACGAGGCACTCCAAGAGGTGCGGACACGGTTTGGCGCGCGGTTCAAGCCTGACAGGCTGTGGGTGATCGGCGATACGCCGCTGGACGTGCAGTGTGCCCGCGCCATCAACGCCAGCGTCATCGCCGTGGAAACTGGCACACATCCGCGCGAAGAACTCCAGGCCTGCCAACCGGACGCACTCCTGGCCGACCTTTCCGATCCGCGCGTCCCTCAAATCCTCGGACTTTAGAGCCACGCGTTGGATGCATTCAGATCCCGTGGATGATCTGCCGCCGATGTTCGTTGATGGGATTTAGACGTTATGGTTGGTTCTTGGAGTAGGGGACCTTGCCCACCTTGCCTGCGGCATCACTGCCGCATGACCACTCTTGGTCTGCCCGCGTGTATTGGAGTACCGGCCTGTGGTCGGCCGGCCATCTCCTCACATCGGGGGGATTTTTAACCTATTTTGCCGCTGAGCTGGGAGCCAGCGCACCGGTCCGCGTGGCTCTGCTCACCGCGCCGGAACTGGTGGGAATCGCAGGATTGGGTGCTCACGCGGCCATTCGCTGGTGCGGCGGTTCCAAACGCACGTGGCTCGGCACAACGATCTTGTCGCTGGTCTGCCTCGCCATCATTCCGGCACTGGTGGGTGTTCCGCACGCCGCTGGCCTGCCCGCGTCCATGGGGTTGCTGGTCGCCTGCTGGGTGTTCCGCTCCATTGGGCTGGTGGCGTGGCTCGACTGGCTGCGTCGGCTGGCCCCGGCCGAGTCCTGGGGGCGGTTCTTCGGCCGCCGCCAGATGGTGCATGTGGCGGTCCTGGTGGTGCCGGTTCTGGTGGGTTACCTCAGCGACCAGTTCGGAAGCACGGGTTCCAGGAAGCCGGCCACCCCTCGGTCGCAGTGGGTGACTGGGACCATCTTTTATGGCGGCATCGTGCTGGCCGGTGCCGCCACCGCTGTGATGTGGCGGGTACCGGAAACACCCGGCTCTGTCGAGGCGATGGGGACGAAGTCATCCACCTGGCAAGCCATGCAGGCGGTGTTTGCCAACCGGGCTGTACGGCGGGTGGTGCTGTTCCATTGGGCGCACGCGGCAGCCAGCGGGATGACGCAGGCGGCGTTCTTTGAATACCGGCGTGGACCCCTGGCGATTGGCCTGGGGACCTACTACTTGCTGGAGAGCGTCATGCGCATCGCGCAGTTGCCCGTGTGTGCCATCACTGGCCGCTGGAGCGACCGCATTGGACATCGCATTCCACTGGCAATGGGATGCCTGGTCACCGCCCTCAGCCTCGTGTTCTGGATCGTGGCGAGCCACGACAATTGGCGGTGGCTGTTTGTTGCCTATGTGATGTGGGGCGGTTGGGGAGCCATCAACGTGGCCGGCCCGAACCTGCTGCTGCAACGCCTGCGCGATGCGCGAACGGCTCCCGACGTGCTGCCGACAGGAACACTGCCGTTGGAAACAGCGGTGCCTATCGCCCTGTCGCAGAATGTGGCCGGCGGTCTGGCTGGGTTGGCTGGAATGGCCGGCGGGTGGTGGCTGCACGACATGCTCGCCCGTCACGCGACAATCGTTTGGGGCACGTGGAGGGGCGACGCCTTCACGATCCTCTTCGCCTCGTCCATGTGCGCGCGGCTGCTCTGTCTGGTGTGGCTGCGGGATGGGACTGACAGAATCACAAATGTGATCGGCGGTTCCACTTCAATGCGTGGCTCAACCGGTGGCGCAGGGTGAGCCACGGGAGGATCTGGCGCACGCCATGACCCTGCGGCTCGTTCACGCGGTCCACGATGGCGAGCCGTGGGTGGTGATGTACTGTTTGAGCCACCTGGACCTGGAGAGACCTTACGCCAAATGCCGCCGGGGCCGGCTGCACGACCTGTGCGCGGAGCAGATCGCCGCGGCGCCAACCGTCACCGGGCGGATTGTGGAGCTGGAGGGCGTTGACGAGTTTGACGAGGCCGGGGAGCCGTCTCACGAAGAGCTGCGGAGCGCTCTCGCGGCCGCCATGGGGGCGCGGATGGGGAAGAGTTCGTCCGAGGCACTGTCAGCGGAGGACCGTGATGATGGTTCGGCCAGAGGGGTGACGGTGTCAACCATCTGTGAGGGGGTGGAACAAATCACGGTCGTCTGCGCGGCGCCAACCGAAACCAGCGAGGCAGAGCCAACCCCAACGCGGCGATCAACAGATTGCGCAAAGTCGCCTTTTGCTCGGCGAAAGGACGTGATCGTGATCCGGCGCGGACAAGCACCGTGACCCGTGATTCACCCGGAGGGCGGCACCGACAGCGTTCGCGGACACACCGAGGCAACTCGTTTGGCAGCTCAACGTGTGAAGATTTCACGTTTAGGCATGCAATTTCGGCGTTGACCGGGGCCCACAATGCAGGTGTTTACCCGAATTCAAGTCTGAGGTGCGAAAATCTTCTAGAATTTCAGATTCAATTGGATGATTTTATGATCTGATGGCAAAATGCGTCCAAGGAAATGTGCTGGTTGGATCTTGCAGAGCGATTCGCTCACCCTCAGGGGATTGAATCGCACCCCCTCCTACCAGCAGTTTCATTGAAACCAAGAATGCTCATTGAAGGTGATGGGCCTTCAGGCAACCAAACCACCATTGAAGTCGATCAGTCGGATAGGGATCGCGGAGATCCCGAACAACCAAAGCTTACACCACAAAACAGCCGTGTCAAAAAAAACCACGCCAAATCTGGAACGTGGCGCACCAAATCTCGGGCAAACTTCATTGAGGGCACCCCCCATGACTGGCATCGTCTGGAAGCGACTGAAGGGTCACTTGTTCCCCAAACGACCTGCCCGGCGCGCCAGCCGCGCGACGGTTGCTGCCATTGAGACGTTGGAACCCAGGCTCGTGCTGTACGCCAACACGGGAAATGCCTGGCCGAGTCCCCAGGTGATCACGATTGGATTTGTCCCGGATGGGGCAAATCTGGGCGGAGTTTACAACGATATCAACGCGGTCTTCAATAACAGCGTCTATATTGGCAGCCAGTGGCAGGCGCAGATTCTCAAGGCGGCCCAATCTTGGGCACAAAAGTCCAACATCAACTTTGTCCTGATCAGCGACAATGGTGGCGACTTCGGCAGCGGCGACTACCAGCAGGGTGATCCCGCGATGGCTGACATCCGCATCAGCGGATACAACTTCGGCAATTCCAGCCTCGCCACAGCCTTCCTGCCGCCCCCGGTCAACAACTTCTCGGTGGCCGGCGACATCATGTTCAACACCAGTGTCCAGTTCCGCGTGGGACAGGGAACAGATCTGTTCTCCGTGGCGGCTCACGAATTCGGACATGCCCTCGGTCTCGACCACACCACCAGTGGTGCCACATCTGTGATGTGGGGCTATTACAACGGAGTCAAAACGGCCCTTTCCACGGATGACACCAACGGCATCCGCAACATTTACAGTGCCGACGCTGCCCGGTCGAGCGACGTCTACGAAAGCAACAACACTTTCGGCACGGCAACGGACCTCACCTCGAATTTCAGCTCCACCCAGCTTGATGGTGTGATCGATGCGCTCGACATCACCACCACGACGGATGTCGACTACTTCAAGTTCACCGCCCCAACGGGAGTCGGGTCGACTCTCAGTGTGTCAATGCAGTCAAGTGGGCTGAGCCTGCTGGCACCGAAGTTTACCGTTTACGCCAGCAACCAAACCACCGTGCTGGGCACCGCCAGTTCAACAGGCTATGGTGCGACGCTCAACCTGCAGATCTCGGGGTTGTCCGCGGGCCAGACCTATTACATCAAAGCCCAGGGTGCCAACACGACCGCTTTCGGCACCGGGCAGTATGCCTTGGTGGTCAACATGGGGACCGGAGCCGACCCCACCGTCACGCTGCCAAATACCATGCTGCTGAACGGGAATCCCCTGCAGGTCGGCGGTGGAATGCTGATCCAGATGGGGCGTGGTCATGAGTTTGGATTCGAGGATGATCACGACCACGATCACGACCATGATCATGGGTCGGAACACGCCGAATCGCCGATATTCGTCAACGCCGGAAGGGCCTCCGTGGGCACTGAAGGTTCGGCGACCAGGGCTTCCAGCATCGCATCTCCCACGACCCGAATTGCCGTTCCCACTTTGCGAGCAAGCGCAATCACTGCTTCCGCAACGAACGTTGCGGCACGAACAGAGCGTTTGGAGACTAGGAAGCTGGATTCGGGGGCCGAGAGCGAAGCCACGCCCAGTCTCGTCGATCTGCAACGGCAGTCGATCGCATCCACCGACAGGCTGCTCGCATCCTTTGCCTTGGATGTGCTCTACCGGATGGAGTGAATTCTCGAGGACGGTACCAAAACTTGCACCCCGTGTGGCAAACTCTGCCACACGGGGTGTGTTTTTGGCCCAACCCATTGTCACCATAACCGTTTTTAACATTGGGGCGGTCGCTGTCGATTCAGACTTGTAGTCACAATGCATGGGTTGTACCTTGCGCGTGAGGGGGTGCTCAGACAATTCAGCGGGGCTTTCGATGGTGGGCGATTTCAGCGAAGACCGGACCTACCTCCCCCAATTGCGGCTGCTGGTGGAGGAGGTCTGCACCGAACTTTGCCGGTTTGAGCACGCCCTCACCGATGGCATCAGTCCAGAGGAGGTCCGAATCGACCGTGAATATCCTCTGGAACGACCAGATGCGTTTGCCGACATCCGTGTCGCTCCCGCCGGATTGCCGGCCTATGTCATCGAAGTCAAACTGGGATATGACAGGGTCCAACTGCTCCAGAGTCTGCGGCGAAAATTCCTGGAGCCTGGTCCGCGCCTGGCGGGCACCCAGCGAGTGGTGCTGGTCGTGGACACGCGACATTATTCGGACTGGCCACAACTGGAAATCGAACTCGCCGACTGCGTGCATCCCTCCCTGAGACTTGAGGTGTGGGATGAATCTCGCCTGCTCAAGCTGCTGAATGAGAAATTTCACGTCAACATTCCCGCCATCACCGCGGACAATCTGCTCGACGTGAGACAATCGATCGACCGAACGCATGGCTTCCATGCGTTCGGCGGCAAGTCACTGGCTGAGTACGACCACGATCCGCTGAAGGCCGAACTGCTTTGGCATTTTGGATTTTGGAAGATTCAGGCGCTACGGAACGGCGGTCGCCCCAACCCGCGCGACATTCTCCCGCCGGGGCAATACCGCGGAGTGGCGGTCGTTCTCGCAGACCTCTGCTCGTTTTCCAGCTACGTCCGCGATACTCCCGACAGCGAAGTCGTGCGTGAAAGTTTGACTTCCTTCTACTCCAAGGCCCGCTATCAAATCCTGCACAATGGCGGGATGCTGTACCAGTTCGTCGGCGACGAGGTCATCGGCCTGTTCGGCATCCCCGAGCGTTCTCCCGGGTTTCCCCAGGCGGCACTGGACACAGCCCGGGCGCTTGTGAGCATTGGCAATTCCGTCTCGCATCACTGGCAGCGGCAGATTGACCGCGTGCAGGCCTCCGGCGGCGTGCATGTGGGCCTCGCCATGGGGGACCTGCAGATCGTGTCACTCCGTCCCTTCAGCCGGACGCATGTCGGTGCGGTGGGCGACTGCATCAATGTCGCCGCCCGCCTGATGGGTCTGGCAGGGCCGAGCGAAATTGTCGTCAGCAACTCTTTTCACCAGGCGCTCGACGAAGCTGACAAGTCCTGTTTCCAGGAGCAGGAACCGGTTGAAGCCAAAAACATTGGCCGGATCAAGGCCTGGAAACTTAGCCCGAAATAGCGTTGCGTGATTCCAGGACACCGCCAGTGGAGCCGGAGCGAGCGACTGCGAATGGCTTCTCCATACGTGTCCTGGAGCCACGCAAAGTGATATAGGTAACCAACGGGCAGGCCCCTCATCACAGACAGTGTTCCGCTGCCATGAACAACACCGAAATCTCGCGCATCTTCGAGGAGGTGGGCGATCTGCTGGAGATTCAAGGCGCGAACTCGTTTCGCGTCCGTGCCTACCGGATGGCTGCCCGAACGATCGGCGATCATCCCGAGCAGATGGCAGACCTGTTTGCCGCCAATCCGCGCCAATTGGAAGAGATCTCTGGGATCGGCAAGGATCTGGCCGCGAAGATCAAAACCATTCTCGAGACCTCTGAACTGCCGCAACTGACGGAATTGCGGCTGGAGGTTCCTGCCGGCGTGGCTGACATGCTGCGGATTGACGGCATGGGGCCGAAGAAGACGGCGGCATTGTGGAAGGAACTGGGGATTCTCGATCTGGACATGCTGAAGGCGGCGTGTGAGTCGGGCCAGGTGGCGGGGCTCAAAGGATTCGGCGAAAAGACGGCAAAAAAAATCCTGGAGGGCCTGGCCCACGTCGCCGAGTCCGGCATGCGGCACGATCTCGCCGAAGCCAAGTTCCTGTCAGACTCGATTGTCGACGCCCTCCAACTGGTGCCAGGCGTGCATCAGGTTTCGGCCGCCGGAAGCGTGCGCCGCCGCAAGGAGACGATTGGCGACCTCGATGTGCTGGTGACCGCCGATGATTCCACGGCGGCCATGGATTGCCTGGGAACGCATCCGTTGGTGGAAAAGGTGCTTGCCCGCGGCGAGACCAAACAGCGCGTGCGGCTGCGCGGAGGCATGGAAATGGACCTGCGCGTGGTTCCGGCGGAGTCGTATGGCGCGGCTCTGCAGTATTTCACGGGATCCAAAGAGCACAACATCATGACCCGCCGCCGGGCGGCGGAAATGGGCCTTAAAATCAATGAATACGGAGTCTTTCGGGGAGAGACTTCAATTGCCGGGCGCACCGAAGAAGAGGTTTATCAAGCCATCGGCCTGCCCTATATTCCGCCGGAATTAAGAGAGGATCGCGGCGAGATTCAGCGGGCGGAGAAGGGTACGCTGCCAAAGCTGCTGGAACTGGCGGACATGCAGGGCGACCTGCACATGCACACCACCGCCACCGACGGCACCGCCAGCATTCGGGAAATGATTGACGCCGCGCGGCAGCGGGGGCTCAAATACATCGCGATCACCGACCACTCAAAACGGGTGTCGATGGCGAATGGCCTGGATGCGGACCGCCTGCGGGCACACTGGAAAGAGATCGAGGTCATCCGCGCCGAGTACACCGACATTCAGGTTTTGCGTGGGATCGAGTGCGATATTCTGGAAGATGCCACGATGGACCTCCCGGACGATGTCCTGGCCGAGGCCGACTGGGTCATCGCCGTTCTGCACTACGGACTCAAGCAGCCCAAGGACCAGATCATGGCGCGGCTCATGACCGCCATCAGGAATCCGCATGTGTCGGTATTGGGCCACCTGACCGGGCGCTACCTGGGCAAGCGGCCGCGCGCTCCCGCCGCGATGGATCTCAAGGAGGTGCTGAAGGCCGCCGCCGATCACGGCGTGATGATCGAAATCAATGCCCACCCCAGCCGCCTCGACATCGACGACCTGGGTGCGGCCGCCGCGCGGGATTTGGGAATTCCGATTGTGATCAGCACCGATGCCCATGCCACCACGGGCTTCGATGTGATGCAGTTCGGCGTCTTTCAGGCCCGCCGTGCTGGCTTGGAGGCCAGACATGTCGCCAACGCGCAGGAATGGACAACATTTAAGTCATTACTGCGAAGCAACCGCTGACCCGGCGAAAGCCCGGCACGGCAAAGGCGCGATGCCGGGCTTTTGGGAAACTTCGCGGGACGGCCATTTGAGGCCACCCGCGTGCTCTCAGAGATCTTCGAGCGAAGGACCGGCATCCTTCGCGGGTTCGTCCGGGTTTTCGACGGCAACCGCCACGCGGCCGGTCGTATCGAGATAGATCTTGTCTTCCATGATCTCGTGGATCACGATTTCCATCGGATTCTTGGTGTTCATCTCGATCAGCGGGCGCGAGCCACGGTTGAGCTGCACGAGACGCTTTTGAATCAGCGTCGACAGTTTAAACCGGCCACCGACCTTGTTGACGATCTTCTCTTCTTTCAAATCTTCAAGCATTGGGTTCAGGCTCCCGCGCAGAATGGAGTTTTCTGGCGGCGCTGCGCACCGCCTTGATGGCGAATTTCTTCACGAAAGATGCTTTTCGATGTCCCGCAGCGAGCCATCCAGAGACAACCCGATCAACTGTTCTAGTTTGTCGACATCCGTCACCGCGTCCAGCCTTGCGAACATCTCAGGCGCAGCTGATGGGAACCGCTGAACCCAGATGTGTCGAATGCTGGACCGCAATACATTGCGACTTTTTTCAGTCCCTTGTTCAATCCCTTTTTCAATCCCTTCGAGTCGTCCCTCTTCTCGTCCTTCCTGACGGGCGATGCGTTCAAATGAAGTGATGAATGGCACTGGCGCACCTCTTTCAAACTCGGTAATTTCCAGACGGCAGCTCTTCTCCATTTCGGAGGGTAATTGCATCAGCCAGTCTATGAAACGCAGCACGTACTCCAGTTCAGTTTTTGACCACCCTGCCATGAGCAGGTTTTTCACAAGACTGACTTTCTCCACATAGCGATGTGTTGGATCGCCGCGTGTTTGTTGTGTGGCGAGATGAGCAAGAACGACTCTGGCGAAAGGATTCGGCGATGTCTCCAACTCCTCTCGTCGAAGCGCGAAATCACTCAGTTTGACCATTGGGAATTTGAAGGTCAGGCTGCAGGAATACCTCTCATGGAGAAATTGATCTGGCCGCCAGTATTCTTCTGCATCTCCCAAGACTGCCAAACTCACGGGAAATACGCCGTAATTATCGCGAATCCGGCAGTAAGAAGTAAACATCCGTTCTGAGAAATCTTGCACTCGCTGGTTTTGGACTTCCAGATGCACCAGGAGCCATTCTTCACTTCCGTCCAAACGCCATGCCTTTACCAGTTTGTCGACGATCTTCAGACCAATTTCTGCGCCGCTGGCGATGCTCCTCAGTTCTTGTTCCAGGGATTCATAGGGCCGCGACCAGTCCAAGGCTGCGGCCAGTTCGGGAAAGAACAGTTCAAGACATTCCCTGAACAATCCATCCAGAACCATTTTCCACGGGCTGTCATAGTCTGTCATCCTGCCGGCTTCCAGGATTGAATCAGTCCGGCGATCTCCCGCACCGTCTCGTCCAATTGATTGTTGATCACCTGATAGCGGTAGGCATCGGCATGCTGCAATTCGTTTCGGGCATTTTCGAGCCGCCGGCGAATGATCTCCTCCGACTCTGTGCCACGGCCCCGCAGCCGCAGCTCGTAATCAGCGTCGGCAGCGAGACGGATAAAGATCGACAGCGCTTGAGGGTAGGTCCGGATGACTTGAGCCGCGCCCTGCACGTCGATTTCCAGGAGAGCCCAGCCTCCCAACGCTCTGGCTCGTTGTACCTCGGATTTCAACGTCCCGTACCAATTCCCCGAGGTATGCACCTCCGCGCACTCCAGGAATTCGCCCTTTTCCCGCCGTGTTTCGAATTCTTCCCGGGTCAGAAAGTAGTAGTTCTTGCCCTCCTCCTCGCCTACGCGTCGAGGGCGCGTGGTGGCTGAGACGGACTTGACCAGCCGCGGACATTCGTCCAGCAGGCGTTCAACAATCGTGGTCTTTCCGCTTCCGCTGGGGCCGGAAATGACCACAAACTGCAAATCGGAAAATTCATCCACAGCGGACGACCGGGCCATGTGTTGACTCAAAACCAGCTTGACGCACCCGTTCGCCCACCAAGGACGCGGATTCCACGGCATCGACTATTCCACATTCTGCAGCACTTCGCGGATCTTCTCCACCGCCGACTTCATCTCGACCACACAGTGGGCGATGGCCACATTGTTCGCCTTGGAGCCAATGGTGTTCACTTCGCGAAACAGTTCCTGGCAGAGGAAATCGAGCTTGCGACCCGTCGATTCCTTCTCATTCAGAAAGGCCTCAAACTGTTCGAGGTGGCACTTGAGCCGCGTGATCTCTTCGTTGATGTCGGTCCGGTCGGCGAAGATGCTGACCTCGCGAACGAGATCTGATTCGACCACCTGACTGTCCGTCCCGTGCAGCAATTGCCGCACCCGTTCCAGCATCTTGGCCCGCTGCTCAGAGACCACCAATGGTGCCCGCTCGATCACCTGGTCCAGTTGGACCCGAATCAACCCCACATTGGTTCGCAGGTCGCGCTCCATGGAGCGGCCCTCATCGACCCGGAAGACCTGCAGTTTGGCCAGGGCCTCTTTCAGCAGTTCGCTGATCAAGACCCAGTCGGCCTGGATGTCCACCGAACGCCGCCAGTCTTCGTCGACGATCCCCGGCAACGGCAATAGTTGTCCAAGATCGGACGGGGGGAGGGCGTGCAGAGACTCGGCGAGCGTCTTCAGTTGCGTCCAATAACTGTCGGCAGCCACGGTGTTGATGCGGAAGTCCGTTTCAGTCCGGACGCGGTCCACACGAACCGTGACGTTCACCGTACCCCGGCCGATTGCCCCGCGAATCACCTTTTCAATTTCGCCTTCCAAGGCTGCATAGACTTCCGCGAGTTTTGTTGTGACCTTTAAGTAGCGGTTGTTGACCGTCCGCACTTCCACCGCCATGGCTTGTGCTCCCTCGTGACGCCGGGCATCGCCAAAACCGGTCATGCTGAGGAGCACGATAATGTCCTTGGTGGAAGATGAAAACTGGTGCGGATGGAATGCTGAAGCACCGGCAAAATTTGCCGGTGCTTCAACGAGTAGATCACGGCGTCAATCGGCAAATTACGGCTTCGCTGGCTGCGGCGTGGCCGGAGCCGGTTTCGGCTCGGCAGCAGCTTCGCCTGGCTTCGCGGCCGCTTCAGGCTTCTTTTCCGCGGGAGCTTCTGCGGCAGGTGTCTTTTCAGGCACCGCCGGCAGCGCCGGACCATCGGCCTTCGCCGATTCCGGCTTCGCGGCCTTTGCCTCAGCAGCGGGTTTTTCAGGGGTCGTCGCTGGCTTCGCGTCTGGCACTGTTGGAGCAGCCTTCTCGACTGGCTTGGATGCCTTCGGTGCCGACTCTTTCGTGACTGGCTTGGCAACCGGAGCGGTGAGGGATTCACCAAGCGGCTTGGTTAGGTCGGCCTCTCCGCCTTCCTTCGCTGGCGCAGTGGCTGCCGGGGTGACTGCTGGCGTGGTATTCACGAACTTCTTCGATTCCGCCTGCAGCGCCCATCCAGTGACGCAGGCCAGGATGAACCACACGACGGCTGTGCCAACCGTGATCCAAGTGAAGACATCGCCGGCTTTCGTTCCCAGGACACTATGCCCGCCCTGACCGCCGAGGGCCCCGACCAGTCCTCCCCCGCGACCTCGCTGGAGGAGAATCACAAACATCAGAAACATGCCGATGAATAGTTGCAGCGTGAGCAGAAAATAACCCATCATCCATCCTTAATGTCTGCGAAACACATCAGCATGACAGCCCAGCGGCGGTTGCCGCTCAAACTGCTTTATCGACTCCCGACCGCCTCCGTGGCAATGCGGGCGTTCAGCGAGAAACATCCCTGGCGGCCTGAATGATCTTGGAGAAGCCCTCGACCTCCAGGCTTGCACCCCCGACCAGCACTCCGTCCACGTTGGAAAGGCTCAGCAACTCTTTGGCATTATTGGCCTTGACGCTGCCGCCATACAGAATCCGTGTACTCTCGCTGACCATCCGATTGTAGCGACCGGCGAGCCACGTGCGAAGATGATGATGCGCCGATTCTGCCTGGTCTGGCGTGGCATTCACTCCCGTGCCAATCGCCCAGACCGGTTCGTAGGCGATGACAATCTTGGGCATCAATGCCGCGTCCACGCCCAAAAGTGAACCCGCCATCTGGCTGTTGAGCACCATTTCAGTCTGATGTGACTGCCGTTCCAGCAAGGTCTCTCCGACGCACAAGATGACAGACAGCCCGCGTTCGCAGGCTTGAATCAGCTTGCGGTTCACCAGGGAATTGCACTCCCCCACAAGATGACGCCGTTCACTGTGGCCCACCAGCACCCATTGGCATCCCACATCCAGAAGCATCTCGACGGAGACTTCACCGGTGAAAGCGCCCGGCTTCTCATGGTAGACGTTTTGGGCACCGACGCGCACGCCGCTTCCCGCCACCGTGGCAGAGACCGCCGCGAGGTAGGGGAGGGGTGGAAAAACCGCGACATCCACGCTTTCCGTGGTCAGAACACCTTCCGCGAGTCCCTTGGCAAGAGCCGTGGCTGAACCAGCCAACGTGTTCATTTTCCAATTGCCCGCCACGAATTTTCGCCGCATTTCCACCCTGTCAATTGCATTCGGATGCTTGTCCACAATTTCGTTTTGTAGCAAGACTTTCCGAAACTGCCAAGCGAACGGCCAACACGGCACTTCCGGCGCGTTGATCCGTCGCGACTTGGCTCACTGCAAACCGACCAACCGGCCGTCTCCCATGGGCTTTTTGCACTTCGGGCATTTCGCCTTGGGAACCGAAGTCTCGTTCTTGCTGCCGACCTTCTCCTTCTTGCGGCTGTCTTCACTGATCACGAGTCCGCAGGCCTGGCATTTCCACCCAAGCGTCTTGAGCTTGAGGGCGGGATCGGCCTTTTGGTACGTGATGTCAGTCAATGCGGAGATGTGGGTGTCGCTGTAGTGACAGGTGTGTTCCGCATAGGTGTCGGTCATCGGCACGCCCGCCAGCTTGGCGAGTTCGACCAGCGGGCCGATGTTCAACGCCCCCGCCATTTCACAAAACGTGCGGAACTGCGACAACGTGAACGACAGGTATGACCGTTCGGTCGGCGTGTCGACAAAGGGAGCCCGCAGCGCGATCCGCCCCGCTCCAAACACGGGAACATTCGCGAACAGCGACTCCTCGCCCGGAACCGGGGGCTGCGCCAGCTTCAGTTGTTCAGCCTGCTCGGCACCCAGCACAAAATGCCGTGGGGCGGGAAGGCTGGTGAGCGGCGCATCCGTCGCCAGATGGGCTTGAATCTGTTCCCGTGTCGCCGTCTTCTTCTTGGCCTCCTGGAAGGCACCGAACACACCACCGCCGGCGAAGACCGTCACGGCCAGCAGATGATCTCCGCCGTTGCCGATATCCATTGCTTCAAACTGGTTGAGCAGGCTGTCGGGCTTGAGCATCAGCTTCGCCGGATTCAGTCGGTGCAGCCGCACATCCGGCAGCCATTGGGCGTACTTCGAAGAGGTGGTGGCTGAAGCGGCTTCAGGGGTCTCGGTGCTGCCTTCGACGGCGGCCACCGGAGCGGGTGGCACAAAGAACAAAGACTTGCACTTGGGACAGCGGCCCGTGCGGCCGCGATGCTTTTCCTGCACCTGGATCCGGCAGCCCTGGGGGCAGTAGATCATGAACGAACCTTCGGGCAACGCCTCTTTCTTGAGGCGGCGGCGGCCGCCTGCCGATGCGCGGCGAGCACTCTCCTTCTCTTCCTGAAGGGCGGCACTCAGCAGGGCGTCGGCACCAGTTGACACAGCATGGTCGGCACCATCCGTGGCGCGCGGCTGGGGGGTGCTGGCAGCGGCACTCTCGGCCACTGGGGCGGATGGCTCAGCAGATTCAGTCTGCCCTGGACCAGACTCGGCTTCGCCCTGTTCGAAATCGGGAAGTGGGGCCGAGCCTTCATCGGCGGGAGTTTCATTCAGCGCATATTCGTCCGACTGCCCCTCAAGGGCGTAATCACCGCCCTCGCTCTCCTCATAACCAGTGTCGTAATTTTCACTGGTGTATTGGGTTTCGTCGTAGGTCTCTTCCAGATTGCTGGCGAGGGAATAATCCTCTTCGCCGGACCCGGAGCTGTAGCTGAAATCATCATCCGCCGCCTCCAGGGGAGCGTCCGTCTCGAAGTCGGCATCATCCGTGAAACCGGCTTGTTCCAGCTCATCAGTTTCCGCATGATTTGCGGCTGTCTCGGCGGACGCTCGCAGGGCAGCGGCCCGTTCTGCCTGTCGTGGCAGCGGCATCCCGTAAGTCGGCATCCGCTTGGCAACTTCCATGACTTCGGCAGAAAGGAAAGTCCCGCACTCGCGGCAGCGGTACATCGTGCTGGGGACGCCAATTCCACAAGTTGGGCAAGCGATCTCGTCGGAGGCGCGTTTCGTAGGGACCTTTGCCACGACAGGAGTCACAACCGCCTCGCGAACATTCTTGCCGCACACGGCGCAAGTCTCGGTGTCGCTAATCAGAATGGCGCGGCAATGCGGGCACTCGTGAATCGAAACGTCCATAATCTGAACTGGTCCGAACTGGGCGTGCTGGAAATCAACCGAAGAAAGGCGAATGCGGCTGACTGGATGACGATGCTCCCAAACTCCATCGTATCATTCTGCCAAGGGCTGAAAAGCCGGAAGCCGGACGTTTGGGGAATTTCTCCAAGCCGACAACGGAGTTTCGCGCCAGTCGTCAGCACCGGTTCGACCGGTTTTCCCCAATGGCGGCCAAATTGCCGCAGGGGCCGTTTTGTAACCTATAGTTCGGCAAGTCCCTCCTCTTTCAGGCTCAAGTGCCTGTCATTCCCGGCTCATTCGATCCTCTGGATCCTGGCGAGAGATTTGAATTGCCATGTTGAATTGGACTGAGATCCGCATTGCGGCCTTGGGAAACGAGCGTCGCAAAGACCTTCTGCCCAAGGTCAAACTTCCAGCCCTGCCCCGCGCGTTGACGCAGTTTTGCCGAAAGGTCGAAGATCCCACCGTCTCCAATCTCGAGTTGGCGAACATCATTGAAACGGATGTTTCGTTGACCTGCGAACTGCTGAAGCACGTCAATTCCGCCCAGTTCGGTCTGCGAACGAAGGTGGCGTCGGCGCAGCAGGCTCTGGGATTGCTGGGGCTGCGGAACACCAAGTTGCTGCTGTTAACGGCTGGCACCAAACTCGCTGTAGCCACCCGCGAATGCAAACTCATCAACGTGAACAATTTCTGGAATGCCAATCTGGAACGGGCGATCTTCGCCCGGGAAGTGGCTTTGCTGCTCAAAGCGGATGCCGACCTGGCTTTTGCCGGAGGCATGCTGCAGGATTTCGTCCTGCCCTTGCTGACCAATGAATGCAGTGACACCTACCTGAAGTACCTTGCTGATCCTGCCGCATTTCCCCGCGGCCTGGCGGAATTCGAACTGCAGGAACTGCAGTGGAACCACGCTCAGGTCGGCGCAAACCTGATGTTCGACTGGGGCTTTCCGGATGACCTCATCCTGGCGACCCTCTTTCACCATCGGGGGCTGGAACTGCTGTGTGACAAGCAGTTCCGCAAAACGGCGTTGGCGGCGGTCGCCGTTTCCAGCCTGATTCCGGATGCCATCCGGCAGAATCCCACCGGTTTGAATCAACTGATGAAGCTGGAACAGATCTGGCCGGCGTTAAAGTTGGGCGAAATTGCCGTGCGGGTCGAGTCGCTGTTTGCCGAGTTGTCGTCCGGAGCAGCCTACGACTTCAGCCTCCGGCATCAGTACGAGCGGCACCTCAAGAAGATCGCGCAGGCCACGAACCCGCCCGTGGCTCAAGTCTCTCGTCCCATCGCATGAGGACACCATGGCGGACATCGACTGGACAACGATCAAACAGCAGTCTCTGGGAGACTTCACGGTGGCGGCGTTGCCGCCGACACTGAGTCTCCCCGCACTGCCGCTGGCGGTGACCCAGTTCATCGAAGTGTCGAACCAACCGGACGCCGATCTGCGCAAACTCGCCGCCATCATCGAAACCGACAGCGGCCTCACGCTGGAACTTCTGCGCTACGTCAACTCAACCTTTATCGGTCTGCGCAACAAAGCCAAAACCATTCTGCAGGTGTTGTCGCTGCTGGGACTGAAACAGAGCCGGATGTTTGTCATCACCACCGGCATGCAGGCGGCGGTGCAGTCCAAAAAATCCAAGCTCATCAATCAAAACTGCTTTTGGAACTTCACGCTGCAAAAGGCGCTGTTTGCCCGCGAAGTGGCCAGCCTGCTCAAGACCGACACCGAACTGGCCTTCTCGGGAGCCTTGCTGCAGGATTTCTTGCTGCCCGTCCTGACCAACGACCTCTTCGACCATTATATCAAATTCGTCCAGCCCCGCGAGCGGCAGTCGATCGGCCTGTGCGAGTTTGAACAGCAGGAACTGGGTTGGGACCATGCGCTGGCCGCTGCCTGTCTGGCCGCCCGGTGGAGCCTCCCCGACGACATTGTCTGCTGCGTGTTGTTCCATCACCAGGGGCTCAAAATCCTCGCGCATCCGCAGTTGGGGCGTTCAGCGGCGGCTGCCGTCGCCCTCTCTGCCCTGCTGCCGGACCAGATGCGGCAAAGTTGCCAGGGTTTGGAACACTTGCTGCTGCTGCAGGAAAAATGGACCGCGTTCAATCTCCAGCGCCTGGCGGAAACAGTCGACCACAAGCACGCGGAAATCGGCCTTGGTGCCTCACGCAATGAGTTTCCGCTCTCCCGCCGCTGCAAACCCGCCTTTAATGGCACGACGACGGCGGCGGACGGACTGCTGAAGGCGATTTAGTCGCCAGCCGGACCAAGACGCCCTCACCGCCGCCTTCGCCGGTCTGTTTTAGATTTGCTCAAAGAATCCGCGAGTCGGGCGGTGTTATAGGAACCACGAATCAGACGAATCGCACGAATAGAGTTGTTGATCGGCGGTCTTCGTGATTCGTGAAATCATGGGAAACCCCAGCCAAATCTCAGATTTCACAGAATGTCCGCCAACTTTATTTCACTGCAATTCCCGCATCACTCAGTCTTACAACAATCTTTGAAAGCTGAGATTCGAGATTCGTTGAGGATGACGAAGACGACTTTTGGCGGACGCACCTGATTTGAGATTCCGCGCGAGCACTGTCAGCCAGCAGCTCTGTTTGGAGTGCCTGCGTCCCCGTGCCGGGACGCAGGACAATGTCGCAAAAACTAATAGTCCCCGATGACTTCCCCGCCCATGCGCGTGCCCAGGTTTCGCCAGAGGTTGGTGTCAATGTTGGAGGACACGGCGCGGGTCGAGCCATCCATCAGGAGGGAATGCACAATGCCCACGTGATAGCTGCGGGACGTGACTGCGGCGTAGGTCGGCTTTCCGGCACAAGTCGCGCTTGTGCCGCGTTCCTTGCACGAGATGTAATCGCCGTCAACAAGCGGGTCGGGGCTCGAGGTGCCCTTGTTGGCGATGAAAACCTTGGTGTTGGGGGGAAATGTGGTTGTGAAACCGGTTTCGTGGATCTTCCCATCGGTCCACTCCCGGTGGCCCTGGGTGCTGAACGTTCCCGCAAGGTAGCCCGGCATCAGGGAGAGGTCGGGAATCGCGTTGGTGGCTGCCGCATCGTTGCTGATTTGGCTGGTGTAGGTCTTCACCTCGGAAAAACAGAGGGTGTTGCTCATGCCATCCAGAAAATTTGCCGCCGTGAATTTCGAGTTCGGGGCGAAGGCACCGTCACCCGGTGTGCCGCCGTCCGCCAGGTTGGCCGAGGTGGGGGTGAACAGCTTCCACGGTCCGGCATTGAAGGCGTAATTTGGCGGGAAGTATGCGGGTGTCGACATGCTCACCGCGCCATTCGGTTCGCTGGGGCAGCGGTAGGACGGCAGATTCTGTGAGGTGATGCCGTTGGTCGAGTTGGGTGGGTCACCGTAGCCCACGTTCAGATCGGCCAGATTATACGCATTGGCCTGGTCGAGATAGGGCAGGATGCGGGCGTGGATCGACCACGTCCCCCCCTTGGCGGAACCGATGCAGTAGCTGGGTGGAAAGACGGAGAAAGTCGACAGGTAGTTGTGCAGCGCCAGACCAATCTGCTTGAGGTTGTTCTTGCACTGCGTCCGCCGGGCCGCCTCTCTGGCCTGTTGCACTGCCGGCAGGAGCAGGCCCACAAGAATCGCGATAATCGCGATGACCACCAACAGTTCGATCAGTGTAAAGCCACGGCGGGAGGGACTGCGCACGGGGAGACTCCAAGTTTCCGAGGAAACGGTCGGCTCGCGGCAACGTTGCCGCAAACAGGAGTCAAGTCGGGCGGGCTGTGGTGGCGGGCTGGCGATGGAAGCTGGCTGGCTGCAAAGCTTGCTGGCGAACCTGACTGGTCACGGATTCAAGTGGGATTGAATCTCAGTGTCGAGACGATAATTGATCCAGACGCTTATTGCAATTGGGCGAGAGAAAGTTTGTGAAATTTGGATGAAAGAGGGAATGCCCCGCGTTCCACGCAGCCTGACAACGCTTAGGGCCAAAAAGGCGTAGTACGGCCCACGGCTTGGCCTGGTATTGAGATCCAGTCGCAGCGACCAGAACATCTCGGTCGCGGTCTCCTCGTCGCCGAGGATGTCGATTTCGTTCTCGCACAGCGACTTCATGGTGGCCAAGTGCCACAGACATGCCTTCGTGAGCTTCAGCTTTTCACGAAGACAGCCAGAACGGCCAGCCACAAACCCTTGACTGTGGCATGGCGGCCTCTTGCAAGTTCACTTGGCGGTCTTTTCAGCCTTCGCTTCAGGCTTTTCCGCCGCCGGCTTTTCGCCGGCTGGCTTGTCGGAAGCCGGCTTCTCAACCTTGGGGGCCTCCTTCGGCGGGGACTTCAAGTCCCAGGCCCGAATCCATTTGGTCTCTTTGCGCTTCAATTTGAAGCGTTCCACCAGGCGAGTTTCCATGTCGGCCAGATGCGCGGCGCCGTAAAAGATACCGAGCCGCTTCTTGCCGGCGTCAATCTCCGCGGCGAGGACATCCAGCGCCACCTTGTTGCGCTCAGTGATCAACGTCGAACCCTGGGGACCGTTGAGCGCCTCCAGCAGCACATCGGCATCGCTGAGCTGTTCGGCAAAGATCCGCTTCAAAATGGCCGGTCCGCGCTTGCGGTCGAAGAAGGCGGCCATGATGACCAGGTCATTCGGCGGCGGCCGCTTGTTCTTGGCCTGGTGCTCCGAACTGGCCTTCATCAGCCGCAGGAACATCACCATTGGATCTTCCTTGAGGTTCTTCATCGACTTCGAGAACTGTTCGGGTGTCATGTCGGCATGGACAAAGTTGTCCTTCGTGTAGTCGACCTGTTCCAACTGGAACTCCAGGGCGAGCACCCGCTTCATCAGCAGTTGCAACTGCGACACGGCACTGCCCGTCCCGGCCCCCTTGATACCCCCCTTGGGGATTTTGGTGCCCCGCGGCGCCACCAGTTCGTACAGCAGGGAATCGTAGCCCTCGAACTCGGTGTTGAGCTGGTCGTAGTAGGACTGGTCGCCGACATGCACCGCGCCGATCAGATCGACCATCAAGTCCGGCCGGGTGTTGTCGGCCGAGACATAACGGACGATGGCGGTGTCCATCGACACCGGCAGGTCCTTGTCGTCGAACGTGACCCGCATGAACCGGGCGGAACCGCTGTCGGCGGCCTTCTCCTCGGCGGAAACCGGCTGGGAGAGTGGTGGCAGGCCGCACAGCAGCAGCGCGGTGCATAATCCACTGGCGGTGAGCCACAAGTACATCGCTTTACGCACGACAACTCTCCTTCGACCGGGTCTGCGCGGTGGGAACACCTGGATTGAGCTTACCTGTCAAGTTGCGGCGGGAACAGGGAAATTTCCCCCAAAACCTGCCGCAGGCAGGTCTTCGCGCCAGCACGGCCAGTCTTTGCAGGTCGGGTGGAGTTGGCGGTGTCCCGGATTCATACGCGGCTATTTTGCCGCGCCAATCCCTTCACAGTGTTCCAGAAACACTTGCCGAGGATGCAACCGGTGGCTCAAGGTGTCCCATTCAGCGAGGGCGGCCAGACTGCGGTCGGGTGCGAGCAGAGCCACGGGAAAGGACTTGGGGGCGAAGTCGGGCGGGGGCGTCAATTGTCGCCCGCATTGCAGTTCAATCAGGTCGGCCTCGCTCACCACATGCTGCGGAAGCAGAGCCACGCCCACTGTCATCGGCAGCAGGACCGCGGCGGCGTTCTCGCGTGTCAATTGTTTGAGATCGACCGCCGCATCCAGTTTCAACGGCCCGATCTGCTCGCGCACCAGCCCGCTCATCAGCCCTCCGCAACCGAGTCGTGCACCCAAATCGCGGCCAATGGAGCGAATGTAGGTGCCCGAACCGCACATGATCCGCAGCGACAGAAACGGTGGCTCGTACCGCAGCATGTCGATCTGAAAGACTTCGACGGGCCGCGGGGGGATTTCGAACTCGCGATTCTTGCGGGCGAGGTGATACGCCCGCCGGCCGTCGACATGCACCGCCGAAAACAACGGCGGCACCTGCTGAATCCGGCCGACAAATTCCGGGAGGCAGGCTTCAATGGTGGACTGTGAAGGCAGTTCTCGCCCCGGTTCACGAACAATTTCGCCTTCGAGGTCATCCGTGTTGCTGGTCGCCCCCAGCTCGAAGGTTGCCAGATAGGTCTTGGGCTGGTCCTGCACGTGCGGCACCAGTCGCGTGGCTTTCCCCACGGCGACCACCAACACACCAGACGCCATCGGGTCCAGCGTCCCCGCATGCCCCACCCGGCCCGTTCGGAACAGATACGTCACGTCGTCGACAATGCGCCGCGATGTCATCCCGACAGGCTTGTTGACGTTGAGAAATCCAACCGGTTCAGACATGGAAATACAGCACTTCAGGGCCGCCAATCAGGAATTCCGTAGCTTAGAATGCGCCGTGCCGAGTGGCCAGCCCCGGCCCGTGTTTGCCCCCGGCGGGTGAGTTTTCGAGATGGAGGATCTTATGAATCAGGCCCCGGTTCTGGGCAGCCTGGAAATCGAAGATCGCCGAATGGATTCTGAACCGGACGCCAAGGCGTTCCGGCTGATTTTTGAAAACTGGCCAGCTCTGCCTGGTCGACATGGGGGCGTTTACCATCCATTCGGAGAATCCCAACGTTCCCGATGCGTCGTTGACAACTGTCTTCCGGTGCCAGTATGCTCCAGAAACCATTCCAAATTGTGGTTGGATTGATTGGCCATGTCTGCTCCCTGCATCATTCAAATTCAGACAAGACACCCGCAAACCTGAGGCTGAAAGCCTTTGACTGTTGAAGTCCCAACCCTCAGGTCTCGCCTGAGGGTTTTTCTTTTGAGATTGATCCCGTCCCCGCTCAGGTTCACTTTCGCACAGGCCTCACATGTCCCGGATCGAAATCTACGACACCACATTGCGGGATGGTTCGCAGGGCGAGGGGGTGAACTTTTCGGTCGAGGACAAACTTCAAATCACCCTGAAGCTCGACGAACTTGGGGTCGACTTCGTGGAGGGTGGCTATCCCCTGTCGAACCCGAAGGATTTTGAATACTTTCAGCGGGCTGTGAATCTCAAGCTGAAGCATGCGAAAATCACCGCCTTCGGCATGACCCGCCGCCGGGGCTGCACCGCTGCGGAAGATGTCGGCATGCAGGCGCTGGTCAATTCAAAAGCGCCGGTGGTCACGCTGGTCGGCAAAACGTGGGATCTGCATGTCTTCGAAGTCCTGCGTGTCGACGAAGCCGAAAACCTGGCAATGATCCGCGACTCCGTGTCATTCGTCCACGGACAGGGACGTCAGGTGATCTACGACGCCGAGCACTTCTTCGATGGCTTCCATCACAATCCCGAGTTCGCGTTGCGGACGATCCGCGAGGCGGAACGGGCGGGGGCCTCCATGATTGTGCTGTGCGACACCAACGGCGGACGGATGCCGGAGGAGGTGGGCCGCGCGGTGGATGCCGCCCGCCAGGCGCTCGGAGTTCCGGTCGGCATCCACTGTCACAACGACTGCGATCTGGCCATCGCCAACTCGCTGACGGCGGTGCTGCATGGCGCGCGGCAGGTGCAGGGCACGATCAACGGTATTGGTGAACGCTGTGGCAACGCCGACTTGATCTCGGTCATCGCCAACCTTGGCCTGAAGCTGCCGGGCCATGAAGTGCTGATACCCGGCGGCGTGCCGCATTTGACCGAACTTTCGCGGTACGTCTACGAAATCGCCAACATGAACTTCCGCCCCGGGCAGCCGTTCGTCGGCACCAGCGCCTTCGCGCACAAGGGCGGCATGCACGTCCATGCCGTGAACCGCCTGGCGGAGAGCTACGAGCACATCCGCCCCGAGTCCGTGGGAAATGTCCGCCGCGTGCTGGTCAGTGAGCTTTCGGGCCGGTCCAACATCGTCGCCAAGACGACCAAGTACCGCCTGGAGCACGACACGGCACTGATGGCCCGCATCCTTGAGCAGGTGCAGGATCTCGAGGCGACGGGTTATCAGTTCGAAGCCGCCGAAGCCTCCTTCGACCTGCTGGTCCGCAAGTGTGCCGGGCTGTACCGGCCGCTGTTCGAGCGGCTGCACTACCGGGTCAACGTGGAAACAAATGGAGAGGGCAGCACCTCGACGGAAGCCACGGTCAAGCTGCGGGTCAATGGATCCTTGGAGCATGTGGTGGGCGAAGGGGACGGACCGGTGAACGCGCTCGACAATGCCATGCGCAAGGCCCTCGACCGGCACTATCCGCGGCTCGGGGAAATGCAGCTCATGGACTACAAAGTCCGCGTCATCAATTCGACCGAGGGAACCGCCGCCCGCGTCCGCGTTGTCATCGAAAGCCGCGACCAGTCGCACGTCTGGAGCACCGTCGGCGTCAGCGAAAACGTCATCGAAGCCAGTTGGCGGGCGCTCGTCGACAGCGTGGAGTACAAGCTGCTGAAGGATGAAGAGGTCGACCCCGTGGCGTAGTCTCAGAGATGCACCACTGCGCCGCTAGATCGCTGAGTCTATGCCACACGGAGGCGAAACTCGGTGGACGAAATCGACTCTGAACGGCAGACCCTGATTGCAGTTTTTTGGCGGACGACATCCGACAATTACTCAAGCCTCCGTTTGTTAGTCACATCCGTGCAGCCCGCCCAACGCCCAGGTTAACCCGCGTGTGCCGCGGGCGGGATTGTACAGCACGACAAAAGCCGCTTGCGGCACATCGGGTTGAATCGCTTGTTAGGCAAGACAGCCCTGCTTGACGCTGCACGGAGTGGATGCTACCACGAGGCCGGTGGTTGGGAATTGATTTTGAGGCTGCTGCCCGCGGCCTCAGCCCGCTGTGCCAGCGTGAACGCCAAAAGCCCTCCTTCTTGTCAGTGCTGGAAATGCCCTGCTCGTCGTGCCTTTCCTTAGATCGACGACGAGTCGGTGTTGCGGAACACCTCGAACGACGCCCAGCGCTGCGGCACGCACCTGAGCCAGACCTCCAATCCCAGGTAGTCGTCGTCGCGGGGCACGCCGGTCTTCGGACGCTCCAAGCAGCGGCACTGGACGCTGATTTGGAACCACGTCGGGTCACGGTGGGCGATGTACGACTCGGACCCGATGTAGTACGTCCCAGTCATGCGGAGCCGATCCGGGAAGCTCTCGCCCTCGCCGTACTGATCTGGCGTGTTGATATACTCCTCGACTTCACGCTGAACGGCCCACAGAATCCTCTCGCGGTGCCGCTGCATCGCAGTGTATTCGGCGACCGTCACGTTGAAGATGCTGAGATCCGGTTGCGTTGCCCAATCTGGGGGCTCGATCCGCGTCAACCTAAACTTCGCCACGCGCAAGCCCCCACTGCCTAACAACGCCGTGACTCGATCTGCAAGGGCCATTCCCTCACGCCCCTCACGCCCAACACCATCGTCCCACGCACCTATGGGAGCGAAAATTGCCGCCAAGGGACCGAGTGCCGACCAGTCTTTCAGCAAGATCCGGTCACGCAATGATTGCTCGGCCGCGAATTCTTTGCCCGTGTCGAAACCGCATTACAAATTCATCTCGCCGTAGCCAGCCACTAACTCTGCGGCCTCGTCGAGCAACTCAGTCAGTTCTTCGGGGATTGTCATCTGCTGGCCAATTGCCGCCTCGCGAAAGACATCTAACCGCCGACAGGAACTTTGTCAGAGGATTGCCCCAGTTCGTAGAGCGGCAACGCCGCATTCATGCTGCCCGACCGAAACCCATCCAAATCGAGCGTCACGTACTTGAATCCCAGACCATGGAAGGTTTCAGCCACTCTTGTGCGCCTGTCGGCGTCAAGAAACCGGGCCAGTTCCGAGGCGGGAAGTTCCAGGCGGGCGAGGTCATTGGCTTCGTGGCGGACGCGAAACTCGCGCAGTCCGAATTCCTGGCGGAGCCACGCTTCGGCCTGGTCCACGCGCTGCACCCGCTCCGGCGTGACTTCCAGCCCATAGGCGATGCGGCTTGAAAGGCACGGCGTGGCCGGCTTGTCCCACGCAGGCAGTCCCCACAACTTGGCGAGCGCCCGCACGTCGGCCTTGGTGCAGCCGGCCTCAATGAGTGGGCTGGTGACCCGATGCTCCCGTGCTGCCTGCATGCCGGGGCGGTAGTCGCCCCGGTCGTCCAGGTTGGCACCGTTGCACAGGACGTCGACATTGAGCGTCGGCGCGAGTTCTTCGAGCCGCGTGTAGAGTTCCGTCTTGCAGAAATAGCACCGATTGGGTGCGTTTTGCAGATATTGCGGGTTCTCGAATTCGCGGGTTTCAACAATCTGATGTCGGATGCCAATCAACCGGGCGAGGGATTCCGCTTCTTCGCGTTCTCCGCCCGCCAAACTTTGGCTCACGGCGGTCACGGCGACAGCGTTGTCGCCGCAGGCCAAGTGCGCCGCGCATGCCACCACCGCACTGTCGACTCCACCGGAAAAAGCGACCCCGACGCGGCCGTAGCCACGCAACAGCGACAACAGCGCGTCACGCTTTGCCAGGAGTTCAGGAGTGGGAGTGCTATCTGCCATGAGAGGGCGAGCCGTGTTAAATTCGCGCCGAAGCTAGAGCGCTCAACCTTCAGTATTGTTCCCGTGGCTCCATGACGCAAACCGCGCGTCGGAATTACGGTTCGAGCAGGAGGCGGCTGCGACGTTATTCCTTGGGCAGGTCCGCCAGGGCGGCATCGCTGCCAACGAGCACCAGAATGTCATTCGGCTGCAGGACTTCGCCGGGGAGCGGCACGTAAATCCGTTCCAGTCCAACTGAGCCGGACTGTGGCGGGCTGTTCCGCTTGAGGGCCACAAGGTTGACCTGATACTTCACACGCAGGTTGAGCTGTTCGAGGGACTTTCCCAGAAAGGCCTTCGGAACCCGCAGTTCGATCAGGCTGTATCCGTCACCCAGGCGGATCGTGTCTTCCAGATGCGGATTGGCCAGCTTCCGGGCGAGTTCCTCGCCAGCCTGGGTTTCCGGCTGGATGATCTCGTCGGCTCCCAGACGGCGGAAAATCTCCGCATGAATCGCCGTCTGGGCGCGGCAGACAATGTGCTTGACGCCGAGCTTTTTGACGATGGTGGTGGTCAGCAGTGACGCCTCGAAGTTTTCGCCAATGGCAATCACGCAGACATCGACCTTGGCGATATCCTGGGCCGTCAGGGCGTCTTCATCCGTCGAGTCGAGCCGGACCGCGACGGCCACATCATCCTTGACCGCCTCGACCAGCGCCCCGCTGCGGTCGATCGCCAGGACTTCAACCCCATTGCGGCCCAACTGGCTGGCCAGCGTCAGCCCAAAGCGTCCCAGTCCAATGACTGCAACTCGATGCACAATATCCCTGACGGATTTAAAACGATGGCGGAGGTCAACTGCTGCCGGCTGGAACCTTTACTTCCGTCGGACCCGCTGCCCGATCTTCTTGAACATGTCGGTGCATTCCTGCCGGGCGGCGGTGAAGCCGGCGACGGTGATGTTCTGACCCTTGCAGTAATTGAGGATGACCGCTTCCGCCGCAGCCAGTTCGTCACAGACTCCGGGAATCTCCGAAGCGATATCGAGCGGAATGGTGGTCACACCATTGAGGTCGCCGTGAATCAGGTCGCCCGGGTAAATGCAGATTCCGCCCACCGTCACCGGCACGTTGACGGCGAGTGTGTGGCAGTAGCCGTGCGAGCAGATCGCGCCGGAGGTGAAGGTGGGGAACCCCAGGCGTTCGACTTGATCGAGGTCGCGTCCGCCTCCGGACGTAATCAGCCCCTGGGCGCCAAACGACTGATAGACGGTACACATCACCTCGCCAAACGTGGCGGAGACGACCGGTACGTCGAGATCCTGGTAGACGATCACTGGCGGTCCCGGCAGGCCGGCGAAGGCGTTGATCTGGTCGCTCATGCTGGCATACACGTCGCCGCCGCGCGGAGGCGACATGCTGCGAAAGGTTGAGGTGACCGCGAAGCCCACCATTGGCGGCATCTTGGGAAAGCAGGCCTTGATCGTGTCGTTCATGTACCCCGTGTTTCGTGGGCGGACCTCAAAGAATTCGATCGCATTGCAGATCGTCGGGGAATCGAAACGCGCCAGGTCTTTCAGCGTCGCGGGGGAGATCGAATCGGCCATGCGTCGGGTACTCGCTGGAAACGGCAAATTGGGTCACTACCATGCGCGAGCCACGATAACAGCGCGCCAATGCCCGCCGCAACGACTGGCATGGCAGGCATGGCAGGCAGCAGGCGCGCAGACGCAGACGCCCGTGGAGTTTGCAATTGCCCGGTTGAAGGCCTATGCTCGGGCAACGCTCCTCTCCTCAGAAATCGGCCCCGCCATACGTGCATGGAAGAGGCTTTCTTCCCTGCCACCCACAGACAGACTCCCTGCGATCCATGACAGCACACGATCTGATTATCATTGGCGGTGGCCCCGGCGGTTATGTGGCTGCCATTCACGCGGCTCAGCTTGGGTTGAACGTCGCCTGCATTGAACGCGAACCTTCCCTCGGGGGAACCTGCCTGCGGATCGGGTGCATCCCCAGCAAGGCACTGCTGGAATCGAGCGAACTGTACGAACAGGCCCGAACGGCTTTTGCCGCACATGGAATCAAAGCCGGCGAGGTGGCACTGGACCTGCCGACGATGCTCAAACGCAAAGAGCAAATCGTCACCATGCTCGGCAAGGGGATCGACGGACTGTTCAAAAAGAACAAGATCACGCGGTATGCCGGCCATGGCCGGCTCGCCGGCGGCGGCAAGGTGATTGTCACGCCTTCGGCGGCCGGGCAGGCTGAAATTGAGCTGCAGGGCAAATCGATCATTGTCGCCACCGGCAGCCGCCCCTCGACATTGAAGGGCGTGGAACTCTCCGGCGACCGCATCGGCACCAGCACGGAAGCCCTGTCTTTCCCTGCGGTGCCACAGCATTTGGTCGTGATCGGTGCGGGCTACATCGGCTTGGAACTGGGAACCGTCTGGCGGCGGCTGGGGGCGAAGGTCACGGTCCTCGAATTCCTGGATCGGATCTTCCCGGGCACTGATGGGGAAATCGCCAACGAAGCGATGAAGATTTTCGCCAGGCAGGGGATCGAATTCCGACTCAAGACGAGCGTGACGGCCGCCAAAGTCGAGGGCGATGCCTGCGTCGTCACGTGCAGCAACGGCGACACGCTCCGCTGCGACCGCGTGCTGGTGTCGACGGGCCGCGTGCCATACACCGAGAACCTCGGCCTGGAGGCCGCCGGTGTCCAGAAGGACGAACGCGGACGGGTCGTGGTCAACCAGCACTTTGCCACATCCGCCGCGGGCGTTTATGCCATTGGCGACGTGATCAAGGGGCCAATGCTGGCCCACAAGGCCGAACATGAGGGGGTCGCCTGCGTCGACCACATCGTCACCGGCCATGGACACGTCAATTACGACGCCATTCCCAGCGTGGCTTACACCGAACCCGAAGTGGCCGCCGTCGGCAAGACCGAGGAAGAACTGAAGGCGGCGAATATCCCCTACAAGATTGGCAGCTTTCCGTTTTTGGCGAACGGCCGCGCCCGGGCGCTGGGCCACACCGAGGGCCGAGTCAAAGTACTCGCTCATGCCCAGACCGACCGGATTCTGGGGGTCCATATCATCGGCCCCCGTGCCGGCGACATGATTGGCGAAGCCACGGCAGCCATCGAATTCGGTGCCAGCAGCGAAGACCTGGGCAGCGTGACCCACGCCCACCCGACGCTCACCGAAGTCTTGAAAGAGGCTTCGCTGGCAGTGCTGGGCCGGGCGATCCACGCGTAACGCGTCTCTGCGGCAACTTACGGTCTCCCAGCTCAAGGTGACACCGCGTGCCACTGAGGATCGCGGCAAAAATAACTGTTCGATTTCGATTCGTTGATCCGCCAATGAGCCGGCACGCGTTAGCGTCCGGACAAGGAATAAAGCACGCTTCAGGGTGATAATCGAAGGCCGGTCTTAGGCAACGAGAAGGGGGAACCACGAATTTTCACGAATAAGACGAATGTCACGAATAACAACGAGCAGGATTCCGTCACCCGCGAAGCCATGCCGGTTGATCATTCGTGAAATTCGTAAGATTCGTGAAAATTCGTGGTTAATTTATGACCGTACGATTCCCGCACCGTTTTGCCAGGCCTGTCGACTTCACCACCAACTTCATCCGTTGTCCTTGATGGCGTTCGCTGCTGGATAGGGAGACAAATGTCACAGTTATTCCACGAAGGAGGAAACGCCGAGTTCAGGTGAAAGGTTCCCGGGTCGATTTCGTCGTGCGATTCTTTCATGCCGGGGCAACTCACAAGCCTCACGTCATCCTCACTCGGACACCGCAACGTTGCCGAGTCACTCCGTGACTCGAACCCGGCCGGAGTGACTGGGCGACTTTGAGGCTCACCGGAGGGCTTGTGCCCTGCCGCTGTCTCTGAATTGCAAGTCGTCGAGGAAGCCACGATGCGAGTCACGGAGTGACTCGGCTACTTTGTGTCGCCTTTCGCTCGGCGAAAGGACGCGAGCGTGGTCCAGCGCGGACCAACACGGAGGCTCTGGATTCACGCTGTCGGCATTGTCGCCAGACGTTCGCGTTCTTGTGTGGATAAAAAGACGACTTTACGCCGACTTGTAGCGGCACGGCGCGAGCCGTCCGGTGAGCCGCTGGGACAAACCGGTTGTTTCCATTTGTCGATCGGCGTGGCGGGAGGGCTCTGGTCCTCCAGAGCCGCGGGCAACTCGCAAGCCTCACGTCGTCCTCATTCGGGCACCGTAAAGTTGCCGAGTCACTCCTTGACTCGAACCCGGCCGGAGTGACTGGGCGACTTTGAGACTCACCGGAGGGCTTGTGCCCTGCCTGTCTGTGAATTGCAAGTCGTCGAAGAAGCCACGATGCGAGTCACGGAGTGACTCGGCTACTTTGTGTCGCCTCTCGCGGAGCAAAAGACGACATTACGCCCACTTGTAGCGGCACGGCGCAAGCCGTCCGGTGAGCCGCTGGGACAACCTGGTTGTTCCATTCGTCGATCGGCGTGGCGGATAGGGGTAGGGAGGGCCGATTGGTTTCGGCTCCCCCCTCCCTCCGAACCGGACTGGCGGATTTCCCGCATCCGGCTCTCCAGTTGATGGTCTTACCTGGGACAGGGTTGAAGTGCGAGTTTGTGG
>JAKFUF010000071.1 GCA_021732845.1 Planctomycetaceae bacterium | reverse complement strand
CCACAAACTCGCACTTCAACCCTGTCCCAGGTAAGACCATCAACTGGAGAGCCGGATGCGGGAAATCCGCCAGTCCGGTTCGGAGGGAGGGGGGAGCCGAAACCAATCGGCCCTCCCTACCCCTATCCGCCACGCCGGTCGACAAATGCAAACAACCGGATTGTCCCAGCGTAACGCCGGACGGCTTGCGCCGTGCCGTTCAAATGGAACCCTTCGGAAGAGCCAGATCGTCGGTTGTTCGCGGCTCTGGAGGACCAGAGCCCGCCCGCCACGCCGGTCGACAAATGCAAACAACCGGATTGTCCCAGCGTAACGCCGGACGGCTTGCGCCGTACCGCTTCCTGCTGGGCCGCGGCCGGTTTCAATCTGCAGGTCTTCGTTGCGGGCGCTGCCGTGGTCGTACTCGTCCTTCGCCACCCAGCGGACGCCGTTGCCGCACATTTCCGACTCCGCCTCCGGGCGTCGCCGCGTCCGGAGGGACAGATCAAAATCAGCCCGTCCGCGCGGATCCCCGCATGCCGGTCGCTGACCGCCATGGCCAACGCCGGCAGATTGAGTGCAAGCTTCAGAACTACGCCTTGTGTCTTGCCCGGAACCGCTCCGCCATTCTCCGGATGTCGTCCGGACTCGAGTCATTCTTGGCGGTGGTTTCGAGCAAGGCCAGCAGCCCAACGCCCGCAACTTCGTCAACGCCCGAATTCAACAAGCCTTGGACCATGATGAGTCCAAACTCGGAAGGGGACGAACAAACAGATTGAACGAGGCGTTCCTCATAGCCTGGAATACTCTCCAATCCGTGAACAATCCCCCAGAAGACTTCGCATCCATCTTCTTCCGGAAACCTCTCGAACACTCGCAGCAACGCATCAACACCGAGCGTCGGACATTCGCTTTGAAAGAGTTCTTGGAGCAGGTCATCAAGCTCAAGCCAGTTGCCGTCTTTCGGCTCAAACGCATCAATGGCATTGGCAATGTCACCCGGAGGTCGAGACATGTTACTCCCCAATGATCTTCACCAGCACCCGCTTGTTCCGGTTTCCGTCGAACTCCCCATAGAAGATCTGTTCCCATGGGCCGAAGTCGAGCTGGCCGTTGGTGATGGCGACAACCACTTCGCGGCCCATCACCTGCCGTTTCAGGTGGGCGTCGGCGTTGTCTTCGCCGGTGCGGTTGTGGTGGTAGTGGTTGGGGTCGGGGTTGAAGGGGGCCAGATCTTCGAGCCACTTGCCGAAGTCGTGATGCAGGCCGGATTCATCGTCGTTGATGAAGACGGACGAGGTGATGTGCATGGAATTGACCAATGCCATCCCTTCCTTCACGCCGCTTTTCTTCACCGCCTCCGCCACCCGGGGCGTGATGTTCACGAACGTCATCTTGCCGGGAATGTTCATCACCAGGTAGTCGGTGAACGACTTCATCGGCATTCGCTCCAATCGGCGGGTGACTTGGTGGCAATGGCCGATGTCGCTCGCGTGGGTTGACCAGATGCCACGGTTATCGCGGGCCGGCGCCTCTCGGTTTGAGCTTGGACACAGTGGAGACGCGGAACGTCGAGCGGTTCTGGGGGTCGCGATGGGCGTGATCGAGCTTTCCCTTGACGAGGATCACATCGCCGGGCAACAGGGCGGCCAGCAGGTCACCGTCGTCGGCCAGGGTCAGGATCCCGTTGTAGTGGTCCACGTTCTCATCGAGACAGTAGCGCACCCGCCACGAGCCATTTTCTTCGTCCTGCTCCACCACTCCGCGCAGCCACGAGTAGTTTTCCGCGTCGAACTTGTACGGGTTTGGGCCTCCCGCGGGAGCCCGGGCGACGGGCGGAGCCTGGTCCTCTTCCAGCGCGCCCAGCCGTTTGGGGCCGGGGAATTCGACCTCCCCGCCCATCTTTTCGATCGGCTCGATCGTTTCGTTGTCACCGTTGTTGAGCGGGTCGTACGGCGCGTTCGGCTCTGCCCCATCGCCCCCCAGCGAGGTCTGCGATGCCGGGGGCCGTGGAACGGAATCGGCATCCTCACCCGTCAAAGCCTCGGGAGACCCCTGCACATCGGAGGGATTGGGAACCGTGGCTCCCAATGGACGAGGCGGCCGTGGCGGGGTGCTGTTGGCCGATTTGCTTTCCAAGTCGTCTGGGGGGGTATTGGCCGTTGTCGGCAGGCCGTAGTTGCGGTTTCCGCCGTTGTTGCCGCGGGGAAGCCCGGCGGTGCCTGTTGTCGGCAGCCCCAGGTCGGCGTTCGAATTCGCCGAACCGCCATTCCAGGCGGGGGCTGGCTGCAGGCCCTGTGGCTGCACCACCGCATAGCCACCGCCGTCGGTATAGGAGGGCATCTGGTAGGCACCAGGGTAGCCATAGCCGTACGGCTGATAGGCGTGGCAGCCGGCAGCCGCGAACGCGGCTCCGGCGATGTACGCACAGAGCGTTTTCTGCATGTCAATAGGGTCCTTGACGCTGCGGGAGGTTGGTCCCCGGATCAATGGATCCCGATGCATGGCGGAGTGCGGGCTCAACCAGTCATCGCGAAGAACCGTGGGCGACAGTGCGGGCCGTCTCCCACTTTTCCCGAGCGAGCGAGGATTCTAGAAATCCGCTGATTTCTGTCCATCCCGAAAAAATCGAAATTTGGGTGCGTGGATGTGGTCCATGGAGGATCAGGGAAGGATCTGTTGGTGCCAGTTTTCAATGAAAACATCCTTTCTGATTCTGTTTCATCCTTTCAATCTTGTCCCAAAATCCTCACTCGAGACGACCGGCCAGCCCCCAAAATCCGTGACGGTCAGGAAATTTGGAATTCAACACAATCTGCAGCACCTGCACGAGTTGCGGGACACCATCTCGATTGCGCCAGCAACCCGGGGTCTGGATTCCCGGTCGCCTTGTGCCTATGCTCGCATCATCGGACGATGGCCGCCCGCCAAATGATCGAGTCCCCATGGCCAGCCTCACCGTTGAAAACTATCTGAAGGCAACTCTCCAACTGGTCATTGCGACTGGTTCGGAGTGGGTCTCGACCGGCCAGTTGGCGGCGATTTTGGGCGTGACGCCGGGCACCGTCACCAGCATGTTCAAGACTCTGTCGGATGCCGAACTCGCGGTCTACAAGCCGTACTCCGGCGTGAGCCTGACTGCCGCTGGCCGGACCCTCGCCATGCGCGTGCTGCGCCGGCACCGGCTGATCGAGCTATTCCTTGTGCGAACCCTGAACCTCTCGTGGGATCAAGTCCACGAAGAGGCCGAGCGGATGGAGCACGCGGTCAGCGAGACGCTGATCGACCGCATTGACGAATATCTCGGCAACCCGGCGACCGATCCGCATGGCGACCCGATCCCCTCCGCCGACGGCGAAATGCGCAATGCCGCCTCGGTCGCCGCCGCCATTCCACTTTCGGAGTGCGTCCCACCGATGCGGGTCAAGGTGGTGCGGGTCGTCAACCAGCAGCCGGAGTTCCTGCGGTTCCTGTCGGATCATGGGATGGAACTGGGAACTTCCGCCCAGGTCGAACAGAACTCGAACGCGGCGGGCATCATCACGCTGAAAATTGGCAAACGGCAGGTTTCGCTCGGACAGCCGGCGGCGGCACATTTGATGGTTGAAATTCGGGACTGAGAATCATGCCCCAAAAACCGTGGCTCACCTCCGCCGTCCTGCTGCTGTGCGTCTGCCTGAGCCACCGGGCCTCGGCGGAAGTCACGCGGTTCGAGATCTTGAGCCACGAACCGTTCGCGGGCGGCCAGGCATTTGGGGAGGTTGGTCCGTACGAGCGGATCACCGGGAAGATTCACTACGCAATTGATCCCGCCGTGCCGCAGAATAAGGCGATTGTCGACCTGCAATATGCTCCGCGCAATGCCCAGGGTGAGGTGGAATTCACCGCCGATTTGATGTTGCTGGTGCCAACTGATCGTTCGAAGGCCAATGGGGCGGTGCTGTACGATGTGAACAACCGCGGCAACAAGCTGGCACTGAGCTTCTTCAACAGTGGCGACCCGGGGACCGGCTTCCTGATGCGGCATGGATTCACCGTCGTTTGGAGCGGTTGGGATGGCGAACTGCTCCCCGGCGGAGACCGCCTGCGGCTGCGGGCACCCGTGGCCAAAACCCAAGACGGGCCGATTAAGGGCCTCGTGCGGTGCGAACTCGTTCCCGGTGGCAAGGTGGGCGACCCCAAGCCAACGCGGCTGACCGTCACCCATTGGGAAAATCATGGTTCGTACCGGCAGACGGCTGCCGGTCTGAAAGCCGCCACGCTGACGCACCGCGTCTATCCGGCAGACGCCCGCGAGCCGATTCCACGGGATAAGTTTAGAATTCGTGTCACCGACATTAACAGCGGGGGCCAGCCTGACTTTCAATCAAATGACCTGTCGCAATTGCCAAAGGTGGAGCTGGAATACCCGGCTGGCTTTGAGCCGGGTCAGATCTACGAACTGATCTACGAAGCTCAGGATCCGCTGGTGCATGGTGTCGGCTTTGCCGCCGTGCGCGATCTGGTCTCGGCCTTCCGGTTTGGAACGGGCCAGAACAACCCGCTGGTGGCGGCGGGCAAGACCCCGATCACCCGCGCCCTGGGCTTTGGCGTTTCACAAAGCGGACGGTTCTTGCGTGAGTTTGTGTACTCGGGGTTCAATGCCGACGAGAGCGGCCGCATGGTCTTCGACGGGATCATGCCACACGTGTCGGGCTCCGGCTTGGGCTCCTTCAATGTCCGCTTCGCCCAGCCGACGCGGCACTGCAATCAGCATGACCATCACGACTACCCCGGCGACCGCTTCCCCTTCGCCTACAGCACCGAGACCGACCCGCTGTCGGGGCGGACCGACGGCATTCTGGAGAAGTCGGCCCAGTCCGGAACCATGCCTCGCGTGATGCAGACACAGTCCGCCGGCGAATACTGGACGCGCAGTGGCTCACTCACCCACACCGATCCGCTCGGCCAGCGCGATCTCGTCCTGCCGGAAAACGTGCGCCTTTACCTGTTTGGCGGCACCCAGCATGGCCCGGCGGGATGGCCGCCTTCCGCGGGCGTCGGCCAAACGCTGGCCAATCCCGGCGACTACAAGCCGTACCTTCGTTCGCTGCTGCTCGCCCTCGACCGTTGGGTGAAAGACGGCGTGGCTCCGCCGCCCAGCGTCTACCCGACGATTGCTGCAAAAAACCTCGTAGTCTGGGACCAGGAATCGACCGCCTTCCCACGCATTCCCCACATCAACTATCCCAAGATCATCCAGCAGCCGTCGTTGCTCGATTTTGGACCGCGGTGGGTCAGCGAAGGGATCGCCGATGTGCAGCCACCCGCCGCCGGCAGTCACTACGTCGTGCTGGTCCCGCGCTGTGCCCCGGACGGCAACGAACTGGGTTGCCTGTCGCCCCCGGAAGTTGCCGTGCCGATGGGAACCCACACCGGCTGGAACCTGCGCCGCGCGGAGTTCGGCGCGGTGAATGACCTCGTCAGCCTCGGCGGGTCTTACATCCCCTTCGCGGTGACAAAGGCGCAGCGCGACTCCACCGGCGACCCGCGGCTGTCGTTGGAAGAACGCTATGGTGATGTCGCGACCTACCTGCAGCAGTTGCGGAAGCAGTGTGAACAACTGGAAGCCACGGGGTATTTGCTGAAGGAAGACACGGACCGGTTGATGCAGCAGCAGGAGCAGCGGTTTAAGACCGTGGTGGGAATGACAAATGACAAATGACAAATTGGTCACTCGTTGATGAGCGCTGCTGTTTGGGCTGTGGCCGTTTTTGTATGGTTCTGAAGGCCGATTTTATTCGCAAGATTCGGATTATTGGGTGATGGCATTTGTCCAGCATGCCTACCCAGCCATAGGGCTGTCGCATATCGTGAATTGGACGTGCTCTGCGTGACCGGCTGCTCCATATGACGATCACGTCGCGAACATCGGAAAACTGCCATCATGCGGTCGCGTCGCACACTGGTTTGGACGACGGTGGTGATTGCGGTTAGTGCGGCCATCGGCTTCCCAGCCACCGTGCTCTTCCGGCACCATAACGCTGTCTCTGCCCTCAAGCGCAGCGATTCGGTCTGGCTTTCGACCGAAGCGCCTCCGTATTCAGAGTTTCTGAAATCGGAGTGGTATGACAAACTGTTCCAAACCGTCGATGAGGCCTATTTCTTTAGAACTGCCCATGCGGTCGAGCTGCGGCATGTCAGAAATCTTCGGGGGTTGAAGACGGTCACCTTTGAAGATGTGGATGAGGCTGCCTGGCCGTACCTGCCACCGCAGTTGGAGACTCTGCATTTCAATGTGACCTCCAACCGGTCCAATTCGCTGGCCTGGAGGCAAATTGCAGGTCTGAAGCATATCAAGGAATTTTCGATCTATGGTGATGGGGGTGCCATCGACGAGACTTTGACCCCTTTATTTGGTCAATTGCCCTCGCTGAAGAACGTCAGACTGCGAAATCTGCAGTTGTCACGCGCCACGCTGCAGACCCTTTTGATCCAGAAGCCCGACCTCGAGTTGCTCGACATCTCGCAGGTGGAGAGAGATGGCTATGAATTGACCGACGAGGATGTCGAACTGATCAGCCGGCACCGTGGCATCAAGACGCTGGACATCGCCGGAAATTGTGGCCTCACGGATTCCAGCCTGCCATTCCTGGCAAAAATGCCATCCTTGAAACTGCTCGATTTTAGTCACATTGATGTGAACGATTATTTGATATACGGGGAGCGTCCAGCGATGGTGTTCACTGCCAGCGGAACGGAAGCACTCCGCAAACTTCGACCTGATCTGGAGATCAATCGTCCGGGACGCCGCTTTTGATGGCAGGTCACTGAAAGTGCGTGGCTCCCGCCCTTGACCCGAGTTTGGAGGAAATTGGCGTAAGGGATCAGAGCGCACTCGTGACCGCGGCTCAGCAGGAGCTTCGCCCTCCCGCCACGCCGCCCTGCGAGTCAGCAAGGAGAGTACACCATGCCGGCATGTGGTTCGTGTTCTCTGATGCAGTGCCTGAAAAAGGTCGTTTTACTGTGGAATTTGAAACCTGGCCTCTGAAGTTTGAAACTCCTTTCAGTTGCATCCATCCGAGAGTTCAATGAGTAACATCTCACGCCGTGGCTTCCTTGCGGCGTCCGCAATCGCCGCGCTGACCAGCGTGCGCCCCGCCATTGCCGCACCGGCGAAGCCCAAGTACATCGACATTCACACACACTTGGGGGCGTTCTTTGTCGACCGGCGGCTGACGGCGGAGTTGCTGATCAAGTTCATGGACGAGCACAACGTCGAGAGGGCGTGCGTGCTGCCGTTGATTTCGCCGGAGTCGGCACCGATCACGCAGCCGGTGACGACGGCGCTGGAGGCTTTTCATGATTACCCGGAGCGAATCATTCCGTTCGCGTCGCTCGACCCGCGGGCGGTCACGGAGCCGGGGAAACGCACGGGGCATGTGGCTGGCGTGAAGGGGATGGTCGACATTCTCAAGCGGTATCAGGACGTGGGCTGCCGCGGGCTGGGCGAACACAAGACCGGTTTGTGGTTCGATGCGCCGCAGCAGATGGTATTGTATGAGGCCTGCGACGTAGTTGGGCTGCCGATCCTGTTTCACCTGGATGACATCCGCAACCCGGACACGCCGGGCCTGCCGCGGCTGGAAAACGTGTTGAAGGCCTTTCCCAAGTTGCCGCTGATCGGGCATGCCGCCGGCTTCTGGGCCTCCATCAGCGGCGACGCCACGTTTGAGGACTTCGGCCGCTATACAGAGATCCCCAAGAAGGTGACCCCCGGCGGGGCTCTCGACCGGCTCATGAAGGAGTACCCGAACCTGTACTGCGACCTGTCTGAACCCGGCGGCGAAAAGGCGCTCGCCCGCGACCCGGAATTCGGTCGCGAGTTTCTGATCCGCAACGCCGACCAACTCCTGTTCGGCACCGACGTGCTGATGCCCCAGCAAGACATCCCGCAGTTCGCGCTGCTGGATTCGATGAACCTGCCGGAGGATGTGCAGTACAAGATCTATCGCGGGAACGCGATCAAGCTGCTAAAGCTGGGAGGGGAGTGAGGCGCGGAGGAACGACCCCGCGAAGGAAGAGGTCTCACCCCCAAAAACACAGCAGAACAACCGGCACTCATCGCGCGCCGAAGCTTCGCGACACACGGTCGTCACGAATTGAACGAACCGCACCTTAACGCGTTCCGGCTGATTTGTCGAAAATTGGCCGGATCTGCCCGGATGACGGATGACCCGCGTAAGATGCACTCGCCCGCCAGTGGGGCTAAGATGGTGCCTGACCGCACGATGGCGGTCCTGTGTACACTCCGGAGATGATGATGGACGATTTGCAGTTGGGGCTGTTTACCACCACCCGCGTGCTTCACGTCGCGACGGCGACGGTGCTCGTTGGCGGGGTGTTTTTCATGCGATTCGTGCTTGGGCCGGCGGCGAGCGACTCGCTGACCGACGAACAGCACGACCAACTGCGCACCCGGCTGATGCAGGGCTGGAAAAAGTTCGTCCATGCCGGCATTGGCGTGCTCTTGATCAGCGGCGGGATCAACTACACCCGCGCAATCATGGCGATCCGCGCCAGCGGGATGAAGGACGGGTTGTACCACGGGGTGATGGGAACCAAGATCCTGCTGGCACTCGTGATTTTCTTCATCGCCTCGGCGCTCGTCGGCCGTTCGCCGGCATTCGCCAAGATGCGCGAAAACCGGCGCAAATGGATGGTTGTCATTGTGACGCTGGCTCTGGTGATTTACAGCATGTCAGCTTTCCTCCGCGTGCGGAAGGGGCCGGCGGCCGTGGCTGCGCCAGCGAAGGCCGCGGCCTCGCAACCGGCCGATGGTGAGCGTTGACCGACCATGCTGGATCAGATCCGCATTGTCCTCGTTGAGACGGAGTTCCCGGGAAACGTGGGCTCCGCCGCGCGGGCGCTCCAGACCATGGGGCTGTCGCAGTTGGTGCTGGTGAATCCCAAGTGCGAGGCCAAAGGGGAAGAGGCCAGCCGCCTCGCGCATGCGGCGGTTGCAGTGCTGAACGAGGCGCGGGTGGTGACCAGCCTGGATGAGGCGATCGGCGACACCGTCTTCTCCGTCGCCACCAGCCGCCGCGTCAGGCGGCATCTGTCACCGCTGTACACGCCCGAAGAGGCGGCGCGGCTCGTTCTCGAACGTTCAGCGAATGGACCGGTGGCGATCGTGTTCGGCCGCGAGTCGTGGGGGCTCGACAACACGGAACTGGAACGCTGCTCGATCCATTCCACGATCCCGTCCGCCACGGCGACGCAGTCGCTCAACCTGGCCCAGTCGGTGATGATTTACGCCTACAGCGTGTATCAAGCCTCGCTTGCTCCGGCAGAGCGCAGCTTTGACTGGTCGCTGGCCACCAACGTCCAGGTGGAGCGGTTCTACGAACACCTGGCCGAGACGCTGGGCCGCCTCGGGACGCGGCCGTCGTCCAACATGGAGAACCTCATCACCCGCTTTCGCCGCGTGCTGAGCCGTCTGCCGCTCGAAAGCCGCGATGTGCAACTGCTGCACAAACTGCTCAGCCAGATGGATTTTGTCGCGGGAAAGCGCCGGGACGGAGTCATTCCGCCGGATGAATCTTTGGACCGGCATCAATGATCGGGTCGAGGATGACCGGCTGCTCGTCACCCCCCTCGAAATCGGGGTTCTCCAGGGTCACGGCGGCCTGCCTCACGGTGGCTTGTGGAGCAGCTTGTCTCGTGGTGTGTCGCGAGTTCGCCGTTGGCGGAGGCGGGGCGGCTCGAAGCGCGATTGAACCACCGCCAGCCGACTGCCGTTCTGGTTCGGGTGCGAGGATGCCCCGCGGAACCTCAATGTTGCCCAAGTGCGACCGCGCGGCAAATTGAGCCACCTGGTTCAACCGCAGACTGCCGGTTTCCGGCGGGCTGCCATTAAGCAGGTTCGCGGGCAGCGGGATGCTCGTGGTGACCGGCGTGGCTCCCGCCAGCCCGCTCTGGGCAATCAATCCGCCCGAGTTAGCCGTGGCCTGAGCGGTCAACGAGTATTGCCCAGCCGAGCCGTATTCCCCGTTGCTCAGCACCCCCAGGCGATAAAGTCCAGGAGCGAGATTGGCGTGCAGCGTGGTTGAGCCACTGAGAATCGCGGTGTCGATGATTGTTCCATCCGACGACTGCAGGACCACGAATCCCAAGAGATTCGGCGCGACTGTGGCGGCATGGACGTTGATCTGCCAATTTCCACCCGTCGTGGCGAACGTGAACCAGTCGGCATCGCTGGCGGTTTCAATCACACTGGAAGCCGTGAGCACGCTGCCCGTCAGCAGGGTCCCCTGGCCCGGATCATTCGGGTATTGGTCCGTGCGATAGCCAAAGCCGTTCCATGGGCCGGCGATGACGGCCATGTCGTCCTGAATGGTCGTTGCACTGGAAGAAGCGCCTAAAGCCCAGGTGCCACGCGTGGCACCGTACGCCGTGCCCATGATGGGCGCCCAATCTGCGTTGCCCGAATTGTGTTCACTGACCTGCGTCCCGGAGGCATCGTACAGGCTTTGATGCTGCAGGCCGAAGGCGTGGCCAGCCTCGTGTGAGGCGACCAGGGCGATGTTTTTGGCGCTGCCCGAGAGTTCGCGGGTGAACACATAAGCCGTGTTCGGCCCCGAATTATAGAACGAACCGACAAACGCCACGCCGCCAGCCCGAGAGCCGTACCAGTCGCTGGACGAGCCACCAATGACGACACGGATCGCTTCGTGGTCGCCAAAGCTGGGCGGAGCCACGGTTGTGACGTTCAAGTTGAACGGGGAGAAATCTTCGGCCACCTGCCGCCAGACCGACTCGATCACCGCCAGTTCGCGGTCGCTGTAGGTCGTAAGGTCCCCGTCGAGATCGAACACGGGCGAATGCACATCGGTGTAGGTGCCCCAGGCCGCTTCATCGTGCCCCGTGAAATCGAGGTAGATGGTGGCCGTCGCTCCGGGCAGGCTGCTGAGTGTTGGAAGGGCCGACAACTGGTGTTTGGTACCGTTCGGCACGTTGGAATTCTGTGCGGCGGCGACAGGATCGGCTTTGGCCAAGTCTGCCATTTGTGCGCAGATGGGACATCCACAACCGGTGTTGTGGCCTTGGGCCACAGCATCCAGCAGCGGCTGGCAGGGCTGATCGGCTTCCTCCAAGTCCGCGGAATTCGTTGCACTGAGGAGCTTTCGCTCTTCGAACTGTTCCCATCCAGCCGGCTGTTGCCAGCCGGACCGAGCCCGTGGTTGAGTTCCAAACAAGTGCCGCAGAAGCTTGGGGATCATCAGAAGATCCATGAAGAGACCAAATCGACTGGGCGATATGACAACACCCGGTTCCAAAGAAACCGGGTGTGTGACTGAATCGATTGTCCTGCCGTCTACCATGGCCTTCTCTGGCCGTAGGTCAACCGCATGATCGTGACTCGTCCGAGGACGGACTAGGAAGTCCATCCTACGCTGGGAATCCTTAGCGGCGTGGCGACCGCCAGACCGTGGCTGCCGTCGGGACATTGGTGGCCCGGGTCAGCGAGGCCTCGGCCATCCGCGGAGCCACCGAGATCGGTGCGTACCGCGGGGGCTGGACCGGTTCGATGTTCATCGACAACGTGGCTGCCGGGCCGTTGTACAGGGACGACTGCGGCGCGGCGGGGGTCGGTGCCATCGACTGCGGCGCGGCCTGAGCGGCGGGGGCCGCAGGAGCGAACGTTTCCTGTCCCGGAGGGGCAGCACATGTGGGAGCGATGTAGGGGGCCGCCACGGGTGGCGAAGCCTGATAGTAGGGCGTGCTTTGGTAACCGAGGTTGACCGGGCAGGCGACCTGTTCGGCGGCCTGCACATAGCGGACCGTTTGCACCGGGACGGTGCGGGTGGTGCATTCCTGCACTTGGCGCGTCACCTGATAGGGGACGGTGCGGCAGGCAGTTCGCTGCTGGTAGCAGGTCTTGGGGATCTGCTTGGTGACCATTTTTGGCACCCACACCATCTTGTAGCAGCCTTCGTCCACCGTGATGCATTCGGTCGTTTGGACCGGCACGGTTTCGGTGTACTGCTCGGTGCGGTACTGGGTTTCGAGAACGTTGCGGGTCGTCATCACCGGCCGCTGCAGGTAATGCGTTTCCATGACCGGCTTGAGGGTCGTGGCCGTCACCGTCTGCTGGACCTGCACGGCTGGCGGGCAGATCGCGGGGGCCACCGACACCGGCGGACAGCAGCAGGTTTCTTTAAAGCACTTCACGCAGCACTTCTTCCGCCACGCAGCCACGGCGGACTGGGGAATGGTCAGGGCGATGGTGCTCAGCGAGAGAAAGATCAAAAGGCTGTGAATCACAATGCGCATGCTGGACTCCACGCGGTGGTACAGGGTGAAAAGAATCTTGCCCTGTACTCACTATCGTCACGGACGGCAGAGTCGCTTGAATTGGACCGGGGTGAATTCTGGATTTTTGATTCAAGATTTTCGCTTTGGGTGTGTGCGGTACATCAATACAGCCGCCTGCCGGGATACCAGTGGCTCAGTGCGCGGTGTCTGAGGGCGAAAAGCACGAAGAGATTGAGGAGTTTGAGCCACAGGAGGCTGCTCGTCGAGATCCAGGCTTCGACGAAGTCGGTCAGCCCGAACGTCAGAAATGCCGTGGCATATCCGATTTCGCCAGCCGATTTTCGCCGCCGCCACCAGCGGGCGAGAACCAGCACCGCGAACACGCACCAAACGGCCCCCTCAGCGAGGTTGAACCCGTGGTAGAGCCGTGATTCCCACCCAGGCCGCGGGGGATAGCGCCACCAGACGTGAGTCCAGAGCAGGTCGATCACGGTCTTACTCGGAGAGTTGATCTTTGCCCGCGAGGCTCGGAAGCCGTGCAGACGGAGTTCTCAAAAGTCAGCAGACGCCCATTGCGACATCATTCCAGTCCCGCTTGGCGCAACCGCTCGCGCAGGGCTGCAATTTCGACAACCGCTTGTTCGAATTTCCATTCGGCAGTGGCCGCCCTGCGGACGGCGTCGGCCGGGTTGAGAAAGGCTGTGCCATCCGGCTGGTAGACCTTCATTCCCTCGTCAGCAGTGTTCTCAAAGCGGATCTGCATGCGGGGACTGACAAAAGTCGGTTGAGTTGGAACGTTCAACAGTTGACCGCCTTTACGGATCCACGCGTGGAGTGTGTTCGTGTCTGGGTCATGGGTGTAGAACTCCTCGACCTCGTACTGCACGTAGAAGCTGAGTTTCTCGGCCATTTCGCTGGTTGAATTGCTCGGCGAGAGGATTTCAAACACAACCTGAGGAGCAATGTTGTCTTCAGTCCACTGGATGTAAGACCCGCGATACTCCTTGGAACGGCCGAACGCAACCATGACATCCGGCGCGCGACAGATCTTGCTTTTGCCCTTCACCGGGTACCAGTTCATATTGGCCATGACGGCAACATCCGGATCGTCCGCATAAAAGCTCGTCAAATTCACCAACAGGAAAGAGATCCAGTCAGTTTGTGCGGAGTTGTCTCCCATTTCGACTCCGTCGTCATCGGGATAGACGATGCCGTCTTCAACATAGCATCCCGGCATTCTCGTGGCGGTTGACATCATCTGCACTCAGGTGGGTTGCACGGGTGGTCTGTACAACGATGCGTGATTCTGGACACCTGTCGCGGATCCGCTCGCTCCAGATCCGCTGGCGGTGTCCCGGAATTGCTTGAACTTGCAGGCATCACGACGCCCTGGATATCCGCTGACGGATGGTTCCCTGAAGTCGACCCCGAACGGAGCGAACGCCCTTGTCACCGCCCATTCTAACATGTTTGGATACATCGGAATTCCGAAGACCAGAAATCGGAAATCGGAATGTGTGAGGGGACTCGTTGGCTTTCACATGTTCTTGATCAAGTGGTCTCCGACCACAACCCGCTGCCTGTGGAGCACGGAGCACCGATGGCAGGATGGCAGAGAACCAACTCTGGCTACAAACAGGCGTCGCCTATAAGATTCGCCGGCAATCATGCCCCGGGGTCCACGATGTCCGAAGCCGTCAACCCGCCCTTAGTTCCGCCAGCGGCCAACACGCAGCAGTCCCCGGCGCTCGTCTGGTTTGTCGATTTTCTGATTCGCTGGCGGTTCCCGCTGTTTGTGGCAGCGACTTTGCTGACGCTGCTCGCGGCGATCCCCGCGTCACAACTCCAGTTTGACCAGTCGATCGAATCGTTGTTCTCTCTCGACAACCAGCGGCTGCGGGATTATGTCCGCAGCAAGGGACTGTTCGGCGGCGACGAATTCGTGATTGTGGCCTACCGCGACCCGAACCTGTTTGACTCTGACGGCACACTGTCGGCACCGGCCACCGAGCGGATGCGGAAACTGGCGGAAGACTTGGCCGAGATCCCCGGCGTCCAGACAGGCAGTGTCCAAAGTTTGTCAAAATCCCTGGGGATTCTCAAACTGCCTTTGCTCAAAAACCTGCAGCCCCAGGTCGAGGAGTTGATGCGGGGGATGCTCCTGGGTGACGACCGCCAGACGACGGCCGTGATCCTGCGACTTGTCGATCAGGGCAAACTCAATCCCGCCAAGCCTGTGGCTCCCATCAAACCCGCCGATCCGGACGCCGAAACCGAGGGGGAAGGCACTGCAGCCCCCCCGCGTGATGCCGCCGGCAAGCTGGTGACACGAGCCAAAACCATTGCGCTCATCAAGGCGGTCGCGGCGAAGCAGCCGACGGAGACCTACGTCGTGGGCGAACCGGTCCATGTCCACGAGATGTTCTACTATGTCGAGGTCGACGGCGCCGTGCTGGGATACGCCTCTTCGGCCCTGCTGATGCTGGTCATTCTCGTACTGTTCCGCAGCATCCGCTGGGTGATCCTGCCACTGCTCCTGGTCCATGTGACGCTGATCTGGACGAAGGGGCTGCTGGTGCTGGCCCAGATGCAGCTCAGCATGGTCAGCTCGATGCTCACCTCCCTGGTGACCATCATCGGCGTGGCGACAGTGGTGCATGTGGCAGTGCAGTTCCGCACCGCGCGGCGCGGGATGGAGCGCGAGGCCGCCCTGAGGGCGACTTTGATGTCGCTGGCGATTCCCATCCTGTGGACCTGTTTGACGACGGCGGCGGGCTTTGGGGCGCAGATCACCAGTGCCATCCACCCGGTCCGCAGCTTTGGCGTGATGACCGCGGTCGCCACGATGCTGGTGCTGGTGGCGGGTGCGGCACTGCTTCCCTCCACGATCTTGATGGGCGGGATGGCCCTCGACCCACGATCGGGACCGGCTAGGCGGCGGCTCAAAGGCTCCCTTGGCCTCATCACGGACGCCGTGGAACGCTACCCCGGGACCCTGTCGCTGGTGTGCGTCGGGTTGCTGATCTTCACCCTGGCGGGGTTCACGAGGCTCAGAATCGAGACGGATTTCAGCAAGAATTTTCGTGAAACGAGCCCGCTCGTGCAGTCCCTGAACTTCGTGGAGCAGAACCTCGGTGGCTCGGGAACGTGGGAGGTCAGTTTTCACGCTCCAGAACAACTGGACAAGGAGTTTCTCGAGGAAGTCCGCGACTTTGCCGCAGAACTGCGGGCGATGCGGGTGGAAGGCAAGCCGGCGCTGACCAAGGTGATCGCCCTCACGGACGGGCTCGACATCATGCCCGGCCTGGGGTTCACCCAGCAGCAGGTGCTGAGTTCCAAACTCAGGCTGCTCAAAACGTTTCAGTCCGACTTCACCAGCAGCCTCTACAACAGTGAGAAGGGGCGGATGCGGATCATGCTGCGGGCGCGTGAACAGCAGCCCGCCGAAGTCAAACTGGCCGACATTCGGCAGGTGGAGGAGGCCGCCCGCAAGCGGTTTCCCGCCAGCGGCGAAGATGCGGCCTCCGCATCGGGGCTGTTTGTCCTGCTGGCCTATCTGACGACAAGCCTGCTGGATGACCAGTGGGTCAGCTTCGCGGTTGCGGGCGGCGGGATCTTTCTGATGATGTCCATCGCCTTCCGGAGCATCTGGATCGGGCTGATCTCCCTGGTTCCAAATCTGCTGCCCATTGTGATTGTGATCGGCACCATGGGCTGGATCGGTCTGCCCATCAACATCGCCACAGCCATGATCGCCAGCGTGTCGATGGGGCTCACGGTCGACTCCAGCATTCACTATCTGGCGGGGTGGAAGCGGGCGCGGCGGCAGGGGATGGATTTCTATGCGGCACTCCGTGAGACCAACCAGGAGGTCGGCAGCGCACTGGTTTACGCCAATCTGGCGCTGGTGGTCGGGTTCTTGGTGCTGACGCTGTCGCAGTTTGTGCCACTGGTCTATTTCGGCATCCTGGTGAGCGTTGCCATGCTCGGCGGCCTGGTGGGGAACCTGGTCATTCTGCCGCTGTTGATGCGCGCCATCCGCAGCGCAATAGAATGAGTCAGTTTGCCGGATTTGTCACCGCTGTCGGGAGCCTCAGCCCGGAGGGCTTCTTTCTGGCTCCACTATCGCGGTGACAAATCCGGCGGGGATTATTCCAGCAAACCGAACATTCATTGCGCTAATAATTTTGGCCCGACCGGTCACCTGACAATTGCCATTCCTCCACTCCTCGGTACACTCGAAGAATCAAGATCCTCAAGAGTCAGTCCCCATCAGCCCGTTCGCGGCAGGCAGGGTTCCATGCGCAAGTTTCTCGTCGTCTCGTCTCTGTTGTGTGCGTGCATGGGCCTGATGTGGTCGGCTTCCACCACGGCTGTTCATGGCCAGGTGAAGAAGAAAGTGGACAAGAAGAAAAAGCCGATCGCGAACACGGAGGCCATTGACACCAAAGTCAAGCAGGTCGAGGCTTCGTTCATCCGCGAAACCGAGCAGTTCGCCAGCGACTACTTCGATGCCGGGCACTACGAAAAGGCCCGCGAACTGCTGGAAATTGTCGTCAAAATCAAGCCGGATTCAGAGTCGGCGCTCACCAAGATCAAGATCATCGACGAGCAGATGCTGACGGCCAATGATCTTGAGGTCGAAATCAACGCCGCGATGGGCTGGCAGACCGCCAAAGTCATGGTCACCAAGGACCAGCCGATTCGCCTGGAGGTCGAAGGAACCTATCGCTTCGTGGTGAACACCACGCTGGACTTCACGGGCTTTCCAACGCAGGACGTGGACAAGGAGATGTCAAACTCCGTTGCGGCTGGCGGTCTGATGGGGGTCATTGTCAACGAAATGAACAAGCCTGGCCGGCCGTTTCCCGTCATGAGCAGTGACTTCAGGCCCGACTCGACGGGAAAACTGTTCTTCCGCGTCAACGCTCCCGCCGACAACAAGAACGTCGGCAAGATCAAGGTGAAGCTGAGCGGCGCGGTGAAGTCGATCTGAAGTGAATGACGAAATGACGAAATGACAAATGACAAATTGGTCGTTTGTCTACCGCGCCGCATCAGAGGGACAATTCCTCGCGATGCGCCACCGGCGACCAAGCGCCCCCAAAAAACAACCTCCGCCTCGTAGACCGCGTCCATCCACGAACCGCCCCTTTGTCATTTGTCATTCCATCCCCTTGGTCATTGCTTCATTGGTCATTCACCTATGGATCGTCACCTGCGACCCGATTGACAGCAGGTCGTAGACCTGGTCGACATCGCCGTTCGCCAGGCGGATGCAGCCTTTCGACTCGGCTTTGCCGATGGAGTCCGGCTCGATGGTGCCGTGGATTCCAAAGCTGTCGCCAATATCGATCCAACGTTCACCCAATGGGTTCTTCGGGTCGTTGTGGGCGATGACCCCTTCGTCTCCGTAGTAGGTCGGGTCGACAAGTTTCTCTTTCACGGCGAACGTTCCCAGCGGAGAACTTCCCGCCTTGCCAATCCCCACGGGGAAGCGGTGAACATAGACCCCATTGAGGTGAACGATCAATTCGAAGTTGCCGAGGGAAACGAAGGCCGAAAACGGTCCGTCCACGACCTTGAGCTTTTGTCCCGCCCGCACCTTTTTTGGATCGACGCGATTGACCCGCGCCAGGTATTCCCACGGGACATTGTACTTGCGGGCAATCGTGCTCAACCGGTCGTTCGGCTGCACGACATGCTCGGCATGAAAGTGCGGGCGCGGCGCGAAGAACACTTCGTCCGCCATCTCGTCAATCTGCTCCTGGAGTTCGGCCCGCTGCTCCGGATGCCGCCAATACCAGCGGCTCAACTCTTGAAGCGCGGCAAACGTGTCGCCGAGCGAGCGTAGTTTTTCGATCTCCGCCATCTCCCGCAGCGGCAGCGCCCGCTGTTCCTTGGTCTCAATGTCCGAGATGGGTGACAACCGCTTGAACTTTGACTTGGCCGTTGCCGTCGGCTGTTCGGCATCTTCAGGGATCGGCTTGGTGCGTTTGACGGTGTTTTGCGATCGAACAGGCCGTGCGGCTGTCTTTGTCGGGAGAGTTTTCTTTGGAACCACGACCTCTGGCTCCTCGGGGACCGCATCGCCTTCGGCGGGCAGGTCGACCACTGGTGCCGTGTCGATCGGCGAAAGTGGCCGGCGTGGCATCTCCTCTTCCTCAAGTTCACCGAGGCCCCGAGGCGCATCCTGCAGGGCGACGACATCCGTCTCAGGGGCCTGCGCGCCGTCCGTCTCGGCCTCTTCAAGATCGACTTTCGCCGCGAACCGCCGCGGTTCGCGGGGCCGCGTCTCGTTGATGTCGGGCTCGGCTTCAAGCTCCGGACGCGCGGTCGGTTCGCTTCCGTCCGGCTCCGCTTCGGTCAAGTCGGCCATTTCCGGTGCGGTGGGTGCGGTTGCATCCAACTCCGGCAGAGTGGCCGGGGCTTCAGGTTCCGTGGTGGGCTGCGCATCGGGTTCGGAGTTCGCCGGCGGCTCTTCCGGTGCCTGCTGGTCCAAGGCTGGTAACTCGCCAGCGTTCGCCATGAACGGGTCGGTCGACGCCAAGCGTGGCTCATTCTCCGCCACAGTCACTTCTGGGCTAGCGGCTTTCTCCTCGGCGCCAGAACCGGTCAGCACCGGTGGAGTCAGTGGCCGGTCGCCGCTGGACAAGGCGGGAATTGAAGCCCGCACCTTGGTGAGCCACGCGTTGACACTGGCCGTTTCCGGCTTGGGAAGCAGGCCGGCGGAATAAGCGCCGAAGCCAGTCGCGGCCATGACCAGCATGATGGGCAATGCCCACTGCCACCGGGATTGAGGGGCGGACATCTGTTCATCCTTGAACGGCCTCGTATGACCCCGGCAGGTGTGTCGAAGTCATGCAAGTACTATGCGGTTTCCGAAGGTGGGGCGTTGTAGCAGAAAGGCCCGGAATGACAAAATCCCAATGACACAGTACGAACAGCGTGCCGTCCAGCTATCATGTCCTGATGAAAATCAAGTGCCAGCCCGACGACTTCCAAGTCGATGAATTGACCGATTTTACCCCGACCGGAGGGCCATTCTCCCTCTTTCGGATGACCAAACGCTCGCTTGGGACACCCGAAGCGATTGAAGTCGTCGGCCGCAAATGGAACATCAACCGGCCGCGGCTGTCTTACGGCGGGTTGAAGGACAAGCACGCCGTCACCACGCAGTATGTGACGATCGACAAGGGGCCGCGACGCGATATGCATGAGGTGGGCGTCCAGCTCGATTTTCTCGGCTTCGCGCCGAGGGCGTTTGGGCCGCACGACATCTCGGGCAACCGCTTTACGATGGTGATCCGCGATCTCACCGAGCCGGCTCTGGAAGGCGCGCTCGCCGCCGCCAAAGAGGTCGCCCAGGAAGGGCTGCCCAACTACTTTGACGATCAGCGGTTTGGTTCGGTTGGCTTCTCCAGTGAATTCATCGCCGCCCCCTGGTGCCGGGGCGACTACGAACGCGCGCTGTGGCTCGCCCTTGCCGACCCCAACGAAGATGACCGCGCGAGTGAGAAGGAACAGAAGCGGATCCTGCGCGAAATGTGGGGCCAGTGGCCCGAATGCAAGGCGGCACTCGAACGCTCGCACCGCCGCAGTTTGATCACATTTCTTGCCGACCGCCCGGGCGACTTCAAAGGCGCGTTTGCCCGGCTCAATATCGACCTGCGCGGCCTCTATCTTTCCGCCTTCCAGAGCCACTTGTGGAACATCCTGCTCGCGACCCTGCTGCGCCAGGAATGCCCGGAGCGGCTGGTGGATGTCCCGCTGAAAATGGGGCCGTTTCCCTTCCTGCGGTCGGTTCCCGGGCAAACGCTGCCGCCGCTGCCCCCCACGCTGACCGAGGCCGAACTGCCGCTGCCCTGTGCCCGCATGCGGCACGAGGCGGGGGTTTACGAACAGCCGCTGGAGGCACTGCTGGAGCCATACGGACTCAGCCTGCAGAAGATGCGGCCGAAGTACCCGCGCGACAGCTTCTTTTCCAAAGGGGTGCGCGCGGCGATCATCAATGTCCGTGGCTTGACGGCCGATCCGGGCGAAGACGAACTGTACAGTCGCAAGAAGAAGTTGACCCTAAAGTTTGACCTTCCCCGCGGGGCCTATGCCACGATTCTCGTGAAACGGATCACGGGAGAGTCGTAATGAGCCGGTTGGCGGTACTCTACGAGGACAACCACTGCCTGGCGGTGGTCAAGCCAGCCGGCATGTTGACGATGGGCGACGTGACCGGCGACAGGTCGCTGGTCGAAGAGGCGGCAGACTACCTGCGCGACAAATATCAGAAGCCAGGCAACGTGTTTGTCGGAATTGTGCATCGGCTCGACCGCCCGGTCTCCGGCGTCGTTCTGTTCGCCCGCACCAGCAAGGCTGCGGGGCGCCTGGCAGAACAGTTTCGTACCGGGAGTGTCGAAAAGGTCTATCACGCCTTGGTCGAAGGGGAGGTTCCCCCCGAGGGGACGTTGATTGACTGGCTGCTGAAGGAGCCCGAGACCAATACGGTGCGGGTGGTTCGCGGACCCGGTCAGCAGTCCGGTACAGAACGTTCACAAGCCCGCCACAGCGTGTTGACTTTCCGCTGCCTCGAACGGCAACACCGCCGCGCGCTGCTGGAGGTTCGGCCTGTCACCGGCCGATCGCACCAGATCCGCGTGCAGCTTGCCCACGCGGGCTTTCCCATTCTGGGTGATGGCAAGTATGGCTCCAAGGTGGCGGTTGAAGGCTGCATCTGCCTGCACGCGCACCAGCTCATTGTCGATCACCCGGTGAAGCATGTACCGTTGATCCTCACCGCACCGCGAACCAGGCGGAACTGGCCGGAGTTGTAGACGGTGGTGGTGACTAGCGGGCGACGCGGTGGGAGGGCTCCACCTGCAGGGCCGCGGTGAACGGTGCGCGCTGCATGCGTGATCGCATTCCTCAGCAATCGCTCGTAATTCGCACCAAAAAGCCGAGTCCCCTATGTATTGCCCGCGGCTCTGGAGGACCAGGATCCTCCCACCACGTCGATCCGCAATTGGCAACGAACTGTTTGCCAGGCCAAACAACACAACACCGGGGCTCGAAATTCGAGCCCCGGTGTTTCATGTTTCGAGTTCAGGCGTCCAATGAATCAGGCCTTCGGAGCTTCGACAACCGGGGTGTCGCAGGAGATGCTGCACTGGTCGTTGTCGCAGTCATCAGCCGTGTCCGCGAAGGCCGAACCGAAGGTGCGGGCCTTGATGCCGGCGGCGGCACCGTTCGACTTCACGGCGGTGAATCCACCATAGCTGTAACCCTGGTTGATCGAGCCGATGGCGTCGGCCACGTCGTTGAGTTCGGCGACGATCGCATGCTGAATCGAGCTGAGGCCGACCACCAGGCCGATGACGAGGATGGTGGCGACGAGGACCAGTTCGGCGGAAACGATGAAGCCAGCTTCGTCATTGATCAGAGCGGTGAGAGTGCGCATGCTTTGAGTCCTTGAGAGATTTTTCACGAGAGAGGGGATTTGAGAGTGGGGAATAGCCCGTTCCCCGGTCGTCCTTAACGAATGGCGACGGCGGACAGTCGTTGTTGCCATCTCCATCCCGTGTGGTGCCCGCGTCTCCGGCCGGAGCGACGCGGCTAGCCACGACAGCAGGACCAGCAGAGCCACGGTTGCATCGTGCAGGACGCGGTCATGTTGGTCGTGTCTGTCAGGCCTTGCTGGACTGTTGCAGGGCCACTTCATTCATTCATTCGCAGAGTTGCGACTTGAACGAGAGGCACTCAATGCACGCGATGTGCCCGAGCGTAGCCAAACGCAGCAGAAGAAATCTGGCGTTTGCGGGAAGAGATTGCCGCAGAAGAAGTTGCACCCAAAAAACCATGGATGCGCTTGCTGCCAGACTGGACCTCACAGCCTGAATCTGTCAAGCAGTTGGTGCGCGGCTTTGCGCAAAACGCCAACTGACATTGACGAAAAGCACGACGACAGCGGTCTTGCCGCGCGGTTGCAACAAGGCAACATTCGGCGGCAACGGGGGGCAGCAGGGTGGCGACAAGCTGCGGTTCGACTCAATAGCTGAAGACAACGCAGACACTCCGGTCCGCGTTGCCTTCAGCCTCTCTCATGATCGCTTCCAACGGGTTCGCGATCAGATCTCTGGGTCGAGATTTGAACTTCCTGGGGATGAAGCCCAAATCTGGAACCAGTGATCAAAGCAATAAAAGCCAGTTCGGGGCTGGCACTGCCAGCCCCGAACTGATCAGCAATTACGGCTTGGGCACTTCGGTGGCGGCGGCGTCGCAGGACAGCGAGCACTGGTCGTTGTCGCAGTCATCAGCCGTGTCGGTGAACAGCGAGCCCTGGGTGATGGCCTTGATACCAGCGGGAGCACCGTTCGACTTGACAGCGCGGAATCCACCGTACTGGTAGCCCTGGGTCAGGGCACCGAACGCGTCGCCAACGTCGTTCAGTTCAGCGACAATAGCGTGCTGGATGGAGCTGAGGCCGACGATCAGGCCGATCACGAGGATCGTGGCGACCAGAACCAGCTCGGCGGAAACGATGAAACCGGCTTCGTCCTTCAGGAGGGCGTTCAGTGTGAGCATTCGTGCAGTCCTTGAGAGAGTTTGAGAGTCGTGTCTTCTTCAGTGGATGCCGTCGGGTGGGAGGCCATGCCCCTCGAAGCCCCGCGACGCTCCAAATTTGCCCAAAACCGACGTCAGATCTCGGGCGACTCGATCCGTCCCGCTCTAGCTAGGAGTGAGAGACGGCTGCACTGGTTGCGTGGCTTAAGTGATGCTTGAGGCCTGCAACAACAGTGACATCCAGAACACAGATTCAACTCGGAGTGATGCAACCGTTTTGAACTGGCTCAGCGATTGTGTTTGGCATTCGCTTTGGATGTTTTGGACCTATTGCACGCGATGTGCCTGAAGGGGCAAAAATTTCGAATTATGCAAGCCGCCAAAATCGTGGCGCGCATCTCATTGCTGGTTATTGCCTTGCTTCATCACTCCATTTGCGCACGACAAAGCAGGGGCGTGAAGGGAGTGCCGAATCGTTCAGTTGTATTGGCGCGGCTTGACATCAAAACGCAGTCGCAAGTTGACATGCGACGGATGTGAGGCAAGTGCGGCGTTTGTTCGGGGCGCGGAGCCGGTGGAACGAGAGGCGCACACCCGCCGTGCAGGCTTGTCGCCGCGGTGCATTCTTTCCGATTGCGCATAACGGTGCGCCCGCGAATGTACGGAAGGTTGGAATACGCATGGTGCAGTCGGCCGCACGCGATTCGATGGCAAAGGCGTCATAGGAGGGCGTCCCGTTCAGCATGGGCACGCTGATCCAATGAAGGTGCTGCAACCGGTTTTTCGACAGGCGGGGACTTCACTCCCTTTCACGGGTGCGATATGATTCCGCCATCTGGTTTTCGCAACTCTTGTGCAACAACCCGGCCGGTATGGCTTCGGGTTCAGGGAGCATGATTCATGGTCGAGTCACCTTTCTTCCGAGCCCGAATTCTGGGCGTCTGCCTGATGTGTGGCTCGGCCGCACTCTTTACTTTCTCCGGCTGCAACCCTGCACCTGCGGTGGCACCCACCTCAGGGGCGGGAACCTCCGGCACGGAAGCCACGCATGACGATCACGACCACGGGGACCATGAACACGGCGAACACGAGCACGCTGGCCACCACCATCATGCCGAACATGGTCCGCATCATGGGACGCTGGTTCTCCTCGGTGATGAAGAGTTCCACGTGGAAGTGGTGCTCGACGCCGAACATGGCAAACTGCTGGCCTATCCGCTCGATGGAGCTGCCGAGAAGGCGCTGACCATCGAGCAGCCAGAGATCGAACTCGTGTACACCGTCAAGACCAGCAAGGAAAAGGAAGGGCTGCCCGCCGAACCCACGACCGGCAAGCTCACGGCGGGAAAGGACGAAGCTGGCAACCAGGTGTTCACGCTGGAAGCCGCCGACCTCAAGGGGGTGAAGATGTTCGACGGCCACTTCGGCCCCATCAAGTTCGGCGATAAGGAGTTTGCCGAGACCAAATTCAAATTCCCCGAAGGCAACCATGTTCACTAAGGATCGCGGCAACAATAACATGGTGAAGTTGCTTGGGATGGACGCCGATTGAGGGCAGATTCATCAGCCGGCACGCGTTAGCGTCCGGTTCGTGGCGTTGGCGTCTTCCGATCATCCTCCAACCGGGGGCTAAGGCCGGCTAAGGCCCTCCGGCTCATTGGCTGTACGGCTCGTCAAAAATCGACAGTTATTCTTGCCGCGGTCCTAAGCGTCCGTGAACGATTCGTCGCCAGCGACCATGATGGCCTGGCCGTAAGCCGATTTTGGGTGGGTCGCCCGTTCGTGGGCAATTTCATGAGCCGGCACGAACTCGCTTGCCGGCTCCAGTTTTTGAAAATGGCGCGGTTACGGTTCCGGACTCAGCCGGCCCGCGATGTCGCGCAGACGGCCGATCTGCATGACGATCATTGGCACGCGGTCGAGGGCAGTGACGAAGGTGAGCATGTAGCGGAAGACGGCAAAGACATCGCCGGGTGAGACCGCGCCGCGGCCCGGGGCGCAGTACCGCAATAGCGTCGCGGCGATCAGGCCCAGGACGAACAGCTCCATCAGGCCGAAGTTGCGGGCGTCGCTGTCGGACAGTTTGACCCGCCAGCGCGCAACGTTGGCATAGTGCTGCCGGATAATCGGTTCGGTCCCGTCTTCAATGGCGTCGATCTCGCGCTCGAACTCATCGTGCAGCCGGCCATTGAGCCGCCGCGTCACCCGGCCGTACCGCAGGTTGAGCAGCATGCAGGGGACCAGCAAAACAATGCAGTACGGAACCAGCATCCTGTCATAAAAGGCCAGGAACACCAGAGCCCCGCACAGCGAATAGGCCGCGCTGACCATCAGCGGGATGTCGCGTTCAAAGAAGTCCACAAAGTCTCGCGACATCGCCGATCGTGCGGCCACCACCGAGACCGGCACCCCCTGCTGCCTTTGTTCCAGCACCAGCCGCGTCGTCAACCGCGTCAGCATCGCGGTGAACACCCGCGTGTCGTACATCTGCCGCAGCGTCCCCACCGCCAGGTGGCTCAGGTGCTGCGCGATGAGCCACCCCAGCCCGGCATGCGTTCCGCGGAGGAGCCCGTCAATCGCCCACCCCAGCACCAGTGGCTGCGCCAATTGCAGCAGATTCTCGACGTTGAACAGCGTGTAGGTCAGCGCGAGCGGCCACTTCGCCTCACCGCCAATCCCGCGCAGCAGACGACCGGGACTGGCAGAATCCGGTGGCTCAGAGGGCATGCAGTATCTGGCACATTGAGTCCGTTCTTTGGTCTAACGCAATTTCAAATTTGACGTGTCCGACAAAAGTTGATTTCAAATCTCAAATTTCAAATTTCACAGTCTGTGTGACCACATCGAACGATCGGCCACGCCTCCACAGCGAAGTACGTAACTCTCGCCCGGAAGGCCAGATGTCGCGAAAAAGTATTTTACTGTGAAATTTGAAATCTGAAATTTGAAATTGGCTTGTTGGAACCGCCAACATGATGTTGGGCGTCCCGGGAGTCACACCGTCGGCAGCTCAAACCCCTTCCGGTACGAACGTCCCAACAGCGCCGTGGCGGCGTCGTTACCCAGAATGGTTTCCGTGGCTCCGTCGAACCGCACGGTAGAGCGGGTTCGCCAGGCGATGTTGGCGAGCTGGCAGAACTGTGTGCTGCGGTGGGCGATCTCGATTTCGGCATTCGGTGCCGCGCGGCTGATCAGGCTGTCGAAGAAGTTCTGCTTGTGGGCGTTTTCGAACTCGGCCGGTTCGCGCTTCTGGACTTCCTTTTCCTTCTTGCCCTCCATCGCGTAAAGCGTCCAGCCGTGGCTTCGTACTGCCAGTGTGCCTTCAGAACCGTAGAAGGTCACGCCGAAAGCCTCGTTGTCGATCCCATGTGGCGACCAGGTGCGATGTTCCCACTGCAGGGTGGTTCCGCCGCACTCAAAGGTGGCGAGCTGCGTGTCGGGTGTTTCCTGATCGTCGTCGAAGAAGTTCTTGCCGCCGCCGCAGACGACGATGTCTGGCGCGTCGACACCCAGGCCCCAGCGGGCGACATCCATGGCATGGATGCCGTTGTTGCCGCACTCGCCGGTTCCGTAATCCCACCGCCAATGCCAGTGATAATGGACGAGGTTTTTCTTGTAGCCGTTGTTGGCGGCCGGGCCGCACCAAAGGTCGAAATCGAGATCTTCCGGCGGAGCGGTGACCTGCTCCTTCCCGATGTTCGGCCGCTGGCTGGTAATCCAGGCGCGGACAAACGCCACGTCGCCCAGCTTCCCGCTCTGCACGATTTTCACCGCCTCCTGCATGTCGGCGGCGCTGCGGCGCTGGGTGCCGGCCTGCACGATGCGGTTGTACTTGCGGGCCGCCTGCACCATCCTCCGGCCTTCGATCGGGTTGTGCGACACCGGCTTCTCGACATACACGTCCTTCCCAGCCTGGCAGGCCCAGATGGTGGCCAGCGAATGCCAATGATCGGGTGCGGCACAGACCAGCACGTCGACCTCGGGATCTTCCAGAGCCACGCGAAAATCTTTTTCGACTTTCGGCGATTTGCGGCCGGAGTCCGACACGACCTTCATGGCGGCGGGGATGACGGCGGCGTCAGGATCACAAATGTAGGCCACTTCGGTCTGCGGGAAGCCAACGAAACCCTTCAGCAGATCCTTGCCGCGGCCGTTCACGCCCATGAACGCCATCCGTACCGGCGTCTGTGCCTTTTCCGCTGCGGCGGTTTCCCCCACATGCATCGCTGCGGCCAAACCCGCACCCAGTCCCAGCACGGTGGTCGATCCCAGAAATTCACGCCGGTCCATAGTAGGCCTCATTCCGCAGTTTGGAACGCAGTGACGGTTGCTGATCTGATGGTACTGAAGGATCGGTCCCCGTCAACCGTCAACCGTAGTGTCGACTTCAGTCGACTTCAGTCGACGCCAAGGTCGCGTTGCCGATAGTTTGACATCACGTGGGAAGCCGCGTCCCGGACTTCATCCCAGAATGTCCGCCACCGCGAGTTCCAGCGGCGAAGCGGCTTCCCAGAGTAGCATCTGTCCGGGCCGCAGCACCTCGAGCTTGCCGTAAGTGGCCGCTTCACGGTCGGCGACCCCATAGGTTTCAATGGCCGAGTCCACCAGGTTCACGATCCACAACGGAACTCCAGCCGCCGCATACAGCGGCACACGCACACGGCGGTCAAAATCCAAGGTGCCGTTGGAGACCTCAATAATCAGTGCCAGGTTCTCTTCGTTCGGAACATGTTCCAGGCTCTCGAGCGAACAGGTCACGACCGCCAGATCGGGTTCGGGGGCACTCCACAGGGAGACGACGATCGGTTCGTGCTGCTGGACGTGCCAGCCTGCGGCGGCGCAGCCGGCACCCAACGCGGCCTTGAGCCGCTCGACCACCTGCGAATGCCGGTTTTTGTGCTGCGGGTCCTTGCCGCGGTCGGCCCGGTCCTTTTCCAGCAGATACCCGTCGATCAGCTCGAGTGCCGTTCCCTCTTCCAGGATGTCGAGTTCCAGCATCTGGTCGTACTGTTCGACTTTGAGCCGCGCGAGGGAGGGAGGACCAGACGTAAACAACGGGGCAGCCAGCGAAACAGCCATCAGTCATCCAAGAGGGTTCAAAGGAGGTTTGAGAGTCTGGATCCCAGGGCTGGCCAGTCTTTCAAGATGGCGAAGCCGTCTTGTAACCCGACGCGTCAGCGAGGGAGGGGAGTCGCTTCCCTCGCTGACGCGTCGGGTTACTCGTGATTGATCAAATTGAAAAACTGGCCAGTCCTGGTCCGATTCCCCTTGCAGCTTTCGGCGGTGCGGGTGGTGGCTTATAGTAATCGTTCACCCTCAACAACCCCACAGATTGACTCTCATGGCCCACAAAATTCGCTTCATCATGGTCGGTGGCTTCCTCGGTGCCGGGAAGACGACGACGCTCGGCCGGCTGGCGCGGCACTACATGGGCCAGGGACTGCGCGTCGGCATCGTGACCAATGACCAGGCCACCGACCTTGTGGACACCAACACACTGCGGGCCCAGGGGTTTGAGGTCGGTGAAGTGGCCGGATCCTGCTTCTGCTGCAACTTCAACGAACTAATGTCGACCATCGAACGGGTTGGCGTGGCTCAAAAGCCCGACGTGATTTTGGCGGAACCGGTCGGAAGCTGCACCGACTTGGTGGCGACCGTCGTGCAACCGCTCAAGCGGCTGTACGAGGCCGAGTTCTCCATCGCTCCGTATTGTGTGATCTTGAAGCCGAGCCACGGCACGCGCGTGCTGAAGAACGAGGCTCAGGCCGGTTTTTCGCCCAAGGCAGCGTACATTCTCCGCAAGCAACTGGAGGAGGCGGACGCGATCCTGATCAACCGCATGGACGAACTCACTCCGAATGCAGTGGAAGAGATTACGTCGCTGCTCGACGCCGAGTTCACTGGCAGGCCGGTGTTGCGCATCTCCGCAAAAACGAGCGCGGGGTTCCCAGCGCTGTACGAACTCCTCGCTCAGGAGGGCGACTTCGGACGGCGGATTCTCGATGTCGACTATGACATCTACGCCGAAGGCGAAGCCGAACTTGGGTGGCTTAACTGCAGCCTCCGTGTCACCTCGGCCGCTGAGTTCGATCTCGACAAGCTGCTCCTGGACATCGTGGGGCGGCTCAAGGAATCTTTGGCACTCGCCGAAGCGGAGACGGCGCACCTCAAGGCGATTGGCCTGTGGGAAGGATTCTTTGGGGTCGCCAACCTGATCGCCCGCGACCAGTTGCCCGAGTTGTCGCTGCCGTCGAAGTGTCAGGTCAAAGATCTGGAACTCATCCTCAACGCCCGCGTGGCGATCGATCCAGCAGTTCTGGAAACGCAGGTCCGCGACGCCGTCGAGAATGCCTGCAGCGCGATTGGAGCCACGGCTGAGTTTCGCCAGACCCAGAGCTTTCGACCGGGCCGCCCGGTGCCGACGCACCGGTATGCGACGGCGGAGTGAGAGGTTCGTTTTCACTTGGCAATCGACGTGGCGGGAGGGCGAGGCTCCTGCCGAGCCGCGAGCAACAGATGACTCGCTCTTTAAGGCAGAAATCAGGAAGACGTTTCGAGAAACGTGGTGCGAGGAATCAGCGTCGACCGTTCACCGCGGCTCAGCAGGAGCTTCGCCCTCCCGCCACGTCGCCCTGCTGATCGGCACCAATTCTGGGCGACCAACAGCCCAGCCTGACTTCACGGACGACAGGAGACGCGAATGAAATGGCTGCTGGTGCATTACGGCAATGACCGCCTCGGTGACGCGTGGCACCGCCATTTCGACGGACAGTCGAATGTGGAGATTCTGGAGGGCGATATCTGCCATGTTCCGGCGGATGCCGTCGTGAGTCCGGCAAACTCGTTTGGTTTCATGGATGGCGGATTGGACACGGCACTTTCTGAACGGTTTGGCTGGGGACTGCAGGAAAAACTGCAACAGATGATCGCGGCCCGCCCCTTGAGAGAACTGCTGGTCGGCGAGGCGCTGGTCATCGCCACCGAGGATGCTGCCGTGCCCTGGCTGATCTCTGCTCCAACGATGCGTGTGCCGATGCGGCTTCGCCAGTCCGTCAATGCCTACCTCGCCATGAAAGCCATCCTGCTCACCGCAGTGGCTCACTCCGGTTCGCCACCGATCCAGAGCGTCGCCATTCCCGGCCTTGGGACTGGCTGCGGAGCCTTGGACGCACACACCGCGGCCCTTCAGATGTGGACGGCCTTCCGTGAAGTGGTGCTGAATGAAGGAACCTATCCGCCAGACTTTGGTGAAGCACAGAAGGCACACCTCAAGCTCAACCGCGATGTTATGATTTGGGATTAAAAGGGCGTTGCACGATTCCGGGATGGGAAAAAAATTCGCCATGTCACGCCCAGATGAAGCTACTGGAAGGCACGGACATGCCGGTCCTGAACCAATTAAGATTCAGGAAGGCCTGAATGTACGTACCAGAAAGCTTGAGGACAGCGCGGCCTGGTTGCGATTTGTTGACCTTCTCTTCATCTGGTTCTTGTGTCCGTTCTGCGTTTTGCAGGCGTTTTCAGGGCCGTTGGACAATGACAAGATATTCGGCGGTTGCCTGGTGGGTGGCGGCTGGGCTTATCTCATCGTGAAGACAATTCGCCGAAAGTTTCACTGAATATAGAGTAAGTCATCCGCGGTAGCCCAGAGTCGCCATTCTAATTTCAATTGCAGTTCATGTCCGATCCAAGCGTCACATTGAGCCACCCCGATCCCACGCCGGATGACAGCACCCGGCCATTGGCCGGCGAGCGGGTCGCCTTTACGGGGGTGCTGGCGTCGATGACGCACCGGCAGGCGCAGACGCTGGTCGAAGAGGCGGGAGGACAGGCGGGCGAGCATGTGACGCGGCAGACGACGCTCTTGGTCGTGGGTGAAGAGGGCTGGCCGCTGGAGGCGGATGGGCATACGGCGGTGAAGTTTCAACAGGCCCAGAAGCACCAGCAGGAAGGGTTGCCGCTGCGGATCGTCCGCGAATCGGAGTGGCTCGGATTTCTTGGGCTGCGGGAATCTCAGGCTGGTGTGCAGCGGCGGTACACGCCCGCCATGCTCAGCCAGATGCTTGGCGTGTCGGTGACCATGATCCGGGGCTGGGAACGGTCGGGGCTGATTCGCCCGGTGCAGCGGCTCTATCGACTGCCCTACTTCGACTACCAAGAAGTCGCCGGTGCCCGCAGGCTCTCGGAACTGCTGGAGGCGGGCGTCTCTCGCCGCGAGATTGAAACCAGCCTGCGCAGGCTGGAAAGCGTGTTGGGAAGTGTCGAAAGACCGCTGGCCCAGTTGGAAATTCTGGCATCAACTGCCGGACTCGGTTATCGCGATCCGGCCGGGCGGTTGACGACGACCACCGGACAGCGGCTGCTGGATTTTGAAAGTCACGAGACGGAAGAAGGACTGGCCGAGCACGCCAACGTGGCTTCGATCGCGTTCCCGCAACCCGCCCCCCGACAAGCCACAGTGGAAGAGGAGGCCGTCGAGGCGCGGCGGCTGACAGAATTGGGCGACATGGACGCCGCGGCAGCCGCCTATCGTCGAGCCTTGAGGCTCAACCCCGCACATCCGGAGTTGAACTTTCACCTGGCAGAAACGCTGTACCGGATGCACAACCCACACGGCGCGCTGGAGCGGTACGCCATCACTGTGGAACTCGCCCCGGACTATGTCGAAGCCTGGACCCAAATGGGCTGCGTCGCCGGAGAACTGGAAGACTGGCACGCCGCTGCGGACGCATTCGAGACCGCGCTGTCGATCCACCCCGACTACCCCGACGCCCACTTTCATCTGGCCGACGCGCTGCAGCAACTCGGACGAACGGACGAAGCCAAATCGCACTGGGCTACCTATCTGGGTTTCGACCAGCGCGGCCCGTGGGCTGATGCGGCACGGGAAAGGCTGCAGGCGACAATGGATTGAGCTTCGGGAAGTCAATTGTTGACACGACATGACTGGAGTGACCGACCCGTTTCTATGACCCCGGCATGAAAGAAGCGCACAACGGGCGCTGACAGGCGGCGCTCCTCTGGTACCGACTCCTGATCCGCCGGCAGACAGGCACGACCGACGCTCAAACTGGCCGCAACAGATAGGGGGCGCGAGGCAGGTTGCTTTCGTGGCTTCGGCTTGAGCCGAAGTGGCCGCGAGGGGCTGACAACTTGGGTGTGGACTTAAGGCCACACTACGAGTGCGGATAGGGGGCGCGGTATCGTTGGTTGGGGCCAACGCGACCGTTCCCGTGACAGGGGGCGCAGAGCTCGTCGTAGAGGTTTGCTCCGACTTCTGATCGACAGGCGGCGCTGCCCCGGCACCGTCCAATCCCTCGTCAACCATCAACCGTGGCTCAGCATCCCCACGCCCCTCCAACACTTCCATCGCATCCACAACCTCGCAATCACCAGGTTCTACCGCACTCACCGTGACCATCGGAGCGGCGACGAGCTGCTCCACCCACAGGTCGTGCTGCCAGCCACGGCGGCACTTGGCGAAAAACGGTCCCTCGGGGTCCAGGTGGCTCAAGCAGTACATCACCGCCCACGGCTCGCCGCGGTCCAGTGCGACGACCAACCGCTTGCTCAGTGCCACCGCCAAATCCGGCTGTGGCTCACCCTGCGCCACCGGTTGAGCCACGCGATGCGAGGAAAACGACAGCACTTCCGATGACTTTCCCGCGACTGCCGTAACACCGGTCTTCACGCCGGCCCGCGCACAAAACTGTAGCGCCCACACCTCTCCCACGGCCACCGCCTCTTGCAGCCGCTCATTGGCATGGTGGATCATCACGCTCCGCGCGGCATCCCGCCACGTCCGCAGCCGCTTCGAGCGAGCCACTCGCTGCACCAGCGATGCCAGGGTCAGCCCCGCATGGATGGCGGCGCAGGCCAGCACCCCAAAATTCTGACAAATCGCCTCAAACAACTGATCCTCCGTCACCGAAGGGCCAGCCCCAGCCTGCCGATTATTAGCTGCAACCTCACGCCCCACGCCCGCCCCGTCAACAACGCTGAAGACACCCATTTTCATGCCCATTGTGATAATATACTGACGATCACATCACAGCACGATACGAATGTTCATGGCAGATGTCAATAGAAAAGTATAAAGTTTTACTACAAATGCGACATATATATGTAGTCTGTGTCATTGCGAGGGTGATGAAACGCGGCAGACGGGACACCTCACACTGAGGTTCGCGAGATGATCGCCGAGATTCTGGCTGGCAGAAGGTGCAGCCACCGAGATTCGCAGGAACCCACCGACGACCGGCTTGTATAGAATGGCGAAGGAGTTGCCCTTGCCAGCCAAGCCACGGAGAGCCACCATGTCCGAACAGGAACAAATCGAAGCGTTCTTCGACGGTGGTCCGCATGCAGTCTTGGGAGCCTCGCGCGACCGGCCCAAATACGGCAACATGGTGCTGCGGGCCTATGTGCGGAACAATCGGCCAGCTTATCCCGTCAATCCGCACTGCGACAGCGTCGAAGGTTTGAAGGCCTATCCCAACCTGTCGTCACTGCCGGAGCCGGTGCATGGGATCAGCATCATCACTCCACCAGTGGTCACGGAATCGATCGTGGCCGATGCCGGGCGGTTGGGAATTAAACACGTCTGGATGCAGCCAGGGGCCGAGAGCCCGAAAGCCGTCGCATTGGCGGAAGAGTTTGGGATGAATTTGCTCTGGGGTGGACCCTGCATTCTGGTGCTGTTCAACCGAATGGCTCACCGATAATCCGCCTACGCCCGCTGTAGCAACCGCTCAATCTCCCGCATCTCGTCCCCCGAAAGCGGGCCGAACTGGCGGGCGCGGACGTTTTCTTCCAGTTGCGCCAGGTTCTTGAATCCGGGACAGGGGATGGCCAGTGGGCTGCGGGCCCAGATCCAGGCGAGCGAGCCTTGAGCCACGGTGCGGCCGTGGCGGGTGAGTACTTCCCGCACCGCCGCGAGCTGTTTGAGCCACGTGGCTTGTTTGCCGGATTGCAGGTTCCAGCCAAACCGCTTCCGCATGTCGTTGTCGGCGAACTGCGAATCGGCCGTGAACTTACCGCTCAGCAGTCCCATGCACAGTGGCCGGCGGCAGAGCGCCGGAAGATTCTTCCCGGCACACAACTCGATGAGTTTCGGATTCGATTCCAGCAGGTTCAACAACTGCGGGGCACCACCGCAATGGCGGCGGCTGGTGGCATATCGGACGCGGTCCAAATCATCGGTCAGCCAGCAGTAGCCACGGATCTTCCCCTCCGCCACCAGGTCGTCCAGCGTGTCGAACACTTCGGCCGCCGTCCCCGTGGTGGGGCCACCGGGTTGTGGCAGCGGATAGTCCCAGAGTTGGAGTGCATAGAGGTCGATCTGCTCGCGCTGCAGCCGCTTCAAGCTGGCGTCGAGCGAGCGGCGGATCGCCGCTGGGCTGGCATCCTGGCCGGTGACGGTGCGGGTAGCTTCATCGAACACAAAGCCGAACTTGTCAGAGATCACCACCTCCGGGCGGTTGCCAAACGCCTGGCCGAGCAGTCGTTCGCTCTGCCCGCAGCCGTAAACGTCGGATGTGTCAAAGAAGTTGACCCCCATGTCCAGGGCGCGGTGCAGGCAGGCGACGGCCTCCGCCTCGTCAATGGTGCCATAGCCCATCCAGCCGCCGCGGTCGTAAAACGGTCCGCCGATGGCCCAGCAGCCGATGCATATGTCGCTGACGTGGATGCCGGTTTGACCCAATGGCCGCAGTGACATCATGTGGCTCCTGTTCCCGCAAGTCCGCGAACCCCCAGCGCATAAAATGTATATTCCACATCGGTTCCCTGATCCCACAGGGCTCCGCGGAAGCCGCCGTCGGGGGATTCAAGCTGGTTGATGAACCCATTGAGTGCCGCAGTCGAGATCAACGACGGGCCGTTCAGATCCTGCAAAGTCAGCAGGCCGGTGAACGTCGACAGGCTGTCGGCGAAGGGGACGCGGGTATTGGCTTGGAATCCGCCTTCAGAGCTGCGAGCCTCCTGGAGAAACGCCAGAATGTCGGCTTTGAGTTCCTCGTCGAGACCGCCGAGGATTTTCAAAATGGCGACGGCGGCGGCCGTGGGGTTCGTTCCCGACCGTTTCATGGGAGCGATTTCCACGAAGCCACCGTCTTCCCGCTGGCGGTCGTACACGAACTGGATCAGCCGCTTGGGGTGTGGCTGCTGCTGTCCAATCAGTTCGTAGCACGTCGTGATCAGAAACGAATGATAGGTGCTGCCGGCCGCACCCTCATGGGTTTTTGCGTACCCGCCATCTCGGGTACGGAAACTCTCGAAGATTTCCGCCAGGCGGGTGGGCCAATCGGTCGCAAACCCTGCCAGCACATCGGTTCCCGACCAGGTCTGCACCATCAGCGACGAATACAGCCAGCTCACGAGGTCGATCACCGTCAACTGCGCACGGGACTGACTGGCGAGATATTCAGCAAGGCGGGCGCATTCGGACCCCTCCAGCCCCCCCAGCAGGCTCAAACCACGGACCGCGAAGCCGGTGTAATAGAGGTCTGAGCCACCTTCGCGGCCGGAAAATCCTCCGTCAGGATTCTGTTGTCTGAGAATGAACTGGCGGTGCCTGACTTGCGTTTCGGGCGGCATTCCGGCGAGACCGGAGACCAGACGCTCACCCAGGCGGAGCAGGTACGGTTCCATCGGAATTGCTCTGATCTCTCAATCAAGACTGGGGTTACGGCCTGGGCGTTGATTCTGGTAGGCAGGCCGGCTGATCGAAATGCGACTCAAACTGCAGCTTTTGCAGAAAAACCGCAGCGGAATTGCTCAGTGACCGTCACCAAGCTTCTGCCCTCCCCAAGGCCGTGCTGTTCAGGACGGCAACTTATACGGTGCGAGCCGAGAAGTTGAAACCAATGGTCGTGTTCCGAGGTAAATCCTGTACGTTTGTCGCCAGCGTGAAGAAAGTGTAACTCCCCGGCCGCTTGCGGTCACTTCTCATGATGGCCAATTCGCGTGCTAAGCTTGTTCCGAAATGCCGTTAGTTTTGGCAATTCCGCTTGTGGCGGCTTGACGCCGCAAGCTAGCATGGAAATCCCCGATTCATCCCGAAATCCCTGCCCCACCGAATTTAATGGCTGAATTCCAGGGTGCCGAAGCCCACACCAAGATGCTCTCACCTTTCGCCCACTGGCGTACGGACATGAATATGCGATTTGTCGCTTCAATGTGGCTCCGGCAGTGCCTGACGCTGGTGGCGGCGGTTGGGATTGTGGCGGGCTGCATGAATTCGGTCGCGCATGCTCAGCCGGGCGGTTTTGGCGCACCGGGTTTTGGTCCTGGCGGTGGATTTCGCCCTGAAGGTGTGTTTGGGATCGTCACCAGTGATGCCGGCATCTCAGAGTTGAAGCTGTCGGATGACCAAAAGACGAAGGCGAAAGCCATCAGTGACGCTTGGACCGAAGAACTGACGACCTTGCGTCGGGCCGGATTCGCCGCAGGTTCGGACGAGGCGGCGCGTAACAAAAACAAGGCCGACATAGAGGCGGCCAGGAAGGTTCAGGAAGACAAGCTCAAGGCTGTGATTTCACCGGAGCAGTTTCAGCGCGCCGAGCAGCTGAGTCTGCATGCCATGGGAACCGATGCTCTGGCCCGTGATGCAGTTATCGTCGAACTCAAGATTACCGACGAACAGAAGGAGAAGCTCAACAAGATCCGCACCGACACCTATCCGAAATTTGGGGAGTTGTTTGGTCGACGTCTGCCGGAAGACGAGCGGAAAAAGGGCATGCAGAAGATCATCGAAGACCGTGACAAGCTCGTCATGGCGGTGCTGGCTCCCGAGCAGGTCAAAGCTTGGGAAGCCAAACTGGGTCCGAAGCCGGTCGAACTCGTGGCTGCGGCCGATCCGGCCAAGACAGAGGCCGCCAAAACTGATGTTCCGAAGGTCGAGGCTCCCAAAACCGAGCCTTCCCGACCAGAGGCTCCCGTTCAGCCCGAGGCTCCGAAGGGTGCGGTCGTAGCAGACTTCACGGAATCCAAAGATGCGCCCAAGGCCACCCCGGGTGTCGAAAAATCCCTGGTATTCAACTTCCGTTTCGCGCCTTGGGACAAGGTGTTGCAGCGGTTTGCGGACGAGGCCGAGCTGAGCCTCGACCTGACTGTCGTGCCGCCTGGGACGTTCAACTATTACGACAAGGCACGGTACACCCCGACCGAAGCTCTGGACATCCTCAACGGATACCTGCTCCAAAAGGGTTACCTGCTGGTCAAACGCGACCGGTTCTTGGTGGTGCTGAACATCGACAACCCGATCCCGCCAAACCTGATCCCGGAAGTGGCGGTCGAAGATCTGCCCAAGCACGGCAAAAACGAGCTGCTGCAGATTGTGATGTCTCTGGAAGGGTTCGACGCTGCCGGCGCTGTCGAAGAAATCCGCGACATGCTGGGGCCGCAGGGGAAGATCGGGACAGTTTCCAAGTACAACCGGGTGGTGATCACCGATATCGGCAGCAACCTGCAGCGGATTGTCCGCCTGTTGTCCGAGAACGGCGCGATTGCCGAGGCGAATGTCCCCGGCATCAAGGTCTTCCCGCTCAAGCACATCACCGCTTCTGAAGCGGACAAGATCATTCGCGACTTGTTCGGACTGGCTCCGCGTGGCCGCGCAGGCGTCGTGGCTCAGGCCGCCGCGGCCCAACCAACCGCACCGCAGCCGTTTACCGGCAGCCGCTGGGGCGGTGGAGATCCTCGCTTCGGCGGATTTGGGGGTCAGAGTTTTGGTGGGCAGGGGTTTGGCGGTCGGGGCGATTTCGGACGTGGGGATTCCGGCGGAGGCCGGGGAGACTTCGGTCGGGGCGGAGACAGGGGTAGTCAAGCACCGCAGACGCAGCAACCAGTGCCGGCAGCTCCTGCCGTGGCACCCGTGAAGGAAAAGGTCCAACTGGCGATCGACATTCGCACCAACAGTCTGTTGGTCACAGCCTCGGCGACCGATCTGGCGATCATCGGCACGGCGATCAAGACGATCGATGTGGAAAGCGTTGACGGGCCGCGGTCGCGGTCCATGAACATCCCGCAGCTTGAGGTCTATGCGCTCCAGAACGCCGACCTCCAGGTCGTGATCAACAACCTGAATGCCATTATTCCGGGCCTGCAGATCACGGAAGACGTGAAGGCCCGGCGACTCAGTGTGTATGCCGTTCCCGATGAGCAGGCCCAGGTGCGGGGCATCATTACCCAGTTGGATGGCGAAGAAAACACCGGCAGCGTGGTGGTCATCCCACTGAAGAAGCAAGATCCCGTGGCTGTGACCACTTCGATTCGCAGCCTGTTCTCCACGAATCGCGTTGATCCACCAAGCATCGAAGCCGATGCCCTCGGTCGGCGACTGCTTGTCCGGGGAACGCCAGAACAGGTGATGCAGATTCGGAAGCTCCTGTCGGAAATGGGCGAGGATGGCAATATGGCCACCATGGCTGACCGTTCTGGCGGCGGACCGGTGCGCACCATTCCGCTGAACGGCAACGATCCGCAGCAGATGGTGTCGATGCTCGAAAAGATGTTCGGGCAGATGGAGTCCGACCGGCCCATCATCAAGACCGTCATCCCGGCACTCACACCGACTGTGCGGCAGAAGATGCCACAGCCGCTGGTGGAGCCCGAAACCGAGACCGAATTGGAAAAGCCGCCAGTGACTTCAAAGGTCCAGAAGACCTCCACTTCTGGCAGCCGCTCCGGGACCACGCCCGCCGCCAAGGTCGCGGACGCGAAGGGCGACGAAGAGCTGGAAGAGAATGAAGAGGAGGACGAGGGCGACCTGTTGAAGGCGCTGGATGAGGCTCTGAAAGAGCAGAATGAGAATGTGGATGACACCGATGACGCCGCCAGCGACAAGAACGCGGCGACCGAATCAAAACCCGCACCAGAAGCGGCGAATTCCAGTAATGACCAGACAAATGCTGCCAAGAAGCCGCTCAATGTCACTGTGTTCGGTGGGAAACTGATCATCTCCTCCGATGACATGGATGCCTTGAACCGCGCCGAAGAAATGCTGGAGATGCTCAACAAGGCCGTCGGCGGTGATGGCGAGCCACACTGGACCGTGTTTTACCTGCGCTCGGCGGACGCCAACGAAACGGCGACCCTGCTGGGCCAGTTGTTTCCTTCGGGATCAGTTTCCAAGTCGGATACCGGCAGCACGCTTTTGGGCAGTGTGTCCAGCAGCTTTTCGTCGCTCGGCTCCGGGCTGATGGATGTGACCGGCTTGAACTCGCTCAGTTCTGGGGGCAGTCCGTTGCGGATCATTGCTGAGCCACGCTCGAACGCGCTGTATGTCAGCGGCACCGATCAGCAGTTGAAGCAGATCGAGGAGATGCTGCGGGTGCTGGACTCTGCGGAGCTTCCAGAAACCCTGAAGGACCGCGTCCCACGGCCGATCGTGGTTCAGCACACTGACGTGACCAAGGTCAAAACGATCGTCGAGGATGTCTACAAGGAACAACTGGAAGGCGAGAACCCGCTGGCGGCTGCGGCTGGTGCCGGCAGTCGAGGTGGGGGAGGCGGCTTCAACCCCCTGGCGATGCTGATGGGTGGCGCCGGGGGCGGTAAGAAGAAGGGCATTGAGATGACCATCAGTGCCGACACGCAAACGAACACGCTGATTGTTTCCGCCGCAGATCCGCTGTTCCGGCAGGTCGAGGCACTCGTCAAGTCTGTGGACCAGATGGCCTACGATGCCCAGCCGACGGTGCAGGTCGTGAATCTCAAAACGGGCAATTCAGCGGTGGTGCAGTCGGCCCTGCAGTCGCTGCTGGGGAAGGTCAAAGTCAGCAGCACCGGCGGTGCTTCGGCACCAGCAACCGGTGGTAGTGGCAATTCTACTCCGTCGTTCCCGTCGTTCGGTGGGGGCGGATTCCCGGGTGGGTTTAATCCGGGCGGGTTCACACCAGGCGGTGGAGGTTTAACGCCGGGTGGAAGTGGCCGAGGCAGCTTCGGAAACTTTGGTGCGCCTGGATCGAGTGGCTTCGGGGGCCGCGGTGGATTTGGCAGTGGCGGATTTGGCGGACCGAACGGTGGCGGTGATGGAGGCCGCGGTGGCCGTGGTCGCGGCGGGAACTAGTCCCAGTCGGTTCAGGCCCTTCCCTTGATGGTTGGGTGGAAGTTCGGACAGGATGAATGAGGATGTGAAAGGATCAGCCTTCAATGACAGCATCCTTTCTTATCCTCTCTCATCCCTCTCATCCTGTCTAAAATCCGGTCTCGAAGCTGCCAGCCAGATTCATCCCCAAGAAGGGTGACGGTCAGCAAATTTTCGAACTCGACAGATGGGCATGGAACATCCAACCTTTGACGTGCGTCTTTGTTTCACGGAGAGATGATCCCGACCGTTGTCCTGAGGGCAGTGCCGCCGGGTGATTCTCAGTCTTCGGCGATGCGTTAGATCCCTATGGACATTGGCGAACTTTTATTGTCCCGCGGCCTTGTGAGCCGCGACCAGATTCAACGTGGCCTGCAGCAGGCGGGCAAGCGGCTGGACCATTCCCTCGTCGAACTTGGGTTCCTCTCGGAAGAGGCGGCCCTGCAGGCGATCGGCGAAGAACTGGGGATGCGGTACGTCGAACTGGGCCAGGTCGATGTTGACCCCGAACTGCTCGGTCACTTCCCTGCCCGCGAAATCTTCCGCCACGCGCTGTTTCCCATCCGGCGGCGGAACGGCAGCGTGGTGATGGCCACCAGCGACCCATTCGACCTCGAATCGCTGGACGAACTCGGATCCCTCTCGGGGTTCCATCTTGAACCGGTGCTGGCCCGCCGCGAAGACATCGTGCGGCTGATCAAGGAGCGGCTGGGGGTCGGTGGCGACACCATCGGCGAGCTGGTCGCGCAGCGGTCAGAAGAAGACATCGAACTGCTGGAAGGGATCGAAGCTCAGGAGGGCGAACTGGCCGAAATGGCGCAGGCCGCCTCGGTGGTCCGCCTGGTTAACGAACTGCTGATCGAAGCCCTGAATCAGAAGTCGAGCGACGTGCATCTGGAGCCCCAGGAAAAGGGGCTGATGATCCGCTACCGCATCGACGGCGTGCTGCGGGTTCAGCCGGTCCCGCCGGAGATCAACCAATTCTCGGCAGCCATCATCAGCCGCCTGAAGATCATGGCGCGGCTGAACATCGCCGAGAAACGCCTGCCGCAGGACGGCCGCATCAAGCTCCGGGTCCAGGGCCGCGAGATCGATGTCCGCGTGTCGATCATCCCGATGCTGCATGGCGAGGGAATCGTCATGCGTCTGCTCGACAAGAGCCGGATGGTGTTCAACCTGAAGAACGTCGGCCTGCCCACGGACATGGCAGCCACGTTCTTTGACCTGATCAACCTGCCGCACGGCATCGTGCTGGTGACCGGTCCCACCGGCTCGGGTAAAACGACCACGCTGTACAGTGCCCTCAACGAGATCAAGAGCCCCGAGGTCAAGATCATCACGGTCGAGGACCCGGTCGAATATCACATGGACGGCATCAGCCAGATCCAGGTGCATTCGAAAATCGGCCTGACCTTCGCCGCCGGCCTCCGCAGCATCCTGCGTCACGACCCGGATGTGATCCTGATCGGCGAAATTCGTGACAGCGAAACCGCCAACAGCGCGATTCAGGCCTCGCTGACGGGCCACCTGGTGTTCAGCACGCTCCACACCAACGACACCGCCGGTGCCTTCACCCGACTGGTGGACATGGGCGTCGAACCCTATCTGGTCGCCAGCACGATTGAAGGCATTCTGGCGCAGCGGCTCGTCCGCGTGCTCTGTAAGCTGTGCAAGCAGCCTTTCAAGCCGGGACCGGGCGACCTGCCGGATGACTTCCCAAAGCCGTGGCCCGCGGAAATTTTCAAGCCAGTGGGTTGCCGCACGTGTCGCGACACCGGGTATAGTGGCCGAATCGGCATTTATGAACTGCTCCGCACCGACGCCGGCGCGCGGCAACTATGCATCGAACAGGCCAGCGCGGGCAAGATCAAAGAGTACGGCCTCGCCCAGGGCATGACCACCCTCCGCATGAACGGCTGGGACAAGGTCCGCCAGGGGATCACGAGCGTGGAGGAAGTGAACCGGATGACGAAGGGCGATATACGCTGAAATCCAAATGACAAAATGACAAATGACAAAACGGTCGCTTGTTGGTTTTGTTGCCAGCGCTAACAAGACCGATTAAAGATCAAGATCCATAGCCCGTTGTTGACATCACGTGAGAGTTCGTTGAGACCATGACCTACGAATCGCCAATTTGTCATTTGTCATTTGTCATTTGTCATTCCTCCTCCCATGCCTGAATACGAATATCGCGCGCGCGAAATCTCTGGTGCTGAAGTCACCGGGACGCTGACGGCGGACAGTGAGCAGCAGGCGCTCAGTTCGCTGGCGGGGAAGTCGTTGTTTCCCACGCGGATCGTGATGGCCGACGCATCGCAGACGCGGCAGAAGGCAATCGGCAAGCGGGTCTCAGCGGCGAAGCTGGCGACGTTCTATTCCCAAATGGGCGACCTGCTGCATTCCGGCGTCCCGCTGCTGCGGTCGCTGGAACTGCTGGAACGCCAGGCGACGCAGCCTGCCCTGTCGGCCGTCCTGCAGGATGTCCGCGCGCAGGTGGCCGACGGCACCCGGCTGGCCGAGGCGATGCGACGGCATCCGCGGGCCTTCAGCGAACTGGCCGTGAGCATGGTCCGCGCCGGTGAAGAGGGCGGCTTTCTGGAAGACGTGCTGAAGCGCGTGGCGCTCTTTACCGAACACGAAGAAGACCTGAAGGGCCGCGTGGTTGGCGCACTGGTCTATCCGCTGTTCTTGCTGGGCGTGGGCTTCATTGTTGTCATCGCGATGCTGGTGTTTTTCGTTCCCAAGTTTGCCCCAATCTTCGAGCGACAAAAGGAACTCGGCGAGCTGCCGCTGGCCACCACCGTGCTGATGGGAATGAGCGATTTTCTCCAGCATTATGGGCTGTGGGTCGCCCTCGGCATTGTCGGGCTGATCTGGTGGGGCTGGACGTGGCTCCAGTCCGAAAGTGGGCGGATGCTGTATGACACCTGGCGGCTCAAAATGGTGGGCCTCGGTCCGATCATCAAGAACCTGGCCACCTCGCGGTTCTGCCGCATTCTGGGAACGATGCTCAAAAACGGCGTCCCATTGCTCAATGCTCTGCGGATTGCCAAAGATGCCACCGGCAACAAAGTCCTCAGCGCGGCCATCTCGCATGCGGCCGACAATATCACCGCCGGAAAATCGCTCGCCCGCCCCCTGGCCAGCAGCGGCCAGTTCTCGCAGGAAGTGGTCGAGATGATTTCCGTGGGTGAAGAGGCGAACAATTTGGAACAGGTGCTGCTGGACATCTCCGACAACCTCGAACGCCGGACCCACCGGCAGCTCGACCTGTTCGTCCGGATGCTCGAACCGGTGATGCTGATGGTCATGGCCGTCATGATCCTGTTCGTGGTCGTCGCCCTGCTGATGCCGGTCTTTCAAGGGGCCAGCGCGATGTCGTAAAATGTTGAAAGTTGACCGGTCACTCCGTGACCGGAAGCGAGTCACGGAGTGACTCGGCAACTTTAATTCGTTTGAATTTCAGTCTTCAATTGCAGTCGGGTCAAACAGCGAAGGAGATCACCCATGAAAACCAGGCGCACGCGGCAGACGGCAAAACGAAGCGGTTTCACCCTGATGGAAGTGCTGCTGGTGCTGGCCATCCTCGGGGTCATCATGGCGATGGTCGTGCCCCAGTTGCTGGGACAGCAAAAGAAGGCCAATATTCAGGCGGCGCAGGGCAGCATCAAGGGGCTCGAAAACGCCCTCGACCTGTACGCCGTTGATCATGAGGGGCTGTATCCCTCAACGCAGGAGGGCGTCATGGTCCTCATTTCTTCCAACGGGAACGACGCCGGCTGGAAGGGGCCGTACCTCAAGAACACCATGGAGATGCCACTCGATCCGTGGAAGAACCCAATTCAGTACGCCAACCCCGGCCAACACAACCAGGACAAGCCTGACATCTGGTCGTGGGGTCCGGATAAGGTTGATGGCACGGAAGACGACATTTCCAACTGGCAGCGAAGGCTGTAAGCATGCAGGCCGGCCCGCAGCACGCGATCCGTTCCAGACAGCGCCGGGGCTTCACGCTCATGGAGATGCTGCTGGTGCTGGGCGTGCTGGTGGTCGCTCTGGCTATGGTGTACCCCGCGCTGATGCGGCTGGCCCAGGACCAGAACCTGCTGCATGCCTCGGAAATGGTGCAGACACGGCTCTCAACCGCGCGGGTCCGTGCCGCGCGCGACGGAATGACCTACCAGTTTCGCTTTGAACCGAACGGCCGCAAATTCGTGGTCATTCCCGAAGCCGAGATCGGCACGGCCGGCAGCGCCCCCCAGTCGCCACCGCCCTACCGGTACTCCGGCGAGATTCCCGCCGGGCTGCAGTTCGACCCCGGTCAATGGACGACGAAGGGCGGCACGCGGCTGCCACCCAACTCGTTCGATGGGCTGGAAGACGCCCGCTTTCTGGAGGCCGTGGCTTGGTCCAGCCCGGTGCTGTTCTATCCGGACGGCACCGGCACGGACGGCGAACTGATCGTGTTCGACACCCGCAACTTCGAGGTGCGGTTCACGGTCCGCGGGCTGACCGGTGCCGTGTCGGTCTCGCAGATCAAACGGGGTGCCAAGAAATGAAACCCATCCTGCGGCACAGCACAGCCAAACACCGCCGGTTCCACCACACGCGTGGCTCAACCCGGCATGGGTTGTCGTTGTTTGAAGTCCTGCTGGCCCTGGCGATCTTCGTCGGTGCGCTCGCCGCCCTCAGTCAGTTGCTGTACAACGGCATGCGCGGCGCGGTCCAGTCGAAGCTCCGTACAGAAGCTGTCTTCCGCTGCGAGTCCAAGCTCGGCGAAGTCATTGCCGGAGCCCTCCCATTTCAGAATGTGAGCGGCGCGCCGTTCGAGGATGACCCGGCGTGGACCTATTCCGTAACCCTGCTGCCGGGTCTGAATGACCAGCTCTTCACGGTCCAGGTGACGGTGGAACATCCGGGAGCCACGAGTGCCGCGGGAGCCAAATTCTCCCTGACGCGCCTCGTCCGCGATCCGCAAATCTTCGTCGATGCCTTGGCCGCGCAGGAAGCGGCCGCTGCGGCGGAAGGGGAATCGAGTTCGTCGGGTTCCTCGGGATCGAATTGACGGATTGACCGGGATATGGAACCGCTGACAACCGCAGCCTGGGCACTGTCACATCACATTTCGGTGGCTCCAACACCGGAGCCCGTCGAAGGGTATGATGAGCCGTGCGCAAAAACCGCTCGCCAAATTGCAACGAGAGCTGTGATCTTGCAAGGCGTCGTTGCGGTGGCCTCTGACGTTGATGCAGGTCCAGTGATGGATTGGTATCACGAACAGGGCATTTGGGACCAAGTCAGCCCAAGGGAGCAGGCTTTTTTGCTGGATCCCAATTCGCTGTCTCCAGAGGACTGGAATCGCCTGCGATGGCGACAGGAAGCTGAATGGACTTTGCTGTGGATTGTCGGCAAGGTGGACGAACTCGGCCTCCCGACTCGTCAGTGCGACACGCGCCGCCTTTGCGATGAGCTCATACCCGCACTCGGCTCGGACATCGAACCGTTTCTGGCATCCAGTAAACTGCGACCGCCGGGAGTGCTGCTCGCGGAAGTCGATCGCCATTATGACTTGTGGTGCCAGTACTGCAGGATTTGTCGCACCCAGTCGCATCTGGTACCAATTGATCTGCAGCCTTCCGTGCTTTTTCAACGCGAATATGCGTTCGAGTGGCTCAGTTTTGGTGGTCCCTGGGACGATGTGCAGTGCGATGCATAGCGTGAGACCGTGTCACCAACATGCAACTGGAGAAATCTCATGCGAATCGCGATGCCAATTGGGGCATATCTCATTTTTGGACTTTTGGCTTTCGGTACCGCCGAGGAGGCCAAACAAGCAGTTCTGCTGCCCAGCCTTCACTCCTTCGTGGAGGCACGCGTCAGGGAGTTTGACCAGATTTCCAAGGAGCGCAAGGTTCAGCTTGAAAAGATCGCGAAGTACGTGCAGGAGAGAACCCAGGCGGGACAGCCCGCACGATTGACGTTTATCTGCACGCACAATTCCCGGCGGAGCCACATGTCGCAGATTTGGGCAGCGGCAGCGGCCCGGCATTATGGCGTGAAGGGGGGCGAGTTTTTTTCGGGAGGAACGGAAGCCACGGCATTCAATCCTCGGGCGGTCGCCGCGCTGCAGCGGGCCGGCTTCAAAATCGAGATTGCCGAGGAGGGGAAGAACCCCCAGTTCGCCGTAAGGTTTCAGGAAACGGGCGACCCGTTGATTTGCCACTCGAAGGTCTACAAGGATCCGCCCAATCCCAAACAGGATTTCTGTGCGGTGCTGACCTGCTCGCAGGCTGACAAGGCCTGCCCGGTCGTGGAGGGCGCCGCCCTGCGTGTCGCCGTTCCGTTCGAGGATCCCAAGGTCGCGGATTCCACCCCGGCTGAGGCGGCCACCTACGATGAGCGATGTGCCCAGATCGCGCGGGAGATGCTGTATGTGTACTCGCAGGTCGAGAACTGACCGCAACGAGAGCATTCATGGAATGTACGGCAACAATCGCGTTACAACACGCCTCAGCCAACAAGAATGGCCGACCTCAACGCAAGATGAGAAGCACTCCACGGAGCGAGTGATTCGGGGTTCGGGGTTCGGTCTTTCGTGCTTTTCGCTCCTTTCGTGGATAAAAGAAGAGGTGAACGGAATCTCGCCCGCGAAAGCTCTCGGGAACGAGTGCGGGATCAATTCCGGATTGGGCCGGCCATCCTGCCCATGCTCCTCACACATCATTACGACATGAATGCCACCGACGACGCAAACTGCCTTTAAAGGATTGAGATGGGAATGCCCGCATGCGGAGGATCACTGGAGGCCGAGCATGTCACGAAGATCTATCGGCTGGGTGAGCCACGCTCTGTGTTTTCGCTGCGGGCGATTCCATCGCTGTTTCGCAAGGCGGACCGCGGCCGGCAACTGACGGCTCTGGAGGATGTGAGCTTCCGGATCGAGCCGGGCGAAACCGTGGGGCTGATTGGTCCCAACGGCACCGGCAAAAGCACCCTGCTGCGGATCCTCACTGGCGTCACGGTGCCGTCGTCCGGACGGGTTCGTTCGGCGGGCCGGATGGCGGCCGTGCTGGAGCTGGGCAGCGGGTTCTATGACGAGTTGACCGCTTACGACAACACGTTTCTCAATGCCCAGTTGCTGGGGATGTCGCGCACAGAGGTCAAACGGAAGCTGGATGAGATCTTTGGGTTTGCCGAGTTGCAGGACTTTGTCCATGCCCCGATGCGGCAGTATTCGTTTGGTATGCGGCTGCGGCTGGCGTTCAGCATCGCCATGGCCCTGGAGCCCGACCTCCTGCTGCTGGACGAGGTGATGGGGGTTGGCGACCTGCAGTTTCAACGCCGCAGTGCCGCGCGGGTGCGGGAACTGGCCCAGCAGGGGGCGACACTCGTCGTCGTGTCGCATCATCTCAGCGACCTCACCCGCGTCTGCCAGCGGGGCCTGCTGTTGCGCGGTGGACGCCTCGTGGCTGACGGTCCGATTCAACAAACCCTCGACACCTACCTGGAAGGCGATCAGCAGGAGCCTGCCGCATCCGCGCGGCCGGAGGGAGCGAACGGTCAAAACGCCGATGGCGCGTCCGCGGCGACAGCCGTCGAGATCTCGTCTGTCGATGTTCTGGGCGAATCGGGACGCGAGCAACTCGAGTTTCACACCGGCGAGATGGTGACGATTCGACTGACCTACCGCAGCACGCATCCGCTCGACCGGCCGATATTTGGCCTGGCCATCTACCGCGAAGACGGCCTGTACATGGCCCATTGCAGCACCGACGCCAGTGGCTTCCACACCGGCCGCGTGCAGGGTGCAGGACAGGTGCAACTGTTGTGGGAATGCCCATTTACGACCGCCGGCTACCGGGTCACGGCGACCATCACCGACAGCACCGGCTCGCAGATTCTCGCCCTGGCCCATTCCGTGGCAGGGTTCGAAGTGCTGCCCCGGCCTGGCTTCTCCCAGGGGGCCATTCGGCTGGATGGACAATGGACGGTGACGTCGCAGTGAAGTCCGCCAGACCGGGGTTTTCACAATCTGAGCCACCGGTAAAATTGTACGGGTTGCGGTTCCGATCGACTTTATTGGACTGGGGCGTGGCGTGCTGGGACGGATCTTTCACCTGCTGAAAACTGGCGGGCGGCCATCGAAGGCCCGGCTGTCGCGGTGGCGCGGGCGTGTCGCACAGATTGACTACCTCGGCCAGAAGCTGGGAGATCTCTCCGACGAGGATCTGATCAAACAGGGACGCGACATCCGTTGGCGAGCCAAGTCGGGGGTCACGCTCGATTCGCTGCTGCCCGAAGCCTTTGCCCTGGCACGCGAAGCCGCCAAGCGGGCCTTGGGGTTCATGCATTATCCGGTCCAGTTGATGGGCGGCATGGCGCTGTTCGAAGGCGGCATGGCCGAGATGCAGACCGGCGAAGGCAAAACGCTGACCGCCACCTTGGCGGCGTTTCTCTACAGCCTGCCGGGGCTGGGAACGCACGTCATCACCGTGAATGACTACCTCGCCCGCCGCGACGCCGAACAGATGGGCAAGGTGTATGCCAAGCTGGGACTGACCACTGGCTGCATTCAAGACAACATGCAGGACGGCGACCGCCGCGCGGCGTATGCCAAGGACATCACCTACGGCACCGCCAAGGAATTCGGCTTCGATTTTCTCCGCGACCGCCTGAAGCGCGGCGCGGACGCCGAGGGGGCCGATTATGGCGCGACGCTGTTTGGCGGTGCGGGCCGAGACACTGGCGCGGTGCAGCGCGGGCACTTCTTCGCCCTGATCGACGAAGCCGACAGCATCCTCGTCGACGAGGCCCGCACGCCGTTGATCATCGCGCTGAACCAGCCGAATGATCCAGCCACCGTGACGCTGTACCGCTGGAGCGACCGTGTGGTGCTCACGCTGAAGCCCGACGCAGACTTCATTTACGAACCTGAGAAGCGCACTGCCTATTTGACCGATCCGGGCTGCCGGCGGATCACGCTGATGCAGAAGCCGACGCTGCTCGACAGCATCGACATGCCGAAAATGTTCGAGCAGGTCGAGCGGGCATTGGTCGCCCGGTTTGGTTTTCATCGCGACCGCGACTACGTCATCGTCGACAACAAGATTGTGATCGTCGACGAGTCGACCGGGCGCATGATGGACGGCCGCAAGTGGCAGGACGGCCTGCACCAGGCGATGGAGGCCAAGGAACGGGTGCCGATCACGGCAGCCACGGGTCAGGCGGCGCGGATCACGGTGCAGAGTTTTTTCAAGCACTACGCGCACCTGGCCGGGATGTCTGGCACCGCCGTGCAGGTGCAGCGGGAGCTGCGCCGCACGTTCCACTTGAAGACCACCGTCATCCCCACGCATCGCCCCTGCATCCGCCGCGGCCTGCCGCCGCGCGTGTTCAAGACCTTGCAGCGAAAGATGGAAGTGGTGGCTGACGAAATCCTCAAACTGCAGCAGGCCGGCCGCGCGGTGCTGGTGGGGACGCCCTCCGTGGATCGTTCCGAAACGCTCGGCAGACTGTTGACCGAGCGCCAGGTGGCACATCAGATCCTCAACGCCCGCTTCCACAAGGAAGAGGCCGACATCGTCCGGCAGGCGGGCGAACCGGGCCGGGTGACCATCGCCACCAACATGGCCGGCCGAGGGACTGACATTGAACTTGAAGACCATGTCCGCCAACTGGGCGGCCTGCATGTCATCGCCACGGAAATGCACAGCTCGGCGAGGATCGACCGCCAGCTTATCGGTCGTGCCGCCCGCCAGGGCGACCCGGGAACCTTTCAATTCTTCCTCTCGCTCGAAGACGAACTGCTCCGCTGTCTCGATCAGCGGCGGCTGGGACGGATCCGCGAGAAAGCCACGACCAATTCCAACGGCGAACTGCCTGCCACCTGGGTCCGCTTCTTCGCCCGCACGCAAAAGCAGTTGGAAAAGCTTCACGCCCGTCAGCGCAAGGATCTGTTGAAGGCCGAGAAGGAACGCAACGAGATGTACCGGAAAATGGGCCTCGATCCGTTTTTGGAAATGACGGAGTAGGCGGCGCGTGCTGGCCCGTCGATTGGACGCGCGCCGTTGACCGTTTTCAGGAAGGGGGATATGTTCCCGCTGTTTTAGATCGCAAGCTTCCGGCAGTCCCGGAATCTTGTGGGGCTGGATGGATCCAGCACGCCAATTGAATCACCCACCGTCGCAGGATGCGCACCCTTATGAAGGTCATTGCCGGGAAAAACGCCCTGGTGACCGGGGCGGCATCGGGGATTGGCCGGGCCATTGCCCTGCGGTTGGCGCGCGAGGGAGCCCGCCTGCATCTGCTGGACATTGATTCCACGCGGTTGCAGGCCGTGGTGGACGAGGCCCGACAACTCGGAGCCGAAGCCACGGGCAGCCGGTGCGATGTGGCTCAGTCCCGGCAGATCACCGCCAGCATCAACGAAGTCTTGAACCACTGGGACCATGTCGACCTGCTGGTCAACAATGCCGGCGTCGCCTATTACGGCCCCACGATTCAGATGACCGACCCGCAATGGGAGTGGCTGCTGGCGATCAACCTGCTGGCCCCGATTCAATTTGTGCGGGAGCTGCTGCCCCGCATGCTGACGCGGCCAGATTCCCACATCCTCAATGTGGCCAGCATGTTCGGCACCGTCGGCAGCGGAGGCCTCACGGGCTACTGCACCACGAAATTCGGGCTGGTGGGGTTCAGCGAGGCGCTGCGGGCCGAGTGTCGCCCGTACGGAGTAGGGGTCAGTGCGTTGTGCCCCGGCTTCGTGGACACCAACTTGTTCAAGGCGGCGGAGACGGATTTTCCCGGTCGCGCCCCACCCTCCGTTCCCGCGTGGCTCTGTACCACTCCGGAAACTGTCGCCAACCGCGCCATAAGCGCCATCCGGCGCAACCAGCAACTGGCGCTCGTCACCCCGCTGGCCTATGCCCTGTACTACACCCGCACGCTCGCCCCATGGATTCTGGACGCCGTGGCTCGCTTCCGCGATGGCGGCAAGGCCTCCCGGGCCACGCAACGCAGGCGCATGCGCCGAGCGGCGTAAGTGGTATTTCAGGTTCGAGATTGTGGATCAAGATTCAATGTCCTGGACCAGCAGAGCCAAAGTCAGGGACGCCGTTCGGAATCCCTCACTGGGTGATTCGGCACGCACCAATCGAAAATCCTCCTTCGAGAATCGAAAATCCCCTCCATGGACATCCTCAGTCTGATTTGCCTGGGCTTGGCCAGTCTCGGAGTCGCTCAGGCTCTGCTGATGCTGGTCCATGCCTATGAGCACCGGCGGTTTCACCGTGGGCGGCTGAAGGCTGCCGACAAGGACGCCTTTTTGGCGTCGAGTGACCCTCCGCGGGTGACGTTGTTCGTTCCCTGCAAGGGGGTCGACCTGGAGTTGGATGAGCATCTGCGGGCGCTGTTCCGGCAGGAGTATGGGCCGTACGAACTGTGTTTCATCGTGGAATCGGCGACGGATCCGGCACTGACGGTGATCGAACGGGTGTGCCGGGAGTTCGTGCGGCAGCCGTCGCGCGTGATCGTGGCTGGATTGGCGCAGGGCTGCGGGCAAAAGGTTCACAACCTGATGCGGGCCACCAGTGTGGTGCCACACGACACCGAGGTGCTGGCCTTTGTCGATTCGGATGCCCATCCAAACCCTCAGTGGCTCAGGCGGCTGGTCGCGCGGCTTCAGGCGCGAAATGTCGGGGTGAGCACCGGATACAGGTGGTATGCGCCGGTCGCACCGACCTTGCCGAATCTGATGCTGTCGGCGATCAACGCGCTGGTCACGAACATCATGGGTCCGCACAAGCACAACCTCGTCTGGGGTGGCTCGTGGGCGATTCGCAAGTCGACGTTTCGCGAGCTGGGTTTTCCCCAGGCGTGGCAGGGGGCAATCACCGAGGATTTGCCAATCTCGAGCCGCGTCTGGAACTCGGGGCTGCGCGTGGGGTATGAACCACACTGTTTGGTGACTTCGCCAGCCGACACCACATGGCGAGGGATGGCGGAGTTCGTACGGCGGCAGTTCTTGATTGTGCGCGTCTGTCTGCCACGGTGCTGGCATGCCGCGTTCTGGACGGGCGTGTTCACCAATCTGGCGTTGTGGTCCGCGGTGGCCCTGACCGCAACTTGGTTGGTCTCGGGCGCGGACTGGAGAATTCCCGCGCTGCTGACGACGGCGATTTACGGACTCACGGCCCTGCGGATGTCTATTTCCTCCGCCGCTGTCCGTCCCTTTCTGAATACACAAACCTCAGTCATCCGCCGGACAGAACGGCTGATGACTTGGGGTTGGCCACTGATCGCGACAGGCAACTGTCTGCTCATCGCCAGTGCGGGCGTGGGGCAGATCATCGTGTGGCGTGGCATCCGCTACCGGCTGGAGTCAGCCACCCGGACAGTCATCGAAAATCGACCTGCTCCCGCGCCGAACTGCATGGTGGAGCCGTCAGCCCGCGCGGTCTGAATCGGGAATTTGCAGCGTCGACTGATACTGCACTCGAATCATCGCCCGGGCGCGTTCCACGTCGCGGGCACGAATCGCGGCCAGCAGTTCGCGATGTTCCCAGATGATGCGTTCGGCGCTGGCGGCGGATTTTTCGCTGTGCGGGGCGATCTGAAAAAACTGCACCAGGACTTGCTGCATTCCCGCGATGAGCCGTGAACCGGTCATCCGCAGCAGCCTCGCGTGAAACTCCAGGTCAAGGGCAATGGCCCGCGGTGCCTGAGTGTCTTCACGCAGCGCCAGTTCCATTTCCTGCATCACGTCTGTCAGGCCTTCAAGCTGCGCCTCCGTCGCCTCGCGGATCGCCAATTCGATCGCCCCGACCTCCAAAGCGTAGCGCAGTTGCGCCAGTTCGCGCCAGTCATCCGGGGAAGCCACGAGTGACGGCAGGCTGTCCGACAGCAGTGCCAGCGGGTCTGGATGCCGGATGTACAGCCCCTTCCGCTTTCGTCCTTCGAGAATCCCCAGCGCCTTGAGGCGGCCCACCGCTTCACGGGCAACAGTATGCGAGACATCATATTCGGAGGCCAACTGGGCCTCCGTCATGAAAAATGTGCCGTCCGCCAGATGCTCGGATTGGATCCGCTGGCGGAGTTTTTCGGCGAGTTCATTCGCCTGCGACGGAGCGCGAAGGATCACTGGCATGCAAACATCATATTTATCCCTCCATGTGTGTTAAAGTTTGGTTGACGACGATTTCCCGAATAAGTAGTATTTATTCATCGCGTGACAACACGCACCGGCAGCTTTGAACTCACGGGAGTGCTGCATGTCTGGGTTGGACTGGGTTGTCCTGGCGGCTTACGGCCTGCTGATGATCGGTGTCGGGGCCTGGTACTCCTGGCGGAACCGGTCGGCGGACGACTACCTGCTCGGCGGGCGGCGGATGTCGCCGATCATGCTGGGACTGTCCCTCTTCGCGACATTGGTCAGCACCCTCTCCTACCTGGCCAATCCCGGCGAGATGATCGCCTTTGGCCCGATGATGTCGCTGCAGGCACTTGCCCACCCTTTGATCTTCTGGATTGTGGGGTTCGGGTTGATACCGCTGATCATGCGGCAGTCGGTCACCAGTGCCTATGAGATTTTGGAAAACCGGCTGGGCAGGAGCATCCGTCAGGCGGGTGCCGCCATGTTTCTGCTGCTGCGGTTCGGGTGGATGGCCACCATTCTCTATACCACCAGCGACAAAGTCCTGGTGCCGTTGTTCAAACTCGATCCCCAGTGGACCCCGCTGTTGTCGATCGCGCTGGGCATCGTCACCGCGGTTTACTCGTCCGAGGGTGGCTTCAAAGCGGTGGTCACGACCGACGCGATCCAGTCCTTGACCATGCTGGCAGGGGCGGTCGTCACCATTCTGGTGATCACCGTGCGCATGGGCGGTGTGTCGGCGTGGTGGCCACACACCTGGCCCGAGCATTGGGCGGAACCAAGCTGGGGCTTTGACTACAACGCCCATGCCCCTTTCGCCATGCTGATGATCTCCACCACGCTCTGGTACGTTTGCACCAACGGCTCCGACCAGATGTCGATCCAACGGTTTCTTTCGACGCGCGACGCAGCGGCGGCCCGCAAAACGCTGCTCATTTCCCAAATCACGGATGTTTCGGTTTCGACCCTGCTCGCAATTACTGGTGTGGCGCTGCTGGGTTTCTATCGCAACCATCCGCCGTTTTCCGGAAGCGAGACCTACGCCAACGCCAGCGACAAACTGTTCACGACGTTTTTCATGACGGAAATGCCGCCCGGACTTGGCGGTCTGGTGCTGGCGGCGGTCCTGGCCGCGGCGATGTCCAGTCTCTCCTCGGGGCTCAATTCCACCTGCGGCGTCATCGAGCGGGATTTTCTCTCGAACGGTCCGGTGCCGGCAGGGTCGGCGGCCGTGATGCGGCTGAAGCTGCTGACCTGGGGCATTTCGACGATCACGGTGCTGCTCAGCCTGGTCGTGATGGTTGTGAAGGGCAACATTACCGACCTCTGCTTCAAACTCATCAACCTCTTCACGGCCCCACTGTTCGGACTGTTCTTTCTGGCGTTGTTCGTCCGCTGGGCCACGCCCATTGGTGCCTGGTTCGGCCTGGTCGGGAGCCTCGCGACGGCCGTCTTCGTGGCCTACGCCGCGGAAATCTCCACAGCACTCAATCTGGGATACACCGTCAACCCGCATGCCAGCCGGGTGTGGATCATGCCCAGTTCGCTGCTGGTTGGCGTGCTCCTCGGTTCATTGGTGAGTCTGGTGACTCCCAAGAACCGCAATGCAGTGTCCACCTCCGTGCAGGAGATTTGAATCATGCTGACAATCCTGGGAAATGCCGCGAGAGCCTGCGATGGCGTCAGCCGCCGGAAGATGCTGGGCGTGGGTGCGGGAATGTTTGGCCTGTCACTGCCGCGACTGCTGGCGGCCGAGAGCCACGGGCAGACTGGTGCCCCCAATGCCAGGCATGTGATCTTCATCAACCTGTTTGGCGGCCCGAGCCAGCTCGAAACCTTCGACATGAAGCCGGACGCGACGGAGCAGATTCGCGGTCCGTTCAAGCCGATCGCAAGCCACACGCCCGACCTGCGGATCTGTGAACATCTGCCAGGACTCGCACAAAATTCCGACAAATTCAGCGTCATCCGGACGATGACGCACAACTTCAATGACCACAGTGGCGGCGCGCATTACATGCAAACCGGCCACCGCTGGCACATTCCTATCGGCGGGGGCTTCACCCCCACCCCCAAAGACTGGCCCTCCATCGGCTCCATTGTCGAGTACCTGTCTCAGGAACAGTATGGGCTGGAGCGCGAATTTCCCGCCTACATGGTGATCCCCAATTCCCTGGGCCGCATCGAACAGGCTGGCCAGTATCCCCGGCCGGGCGAACATGCCGGCTGGATGGGGCGGCGGTATAACCCGCTGACCACTCAGATCGACAAGAAGTCGCTCACCGACAACCCGTATTGGCGCGTCTGCACCGACGACGAGCTGACGTTTCAGATTGCCGGAATGGCGCAGGGCCAGGATTTGACGCTGGACCGGCTCAACCGCCGGCGGTCGCTGATGGAACAGTTCGACGTGGCCCGCCAGCAGTTGGAGCGGACCAAGGCGACGACGAGTTACAGCGCCTTCCAAGAGCGGGCCCTGGGACTCATCGCCTCGACGAAAACCCGCGAAGCGCTGAACATCACCCGCGAGCCTGCCGCCCTGCGCGACCGTTACGGCCGCCACCTGCTGGGTCAGGCGGCGCTGATGGCGCGGCGGCTGGTGGAAGCCGGCACGCGGTTCGTCACCGTCCATTACGATGCGATTGACGGCTATAGCTGGGATTCGCACCGCAACAGCGACGATGTCAAACAACACCTGCTGCCCTCATTCGACCAGGCCTGCTCGGCGCTCTTGGAAGACCTCGACCAGCGCGGCCTGTTGAAGGAGACGCTGGTCGTGGCGACGGGCGAAATGGGCCGCACGCCGCGGGCCAATTCCAACTGGGGCCGCGACCACTGGAGCACGCTGTTCTCGACGATGGTCGCGGGCGGTGGAGTCGTTGGTGGCACCACTTACGGCCGGTCCGATAAAGACGCCGCCTACGGTGTGGAAAAATCCGTGTCCCCGGAAGACCTCGCCGCCACGATCTACCACGCCCTGGGCATCGACCCGGAGCTGCGGGTCACCAATCCCGAGAACCGGCCGACGTCCGTCGTGGAAGACGGACATCCAGTGACGGCGTTGTGGTAATCCCCGTAGCGTCGGCTTCAGCCGACACTATGGGTTGGCTGCCGTGTCTGGGCGTCGGCTGAAGCCGACACTACGGGCTGGCTGAGCGTGCATCAATTCGCCATCATTCACTCTTCATTGTCCCCTGAGGAGCGAATGGATGTGTCTGGGCATTCCGGGCGAAGTGATCGAGACCTATTCCGAGCATGACATGCTCATGGGCAAGGTCGACTTCGGCGGCGTGTTCAAACGCGTTTGTCTGGAACACACGCCCGAAGCTCGCGTCGGCGATTTCGTGATCGTGCATGTGGGGTTCGCCCTGCAGGTCATTGACGAGGCCGAAGCGAAGCAGGTGTTCGCCTTCCTGGAGCAGATGAACGAACTGCAGGAACTCGAAGCCGCCGGAACAGACGAAGACGAGTCGGTGCAAACGGTGAACGGCGCGGCACCCTGCGAAACGGACGCTCCAACGCCAACAGCGCCGCAGGAGGCCCCATGAAGTTCCAGGACGAATACCGTGATCCGGCCGCGGCCCAAAAACTTCAGCAGGCAATCCGTCAGGTTGTGACGCGGCCGTGGACGATCATGGAGGTCTGCGGCGGGCAGACGCATACGATCGTCAAGTATGGCATTGATGAGCTGCTGCCGCCGCAGGTGGAACTGGTGCATGGGCCGGGCTGTCCGGTGTGCGTCACGCCGCTCGAACTGATCGACAAGGCGATCGCCATCGCCAGCCGGCCGGACGTGATCTTCTGCTCTTACGGAGACATGCTGCGGGTCCCCGGCAGCCAGTCCGATCTGCTGACCGTCAAGGCCCGTGGCGGTGATGTCCGTGTCATTTATTCGCCGCTGGATTGTCTGAAAATCGCCGAAACCAATCCGGGGCGGTGCGTGGTGTTCTTTGCGGTCGGTTTCGAGACCACGGCCCCCGCGAACGCGATGGTCGTCTGGCAGGCCCGGAAGCGGGGTTTGAAAAACTTCGCCGTGCTGGTTTCGCATGTGTTGGTCCCACCGGCCATGACGGCCATCCTCTCTTCGCCGGATAACCGGGTGCAGGGGTTTCTGGGGGCCGGACATGTCTGCTCCGTGATGGGGTATGAAGAGTACCTTCCACTGGCGGAACGGTTTCAAATTCCGATTGTCGTCACGGGGTTTGAGCCACTGGATTTGCTGGAAGGGATTTACGACTGCCTTTGCATGCTCGAAGCCGGGCGGGTGGGGGTGGAGAACCAATACGCCCGTGCGGTCCGCCGCGAGGGCAGTTTGAAGGCACAACAACTTCTTCGCGAAGTCTTCGCGGTGGGCGACCGCAAATGGCGGGGCATTGGCAACATTCCCGCGAGCGGCTTTCGGCTCAGCCCGGCTTACGCAGAGTTCGACGCCGAACTACGGTTTTCGGTGGACCACATCGACGTTCGCGAATCGGAAGCCTGCGTCAGTGGCTCAATCTTGCAGGGGTTGCTGAAGCCACATGACTGCCCGGCCTTCGGCACAAGCTGCACCCCCGAGCATCCGCTGGGAGCCACGATGGTCTCTTCGGAAGGGGCCTGCGCCGCCTACCACAATTACGGTCGGTTTCGGCAGTCAGAACCGATCCTTATCGACTGCGCGGGGCTGTCATGACGGAGGCTGTGGACTTCAGCCGCATGACCTGCCCGCAGCCACAGTCCCGGCACGAGCAGATTCTGCTGGGGCACGGCAGCGGCGGGAGGCTCACGGCGGACCTTATCCAAAACGTGTTCCTGCCCGCCTGGGGTAACCCGATCCTCTCGGCACTGGAGGATCAGGCGACGCTGGATCTGTCGGGATGTGTTCCTGCGAACGTCGGCCAACCGGCTCCGCGGCTCGCCTTCACCACCGATGCCTTCGTCGTCCGTCCGCTGTTCTTTCCCGGTGGTGACATCGGCAAACTGGCGGTTCACGGGACGGTCAACGATCTGGCGATGGGTGGTGCGATTCCCAAATTCCTCTCGGCGGCCTTCATCCTGGAGGAAGGTTTGCCGATGGCTGATCTGCGGCGCGTGGTGGAGTCGATGAGCCACGCCTGTGCTGAAGCCGGAGTCCAGATGGTGACGGGCGACACCAAGGTGGTGGAGCGCGGACAGGGCGATGGGATGTTCATCACCACGTCCGGCATCGGCTGGGTTCCGCCAGGCCGGCAACTGTCGATTCATCAGGCCCGGCCGGGGGACCGCATCCTGCTCTCTGGAACCATCGGCGATCATGGCATTGCCATCATGTCGGTTCGCGAAGGGTTGGAGTTCGAAACGGTCTTGGAAAGTGACACCGCGGCACTCAACGGGCTGGCCGAGGCGATGTTTCAGGCCTCCACCGAGATTCGCTGCATGCGCGACCCAACGCGGGGTGGGGTCTCCAGTACATTGAACGAACTGGCCGTGGCTTCAGCCGTCGGCATCAAGCTGCAGGAGGCTCGGCTGCCGATCCGCCGCGAGGTGCGGGCCGCCTGCGAGATGCTGGGGTTCGACCCGCTGTCTGTCGCCAACGAAGGCAAGCTGCTGGCTGTCGTTCCAGAAGCCGTTGCCCAACAGGTGCTCGCGGCCATGCGGGCACACCCACTCGGCCGCAATGCCGCCGAGATTGGCACCGTCGTCGCCGAGCATCCTGGGATGGTGGTTCTCAAGTCGGTCATTGGCGGCGAACGGGTGGTCACGATGCTGTCCGGCGAACAGCTTCCGAGGATCTGTTGATGAAACAGGGATGCCTTTTGGGACAATTGCCCAGGCCTCGGCACTCAAAGGCCAATCCATCCGTGTTCGGAAGACACCCGGCGAGGACGCCGCACTTTCGCATGCCCCGATCCGTTTCACACCGGTGGACGGCGGTGCGGGCCGTGGCTATTCTCCATTCAGCGCTCTCAAGTTTCCCCGCATTGCCCTCGCCAAACCGCACTGCCGCGCCGCCATCCTCCCGATGTCGGCGACTCCTCGGGACATCGCCAAGTTCTCCCTCAAGGCTCTTCAGGATCAAACATGGCTTCATCCGGCGCAGACTCTTCTTCAGCGGCACGCCTCGCAGCGGCCGAGCCGCCGACGAATGTCCGCTGGGTGATCCTGCTGCTGCTGATGACAATGACGGCCATGTTTCACTTCAACCGCAACAGCATCAACGTTGCGGGCACCGAGCATATCATCACGAACCCTGAGCGCGAGATCAACGACTACAATGTTTCAGAAACGCAGATGGGGATCGTCTACACGTCCTATCTGCTCATCTACACCGTGATGATGGTTCCCGGCGGGTGGCTGATTGAGCGCATCGGCCCCAAGGGGGCTCTGATGTTCCTCGGCTTTGGCTTCGCGGTCTTCGTCCCCGTGACCGGACTGGTGGGGTACTGGCTTCCGCCCGGCAGCCACACAATGGCAGGCAGCCTGCTCGGGCTGCCCATGATGGTCGTGGCTCTCTGCGCGATCCGCGGACTGCTCGGAGTGTTTGGCGCACCCATGCACCCCGGTGCCGCCCGCGCCGTCTCGTATTGGCTGCCGTATGGCTCGCGCGGACTGGGCAACGGGCTCGTCACCGGAGCCGCCGTGGTCGGGGCGGCACTCACGCCTCCCATTTTCGGGTTTCTTTCCGACAGGCATTTCTTCGGCGACGCCAGTGGCTGGCGGTCCGCCCTCGCCGTGGCTGGAATCGTCACCGGATTGCTGACTCTCATTTGGGCATTCTACGGAGCGGATCGTCCCGCGCAGCACTCGGCGGTCAATTCCAGCGAGCGCCGCTGCATTGAGGCAGGCGACCCGGCGATCGGCGTTCCCGCGCGGCCGGCCGGCTCAGCCACGACCGGATTCTGGTCGATGCTGATCGAGAAAAACATGATCCTGCTCAACTTGAGTTACGCGGCCTACAGTTATTCTCAGTATCTCTTTTTTAATTGGGCTCAGTACTACATCACGAACACGCTGCATTACAGTGTGCCGGATTCGCGCCTGTGGACAACGGGCATCACCCTGTCGATGGCGGCCGGCATGTTGTTCGGGGGGCTTTCGGCTGACCGGATGCAGGCCATTTTCGGCAGCCGTCGCGGCCGGGCCATCACACCCTTATGCGGAATGACCATCAGTGGTCTTCTGTTGATGCTGGCGGTTTTCAGCCCGTGGCCCCTGGGATCAATTGTCGGCTTCGGACTTTCCATGGCGATGCTGGGCTTGTGCGAAGCCTCGTTCTGGACAACGGCCCTGGAAATCGGCAAAGACCGCGCGGCACTCTCCGGTTCCATTCTTAACGCGGGCGGCAACGCCGGCGGCCTGCTCGCCCCCACCTTCACTCCGCTTCTCAGTCTGTACCTCGGCTGGCAAGGCAGCCTCGCCCTGGCGGGCGCCATTTCCATGCTGGGAGGCCTCTTCTGGATTTGGATTCACCTGCAGGACGTGCGCCCGAGTGTGCGCAAGTTGTAGCGATCGGGGCTGATCCCATGACGCGCAATTTCGCCTCACATCTTGAGCGGCACGGCGCAAGCCGTCCGGCGTTACGCTGGGACAATCCAGTTGTTTGCATTTGTCGACCGGCGCGGCGGGCGGGCTCTGGTCCTCCAGAGCCGCGAACAACCGACGATCTGGCTCTTCCGAAGGGTTCCATTTGAACGGCACGGCGCAAGCCGTCCGGTGTTACGCTGGGACAATCCGGTTGTTTGCATTTGTCGACCAGCGTGGCGGGAGGACTCTGGTCCTCCAGAGCCGCGAGCAACCCGCGATGCGGCGTTTTCGAAGGGTTCCATTTGAGCGGCACGGCGCAAGCCGTCCGGTGTTACGCTGGGACAATCTGGTTGTTTGCATTTGTCGAACGGCGTGGCGGGAGGGCTCTGGTCCTCCAGAGCCGCGAGCAACAGTCGATCCGGCGTTTTCGAAGGGTTCCATTTGAGCGGCACGGCGCAAGCCGTCCGGTGTTACGCTGGGACAATCCGGTTGTTTGCATTTGTCGAACGGCGTGGCGGGAGGGCTCTGGTCCTCCAGAGCCGCGAACAACAGTCGATCCGGCGTTTTCGAAGGGTTCCATTTGAGCGGCACGGCGCAAGCCGTCCGGTGTTACGCTGGGACAACCCGGTTGTTTGCATTTGTCGACCAGCGTGGCGGGAGGGCTCTGGTCCTCCAGAGCCGCGAACAACCCGCGATCCGGCCTTTTCGAAGGGTTCCATTTGAGCGGCACGGCGCGAGCCGTCCGGCGTTACGCTGGGACAATCCGGTTGTTTGCATTTGTCGACCGGCGCGGCGGGAGGGCTCTGGTCCTCCAGAGCCGCGAACAACCGACGATCTGGCTCTTCCGAAGGGTTCCATTTGAACGGCACGGCGCAAGCCGTCCGGTGAACGAGGACCGACCCGTGGTGGCTCACCGGAGGGCCGAAAAACATTGGATGCATGGATTGACTTGGGATTCGCCAAACCGATGGGCGAAAGGAGCATCAACCGTTCATCGAGACGGCCTCGGAAGGCCATCCTACGGGTTCGAATGTGACCGGCGCACGTGGCTGCGCTTTTTCGTTGAAAGTGGCCTCACGCGCCGTTTTCGGGTGCGGTCGCGGGATTGAGATTTTGGTTGTTTGTGCTTTCGGGACGGCGAACACTTCGCGGGTTTGGTGGGCGCGCTGTCTGGAAGTGGTGCGGCGTGCAAAGTGGGCGCTGGTTCAAGGGTGGGCGCGAACGGTTCAGGCGCGGTCGCCGTGAGCAGCGGTGCGGCGGTCGGCAGTCGAGAAGTGAAGTTGTCGTCGAACCCGACATCCAAGGTGGGCGCGAACTCGTGGCTCAGATTCTGAACGTTCATTGAAACAGTGGGCGCTGATCCCACCTCGAGGGTGGGCGCGAAAATCTCGGACTGTAATTCGTGTGCCGAAGAGATCATCGCCTCTTCCTGGCAAGCCGCCTCTGACATCAACGCCTGCGCGGGCGAAGTGTTTTCTTGCGCGGTCTCGACGACTGTTGTGGGCTCGTCCGCCGGTCGGTTGTCCGACGCCAAGACAGGCGGCGCAGCTTGCTTTTGGCGTTGGTCTGTCCCGCGGCCGCGTTCCGCATCAAAGACCGCCTTCGCCAGTTCGGCGGCGACTTCATCAATAACCACCGGCGGTGCCTCGGGCCGAACCTGTCCAACCGTGGCTTCCGCCTTCCGGCCACGGTACTTCTTCGCATACCGGCCGCGCGGGTCCAGGTGATTCAAACAGTACTTGACCGCCCACGGCTCCCCGCGCTCCACAGCGCGGATCAGCCGCCGCAGCGACTTGCCTGCCCGCTCCGGTTGTTCCTCAACCTCCTCCGCCTCTTCCAGTTTCGGCTCGCGCGGAGCCCTGTTCACCTGCGCTTCCGTCGGCGGCTGTGGCTCATTGAATGGCGTCCAGAGCTGGTATTCACGGCACATGACGTAGTGGACCGCCCAGTCGATCCCCGCGTGCAGTGCCTTGCGCAAATGGTAGGTCGCCCGCGACAACAGCATCCGCCGCGCCCCATCGCGGGCCGCCTGCAGTGCCGGCGCACGCTCGATCCGCTTGTACAGCGCCGAACGGTTGATCCCCACCGCGATCGCGACGTAAGACAACACGCCGAGATGAGCCACGATGGCGTGGTACAGCCCCTCGTCCGTCACCTTGCAATCCGCCCGCTCCTTCCGCGCCCGCCCCTCGCCGGATGGAGCCACGCCTGGAGGGCTTTGGGGAGCCACCGGATCCTGAATAAAAACTTCCATAATTCACCCAAAAAAACACAATGTACCCGTGTATCAAATAGATTATCCGAGTGTTCTGTCAATGTCAAACACAAAAACGACAGAATTTCTATGTCGTTTCGCGACGCCGGGTCAAGTAGGCGAGTCACTCCGTGACTCGAACCCATCCGGAGTGACTGGGCGACTTTGAGACTCCCCAGTTTGCTTGCGCCCTGCCGCTCTCTCTGAATTGCAAGCCGCCGAGGAAGCCACGATGCGAGTCACGGAGTGACTCGACTACTTTGTGTTGCCTTTCGCTCGGCGAAAGGACGCGAGCGTGGTCCGGCGAGGACCAACACGGAGACTCTGGATTCAAGCTGTCGGCATTGTCGCCAGACTTTCGCGTTCTGTTGCGGAGCAAAAGACGACTTTGTGCCATTCATTTGTAGCGGCACGGCGCAAGCCGTCCGGTGAGCCGCTGGGACAAACCGGTTGTCTCCATTTGTCGATCGGCGTGGCGGGAGGGCTCTGGTCTTCCAGAGCAGCGGGCAACTCGCAAGCTGAACGTCGTCCTCTCTCGAGCACCGCAACGTTGCCGAGTCACTCCGTGACTCGAACCCAGCCGGAGTGACTGGGCGACTTTGAGACTCATCGGAGGGCTTGTGCCCAGCCTGTCTGTGAATTGCAAGCCGTCGAGGAAGCCACGATGCGAGTCACGGAGTGACTCGGCTACTTTGTGTCGCCTCTCGCTCGGCGAAAGGACGCGGGCATGGTCCGTCGCGGACAAACACGGTGACTCAAGATTCGCGATGTCGGCATTGTCGCCAGACGTTTGCGTTATTTTGCGGAGACAACGACTATAGTACGACCACTTGTAGCGGCACGGCGCAAGCCGTCCGGTGAGCCGCTGGGACAAGCCGGTTGCTTCCATTTGTCGATCGGCGTGGCGGGAGGGCTCTGGTCTTCCAGAGCAGCGGGCAACTCGCAAGCTGAACGTCGTCCTCTCTCGGGCACTGCAAAGTTGCCGAGTCACTCCGTGACTCGAACCCAGCCGGAGTGACTGGGCGACTTTGAGACTCACCAGAGGGCTTGTGCCCTGCCGCTGTCTCTGAATCGCAAGCCGTCGAGGAAGCCACGATGCGAGTCACGGAGTGACTCGACTACTTTGTGTTGCCTCTCGCTCGGCGAAAGGACGCGAGCATGGTCCGGCGCGGACAGACACGGAGGCTCTGGATTCGCGATGTCGGCATTGTCGCCAGACGTTCGCGTTCTTTTGCGGAGCAAAAGACGCCTTTACGCCCACTTGTAGCGGCACGGCGCAAGCCGTCCGGTGATGCGCTGGGACAAACCGGTTGTTTCCATTCGCCGATCGGCGTGGCGGGAGGGCTCTGGTCGTCCAGAGCCGCGGGCAACAGACGATCCGGCGTTTTCGAAGGACTTTCGAGTCATTTGCGAATCGTTCACACCCAAGCAGCGCCCACCCTTCACCGTGGCTCAGCAGGAGCTGGAGCCCTCGTGCGCTTGCACGTTTGTTGAATCGGCGGGTGAAAGTCCCAGCCAGGAGGTTTAAGTTTGATCCTGTAGTCGACCGCAACTGCGTCGCCGTGAGGCGGGGTGGGGAGCAGCGGGAGATGATTGACC
>JAKFUF010000005.1 GCA_021732845.1 Planctomycetaceae bacterium | reverse complement strand
TGCGTTGTTCGTCGTCATTGCACCCAGGGCTCCGTTGGCGTTGCCAACTTCGCCCTGGGCTATCGAATTCTGCCCCGTTGGGGCTGACGATGCGACACTCCGCGGTGTTGGGTTTCGGGCAAGCCCGCGCCATGAAAATTCGTGGTTATTCCTTCACGGAATGATGGTCGAGATTTCGTTCACATGGTTCATTGAACCGCGAAAGGCACGAAGAACACGAAAGGTCGAACCACGAGTCACACAATCCTCAACGAATGAGAAAACGCCGAGTTCAGGTCAATGGCTCCCGGGTCGATTTCGCCGTGCGAGTCTTTCGTGCCGGGGATAGATAGTAGGCCGTGGGGCAACAGTCAGCTGGCCTATTCACGGTTGCCCCGTAGGCACCAGACCGATCGGAACCAGCAAATGGGGGCTGGACCGCAGTTCCTTAAGGGGCATGGAAGCATAGCCCAGCGGCATGGCCACGCCGCCGTAGGCTTTCGCCTGAGCCACCACCCAGGCGTTTGTGAGATGCGCCCGCGTGTGCGGATGGTGGCTCGAAGCGCCGGTGCTGAATTTGCGTTTGACCGTCAAGGCCCCCGCTGCGTCGGTGACTTCCTGGTCCGCAGCGGGGATGTTTTCAAACACGTTTTGACGCGGGAAGGGATCTCCATAATCTCTCAGCGAATCTTCGCCCCACAATGTGAGGTGGCGAATGACCGCGACGCGGCACCCAACAATTGGCTTCCCGGTGGTGGCATCAGGGCGACCAGTGCGGCGATGATCGCCAGAATGGTCAGCCACTCCAGCCGCGAGAAATTGAACAAGCGGCGGCGCGGTGCGCTTGCTGAATCAGGTGCCGACATGCCACGCACTCCAAGCCTCATCGCAGCGATTGCAGGTAGGCCAGCAGATCGCGGAATTCCTGAACGGTGAGGCGGTCGACGAGTTTGTCGGGCATGACGGATGTCTTCTGTGGAACACGGACGGCGATGTCGATGGTTTTCAAATCGATCGACTTGCCCTCAGATGTTCCCAACACCAGGTTGCCCTCATTCTCGGTGACGATCAGCCCGCTGAGGCTCACGCCGGCATGCGTTTCCATCACCCACGTCACAAACTGCGGAGCCACTTCGGCGCTGGGTTCGAGAATCGCCATGATCAGCCGCTCACGCGACAGTGCACCGCCGATGGTGGACAGGTCCGGCCCGACCTTGCCGCCACGGCCGTGTACCGTGTGGCACTTGGCACACCCGGGACCATTGGGGTGATAGAACAAGCGGCGGCCAGCTCCAGGATCGCGTTCTGAGTTAGCCTCCATGAGCAGCGTTCGCCAGGCTTCCATCGTTGCTGGACGTGCTGTTTGGCGGTCAGCAACCGACGCGGCGCGTTCCGTGCTGTTGAGGATTGAAAACGCCCATTGGTCAATCAGCTCGTGCGAGGTTGCAGCGTCACCGGGGATAAGAGTCGACAGCTTTTTTGAGGTGTCGGTGGGCCAGCTTCCACGCAAGGAGCGCAGCGCTTCACGCTGCAGCTCGATGTCGCGCGCCCCGGTCAGTTCGCGGAGCGCGGCAATCACCTCGTCCGCACCCTCTTTTTTCTGCGCCGCGGGCGCCAGGCCGACAATCGCCTCTGCCCGCAAGGTGATTGCAGCCTGGTTGTCTTTGGCAACGGCCAGCAACAACCCGGGGGCTTCCGGCAGCGGCGATGTCTGCAGCGTTCGCACCGCCTCCAGTCGCAGGGCGGGCTCCTTGCTTTGCAGCAGCCCTGCCATCAGCCTGGCGTCCAGCGCGGGATCCTGTGGCGAAACCAGCCGCAGCGCCAGGGCGCGGATTGCCGGAGTCCGCGCCTCGTCCTTCACAATGGGAAGCACATACCTCCCCGGCGGGGTCTTGTCGAAATCGACGGGGCTCACGCCGTCCAGCATCTGCACCGCCGCCAGCGTGGCAAGGAATAGTTCGGACGACATGCGGGGATCATTCAGCAGTGCGTCGACATCGGGCCGCAGTGCGGTGAGACGCTCTTCGGCAACCCATTGGACGGCAATTCGCCGCAAAGCTTCAGAGTGAACCTTTAAGAGCTGCCTTGGAATCGCTTCGCTTTTCGGAGCTGTGCGCCGGATGACCAGCGCCTGAATAAGATTCAGATGGTCGACGGTGCGAGAAAACCCGACCGCATTAACCCAGCGCAACGGTGCGCCAAGCATGTTGTTTCGAATTGCATACTGCACTGCCGCAGAGTTCATGAATGGATCCCACTCCACCGGATCGTCCAATGCCGGTCCTTTCACGCCCTCCCGCTGCCAGTTATTTTTTGCTACCAGCAACCAATTCACTGCCGCTGGAGAACTCAGAGTGAACAAACCATCTGTATACGCGTGAAATTTCTCTGCGTAGGGATGCTTGAGAAACTGCGACGTCTCCACCAAACCTGCAGACGCCACCACTGGCTCATCGCAGGTTTTGGGATCCTTCGGAATCAGAGCCACCGGCCACTCAACCTGCTCCACATCCACCGGTGTCTGCGCGAGAGCCCACAACGCTTCAACCCGCGCGCGAGCAGTGTCTTTGACATCAGAGAACACAGCCAGCAACGCTTTCCGGCCCTCGCTCGTCGCCGCCATCGACTGCGCCGCCAGCCGGCGTGTATTCAACGTGGGGGAATGCAGCCGTTCAAGCTCTGGAGCTGCCGGATCGCTCGACTTCGAAACGGCCTCGGGTTTCACACCCGAAAGCCGCCAGACGCGCCCGCGGCCATGCAGCTTGTAATCGCGCAGCACCCAGTCAGAGAAATAGATGCTCCCATCTGGAGCCGTCGCCAAGCCGACCGGACGAAAGTTCTCGCCGCCCGTGATCAGTGGCTCGGCGATCGATTCAAATGACGCTCCCTTCGGTTTCAACTTGAACCGGTCGATGCGGTGGTCGCCCCAGCTTCCGGCAAACAGTTGGCCCTGATACTCGGCAGGCAGTGCCGCCGGGCCATCGCTCTCATAGGCCAGGATGCCGCTCGGGGCTTCGCCGGTTCCCGCGACCATCGGCAGCGTGCCGGGGATCTCGCCGTTCCACGCGGTGAACGGGTGCAGCCCCTTGCGGCCGGTGCGGTAACGGAAGCCGTAGTCCCCGCCCTGGATGATGTGCAACAGCCGGCACGGCGGGCGGCTGTCGGCGTCGTTGTCGACGGTGAACATGTTCCCAAAGGCATCGAAGCAACTGGCGTGCGGGTTCCAGAAGCCCGTGGCCCAGTGCGTCAACTGTGTCCCATCCGGCCGGCAGCGGTAGACGTTGCCGCCCTCGCCGCCGCCTGAGAGCGTCGTGCCATCGGAACCGATCACCTTGTAGTCGGCTCCCAGATTTTCACCGCAGCCGAAGTACATCCAGCCCAACGCGTCGAAGGCAAACCCAGCCAGACCGTCATGCGGGTAGTTGCCCTCGGTGTCGAGCAGCACCAGCCGTTGGCGGTCATCCTCCACGAAATCCCCGTTCGTGTCGTGGCTCACCAGGATTTCCTTGCGTGTCGCCAGATACACGGTGGTCGGTGCGGCCTTAACGGGTTCGGCGGGCTTCGTGAACGTCGGCCCATCGAGCCACGCCGGCTTGACGGCAATGCTCATGGTGAACGTCAGCCCGTCGGCATACATGATGCTCTTGTCGAGCGAGCCGTTCCCGTCACTGTCGCTCATGACAAGGATGCGATCCGTGGGATGCCCCTTGTAACCCTCGGGCGGAAAGTGCGTGTTGCTTTCGACGACCCACACGCGACCCTGGCTGTCGACATCGACACCCGTCGGCGTGTTGAGCTGCGGATTTTCTGCCACCAGCTCAATTTTGACCCGCGGATCGTGCGACCGTGGCAGTGGCTCAGCCGCATGTGCGGATGCTACAGCAACAACCAAGGCCACGCAAAACCCGACCACCCGACAATAACCCTGCGACATGGTGCCTCCCGAGTGAGCGCGGTGCTGCTATGTTCGATTTTCGAAGACGGATTCTCGATTGAGTGTTACCCGATTCGAACCCGTCTACCAAGGGTGTGATGTCGTGGTTGATGGACACAACTGTGACAAACAGTTCGTTTCGATTGCACGAACGATTTGGCGGGAGGGCGCGGCTCCTGCCAAGCCGCGAGCTACTGTTTACCACGGCTCAGCAGGAGCTTCGCCCTCCCGCCACGTCGCCCCGCAAATTGCCACCGCTCAATTTCGAATGTCGCCAGCACCTCCGTCGAGTGGTGCGTACCAACGACGACTGACGTCACCCCGCTCGTCTCGATCGCTTTTGGAGCGTCGAGTCGCGAATGTGGGATCTCAAAGAGGGCGGCCTGGGTGCACTCGCGACTATGCGCTGGCAGCACCGCTGAAAAGCTGCGCGATCAGCTCGCCTTCGTTGGCCGACATGGGGCGGCCGAGTCGATCCTTGATGATTCTGTGCGGGTCGATTCCCAAAGACGCGAAGATGGTTGCGCCGAGGTCGGCGGGATAGAACGGGCTGGACGCGGGGAAGGCGGCGATGTTGTCGGAACTGCCAAGGACCTGCCCGCCGCGCACGCCGGCTCCGGCGAGGAGAGCGAAGAACACGCCGGCCCAATGGTCGCGTCCGTCGGGCACGTAGCTCGGTGTGCCGACGTTGCCGCCGATCTTGGGCGTCCGGCCGAATTCACCCACCATCACCACCAGCGTCTCTTCCAACAGGCCCGAGCTTCCCAGATCCTCCAGCAGCGCGGAGACCCCTTGGTCGAGCGGCGGCAGCAGCCGGTCTTTGAGTTGCGTGAAGTTGCTGTTGTGGGTGTCCCAGTTGTTCATCGAACCCATGTTGGCCTGCACGATCGGGACTCCGGCCTCCATGAGCCGCCGCGCCAACAGCAGAGACTGGCCGAACTGGTGCCGGCCGTAGCTGTCGCGGACTGCGGCGGGTTCCTGGTCGATGGCGAAGGCGCGGCCGATGGCGCTGGCCGTCAAGATCGTCATCGCCTGATCCTGGTAGCTGTTGAACTCGGCCACCGGGCGGGCACGGTCAATGCCCTCTGACTGGGCATTGAACCGGGCCAATAGCTCGCGCCGCTGGGCGAGGGCATCGACGGTCATCCCCACCGGTAGGCTCAGGTTCTCGATACGGAACTTGGGGTCGTTGGGATCCTGCTTGATGTGCCACGGGTCGTACCTTGCTCCCAGGAAGCCGGCATCTTGCCCCGAGAACCCGTAGCCATTATTGAGATACGTCGGCAGCATCACGCCGTTGGGAATGCCGTCATGTCTGGGCCGCAGGTAGTCCAGCGTCGAGGCATAGCACGGCCAGTCGGAGCGCGAGGCCATGTGCGTCGAGCCCACCGGCATCTTGTTGATGCCGGTCAGCAGCATGTGCGTCGCATGCTCGTGGCTCGGCAACCCGTGCGTCATCGAGCGGATGACCGCGTACTTGTCCGACAGCGCGGCCAGCCGGGGCAGGTGTTCGCAGACATCCATCCCCGGCGTGCGCGTGGCAATCGGCTGAAATGAGCCACGGACTTCGGCGGCCGCCTCCGGCTTCAAATCGAACATGTCGAGATGACTGGGCGCGCCGGTGAGGAAAATCAAAATCACACTGCGGGCCCGCTTCACTCCGGGCCGCGTGGTCTCGGAAGAAGTGGCCTTGGCACACGCCTGCTGGGCGAGCAGCGTGGGCAGCCCCAGGCCGAATAGTCCCGAATAGCCAACCTGCAGCAGTTCGCGCCGGGAGAGGCCCAGTGTGTGGCGGTGGATGCGTGGTGAACTCATGTCCGATGCCTCTATCCCGCATTCATTCAAGATCGATGATCATGCCAGTTTTAGCGGCACGGCGCGAGCCGTCCGGTTATTGATTTCTAACACTTCGCCCGGCCAGTACCGGAGGGCTTGCGCCCTCGTTGTCACACACAAGTTGCCGACATCGTGGATTTCATGGCGCCGACCCACGGGGCGACGGTGCGGGAGGGCTCCAGCTCCTGCTGAGCCGCGGGGAACGGTGCGCGCTGATCCCGGTCATCGCGGCCAGGCAAATGACGCATTTTTCGCAACAAAAAAGCCCGGTCGTTGGTTGCTCCCGGCTCGGCAGGAGCCAAGCCCTCCCGTCACGTCGATGACAATGCGGAAAACAAACTTTTGCTCGACTTGTGTGTAACAACGAGGGCTTGCGCCCTGCCGCCAAATTTGGGTTGGAAGCGGCTCCACACGTTAAAACAGCTCATGGATCGGATCCCCTTCGGCCTGCAGGCTGTAGGGGCGGTTCTGGCTGTCGCGGGCCTCGAGGTCGTGAATGCCCATCGCATGATAAACGGTTTTGGTGATGTCGGCGGGCGTGACTGGTTTGCTGGCCGGGTACTCGGCGAAGCGGTCGCTGGCCCCGTAGGTCTGCCCGCCGCGGATGCCGCCGCCGGCGAGCAGGTCCGTCAGGCAGTGCGTCCAGTGGTCGCGGCCGGCTCCGTTGACGCCACCGCTGCGCGGGTCGCCAATCTTGGGCTTGCGCCCCATTTCACTGGTGACCAACAGCAGCGTCTCGTCAAGCAACCCGCGCGCCGCCAGGTCGTCAATCAGTGTCGAATAAGCCCGGTCAAACTCGGGGAGCAAATCTTCCTTGAGACAGCCAAAATTGTTGCCATGGGTGTCCCAGCCACCGCCGCTGGCACACTTCTTGTTCAGCCTGTCCGGGTCGCCGCGCCAGAAGACAGTGATAAACGGCACACCCGCCTCGACCAGCCGCCGGGCCGCCAGCAGGCTCATGCCGTTCACGGTCTCGCCGTACCGTTCACGCAACGCCTGTGGCTCACGCGTTACGTCAAACGCCGTGGTCGTGCCGGTCGACAGCAGCAACGACATCGCCCGCTGCTGCTGGGCATTCCAAGTCTGAGCCTCCGCACTGCTGTCAAAATCGCGCCGCGTCTCATCGAGCCTTTGCAACAGCGTGTGCCGGTCGTTCAGGCGGGTCGCAGTCGTTCCCTCCTGCAGCACCAGTGCCGGAACCTGAAACTTCAGCGGGTTTTTCGAGTCGCCCTCCACATACAGCGGATCAAACTCCAGCCCCAGTTTCGCCGCGAACTGTCCGGGGCGGGTGTAGGCCGGCGCGCCCTCCTTCTGCGGCAGGGTGATGAAATTCGGGAGGTGTGAATGCAGTGACCGCTTGGCTCCTACGACGGCCCCCATGCAAGGCCAGTCATCCGCATACGGCGTGCGGTTGTTTCCCAGGGACAGAAACGTCGGATCGGGAACGTGGCCGGTCAGGTTGTAGTAGTAGCCAGCGTGGTGATCATTCGTGCTGACCGAGCCACGAACGCTGTTGACGACCGCGAGATGATGTGCCTGCCGGGCCAACAGCGGCATGTGCTCGCAGAGCTGCACGCCGGGTGCCGATGTGGCAATCGGTTGAAACGGCCCGCGGTACTCTGCCGGAGCTTGTGGCTTCATGTCCCACAGGTCAATGTGGGAAGCCCCGCCGCTGAGGAAGAACAGGATTGTCGACTTCGCCCGACCGGATTGTCCACCCGTCACTGGCAAATCTTGCTCGCTGCGCTTCTTCATCCGCTGTCGGGATCCCTCGCTCACTTCTGGCGCGGCCGCCAACGGCTGGCCGAACGACATTCCCGCCAGGCCGCACGTCGAGGCAACCAGGAACGTTCGTCGCGAAGTGGTGAGTGCTGGTTGAGCCACAGTTTTGATCTCTCGCCAATCCCTGCTTCGCGCCGAGTACCTTCCACACTTCAAAGTTCATCAATAACAATTGATATGATACGTCCCAGCCCGACCAGGAACAACCTCAATCAACACGCAGGTGGGCGGTTGACGGTGTGACCGCTCCCAAGGCCAAGACCCGACTCCGCATAGAAGGCAAGGTTCACTCAGATTATTTTTAGCAATTATGGTTGTCAAAAATACGCATACCCATTAAGATTCTGGAAAGGCAACAACATTCCGTGAGGGTCGGCAGGCGCGGGTCGGCGGATGTAAGCAATTATGCACAATCAGCTTGAGCGTTCCGACGCGCAGTTTTTGGCGGATCTTCACCGCAGCGGTCCAGGGACGGTGCAGGAGATCGGTGCCAACCTGGGGGTGACGGCGACCGCCGTGCGGCAGCGGCTCACGCGGTTGGAGGGGGCCGGACTGATTGGGCGGCGGCTGGTTCGGGCCGGGCGCGGTCGGCCACATTATGTGTATGAAGTGACGGTCAAGGCGCGGCGGCAGCTTGGCGACAACTACGGCGATCTGGCTCTGATCCTGTGGCGGGAAGTCCAGCGAATCGAGGATCCCGCGGTGCGGCAGCAGGTGACCGGGCGGGTGCGGGACGCGATGGTGCAGCGGTTTGGCTCGATGGACGGCATGCAGCTCGCGGAACGGCTGCGACGGTTGCGTGACGGGCTGGTGGGCCACGGGTATGACGTGGAAGTTGGCGGGACGGCCGGGCTTCCCATCCTGCGTGAACACAGTTGCCCCTACCAGGAGCTGGCGGACGAAGATCGCGGAATCTGTGAGCTTGAGCAGGATGTCTTCGAGCAGGTGCTCGGCGTTCCGGTGAAGCTGACGCAATGCTGCATGGACGGGCATCGCGGGTGTGAATTTGAGGTTGGGTCGGCGAGCCACGTCCCGGGCGCGGAGTTTCGGGGCGAATCTCCAACGGGAACGGTTGCTGTGGTGCCAGTGTAACGGTTATGTTCGCAGGGCAGGCGGTTGGCATCGACCGTGGAGTGGTCAGTTGGTCAGGATCGTGGCCGATGGCATGGCGGTGGCCGTGACAAGTGGGTCTCAGTGAGAACATCATGACGTGGATTGACGGCAAATTTGAAGAAAACCTGATGGTCACCACCATCGAGCAGGCGACGAACTGGGCGCGGCAGTCCAGCATCTGGCCGATGACGTTCGGTCTGGCCTGCTGTGCCATCGAGATGATGGCCGCGGGTGCCAGCCGCTACGACATGGACCGGTTTGGCGCGGGTGCCTTCCGGGCGACGCCGCGGCAGGCCGATCTGATGATCGTCGCCGGAACGGTGACCTACAAAATGGCCAGCCGCGTCCGCCGGTTGTACGAGCAGATGCCCGATCCGAAGTATGTGATCGCCATGGGAGCCTGCACGGTCGGTGGCGGCCCGTACTTCAAGTATGGCTATCACGTCGTGAAGGGTGTCGACCTGGTGGTGCCGGTGGATGTGTACGTTCCCGGCTGCCCACCGCGTCCGGAAGCGCTGCTGGAAGGGTTGATGCGGGTCCAGGACAAGATCAAGGCCAAGCGGATTGCCCGCGGTGCTGTCGATCAACTGCCGGTTCCGCATCACAGCGGTTATGTGGCGGTACCACAGACTGTTGAAGTCTGAAGCCGGATGATGAAGCGAAGTTTGTGAACGGCTGCCTGTGGTGACGCAGGTTCGCTCCTTGGCCGTTCACTGGAAAAACACGAGCTGACCGCTCGCAGGCGACGCTTGCGGTGCGCAGTGAATCAGTAACGCGAACGGAAACCATGGCTTCGGTGCTGAAGATCGAGAACCTGTGCGTGTCTGTCGGCGGCAAGCCGATCCTCAAGGGTGTAGACCTGGAGGTGAGGCAGGGCGAAGTCCACGCATTGATGGGTCCGAACGGCTCGGGCAAGAGCACGCTGGCCTACGCGCTGATGGGCCACCCCAAGTACGAAGTCACGGACGGCAAAGTCTCGATCGATGGCGTCGATATTCTGGCGCTTGAAGCCGATGGTCGGGCTCGTCTCGGCCTGTTCCTGGCGTTCCAGTATCCGGTGACCATTCCCGGCGTGAAGGTGGCCGACTTCCTGCGCCATGCTGTTTCGAACGTCCGCAATCCAAATCGCAAAGAGGGCGAGGGCCTCATCCCAATGGCCGCGTTCCGCAAGGAACTCAAGCAGCGGATGACTGAGTTGAACATGGACCTGGAGTTCGCCCGGCGGTACCTCAACGACGGTTTTTCGGGCGGCGAAAAGAAGCGGATGGAGATTCTGCAACTGGCGATGCTCCGTCCCAAGTTCGCCATTCTGGACGAAACAGACTCCGGACTCGACAGCGACGCCGTGCGGTTCGTGAGCGAATCCCTGGCCCGTCTGACCGGTCCGGACATGGGTGTGATCATCATCACCCACCACGAACGGCTGCTGGAGTTCAACCGGCCTTCACAGACACACGTGATTCTCGCTGGCCGGATCGTGGAAAACGGCGACGCTTCGCTGGCGCAGGAACTGCACGATCATGGGTATGCCAACGTGCGTGCCCGCCACCCGGACGCCGCCGAAGAGGAAGCCCGGGCGGCGGAAGAGGCGAAGGGAAAGCTGGAAGCGACCGGGGCCAAATAAGTCAGAAAATTGCCATGTCATTCGGTGAATCTCACTGCGGACTTCACCGGCCGACAAGGGTCGCAGCATCTTCAAGTTGGAAGAAATCCATAGCGGTGGGTTCTGCCCCATCCGAAAAAGGGAATAGATACCGTGGCTACCGATCTTAAGGACGATGTCGCTGTCAAGGACGATGTCAGCATTGGCGATTACGCCTATGGCTTCAACGATCCGACCGACAAGTACGTCTTCACTAGCCGCAAAGGGCTCGATAAAGAGATCGTTGGCCAGATCTCGGAAATGAAGGGCGAACCCGCCTGGATGCGGCAATTCCGCCTCGACGCCCTGGACATTTTCTTCAGCAAGCCGATGCCGTCCTGGGGCGGCGACATGAGCGAGCTGAACTTCCAGGACATTTTCTATTACGTCAAGGCGTCCGCCAGCCAGGAAAAGAGCTGGGACGATGTCCCGGAAGACATTCGCAAGACCTACGACCGTCTCGGCATTCCCGAGGCCGAAAAGAAGTACCTGTCGGGTGTGAAGGCCCAGTACGAGTCGGAAGTTGTGTACGGCAGCTTGCAGGAAGACCTGGCCAAGCAGGGCGTGCTGTTCACCGACACCGACTCGGCCCTGCGTGACCATCCAGATCTATTCCGCGAATACTTCGGCTCGGTCATCCCCTCGGCGGACAACAAGTTCGCCGCCCTGAATTCAGCCGTCTGGTCGGGTGGGTCTTTCATTTACATCCCCAAGGGGGTGAAGATCGACTTCCCGCTGCAGGCCTACTTCCGCATCAACTCCCAGAACATGGGCCAGTTCGAGCGGACGCTGATCATCGTCGACGAAGGCGCTTCGGTGCACTACGTCGAAGGCTGTACCGCGCCCACCTACAGCAGCAACAGCCTGCACTCGGCAGTGGTGGAAATCATCGTCAAGCGGAACGCCCGCTGCCGCTATACCACGATCCAAAACTGGTCCAACAACGTCTACAACCTCGTCACCAAGCGGGCCATGGCTTACGGCGACTCGCTGATGGAGTGGGTTGACGGCAACCTCGGTTCGAAGCTCACCATGAAGTATCCGGCCATCTACCTGATGGAGCCAGGTGCCCGTGGCGAAACGCTGTCGATCGCCTTCGCCGGCAAGGGTCAGCACCAGGACGCTGGTGCCAAGATGGTGCATTGTGCCCCCGACACCTACAGCCGCATCATCTCCAAGAGCATCTCGCGGGCAGGCGGACGGGCCAGCTACCGCGGGCTGGCCAAGGTGGTGAACGGAGCCACGGGCTGCAAGTCGAACGTGGTGTGTGACGCGCTGATTCTGGATCCGCAGAGCCGCAGCGACACTTACCCGTACATCGAGATCGATGAAGACAACGTCACCATCGAGCACGAGGCCAGCGTCTCCAAAATCGGCGAAGAGCAGCTCTTCTACCTGATGAGCCGCGGCATGAGCGAGGCGGAAGCATCGTCCATGATCGTCACCGGGTTCATTGAGCCCCTGGTGAAGGAACTGCCGATGGAATACGCCGTGGAAATGAACAAGCTAATTGAGCTGCAGATGGAAGGCAGTGTTGGGTAACGTGCTGCGGTGGCTCCGCGACTGGCTGGAGCGACTAAGACGCCCGCCGCAGTCTTCTGCGCTGCGGGCGTTCGGCAATCGGGGCGAACGTGCCGCGGAGGCCTATCTCACCGCGCGGGGCTACAAGATTCTGGCCCGCCAGCACCGGACCGCGATGGGCGAAGTCGACCTGATCGCCTTCATTGACCAGACGGTGGTGTTCGTCGAGGTCAAAACCCGCGAATCGACCGCCGCCGGACATCCGGTGGAGGCGGTCGACCGCCGGAAGCAGGCGCAGCTTACCCGTCTGGCGTTGGCGTGGCTCAAGCGTCACAACTGGCTGGAACGCCGCGCCCGGTTTGATGTCGTCGCCATCCTCTGGCCGGCGACCGGTGAGCCCGAGATCCGGCATTACATCAATGCTTTTGAGCCGACTGGTGAAGGGCAGATGTTTAGCTGAGGGGGGATTTTTGCCCTCGTTGTTACACACAAGTCGACAGGGGCATCGGCCACGCGGCAAGTGGTAGGGTTTGATTCTATGTCGACGTGGCGGGAGGGCGAAGCTCCTGCTGAGCCGCGGTCAACAGTGCGTGCCCGCTTCTCGCCGCCTGTCCCTCACGAACGGGGCCAGATTCGCCGTAAAGACCGTGTGTTTTTTTGCTCGCGGCTCGGCAGGAGCCTCGCCCTCCCGCCACGTCGCCCTGTGGGTCGGCACCATGAAATCCCCGATGTCGGCAACTTGTGTGTAACAACGAGGATTTTTGCCCCACCCCGCTCGTCGGGTTGGATTCGGGCCTATGCACTACGTCGGATAACGGTGCGCGCGGCGTAGGGCAAAGGCCAGTTTACCACCGGAGTTGCGGGCCTGTCGGTTTAATCGGTCCTTGCCATCGCCGGACCGCCGTGCCTCTCGCAGAGCGAGAGGCAATACAAAGTCGCCGAGTCACTCCGGTCGGGTTCGATTCACGGAGTGACTCGCCTACTTTGTGACTCACGGCCGCCGCAACCGGTCCTTGCCACGCATGTGATGGTCGTGGGTGGCGGCGATCGTGACAGGACCATCCGGGGTTGGCGCGCGGGACATTGAACACCGCGCCTCCCCGCCGAGCTTGTCTCGGTGGATTCGGGCCACCGCACTACGCCGCACGCCGGCGATTGACGTAGTGCAGAGGCCCGAATCCACTGAGGCAAGCTCAGTGGGGTTGCAGTGTCGCACGACCGACACGGGGCACTGAAAGTAGCGGCCGGGCGCAAGCCCTCTGGTGAATCCCCACGAAGTGGGAGATTCATCACCGGACGGCTCGCGCCGGCGACGGCGGTTTCCGGCGGGTGTCATGCGGTGGTGCTTCCCGCGCGGCGGCCCGTGGTGTTACATTGGTCCGCCGCGGCCTGATCCTCATCAAGCCAGCCGTCCCGTGCGTCTCTTTTTGTGTCCCCGCCGATGCCCCCAATCCGCAAACTGCTTGTCGCCAACCGTGGCGAAATTGCCATCCGTGTGTTTCGCAGTGCCCACGAACTGGGCATCCGCACCGTGGCGGTGTATTCGCACGAAGACCGTTACGCGCTGCATCGCTTCAAGGCGGACGAAGCGTATGAAGTGGGCAAGATTGGCGAGCCGATCCGGGCCTATCTCGACATCCCCGGCATTGTCGCCGTCGCGGTGAAGCAGGGGGTGGATGCGATTCACCCCGGCTACGGCTTTTTGTCCGAGAACGCCAATTTCGCCCAGGCCTGTGCCGATGCCGGCATCATCTTTATCGGCCCGCAGGTCGACTCCCTGAAGCGGCTGGGTGACAAGACCGCCGCCCGCGAGGTGGCTCAGAAAGCCAACGTCACGGTGCTGGCCGGCACTCAACGGGCCGTGAAGGATCTCGCGGCGGCCGAGGAGGCGATCGCCAAGCTGGGCTACCCGATCATCCTGAAAGCGGCCCATGGCGGTGGCGGCCGCGGGATGCGGGTCGTCCGCGACCCGAAACTGCTGGCCGGTGCCTTGGAGCAGGCCCAGCGCGAGGCGCTGACGGCGTTCGGCAATGCCGAAGTCTTCGTCGAAAAATTCGTCGAACGTGCGCGGCATATTGAGGTCCAGTTGCTGGGCGACAAGCACGGGAACCTGGTGCATCTGTTCGAGCGCGACTGCTCGCTGCAGCGGCGGCATCAAAAGGTGGTCGAGATCGCCCCGTCGCCCAATCTCGATCCCGCCCTCCGCGACCGGATCTGCGCGGCGGCGCTGCGGATCGGCAACGCGGTCAACTATGAATGCGCCGGCACCGTCGAGTTCCTGCTCGACGCCGACAGCGGGCAGTTTTACTTCATCGAGGTGAACCCCCGCATTCAGGTCGAACACACCGTCACCGAACAGGTCACGGGGATCGACCTGGTGAAGAGCCAGATCCTCGTGGCTCAAGGCACGCCGCTCAGCGACCCGGAAATCGGCATCCCGTCGCAGTCGAGCGTGCAGATTTCGGGCTATGCCATCCAGTGCCGGGTGACGACGGAAGATCCCCAGAATTCGTTCATGCCCGACTATGGCCGCATGACGCACTACCGTTCCGCCTCGGGCATGGGCATCCGCCTGGACGCCGGGACGGCGTTTTCCGGGGCGGTGGTCACGCCGTACTACGACTCGCTGCTGGTCAAGGTCATCGCCGACGGCCGGCGGCTGATCGACGCCGTGCGGAGGATGGAACGCTGCCTGCAGGAGTTCCGCATCCGCGGGGTGAAAACCAACATCCCGTTCCTGATCAACCTGATCCAGCACCCCACCTTTCTGGCTGGTGGCTGCACGACGCGGTTCCTCGACGAGACGCCGGCGCTGTTTGACTTTCCCGCCCGCAAGGACCGGGCGACGAAGCTGCTGACGTTCCTGGGCGATGTGATCGTCAACAAGAATCCGCTGATCAAGGAGAAGCCGAAATCGTTGAGGCGCGCGCCGGCACCGGTGCCCGTGCTGGATGTCACCAAGCCTCTGCCCAAGGGGACGCGCGACCGGCTGAAGGAGCTGGGAGCGGCGAAGTTCAGCGCGTGGGTTCGGGAGCAGAAGGGGCTGATGGTCACCGACACCACGCTCCGCGATGCCCACCAGTCGCTCTTGGCCACGCGGCTGCGAACCTACGACATGCTCCGCATTGCCGAAGCCTACGCGCGGCTTTGCCCACAGTTGTTCTCGCTGGAGATGTGGGGCGGAGCCACGTTCGACACCTCGATGCGGTTCCTGCGCGAGTCTCCCTGGCAGCGGCTGTCCGACATGCGGGAGCGCGTGCCGAACATCCTGTTCCAGATGCTGCTGCGGGCGTCCAACGCCGTCGGCTACACGAACTACCCCGACAACGTCGTGCAGGCTTTCGTCAAAGAAGCGGCGCAGGCGGGGATCGATGTCTTCCGCATTTTCGACGCCCTCAACTGGGTGCCGAACATGCGGGTGGCAATGGACGCCGTGCTCGAGACAGGCGCGATCTGCGAACCAGCGATCTGCTACACCGGCGACATCCTCAACCCCAAACGTCCCAAGTACAGCCTCAAGTATTACGTGGAGCTGGCGAAGGAACTGGAGAAGATGGGCGCGCATATCCTGGCCATCAAGGACATGGCCGGACTGTGCAAGCCGTACGCGGCCGAGCTGCTGGTCAAAACGCTCAAGCAGGAGATCGGCATCCCGATCCACTTCCACACGCACGACATGAGCGGCGTGCAGGGGGCGTCGATCCTCAAGGGTGCGGAAATGGGATTGGACATCGCCGACGTGGCGATGGCCCCGATGTCGGGGATGACGTCGCAGGCGAACCTCAATTCGCTGGTGGAGGCGCTGCGGTTCACCCCGCGCGACACGGGACTCGACCCCGAAGGTCTGAAGCAGATTGCCTATTACTGGGAAGCCACACGCGACTTTTATGCCCCGTTTGAAACCGGCATGAAGGCCGACGACCCGAACATCTACCTGCACGAAATGCCCGGCGGGCAGGCGACGAACCTGTACCAGCAGGCGGCCTCGCTGGGGCTCTCCGGACGCTGGTCCGAGCTGTGCAGCCTGTACGCCGATGTCAACCAGTTGTTCGGCGACATTGTGAAGGTCACGCCGACCTCCAAGTCGGTGGGCGACATGGCGCTGTTCCTGCTGGCGAACAACATGTCGGCGGCGGACGTGCTCACGGCGGAACGCGAACTGGCTTATCCCGGAGGGGTCATCGACCTGTTGGCCGGACGGATGGGCCAGCCACCCGGTGGCTTCCCCGCCGAGGTGAAGGCGAAGGTCCTGCGCGACACGCCCGCTGTCGACGGCCGCCCCGGCGCGAGCCTCGAGCCTGCTGATTTTCAGGCGACCGCCACGCAACTCGAAAAGGTGCTGGGCCGCACGCCGAACTCGCAGGAGGTGGTGTCGCACATTCTCTATCCGCGCGTCTTCGAGGATTTCGCCGCCCATCAGGAAGCCCACTCCGATGTGGGCGTCTTCCCCACGGACGTCTTCCTGTACGGCATGGAGCCCGGCAGCGAAGTCGCCGTCGAGATCGAGTCGGGCAAGACGCTCATCATCCGTTTCCTGACCATCGGCGACCTGCACCCCGACGGCACGCGGCAGGTGTTCTTCGAGCTGAACGGCCAGCCGCGTGAAGTGACTGTCACCGACAAGTCGCAAAAACCCCAGGAAGAGGCCCGCCCCAAGGCCGACCCCAACGATCCGCTCCAGGTGCCCGCGCCCATGCCAGGCATGATCGTGGCCGTGGCCAGCCAGGTGGGCGACCGCGTGACCCAGGGGCAAAAGCTGATCACGATGGAAGCGATGAAGATGGAAACCACGCTCTACGCCGAGTCCGACGGCCGCATTGCCGAACTGCTGGTGAAGCCAGGTGTGCAGGTGGAAACGGGCGAACTGCTGCTGCGGCTGGAAAAGGCTTGAACCACCGGCGGTGGCAGGGTCATGATGCGGCGGCTGTGTCACGAAAGTCCCACGAGCCTGAAGGCGGCGTCCATGAATCGAACTGCCATTGCCCTGTTCGTCCTGCTGTGCGTGCCCAGCGTGGCGGCCTGTGCCGAGGATCAGCCACGGACGATGGCGAAACCCAACATCGTCTTCATCTTGGCGGACGACCTCGGCTGGGCCGATACGACGTTGTATGGCCAGACGAGGTACTATCAGACTCCCAATCTGGAGCGACTGGCCCGGCGCGGCATGACTTTCACCCGCGCCTATTCCGCCAGTCCGCTGTGTTCGCCGACGCGCTCCGCCATCCTCACGGGCCTCAGTCCCGCCCGCACCGGGATCACGGTCCCAAACTGCCATCTCCCCCAGGTCGTGCTGCAGGCTTCGGCGGGAACGCGCGGACCTCCCGGCCAGAAGGCGGTGATGCCCGTGGCCGCCACGCGTCTGCGGGTGGAGTATCGCACGCTGGCCGAGTCGCTGCAGGATGCGGGCTATGCCACGGGACACTTCGGCAAGTGGCATCTGGGGGCCGAGCCCTATTCGCCGCTGCAGCAGGGTTTCGAGGTTGACCTGCCGCATCATCCCGGCCCCGGTCCGGCGGGAAGCTACGTCGCCCCGTGGAAGTTCAAGGACTTCGATGCGGACCCGAACGTGCCCGATCAGCACCTTGAGGACCGCATGGCGCGGGAGGCGGTGGCGTTCATGGAGCAGCACAAGGACGCGCCGTTCTTCCTCAACTATTGGATGTTCAGCGTGCATGCGCCGTTCGATGCCAAGCGGGCTTTGGTGGAAAAGCACCGCGCCCGTGTCGACCCCGCCGATCAGCAGCGCTGCCCCACCTATGCGGCCATGGTGGAGAGCATGGACGACGCGGTCGGGACACTGCTGGATGCGCTTGACCGCCTCAAGCTCAGCGACAACACCATCCTCATTTTCACCGCCGACAACGGCGGGAACATGTACAGCGAAGTGGATGGCACCGTCCCCACCAGCAACCGGCCGCTCCGCGGCGGCAAGGCCACGATGTTCGAAGGCGGCACGCGCGTGCCATGTATCATCGCCTGGCCCGGAATCACGAAAGCGGCAACTCGCAGTGCGGCGCTGGTTCAGAGCGAAGATTATTATCCCACTCTCTTGGAGGGCCTGCAGCTCATGCCCGCTGACGGCCAGAAGTTCGACGGCGTGAGCCTCTTTCCGGTGCTGCAGGGCAACGATGCGGCCCGCGATGCCATCTTTCAATACTTCCCCCACAATCCTGCGGTCCCCGACTGGCTCCCGCCCGCTGTTTCCACGCATCGTGGCGACTGGAAGCTCATCCGCATTTTTCACGGTGGCGACGACGGTGCCCACCGGCATCTGCTGTTCAATCTCCGCGAGGATCCCGGCGAAAAGCAGAACCTCGCCGCGCGGCAGCCCGCGCTCGTTCAAGAACTGGACACGCTGATATCGAGATTCCTCGCCGAGACCGGGGCGGTTCTGCCGGTTCCGAATCCCGCCTTCGACCCCGCGCAATACCATCCGGAACTCGAAGGCCAGCCGACACCCAAAAACAGCGCCAGTTCGACGGGCACAGCCACGGCCGATCCGCTGCAGGGCTGGAAGGCGCGGGGTTGTGCCGCTGATGTGAAGAATGGAATCCTGCAGGTCAGCCAATTGACCGGGGGAACCTTTCTCGGCTTTGCGGCTGCTCGGCACAGCGGCCCCACCACTGTCACCCTCCGTATCAAGGCCGCTGCCGGGGCTTCGCACTTCGACTGGCTTCCCGGCGGCGCGCGGGACAAGCCTCAGACAGTTTCCTTCAAGCTGGCGGGCGGCGGCTGGCAGGAACTCACCATCGCGGTTCCGGCCACGGGACCGCTCGGCATTGTTCGCCTCTACCTGCCCAAGCAGGACGAACCCATCGAGATCGATTGGATCGAGATCAAGTCCGCCGGCAAGGTGACGCGCACAGAATTTTGATGGTTCTTCGATTGACGTCGTGCCACGTCCATCCTGTTTGGAGAGTGAGGCAAACCTGTGTCGAATGCGCTTCGAAACGTGTGGGCGCTGGCCCTGATCGTCCTGTCCACCGGCTTTCTTGCCGGTCCGCTGGCAGGTTTCGAACCACCGGCAACCGCGCAAAAGCGGTTGCCGCGAGAAAATCTGCTGGTCTATCGCGGGCCGGACGGCGCGCCGCTGCCGGTCAAATCGGTTGAGGACTGGCAGAAGCGCCGGGCGGAGATTCTGGCCGGCATGCAGGCGGTGATGGGGGCGTTGCCTGGTGAGGCGAAACGGTGTCCCTTGGAGATGCAGGTCGACGAGGAGTTTGACGCTGGCACCTACGTGCGGCGGTTGATTTCCTATCAGTCCGAACCCGGCTCGCGCGTGCCGGCCTACCTGCTCATTCCCAAGGCGCTGTTGAAGGGCGAGCAGAAAACCGCTCCGGGCGTGCTGTGTCTGCATGGGACCGACAACGTCACGGGCCACGGCACCGTGGTGGGTGTGGGTGGCAAGCCGAACCGGCAGTACGCCAGCGAGCTGGCGGAGCGCGGCTATGTGACCCTGGCCCCCAACTATCCGCTGCTGGCCAAGTATCAGCCGGATATTCACCAACTCGGATGGGAAAGCGGGACGCTCAAGGCGGTCTGGGACAACATCCGCGGGCTCGACCTGCTGGAATCCCTGCCCTACGTCCAGCGCGGTGGCTTCGGGGCCATCGGACATTCCCTTGGCGGTCACAATGCCGTCTACACCAGTGTCTTCGACCCGCGGATCAAGGCCGTGGCTTCCAGTTGCGGCCTCGACTCCTTCCTGGACTACTACGGCGGCGACGAGAAAGTGTGGCTTCCGGAAAAGGGCTGGACGCAGACCCGCTACATGCCCAAGCTGCGCGACTACCGCGGCCGGCTGGCGGAAATTCCCTTCGACTTCCATGAACTGGTGGGAACTCTCGCGCCCCGGCAGGTGCTGATCATCGCACCGCTGCAGGACCACAACTTCAAGGCCGACAGCGTGGACCGGATCGCCAAGGCGGCCCGTGAGGTCTTCGCGTTGCATGGGAAGCCAGACGCGCTCCACATCGAACATCCGGACTGCGCCCACGATTTCCCCCCTGAAATGCGGGAAAAGGCGTATGTCTTGTTTGACAAGACGCTGAGGTGATTTTCAATTTTCGATGACGGATTTTCGATTGCGGTGGAGTGGAAGTCGAACGGGCCGGCGGGTCGATCTCCAATCGCGTGATTTCGCTTTAAACCGGAAAGTGCGCTCTGGCCAGCGGCTTCTGGCGCTGTCTATGATGAATTGGAACCACATAAGGTGTGCGTGACCGGCACATCTTGTGTGTCTTGCCGACTTGTCGCCGTGCGAAGGTTCTCTTTCAATTTCGGTGCCTGGCGGCGGTTTTCGATCAATCCATAGCGCACACTTGAAGTGACCCTCGCCTGCCTCCCTGCGGATGGGAGCCAGTTCATTGGGCGCGCGGTTTCGCGCGCCGTTGCGGAGAATGCCCATGCTGGTGAAGAAGTCCTCTCTGGCCACAATTTGTCTCCTGGCCGTCGCCACGGTGATTCTTCCGGCATTCCCGTCCGCAGCCACGGCCCAATCGGGGAGGGGCGGCCCGCAGCTCCCCTCGGATGCGATCCTCAACCGCGTTGGGCTGACACGGGGCTGGTGGGGTCACGCCGTCACGAACTCCACCCGCGACAAGGTGATGTTCCTGACCCTCGACGAGGAACGGGTGTACGTCCAGTGTTCCAACGGCATTTTATCCGCGTTTGACAGCGAGTCCGGCCGGCGGGTGTGGGCGACGCAGTTGGGTTCCTCCGACCAGACCACGTTTCCGCCGGCATTCACGGATGAAATCGACTATCGCGTGGACACCAAGGGGGAGATCTCCCGCAGCATCAAGATCCCGGGCCTGGTGCTGATCCCCAACGGCAACGTCCTGTATGCCCTCGAAAAGAAGACGGGAAACATCGCCTGGACACTCAACCTGCCGGGCACCCCCTCCGCCAGCGTGGCGACCGACAAGGAACTGCTGTTCATCGGCATGCTTGACGGCAGCATGTACGCCTTCGACTACGGGGCGATCACCGACCTGACCGTGCGCGGCCTGATGCCGGAATGGGGCTACCGCGCTCTGCGGTGGCGGTACCGCACCAACAAGACCATCTCCTCCCCGGCGATCCCCGGGACCGACCATGTGGCTTTCGCCAGCAAGAACGGCTCGATGTACTCGGTCACCACCGAATACCGGCAGCTTCTGTTTCAGTTCGAAACGGACGCCACCTTGTCCGCGCCGCTGGCCTTGTATCGGGCCCCGAAAAAGCCCGGAGATCTGGTGCCCAAGGAATGGCTGCTGCTGGCTTCGGAAGACTTCAATTTTTACTGCGTCAATGCGACAAACGGCCGCTCGGCCTGGCAGTTCAGTTCCGGTGCCGTGATTCACAAGGCCCCCGTGGTGATCGGCGACCATGTGTTTCTGACGCCGCAGGATGGGGGCATGTTCAACCTCGACGCCCAGACCGGCCGCAGGGTCTGGTGGGAACGCACTGCCGAAGAATTGATCGCCGTCAGCCCCACCCGGGTGTACGCCCGCAGTTCAAGCAATCAACTGCAGGTCCTGTCGCGCCAGGCTCCGGTGCTGAAGCTCGGTTCCATCCCCCTGAATGACTTCAACCGGACCTTGGTGAACTCCCGCAATGACCGGATCTACCTCGCCACCGCTGGCGGCCTGATTCTGTGCCTGCGGGAAAAAGGGCGTGATTTCGCCGCCTCGCACATCGAACTCGACCGGCAGCCGATCAATCCGGAGTTCGAGCCGGAAGGTGAAAGCATGTCCGCGGAGCCACCCGCCCCCCCCGAGCCGATGCCAGGCGAGGCTCCGGCGACCGAAGCTCCCGCGGCAGAAGCCCCTGCGACGGAGGCCAGCCAGTAGGCATCAAATCCGTGTTCATTCTGTGTTTCATCCGTGGGGCGATGTCACTGATTGCGGCCAATGAGCCATGCGTGCATCCACGAATTCCGCCACTCCACAGGAGTTGAGAGGCAGAGCCACGGATTGAACACAAATGAAACACGGATTTTTGCGATGTCGAATTGAATGAGTTACTGGACACGCAGAAGTGACAGCGAAGGCTGCCTGGCGAAAATTCCGTGAGATTTGAGATATTTGAGATTTGAAATCCCACTGACATCGGACTCGTCAAATCTGAAATCTCTCCACAACACTGGCAGGGGGCTCGCATTTGCCAACTCCCTCCCACCGTGAAAGCCAAGTCTCCCTGACGGCCGTCATCCGTGCCGCGCGGCCGTCGAAGGCTCCGGTCGATCCGTGGCGGCCGTATGCGTTCCTCGTTGAACCCGAGCACGCGGCCAATGGCTGCGTCGAAGAGGTCGCGACGCTGTTCTTGACCAACCGCGAATGCCCCTTCACCTGCCTGTATTGCGACCTCTGGAAGCAGACCTTGGATGAGCGTGTGCCGGTCGGCGCGATCCCGGCACAAATCGAATATGCCCTGTCACAGTTGGGCCTTGAGCGCGAGGGCGGCCACTCCGTCCGGACGATCAAGCTTTACAACAGTGGAAACTTCTTCGACCCGCAGGCGATTCCGCCGGAAGACTACCCCGCCATTGCGGCATTGCTTCGTCCGTTCGACACGGTGATCGTCGAGAACCACCCGAAACTGTGCGGCGAACGGGTGCTGGAGTTTCGCGGCCTGCTGCCGGGGGCCACGACTCTGGAGGTCGCCTTGGGGCTGGAAACGGCCCACCCGCAGATCCTGGAGCAGATGAACAAACAGATGACGGCGGACGATTTTTCTGCCGCCGCGCGGTGGCTCGCCGCGCGCGACATTGCCGTTCGAGCCTTCATCCTGCTGAAGCCACCGTACATGCGCCAGGAGGAGTGCGTCGACTGGGCCGTCCGCTCGCTGGTCCTCGCATTCGACTCCGGTGCCCGGTGCTGCACGGTCATTCCCACCCGTGCGGGCAATGGCATGATGGACCAGCTTCAGCTCGCGGGGGATTTCTCGCCCCCGCCGCTCTCCGCCCTCGAAGCCGTGTCGCAGGCCGGGCTGAAATTGAACCGCGGACGTGTGTTCGTCGATCTGTGGGACGTGGAAAAGCTCTTCCCCGCCGATGGTACCGGCCCCTCCCGGGCCAAGCGGCTGCAAGCAATCAACCTCTCGCAACTGTTCACATAGGGCCTTTGGGGCGGGCGAGTGTCGAAAGTCCCGACAAGCTGATTTCCGACCCCGGCTGGCCAGATTTTGAAAATGGCGAAGCCCTCTTGGAACCCGATCCGTGAGCGAGGCCGATTGATTTCCCAGTCTCGCTGACGCGTCGGGTTCCAGGCAGTTTCGCAGTTTGAAAACTGGCCAGCCCTGGCACGAACCAGACCTCCTCTTGGCATTTCGTCGCGCCGCCGAATACCATAAACGATGGTTTGCTTGAATTCGATGCACTTGCGGCAGGCCCAATGGAGTAATTCGGGCCTCACGCGCCGGCGAAGGTAATCCCCGTTCACGCGGACGGCTCAAGGTGAATCATGACACTCGAAATTCCCTGTCCGTTGTGTGGCTCGCGGCTCAAGCTTCCCGATCGCAGTCTGCTGGGGAAAAAGGGAAAGTGCGGCAAGTGCAAGCATCGGTTCATTTTGGAGGATCCGGCCCCTGCAGTGCCCAAGATCCAGTTTGCCGAGGCGAAGGAAGCCACGGGTGGCATCAACGTCAACGACACACTGGTCGGAGAATTTGTACAGTGGATCCCGGAAGAGGGCTCCGCGCCACCCTATCGCCCCGCCGTCGCGATCCCCGCGCCGCCTCCCCGCCCGCAGGTGATGGTCGAACCGGTGGCTCCCGCATTCCCTGATTTTGCCGCTCCGGCGGTCAGCGACACCAACCCCGCGTTGGCACGCCACCGCCGCAAAAAGAAGGGCTGGGGTGGCACACTGCTGATGCTCTTCGTCATCCTCGCCGTGGCTGGGGGCGGTGGCTACTATGCCTGGGAGCAGTCAAAACAGCCGACCAAGATCACCAAAAAGAAGACACCAACGAAGGCGGTGGCCCGTGCGGTCAGCGAAGATCCAGACGAGGGGACACCGGGAACTCTCGTCGACGAAGAGCGTGCGAAGGCCAAGCCGGTGGACCTGCTGATGATGCCCTCCGGCGTGGAGATCGTCATCCACCTGCGCCCGGCGGAGCTGTGGGGCAGTTCGAAGGTCTTGAAAGACTTTCGCAATGCAACGTTCCGCCTGGCCGATACGCTGGAAGTGATGATCAAAACCGAGTGCAAGACCCCAGTCGGGGAAATCGCGGAACTGACCATCGGGCTGCGCCCCGGCGTTCCCGGGTCACCGCCTGATCCGTGCTATGTCGTGCGCACGGTGAAGGACAAGAAGAAATCCGACCTGATCAATGAGTTTGTCGATTTCGAGCCCGAAGAAATTGCGGGACATTCTGTCTATGTGGGCAAGACCCAGGCCTATATCGTCAAGGATTCCAAAACGTACGCGATCGGGCCGGCCGATGCGAAGGAAGACCTGGTCCAGAGTCTGGACACGCCGTTGATGCCGCGCGACGAACTGCGGGATCTTTTGAGCGGGACCAACCGCAGGCAGTTGCTGACCGTGGCCGTCATCAACGACACCGTCTACCAGCATCAGGAAACGTTGTTTCCAGAAGCCAAGCTGCGGCCAATGATCGTGCAGTTGATGGACTGGTGCACCGGCGAGGTGAAGGCCTCCGGCTGGAGCTTTGGCCTGAACGACGAAACGTTTGACTCGGAGATCCTGCTGCAGGGAACACCGGGCCTTTCTCCCCGACGCCTCCGAAAGGAGTTTGAAGGGAAGCTGGAAAGCACTCCCAAAGACCTGCTGGACATGGTCATGACCACCCACCCGGACACGGTCGGCTCGTGGAAGCTGGTGGGCCGCTTCCCGGCGATGGTCAAGGCGTACGCGATGTCGACGGAAGTCCTGGAAGCCAAGTCGCACCTGGTCCTGCACACGCCGCTCCCCAGCATCGCCGGGCCAAACCTGGCGGCCGCCGCGGGGTTCACCTGGAATGCCACGACCAAGGCCGATTTCGGCACTTCGCGTGAGCCTACCAGCAGCCCGTCGAGTGGCGACGATTCGTCGCTGACCATCGCCCAGCGGCTCAACAAGAAGATCGAAGTCATCGACTTCCGCGACGAGATGCTTTACAACGCCGTCGCCTTCATCAGCGATGAAATTGGCGTCGAGTTCAAGCTGGAAGGCAACGACCTGAAGAACGCGGGTGTGACCCAGAATATGAAGCAGAAATTCAAGATGGAGAACATCCCCGCGACAGCCGTGTTGGACCGGATGCTGACGAAGCTCAACCTCGTGATCTATGTGGACGAGGATACAAAAATCGTCCACATCACCAGCGCGGCCGCCGCCAAAGACCGTGGCTGGGCTCCATTCCCGCTGACCCCCTAGACCCAAAACCGCTCGATTAGCCGGAAATTATGTTTTGAGAACACGAATAAAGCTGTCGGCGTGGATGAAGGCCATTTTTCGTGAAGATGCGCGCGATTCGTGGTTCTCAATTTTCCTGAGGACCGAATCCTCGCACCGATTTCTGGTTGAAACATCCGCATGACTGCTCTGGAGCTGCACGGGGTCAGCCGTTCGTTCGGGCCGGTGCGGGGGATTGAGCAGATCTCATTGACCGCCGGCAGGGGTGAACTCATCGGCTTGCTGGGGCCGAACGGTGCGGGCAAGACCACATTGCTGCGTGTCCTGGCCACGCTGCTGCCGCCGACTGCGGGAACCATCCGCGTGGGTGGGTACGATCCGCGGGAAGCACCTGCCGCGGCGCGGCGGCAGATCGGGTATCTGCCGGAGTCGCTCCCAAACATCCCTGAAGCGCGTGTCGAAAGCTACCTGCACTATCGCGCGCAGTTGAAGGACATCCCCGCCATCCGTCGTCGGGCCGAGGTCGACCGCTGCCTGGGTTGTTGCGACCTGTTGACAGTGCGGCGAAGAATCTTGGGCAATCTGTCACATGGATTTCGCCGCCGCGTGCATCTGGCGGAGGCGCTGCTGGGCGACCCACCCACACTGCTGCTCGACGAGCCCACCATCGGTCTCGATCCCCTGCAGATCCAGCCGATTCGCACCGTCTTACGGGAGCTGGCGGCTGAGCACACACTGTTGCTATCGACGCACCTGCTGGTTGAAGCCGAACTCTTGTGTAGCCGGGCGCTGCTGCTCTCTCAGGGCCGGCTGATCGAAGACTTGCCGTTGTCGCAATTGCAGCAACCCGCCGTGGAGGCGGAGATCCAAGGCCCTCTGGAAGAGATCCGCACGGAATGGGCCGACGCGCTGGAGTGCATGGAGCTGTCCGGTGGCTGGGTGCGGATCCGGTTCGCCGGCGACAGTGAAACGCTCCGCACCGCTGTCGCCGCCCGCTGTGTCTCTCGCGGATGGAAACTCCGCGCACTCCAGCGACATGCCTCGACACTGGAAGAACATTTCGTGCGGGCGATGATCCAGAAATGATTTTGTGTCTGCCACTGGTCAGATTGCTGCCAGTGCGAACGTCTGGACGTTTTGCCAGTAGATTCGCGAGTGCACCAAACGAAGTCCACCCTGCCTGAACGCAAAAAACGGTTTTCCATTGGAGGCCGTCCGCTTCTGCGGTATCATTCATCCCATACACGCCGCTCATCCTTCCTGCCCTCACGCGGGAAAAGCGAGTGGACGCCCTGGGAGAAGCCACTGGTAGGGTTTCTCCTCGCAATGTGCATCCTCGCTTCACTCCTTTGGACCTGCCGGCGGAACCCGTTGTCGATCCTCATTCCCGATCTGCATCCGGTCCGGTAGTCCCCCATCGAATCCGCGGAGAACTTCCATGTCCAAGGACTTGTTTGACGATTCCACGATGACGTTCGGCGAGCACTTGGAAGTGCTTCGCGTGCATCTGATCAAGGCGATCCTGGGCCTGGTGGTCGGCGTTTGTCTGGCGCTGTTCGTCTCCAAAGACCTGCTGTTCATCATCCAGAAGCCGGTCACCGACGCCATGCGGAAGTACTTTCAGGAAGAGGCCAAGGACAAGGAGCTGCTGAATCAGCCCAGCTTCTACGAGCAGATGTCGGCCTGGTTCTCGGGAAAGAAGCTGGAGCCTGTCGTCGCGACGCCACCCGCCGAGACGCCATCTGTCGAGACGCCTCCCGCCACAACCACCGAAGCCAGCAAAACTGCGGCAGAGGTCAAGAAAACCGAGTCATCCGTCCCCCCGCCCGTGACGGCTCCCGGAAAAACAATTCCCAATGAGGCTGCGGCACTGGCCACATCGGACCCCAATCCGCCGCCCTCGCTCAATGCTCCGCTCCAGGTCGACGTGGATGCGGTCGCCATCGCCCGCTCGCTGCACGAGGTCTACCCGAAGTCGTATCCCGAGGTTCCCAAGGATGCCAAGCCGCTGCTGATCCGGGCGAACTTGACCAACGACAGCCTGAAGCGCCTGCACATGGTGATCAACGAGCAGAATGTTCAGCCACGCACCGACTCGGTCGACGAGGCATTCATGATGTATCTGAAGGTTTCGCTCATTGCGGGCGTCATCATTGCCAGCCCGGTCATCTTCTATCAGTTGTGGCAGTTCGTCGCCGCGGGGCTGTATCCGCACGAGCGCAAGTACGTCTACTACTACCTGCCCGTGAGCCTCGGTCTGTTCCTGTTCGGCTGTGTGTTCGCCTTCAAGTGGGTGATCCCCAACGTGCTGAACTTCCTGTTCGGCTTCAACCTGTGGCTCGGCCTGCGCCCGGAAATGAAGATCTCCAACTGGCTGAGCTTCGCCACCATCCTGCCGTTGATGTTCGGCATCAGCTTCCAGCTTCCGCTGGTGATGGTGTTCCTGGAAAAGATCAACGTCTTCACGGTCAGCGTCTACATCAACTACAGCCGCCACGCGATCATGGCCATCGCCATCATCTCCATGATTCTGACGCCGTCCGACCCCGTCAGCATGATGATGATGATGATCCCGCTGTGCTTCCTGTACGGCGTTGGCATCCTGATGTGCGGCCGCAAGGGCGGCGGGGCCAGGAGCCCGTTTGCGGCGAAGCCATAAGGGCGGCGCAATGAAACAATGACCAAGGCTTCCTCGAACGCATCAAGGCGAACGGGGCGACGTCATTCCCCGATCCGTTGCCAACAGTTCGACGCTGCGTCGAGCGCGGCACTCGGTGAAGTTTCTTGCCCCATATGGCGGGTAAGGATCGCGGCAACAATAACATGGTGAAGTTGCTTGGGATGGACGCCGATTGAGGGCAGATTCATCAGCCGGCACGCGTTAGCGTCCGGTTCGTGGCGTTGGCGTCTTCCGATCATCCTCCAACCGGGGGCTAAGGCCGGCTAAGGCCCTCCGGCTCATTGGCTGTACGGCTCGTCAAAAATCGACAGTTATTACCTCGGCCTGAAATTTACTCACTTCACCTGCGAGCGATCAGAACGGCACTGCGGAGTTCCCGATGCGGCTCCGACGTCGCTTGAGTTAGAGTCGTATCGGTCGTCCTCGCGCGGTTTCGTGTTCTTCGTGCCTTTCGTGGTTATTCCTTCACGGAATGATGGTCGAGAGTTCGTTCATTTGGTGAACTGAACCACGAAAGGCATGGCGCGGGCTTGCCCGAAACCCAACACCGCGGAGTGTCGCATCGTCAGCCCCAACGGGGCAGAATTCGATAGCCCAGGGCGAAGTTGGCAACGCCAACGGAGCCCTGGGTGCAATGACGACGAACGACGGAGCCCCAATCGGGGCGTGACCCGTGATGTTTGTCGGATGTTCAATGAATCTCACCCCGTTGGGGCTCCCTTTCTCGCACCGACTCCGACCCAGGGCTCCGCCGACATTCGTCGGCTGCGCCCTGGGCTGTCGAATCCTGCCCCGTTGGGGCGGTTGGCCAGAGTCTGACCAGAAGCAGAACCCGCTATTGATCACTGATTTCCAGCACGCGCTGGCGAAATCGTCGCGGCACGCCAACAACCTGACGGTTAGTAGCACGAAGAACACGAAAGGTCGAACCGCGAGTCACACAATCTTCCACGAAGGAGAAAACGCCGAGTTCAGGTGAAAGGTTCCCGGGTCGATTTCGTCGTGCGATTCTTTCATGCCGGGGTAATATTCTTGCCGCGGTCCTAACAGGCGACTCGCCTGCCTGAATTATTTGAGAAAGTCGAGAAGTTTTTTCGCCGCGAATTCCGCGAACAACGGGTCGTTGATCTGCTGTTCGCGGCGGTGAATCTCGACAGCTCCCGCAGTCGATTGGATGCCGCTAAGCAGTTGTGCACGAGCCACGGGGTCGTTGAACGACTGGCCCTCACAGTCGATGGCGGAGACTCCAGCGGTGGGAAAAACGATGGCTGTGGGCCCGGTCGCGGCGGAGGCTTTGCGGCCGATCCATTCACCCAAGGTGAAGTTTTCCGCGGGTGTGGTTCGCATCAGGGTGACGTTCGCATTGTGCCGGTGAAACTTCCGCTCGCGGAATCGTTCGGGAACCGTTTCCATCGGGCCGAAATTCACCATGTCCATCGCGCCCACGGAAATCACCTGCGGGATGCCGCGTCGTCCGGCGGCGGTCAACCGGTCGGGACCGGCGGAGAGCGTGCCACCGACCAGTTCGTCGGCCAGTTCCGTGGTGGTGATGTCCAGCACACCACTTATCAAGCCGTCGTCAATCAGCGATTCCATCGCCCTGCCGCCATTCCCCGTGGCATGAAACACCAGGACTTCGTAGCCGGCGGACTCCAGGATCTCGCGGGCGTGCATGACGCAGGGGGTGGTGACACCGAACATCGTGGCGGCAATCAAGGGCCGGTCGGCGGCAACTGGCGCGGGGGCGGGAAAGCGAACCAGGCCCGCCATGGCCCGGGCGGCCTCGTGCAGAATCGGGCGGCTGATCCGGTTGAGCCCCAGGATGTCGACGACCGAATTGAGCATCAAGATGTCTTTGTCGCCGACATACGGGCGAACCTGCCCCGAGGCCAGCGTGCTGACCATCACCTTGGGCACACCCAACGGCAAGGCCCGCATGGCGGCGGTGCCAATCGTCGTTCCGGCTGAGCCACCGATCCCCAACACGCCTTGGACTTCTCCACGCGAATGCCGGTCGAGAATCAGCGCCGCCGCGCCACGGGCGGCCTGAGAAATCGCCAGTCCCCGGTCCGCCTGCTGCCGCATCTCCTGCAGCGTTGTCCCGCCCAAGCGGAACAGCTCCTCCCGCGAGATGTCTGCCGCCACCTGTGGCTCACCCTGGCAACCCGTGTCCACCAGGCACACGGACACCTCCATGGCGGACAGCGCATCGCGGACAAACGCGGCTTCCCGGCCCTTGGTGTCCAACGTTGCCAACAGGTAAACGCTCATGGGTGGCTCCTGATTTCGCCGACGTAACACGCTCCATCGCCAAAGCCTACGCAACCAGCGCGATCCCCGACAGGGTCAATCCAGCGTTTTGGGGCCTCCCTCAGTTCAGCCCCGACAGTTCCAAACGGCCGCACGGTTCAGCGTGGGTGGTTCGGGACAGGATTGAAGAGAATCTTGAAGCCATGCCAATGGTTCTGATCCTCCGGTGAGCCACGCGGGCCGATTCTCGCTTAGGACCGCGGCAAGAATAACTGTCGATTTTTGACGAGCCGCACAGCCAATGAGCCGGAGGGCCTTAGCCGGCCTTAGCCCCCGGTTGGAGGATGATCGGAAGACGCCAACGCCACGAACCGGACGCTAACGCGCGCTAACGCGTGCCGGCTGATGAATCTGCCCTCAATCGGCGTCCATCCCAATCAACTTCACCATGTTATTGTTGCCGCGATCCTTACCGGACGGCTTGCACCGGTCGACGAACGCGCTGGGTTCTAGGTGACTCAAGGACGTTGTTCTGGGCGTGGGATGATGTGAAGGGCGTTTTTCGTTGACGAGCCTCAGTTGCGTCGTCTTAAGGCAGGGAAATGTGAGGAGTCGTGTTAAGACTGTGGAAGGCCTGCGGTTGCCAGCGGAATGAATCGTCATCCCCACTGGAGTTCAGCGATGTCCCGCCTGTCACTGACTGCTGCCTTCGACTCCGTCCACCAGGAAGCCGCGCAGCTCGCCGGCGGTCTGACCGATTTGACCCAACGGGCGACGGTTTATCACCATGTCTTCCAGCATTCCGGCGGGAACCACGCCTTCCCGTTGATCGCCGCGCATGGTGCCCTGTGGGCCCGTGGCTACTTCCCGCGCTGCCTCCAGCTCGGCCAGATCCTGTCGTACCAGTTCGCGTTCTCGCCATCACTACGCAGCGCGCACTTGGAGAGCCTCGATCGATTCGCCGACGCCATCCGCGACATCAACCGCCGCGTCTGCGTGGACACCTACACGAACTATCACTTCACCGCCCGGTTCGGCCACCACCCTGAGGCGAGTGCTCTGGTTTCACCACAGCTTCTGCCGGCGTTGAACCAGATTCACGCCGCCAGGGAGGCTGGACGACAACTTCGACCTGACGAAATGCGGTCGGTGTTCGAGGCCCACTTCCTGTACGAGCAGCAGCACGTGGTCGGGCCAACCATTGAAGCGGCCATGGCAGACTTCGATTGGCCCCTGGTGAAGTTCTTCGCGCTGCGGCCGATCGTCCGGTTCGCCTACTTCCCGGCTCGCCACCACCTGTTTTTCAGGGATTTTTCCCAGCGTGAGGAACGGGTCCGCCATGGCCTGGAGGCGTTTGAGATGGCCCAAGAGGCGGGCTGGTCCACGGTGGCCGAGACGCTGCGCAACTACCAGGCGCTGCCCGAACCGTTCTTCGCCAACCCCGTGCAGCACTTCGCCCAGTTGCGGCAAACCGTGCTGGCTTGAGCCAGCTCAGCCGCGCGAAGCGTTCAGGGCGAGCCACCGATCCAATCGAAAATCGCGTTACTCGGGCTTGGCAACCACCGGTTGCTTCACCGTCGGAGTCGGTTCCGACTGCGGTGGCGTCCTGTTTCCTGTCCCGCGTTGTTCGTTTTCCTTCCGATTGCCGCGCTTGCTGTCGCCATTGCCGCGTTTGTCACCCTCACCCTCGCGACGGCGGGCATTCTGTGCCCAGCGAGCCCACATCTCTTTCGTCTGCTTTTCCCAAGCCAGCCGCTGTGGCTCAGTCAGGACGGCGTTCATCTCGCGTTTCATCTGGTCGACAATCGCCATCCACTTCGGGTGGGATTCCATCCGCAGCTTATGCATGGCGGCATTCTGCCGCTCCATGATTCCCTTCACCTGGACCGTCTGTTCGTTGGTCAGCGACAGGTCGCGCTGCAGCCGTTCGGCGACGAGGATCGGCGTGTAGTTCGGATTTCGCACCATGTTCTGAACAGACCAGTCCAGATACATCTTGTACGTTGCGCCGCCCGCAGCCGCGCCAGCGGCAAACACCAGCAGGAGCGTGCCGATCCACAGGCCGAGCCTGGCCCAGGGTCGGGGACGGACAGCCGTCAGCAACGGGGCGGGACGCGGTGGAGGAACGGTCGACACACTCATGGGATGAACCCTAATTTCCGCTGGCCACCGTCCGACTCGACATCGCCACTTTGACTTGGAACGAAATTTCCTGATCGAGAAGTTTGCTCGCTCCGGAACCCCTGCCGCGGATGGGCGGCTTCGCCACCTGCTTCATCCGCTATCGGGGTTCCTCGCTCGCGGGTAAGTTTTGCTCGCTCCGGAACCCCTGCCGCGGATGGGTGGCTTCGCCACCTGCTTCATCCGCTATCGGGGTTCCTCGCTCGCGGGTTACTGTAAGACCGATCCGAACGGTTCCAGCATTTCCGACAGGGGGTCGAGCACCTGCAGCCAGCTTGGCAGGGCAATCAGCAAGATGGAAAGCGCCAGGATCGATGAAACCACGGCGGTCCAAGTCGACAGCGAATCGGCGCTCTGCGGTTGGACGTACACCTGGTCCGCGTGCAGTTGCGTCAGCACGCGGGCGGTCACATCCACCGTGGGCACCGGTTCACGCCGGGCTTTGGCGGCCATTGCGGCAAAACGGTCAAGCTCTTTCATTCCACTTCCTTTCGTCACTCGATTTCATCGGTTCTGACCGCGTTCTTCCCACCGTTACGCGCGGTTGTCTCTTCGACCCGCTGCATCAGCTTCTGCAGTTTCTTTCGTGCCCGAAAGGCCTGAACTTTAACCATTGTCTGGCTCCAGCCACAAAGTTCGGCGGCTTCAGCCACGGAGCGCTCTTCCAGATAAATCAGTGTCAGCACGAGGCGGTCGCGCGGGGGCAACTGCTCCAGGAGGGCAAACACACGTTCTGCTTCCTCGGTGTCGCTCAGATCCCGTTCCGCCTCCTGTGGCAAATCCCACCCTTCGGAGAGCGACGTGGTTTTGCGGGCCCGCACCCGCGTCTGTTCCTTCCAATATCGATAGCCGACGCGCGTCGCCACGATCCGCAGCCAGTGCAAATAGGGGCCGGTGCCACGGTATTGGGCGAGACTTAAATACCCTTCCACAAAAACATTCTGCACCAACTCTTCATGCACTGTGGGGTCGCGGCTGAAGCGCCACATCATCGTGCCAATGTCATTCTGGTAGCGGTTCACCAACCGCCCATACGCCGCCCCGTCTCCCTTCAATGCTGCCCGCAAGTCTGCCCAATCGACAGCCAGCGACTCGGCAGACAGCTTGTCTTCCACGTGGCTCGCTTCGACGGAGTGGACTGACGACCGGCTGGCTTCGGGCGCACCGCCGACCACACCGTGTTCAACGGGGGGATTACCGACGGAAAACAGGTGCCACTGCCACCAGGCACACTGGGCAACGAAGCCGGTCATAAGTAGATGGGACTCGAGAAGTCAGACGCAATTCCTCACACAAACAAATCTTGCAATATTCACACCCCGTCCGCAATTGATGTGGGAGAGAAATGGGCCGCAGAAGAAAGGTCGGCCTGTTCTAACAGTGTGGCTGCGGAAAATTTGGTTACAGATTGTGACATTCTGTCAATGAATGGGCGTTGAGCGGTGGCCAAAAAAGAAGAAGCCGAGGGGTAAGTTCGGCTTCCTGGCTTCCGAGAAACGCGTCAGCAGTCAGATGGGCTTGACGTTTTCGGCTCGGGGACCCTTGGGCCCTTGTCCCGCCTTGTACGAAACTCGCTGTCCCTCGTGCAGGTCTTCGAACCGCACGCCTTCAAGGTTCGACATGTGGAAGAACATATCCTTGCCGTTCCCCGCATCAATAAATCCGAAGCCCTTGTCCGTAAGCCGCTTGATCGTGCCCTCTGCCATCCGCGCATTCCTAGAAGAAGAAGTGACCCTGCGGCTTTGTGCCCGACATTACGATTCAGAGCGAATTCGCGCCGCGCGTGGATTCTAACCGCAATATGGAAAACCTGTATACCCCCTGCCCGCCGCGAAAAGGGAGAATCCGCGAAATAAATCAAAATTTGCTGATCTTTATTTTCACCCAAAAACTGACCGGGCGAGAGTCACGGAAGCCCGCCTTCACAGACCTGTCTCGGCGGGCAACAAGGCGCGAGGCCAAGCTGCGTCTGGTGATCTTGGCGATCAGAATCTTCCATTTCGTGTCACGAGTTCTTCATCCGGATCTTGCGCTGCATGTTGCGTAATCGCCGTGATTTTCCATGTCCAGTCTGACATGCGATGGGGATCGCTCGAATAATCACCCCAAATTACGTAATCACGCCCGATTACAAAGAAGTGCCAGCGTTGAATCGAACCTCCTGCTGGCGAGTGATGCCATAGAGTGGAGTAAAATGAAATATTTTGAAAAACTTCCTTGCAATACTCGCCGATGCCGATCATACTCAAACCACCCGCTTTTGAATTCAGGATGAGACTTCGCGCATGCTTCCCGACCAGCGGCGACTCGCAATTTTACAACGAGTGGAAGCTGAAGGGTTTGCGTCGTTGCAACGGCTGGCGGATGCCGTCGGAGCCAGTGAGTCGACGGTCCGGCGCGATTTGGAAAATTTGGAAGGCTTGGGGCACGTGCGTCGCACGCGCGGGGGCGCGGCTTACGTCGGCGAGGGATTGTCGGCTCTGGACGAGCGGTTCTCGCACTCACTGCCCGAGAAGCAGCAGGTGGGGCGGGCCGCGGCAGAACTGGTGGAACCCGGCGAGGCGGTGCTGCTCGATGGCGGTACGACCACGGTTGAAGTCGCCCGGAACTTGATCGGGCGGCAGTTGCAGGTGGTCACAAATTCTCTGCCGGTCGTCAACTTGCTCTCAAACCAACCTCAGATCGAGCTGATTCTGCTGGGGGGGTACATCTACCCCAAGACCGGCGTGGCTCTCGGGCCGATAACAGTGGCGGCGTTGTCGCACATTCACGTCCGCCGACTGTTTATCAGTGTCGGCGGAATTACCGAACGCGGTCTGTTCAACAGCAATTCGCTGTTGGTGGACACCGAGCGGGCGATGCTGGAGGCCGCCGAGGAAGTCGTGGTGGTGGCGGACAGCAGCAAGTTTGGACATTCGGCCCTCACGCATCTGTGCGGGCTGGACAAGGTGCATCGGGTGGTGGTCGACGCCGGACTTCCACTTCGCTGGCAGGAAACGCTGATTCAGGCCGGAATCAAGGTGACAGTCGCCGGTGCTGCGCCAGCCCAACCCCAGCCGGGCGTCGATGGCGAAACGCAGGTTGCCAATTCGGTTTCGAAGACCACGGGAGCGCAGGGACACACACCAGGCCAGGGAACACAGGCCTACGAACGTCAGGTTGAACGCGTCTCCTGATTGAAGATCCCCATACGTCAGTTTTCATAACGGTACGTTCCCCGCCATGGCCCAGGTTTCAGTCAGTCGTGCCGATGTCGAGCGGCTGGTTCGCGATGTGCTTAGCCGGCAACTCGGCCTGACCGCCGCGCCCAGTCCAGCACCGGCAGCCACGCGCAATCCGCTGGTCGTGAACATCTCCGCCCGGCACGCGCATCTCTCCCAGGAACACCTGGAGATCCTGTTCGGGGCCGGTGCCCAACTCGAGGTCCAGAAGGATCTCTACCAGGACGGCTACTTCGCCGCGAAGCAAACGGTGGCGGTCGTCGGGCCGCGTCGCCGCATGCTGCCCGAAGTCCGCGTGCTCGGGCCGTGCCGCGGAGCCACGCAGGTTGAGCTGGCATTTACGGATGGCATTTCCCTCGGCCTCGACCTCCCGGTGCGCGTCAGCGGCGACATCGCCGGCACTGCCGGTTGTCTGTTGGTTGGCCCGAAGGGCGTGGTCGAACTGCAGGAAGGCGTCATCCGCGCGGCCCGCCACGTTCATATGGGACCCGAAGATCTGGCCTACTACGGCTGTCAGAACGGCGACTTCTTCCACCTCCGCGTCGAGTCGCCCGGCTGCACCACGGTGCTGGAAGACCTGCTCGTCCGCGCTGGCAAGGGGATCAAGCTCGAGGTGCATCTCGACACCGATGAGGGCAACGCGATCAACCTGGAGAAGGCCACGAAAGTCGAGTTGATCAAGCCCGAACCCTGTGGCTGCCACAAGTAGCCACTTGAGGGTGTGTACCGCGAAGCGCAACACACCGCGGCGACCTTCGCGTTTAGAACAATCGCTCTCACGGACGGCACTTAATCGTCCCGGAAACGCGGGACCTAGACCCAGACCACACATTCCTCCACTCACACAATCCGAACCCTGGAGTACAGCACGATGGCACGTCCGATGGAAGCGTTGGGAATGATTGAAACCAAGGGGCTCGTCTGCCTGATCGAAGCCTCCGATGCGATGCTGAAGTCGGCCAACGTCCAGCTTGTCGGCTGGGAAAAGGTCGGCAGCGGGCTCGTGACCGTGTTCGTGGTTGGCGATGTCGCGGCGGTGAAGGCCGCTGTCGACGCGGGTGCCAGCGCTGCCGGCAAGATCGGCGAAGTGGTCTCCGTCCAGGTCATCCCCCGGCCGCACGAAGAACTCTCGAGCGTGCTCCCCAAGGGAGCTTCCAAGACCGACGGCGCCACTTGAGCCTCAGCCATGGCAAAAGCCGCATCACGACGGGCGAAACCCGATCCGCTCTCGCAGGTCACTCAAGTGTCAGAGGCGGCGTCACGGCAACCGCAGGACGCCAGCGCTGCCACCAGCCTGCCGGGGCAGCCAGCCCCGACAGTCCAGTCAGTTTCACAGAACATTCCGGCGCCGCAGGCCGCCGATCCCTCGAACTCTCCGATTAGAAAAGACAACGTCATGGGCGAAGCCATCGGATTTATCGAAACCAAAGGACTCGTGGCTCAGATCGAAGCCGCGGACGCCATGCTGAAGGCGGCCAACGTTCGCCTGCTCGGCCAGATTCAAATCGGCGGGGCCTACATCACCACCGTGGTTCGCGGTGACGTCGGCTCGGTCCGCGCCGCGGTTGATGCCGGCGCCCAGGTCGCTTCCCAGATCGGCACGCTGGTCAGCGCCCACGTCATCGCCCGGCCAGAACCCAGCCTGCTGGCGGCGTTCATCAAGTAGTTTGCCATGCTGTTGGAAGGTGGGAATCGCCACGGTTCGTCAGGGCATCCCACCGTGCCCTCAGCGAGGCAGTGCCAAGGCATCGCGTTGGTGATCGCGTGCCCAACCAACGACGCATTTGACATTTGGGTTTTGTCATTTGTCATTCGCACGTATCGCGTGCCAGACATCCAAAATCCTCCCCAACTGGTGTCCTGATGAAAGTTCTCGTTGCCAATCTCGGATCGACCAGCTTCAAGTATCGCTTGTTTGATCTGCCGTCCGAAAAACAGTTGGCAAAGGGCGGGATCGACCGGATTGGGCAGCCAGAGAGCATCTGCCAGGTGGAGATTGGCGATCACAAGGCGACGCAAAACCTGAGTGTTCCCGATCACGCGGCAGCCACACGCATCTGCCTCGAACAGCTCACTGATCCGAAGTCTGGTTGCCTGAAATCCGTGGCTGAAGTGGCGGCGATTGGGTTCAAGGCGGTCTTTGCTGGCAAGCTCAGCGGCTATCGCCGTGTCGACGAAGCCCTGCTGGCAAAGATGGAAGAGTTCAGCGACATCGCCCCGGCCCACAATCCGATGTATGCCAAGGCGATGCGGGAGCTGAACAAGGCGTTTCCGCAGATTCCGCTCGTGGCTTCATTGGAAACCGCGTTTCACGACACGATTCCCGATGCGACGCGCTGCTACGCGGTGCCCTACGAATGGAAGGAACAGTACGAAGTCTGCCGGTGGGGCTTTCATGGAGCGAGCCACCGGTATCTAAGCACGAGAATCGCCCAACTGCTGGGACGCAATGACCTGCGCGTCATCACCTGCCACCTCGGCGGAAGCAATTCGATTTGTGCCAGCCACGGCGGAGTGTCGCACGCCAACTCGCTGGGGATGAGCCCGCAATCCGGGCTGCCACATAACAACCGCGTGGGAGATTTCGACCCGTTCGCCTTGCCGATCCTGATGCGGGCCACGGGCAAGACGCTGGAACAACTGTTGGAGGAATTATCGTCGAAGGGCGGCCTGCTGGGTGTCAGCGGACTCAGCGGTGACGTGCGTGACTTGGAAGAGGCCGCGGCGAAGGGCCATGCTCGAGCGAAGCTCGCGCTGGATCTGTTTATCAACTCCATTCGCCAATACATCGGTGCCTACCTGACCATTCTCGGCGGCGCTGACGCGATCATCTTCAGCGGCGGCATCGGGGAAAACAGCAAGCTGATCCGCGCTGGCGTCTGTGAAAACATGGGTTGGGCCGGGATTGAGTTGGATGCGGGTGTGAATCAAACGGCAAAGGGCGAAGCGAAGCTGTCGACTGCCGACAGCAAAACCGAAGTGTGGGTGTTGCCGACGAACGAAGAGATCGTGGTGGCACGGCAGACTGCAGCCGTTGTGGCAAAATGACCCAATGACCAATGAAATAATGACCAATGCTTTTAGTCGGCGGTGGCCCTGTGAGGCAGGTCGATGGATCCACCGAGCAATGCTGGGCGAACCTACGATCTGGGGCAACGAACGACCGAGTTTGCGAAAGCGATCATCAAATTCGCGAAGAGCGTAAAACGAAGTCCAGTCAATAATCCCTTGATCTCACAGATTGTTCGGTCCGGCACCAGCATAGGAGCGAACTATGGCGAAGCGGATGATGCCGAGACCAACAAGCGATTTCGATACTTGATAGCAATTTGTCAACGAGAAGCCCGTGAAACGAAGTACTGGCTGCAACTCCTGGTTTCCGCTGACGAAGCCTTGAAAGAGACTGCCGCCCCCCTGTGGCGAGAAGCCAAAGAACTTCACCTGATTTTCTGCGCCATCCTGAAACCAAAGCCCTGACCGAAAAGCTCGACCAAAGGCATTGGTCATTATTTCATTGGTCATTGAGTCATTCATCTTCGGTGTCTCATGTTCATCGCCCGCATCACCGGCAGCCTGGTCGCCACTCAAAAAGTGGCGTCGATGGTCGGGCAGAAACTGTTGATTGTTGAACCGTTGCGTGTCGACGAGAAGGACGCAAGTTCGCTAAAGCCGACGGGTCGGACGTTCGTGGTTGTGGACACCGTTGGCGCGGGTGAGGGAGAAGTTGTCCTGTGCGTTCAGGGTTCCAGCGCCCGGTACACGCCTGAGACGAAGACACTCCCGATTGATGCCGCCATCATTGGCATCGTGGACCAGGTGCAGATTGGTGCGCGGACGGTGTTCAAAAACGACCATTAATGATGTTTGTATGGTGTCGATGACGAAGTCACTTGAGGGTATGTCAGTCTACATCGAGTTTCTGCAGTGTCTTCCAGCAATACATCACAATCTCTCGCCCCTCGCGTCCGCGTGATTCAAATCATTGTCGGCGCGATTCTGCTGGGGATGATGTGTTTCCTGGTTGTTGTTGTTTTCTTGGTGCCTCAGCCCCAGGTGATTCCGCAGCCACCGATGCTCTCGTATGTGGGCTTGGGACTGGCCGTGGCTGCGCTGCCGGCAGCCTTCGTCATCCCGCGAATCATCCGAGCCACGGCCTTTAACGCGCTCACCCAGCAGCAACCAGACGATGGGGCTGATGCCAACGCCCTGTTTGGCAGCTACATGACCAGCACGATCGTGAACGGGGCGATTCTGGAAGGTCCCGTCTTTATGAACACAATTGCCTACATGCAGGAACGCCAGCCCTTCAGTCTCCTGGTGGCTGGCGGCCTGATCATTCTCGTGATGACACTCACCCCCAAGCTCTCGCGGGCTGAGGGGTGGCTCAATGAACAACTGCAACGGCTGAACGACGAACGTTCGCGCCAGCTCGCCTGACGAATACATATAAAAGATACTGAAAGACTTCGGAGTCGATCCCCATGCAAACGAACGAAGCGGCGATTCGTCAGGTCGTGCAGGAAGTGCTGGCCCAACTCGGCAAGAGTACCCATGCCGCCGCGCCCAAGGCGAGCCGCGGTGACTGGGGTGTCTTCAAGACGGTCGATGACGCCGTCGCCGCGGCGGACGACGCCTTCGACCGGCTCTCCGAAGCTGGCATCGAAGCCCGGATCCAGGCGATCAACTGCGTCCGCAAGATCACCGAGGACCAGGCTGAAGAACTCGGCAAGCTGGAGATGGAAGAGACCAAAATCGGCCGTCTCGATCATAAGATTGAGAAGCTCAAGATCGTCAAGTTGGTGCCGGGTGTCGAGTTCCTGAAGACCGACGCGATTACCGGTGACAAGGGGCTGACGCTCACCGAGTACGCCCCGTTTGGCGTCATCGGCGCGATCACCCCGGTCACGCACTCCCTGCCCACACTGGCGGGCAACGTCATCAGCATGGTCGCCGGCGGCAATACGCTGGTCGTCAATGCGCACCCCGGTGGAGCGCGGATCGCCGCTGAAGGTGTCCGGCGGTTCAACCGGGCGATTCACGCAGCCACGGGGTTGGAGAACCTGGTGACGATCGTCGAGCAGCCCACACTCGACACCGCCGCGGCGATTTTTGGTCATCGCGGAGTTCGTATGCTGTGCGTCACCGGCGGTCCGGCCGTGGCTCGCGCCGCGATGGAAAGCAAGAAGCGGGCCGTGGTCGCTGGTCCTGGCAACCCGCCCGTTGTTGTCGATGAGACCGCCTGCCTCGAAAACGCCGCCAAGTCGATCATCAAGGGTGCGGCATACGACAACAATCTGTTGTGTATCGCCGAGAAAGAAGTGTTTGCCGTCGATTCGATCTTCAACAAGCTGCTGGAGACGATGGGCAAGCATGGTGGTTATATCCTCAACCGCCGTGAGATCGACCAACTCACATCCATCGCCTTCACGCCCGGTAAAGATCATCCCGTGTTGAACCGCGATCTGGTCGGCAACGATGCCGCCGTGCTCGCCCAGCGGATTGGTGTCCGCGTTCCTGAAGGCACCCAGGTGCTGTACGGCGAGACGGATGAATCGAGCCCGTTCGTCAGCGAAGAGCAGATGATGCCGTTCGTGCCTTTCGTCCGCTGCCGCGACTTCCGTCACGGTGTCGAAATGGCGAAGAAGGCCGAACATGGCTACCGGCACACAGCCCTGATTCACTCGCGCAACGTACGGCACATGACCATCATGGGCCGCGAGATGGATACGACGCTGTATGTGAAGAACGGGCCGTGCATGGCCGGTTTGGGTCTGGGGGGCGAAGGCTATCTGTCCTACAGCATCGCCACGCCAACCGGCGAAGGGGTGACATCGCCGCTAACCTTTACTCGCCAGCGGCGCTGCATCCTGGTGGATGACCTGCACATCCTGTAACAGCCAATGAATCAATGACCAAGGCCCCAATGACCAATGTGGGTTGTTGGTCTCAACGAGACGTTGCAGTCAATGAGCCGGCACGCGTTAGCGTCCGGTTTGGTGGGAGTCCGAACCGGGAGTCAAAGGTGCAACTGGGGCGAGTAGTTGGGCGGGCAACATCCACCGTGAAGCATCCCACGCTTCGCGGCTGGCGGCTGCTGGTGGTCCAACTGCTCGATGCCAAGGGCGGGCCGGATGGTGAGCCACAGTTGACGATCGACGATTTGGGAAGCGGCCTCGGCGACACGGTGATGATCACGACGGACGGTGCGGCCGTTCGCAAAATGGTGGGGTCGGATAATACTCCGCTGCGTTATGCGGTGATTGGGATTCCGGATTGATCAAACTCGCTGGTGTCGGAAGGGTCCAATAGAAGAACCACGAATCTCACCAATAACACGAACCCGTTGAAGGTTCGGTTTCCAGTTCTCGCGAACACATAACGGTTACTCACTGCTGCTCATGAACTTCTCCGCGTTGGATATCGATCGGATCGTCGCTCAGGTGATGGAAGAACTCCGTCCCGAGCCGGCTCCCGGTCCGTCTGCCGCCAAGATTCATTTGCCACCGGCGTCACCCGTCGGATCTGCGCCAAAGGTTGCTCCGACGCCACAGAAGCCTGCCGCGCGGCCAGAAGCGGTCGTCTTCACCGAAGCGGTGATTACCGGTTCGCTGCTCGAAGGCCGCGTTGGGGAATCACGCAGTGTGCGGTTTGCACCCCACGCGGTGCTGACACCGACAGCCCGCGATTTTCTCCGCATTAAACAGATTGAATGGTCGCGGGAAGCTGGCAATGCGGTCACGGCCAGCTCTGCACAATGGCAGGCCATCGTTTCCAAATCTTTTCCACCAGTGTTGTCGGCGATTGAAGCCCTCAAGACTGCTGGTGAAGGCTGGGAACTGCGGCTGAGCGGCACGTCGATGGAGGCCGCCCGCCAGGCGGTGAGCGCCATCGCCCGGGCCGAAGCCACGGGAATTGCGGTGTTCGCCGAAGATCCCGACGTGGTCGCGTGCCTGGCCAACCGCAACAGCCGCGTGCGGGCGGCAGTGGTTCATAACACCGAAGCCCTGGCCTCGCTGCGAAGAATTCTGGGGCCGAATGTGCTGGCGATCAGCCCGGCCAACAAGAGCTTTTTTGAATTACGCAACTTGCTCAAGACATGGAGCAGCGGAGGAACGCCTGTTACTCCTTCAGGTTTGGAGTAATATCGCTCGGAAGAACGACAGACGATGAAGACTTGCCAGGCAACGATCCGTCGAACACCGCCGTCAACCAACGGCCGATTTGTCATTAGTCATTAGTCATTGGCACCAACATGCGGATCGCGGAAGTCATCGGCAAGCTCACGCTCTCCAAAGCGCATCCATCGCTGCGCGGCGGGACGTGGCTCATCGTGACTTCACTCAATACAGAAGCCCTGCGTGGCTCGGACGGCGGACGCGGGGAACCGTTTGTGATTTATGACGACTTAGGCGCTGGAAGTGGCGACCGGATCGCGGTGGCCGAGGGTGCAGAAGCCGCCGCCCCGTTTCTTCCCGCTCAAAAACCCGTGGATGGCTACAACGCCGCCATTTTAGACACCATCGAAGTGGAATCACCCTGACTGCCGCCTGGCAGTCGCCTCAGCAGGATCGCAGCAACATGGTTACGAATCAGTGGAACATGCGGCTCCAGGAGCAGAAGATCAAGGAGCAGATCTGCGAGATCGGGCGCCGGGTCTACAACAAGGGGTTCGCCGCTGCCAACGACGGCAACATCTCCTACCGCATCGGCGAGAACGCCGTGCTGTGCAGCCCCACCATGATCTGCAAGGGGTTCATGACCCCCGACGACATCTGCACGGTCGACCTCGACGGCAAGCAGCTCGCCGGCAAGCGCAAGCGGACCAGCGAAATCCTGCTGCATCTGGCGATCATGAAGGCCCGGCCGGATGTGAAGGCGGTTGTCCACTGCCATCCGCCGCACGCCACGGCATTCGGGATCGCTCGCGAACCAATCCCACAATGCATCCTGCCGGAAATCGAAGTCTTTCTCGGCGAGATTCCCTTCGCTCCGTACGAAACTCCGGGCGGATTGCCCTTCGCCGATACAGTCCTGCCGTTCCTGAAGCCCGGCACCAACGCCATGATTCTCACGAATCACGGTACTGTGAGCTTCGGCGAGGAACTGGAACAAGCGTATTGGCGGACGGAGATTGTCGATGCCTACTGCCGGATCCTGATCCTCGCCAAGCAGCTTGGCGGCGTGACGTATCTCAACGAGCAGAAGTCCCGTGAACTGCTGGATCTCAAGAAGCGGCTCGGCTTCGATGACCCGCGGTTCCATGTCGAAGACTGCGACCTGTGCGGCAACACCGCCTTCCGGGATGGCTACAAGGAAGCGCTGCCGGCCCCGAAAGCGTTTGATGCACCGCCGGTGTTTCCCGCCTATCTGAAGCCAGCGGCTTACTCCTCGCCTGCACCCGTTGCATCAGCGCCCGCCGCGGCAACGTCGCCTGACCTGGAAATGCTGGTCCGGGCGATCACGGAGCAGGTGCTGGCGGCGATCAACAAGTCGTGAATGACAAATGACAAATGACGAATGACAGATGACAAATGACAAATTGGTCGCTCGTCGGTGAGAGCGACCTATCGAATCACAGCGTTTTGAGACTTTGGCCATATGACGCTTTGACGGAATCTCAATGACAAGTTCTCCGTTGGATCACGCATTCCCCAACTGAGAATCCATTTGTCATTTGTCATTTGTCATTTGTCATTCCACGGAGCAAGACATGAAGACAGTGATCATCGGTGGCGGCGGACTGGTCGGTTCGTGTGCGGCGTTCGCCTTGCAGTGCGGCGGGATTGTGCGGGAGATCGTTCTCGTCGACGTCAACGCCGAAATGGTCGAGGGCCAGGCGCTCGACATGCTGCACGGCAGTTGCCTCACCGGCGACCAGAAGATTTACGCCGCGACCACTGACACCGTCAAAGACGCGGACATGGTGGTCATCACCGCCGGCCTCCGCCGCAAGCCGGACGAAAGCCGGCTGGACCTGATCAACCGCAATGTCGAGCTGTTTCGCAAGATCCTTGTGGACATGAAGAAGGCGGGCGTCAAGCCGACCGCGCATGTGTTCGTCGTCTCCAACCCGGTCGACGTTCTGACCTACCTGGCGATCAAGGAACTCGGCCTTCCCGCCACGCAGGTCTATGGCCTGGGCACTGTTCTCGATACCATTCGCCTGCGGAGCCTGCTGGCCGACAAACTCAATGCTCCGCCAACCCAAGTTCAGACGCTGATCCTGGGCGAACACGGCGACAGCATGGTGCCCATCTGGTCCGCTGCCCAGGTCGCCGGACTGCCGCTGGACAAGTGGCCGGGCGTCAACCAGAACCTGATTCAGGAAGTGGAAAAACGCACCCGTGGCAGTGGTGCCGAAGTGATCAAGAAAAAGGGCGGCGCGGGCTTCGCCGTCGGCCTGGCCATTCGCGATGTCGTCGAATGCGTGGCTCTCGACCAGCGCCGCATCCTCCCCGTCTCCAGCCTGCAAAACGGAGCCTTCGGGCTTCGCGACGTGGCGATCTCGGTCCCCACCCCGATGGGCCGCAAAGGCGTCCTGGGACACATCGAAATCGAACTGTGGCCCAAGGAGAAAACCGCCCTGCAGAACTCCGGCAAGGTGCTGCGGGAAACGATCGACAAGGTGATCAAGTAGTCAAGCGGAGGTGTTCATGACCCGCGATCAGTTCTGGGATATTATCCAAGCGGCCTGCGGCTCTGATCGCCATTGGACTGATCACTGGCCTGAGCGTCTCACCAACGAGCTGACACGATTCTCTGCCAATGAGATTGTTGAATGGGATCGAATCTTCGACCAACTGGTAGCTGCTGCGTACACATCCGATCTGATCGCAGCGTGTTGCTTCATGAACGCCGGGGCCGGCGACGACGGCTTCTACTACTTCAGATGTTGGCTTGTCGGCATGGGGCGAGCTGTCTACTCAGCCGCGATCATTGATGCTGATAACCTCGTCGATGTCGCGTTGCCGCTCTCCACAGGCATTGACGCAGAAGCAGAAATCTATAGTGCAGCTCATCAGGCGTGGATGCATGTGACAGGAATGCCGGACACCGCAGAGTACCCCGTACGCATCGAACCAGCTCAGCTGGTCGGTGAGGACTGGGATGTCGATGACTCTGGATTGGTAAGTCGACGTCTTCCGCGACTCGCTGCATTCTATCAACAATAAAATCACTTGCTGCGATGTTCCGGGAGACCGCCACGGAGTTTCTTCATCCAGTCTCGACCTGTTAGTGAGACCTGTGTAACCTCCAATGATGTCCTTTGAAAGCATTGGAGATAAAATGGACCCGGCTCAAAACAATCAACTTGGTCACCAATCTCAGTCCGGTGCCGAAAGTCCGGTCACACAAAAAGTCGAGAAACTCCCCAAGGCGGATGGTCTTCAAAATCTCTCCGCCGAGGAGCGTGACGAGACAGTGAAGGCGGCCACAAAACGGGTCCTCGATAAGCATCACGAAGTACTGAAACGCTTGGCTGATCAGTGACGGACTCGCAGATTTACCCCCGAAGTTCTCGCATCGCCTGAAACTCTCCCCTCATGGAAAAATCCCTCGCCCGCAAGCTCAAGGCGATTCATGCCGATCCGTCCGGCTGCCGCGAGTTTATCATTGCCGATGCCAAGGACGCGGACATGGCGTTTGGCATCGGTGCGCCAGGGTTGTCGCCGGAGAAGCATGACGGGGAGCTGCGGTTTCGCACGCTGGCGGAATACCGCGAGCAGATGCGGATCATCGTGAAGTCGGAACTGGTCGACATCATGCTGATGTCCGCCAGCACGGCGGAAGTGTTGGCGATCCACGAACGCCTGTTCGAGAATTCACCGGTTACCCCAGCCGCCCGCGCGAACGACACGACGGACATCCACGTCCTCCGCGGTGGCAAAGGCTATCTGGCACCCTCCGCTCCATTTCGCACCGCCTCGATCGATCAGATGCAGTGCGGGCACCTGGACTGTTCGCCGGAAGAGCGGCATCTGGGGGCCAACCTTGGGCTGTACTCGATCACCTTCAACAATGACATGGAACTCGACCGGCGGGCGCTGGAAGAGTTCAAGCTGTTCCGCGAAGAGGCCGAGCGCAAGGGGTTTACCTACTTTCTCGAAGTCTTCGACCCCAACGTCCCCAACGCCGTGGCTCCCGAACTGTTGGGCAAGTTTGTCAACGACGCCGTGGCTCGCGCCCTGGCCGGGGTCACCGGTTCCGGCCGTCCGCAGTTCCTGAAGATCGCCTACCACGGTCCACAGGCGATGGAAGAACTCGTCGCCTACGACCCGCACCTCGTCGTCGGCATCCTCGGTGGCTCAGCCGGCACCACGCTCGACGCCTTCCAACTGATCCACGACGCCAAGAAATACGGCGGCCGCGTGGCTCTGTTCGGCCGAAAGATCAACCAGGCCGAACATCAACTGGCCTTCGTCCACTTCTTGCGACTCATCGCCGACGAAGTCATCGGCCCCGTCGAGGCCGTCAAGGCGTACCACGGCGTGCTGCAGCAGTTGAACATCCGGCCGAACCGCCGGCTGGAAGACGATCTGGTGATTCTGACGGGGATCAACAGCTACGGTTCGAATGGAACGATCAGCGTCCCTCCCCCGGCACCCGTCGCCGAAGCACCCGCAGCCGCCGCTGCGCCAGTCGCTGACCCCGCCCCGCCGGTAACGGTTGAGCCACCGGTTGAAGCCGTCCTCGGCGAGCCAGTTCCTGAACCAGAACCCAAGAAACCCGTTGCAGCGAGCAAGTCGCCCACCAACGCCCGCTATCCAGGCCCGAACTTTGAAGCCATGACCTCCGCCGAACGGCTGGAATACCACCGAAACCGGCTGAAGCAGCAGTTCGGTTCATAGCCGATCGGCGGGAAAGCCTCGTCTCACGGTCGAGGGAAATCCCAGTCGCCAGCGGACATCCGTCAGCATCCGGTTTTGCTTCCTTCCCGCACCGGATTTGGCTACACTCCTTCTCTACATTGCAGGATTCCGGCACACCTGTCGTGGATTGGCTCACGCCAGATCCACTGGTGGTGTCCCAAAATTCTGCAGGCCATTCCGCAACCAATCCACCGCGATTTTCCCACAGAGACCTCTGCAATGCCCGTGAAGCCCCCGGCGATTTCTGGAGTGAGTGCCGGTCGCGAGGCGCTCATTCACTTTCAATATCCCTCGATCGCCTGCACCGGTGTGGGGCTGGGGCTGGGGAAGTTGTACGACTCGATCCCGCTGCGCATTGGCGGGGTCAAGCTGTCGCACCTGCTGTTTGTGCTGCCTACCGCTCCGATTGCTCTTTTGTTCTACGCGTGGCTCAAAGTCGCAGGCTTCCGCTACGTCATCACCAACCGCGGCGTGCAGATTCGCGGCAGTCTGTCCTCCAAGCTGATGGCCGAAGTTCCACTGGGCAACATCGCCAGCATCCTCGTCCGTGAAGAGCCCGGCCAGGCGTTTTACCCGGCGGCTGATCTGTATCTGCTGAATGAGAAAGGCGAAAGCCTGCTCGTGCTGCCTGGCGTCCCCTGGCCCGAGGTCTTCAAGCAGAACATCCTCGAAGCCCGCAACGCCCGCACCCAGGTCGAAGCCTCGCTGGCCACCATCGCCGCCCGCGCGAAGTAGGTGGGAAGGTTCGGAGCGGGCACCCGGCTACGGCTTGGGCTGCCCGCCGATTTCCACGCCACCCATCTTGAGAGCTTCTTCAAGCTTCGACGAGTCCGTCAGTTCGGGGTCGACCAGCGCCGTGACTTTGCCAGATTTAAAACTGGCCGTGGCGCGTTCCACCCCAGGCAGTTTGAAGACCATTTCATAGGCGGCGAACGAGCAACCCTTGCAGTCCAGACCGACGACGGGGATCTCGACCAGTTTCAGCTTGTCGAGCGGTTTCGTCCGCAATGATTTCACGCCAAAACTCGCCCGGGACACATTCCGCAGGTCGTCGTTGAGGCGGCCGACATACTTCTCTGGCTTCTCGCCCGGCCACACCTTGGCCGGTTCATAATCCAGCACGACCTCCGCGTTGGCGTAGTCGATGCTGACGAGCTTGAACTGCGGAAGTTTCTTGAACGCGTCACGCAGATCCTGCTCGCGCTCCGGCATGAACAAGCCCGTGATTTGATGCTTGAATTGACCTGGCGTCGGCGAATCCTCCGCGCACGCTGGCGAGGCGATCGTGCAAAGGCACAGGAGCAGCAACGAGGTGACCGGGCTGCCGTATCGCGGAACGTTTGGCCGAATGGTCTTCATGGCGCGGCTCGGACTAACGGGCATTAAACAGTTCACTCTGCACCAGTTCGTGAATCAACGTGCGAATGCCGCCACCCTGGCTTTGGGTTTTCGTGACAATCGCGGCGACTTGATCGCGGTCGCCAAATGCCACGGGACGGCCGGTACTGTAGATCGACAGCCGCTCCGCGAGATTCTTCAGCAGGCGTGAATCGGTGGCGATCAAGTTCTGGAAATCGGTGATGCTGCTGAAGCTTCGACCGTCGGGCAGCGTGCCCGCGGGGTCGACACGCGGGCCGAGTTTGAAGCCGATGAAGATAAAGGGATCGATCTGTCCGCGGGGCGCGGGATCGCCATCACCAATCGACCGGTAGCGGTCGCGCCAGCCACCAATCACATCGAACGCTTCCAAGGCGAAGCCGGGCGGGTCCATTTTGGCGTGACACGAGGCGCACACAGTATTGTCACGGTGTTTGGCAAGCTGTTCGCGAATCGTCGTCGCCCCGCGAACATCGGGTTCCACCGCAGCCACATTGGCTGGCGGAGGTTCAGGAGGCGAGCCGAGCAGCCGGTCCATCACAAACGCTCCGCGCGGAACGGGTGATGTCGTCGTGCCGTTGGCGGTGATTTTGAGAATTGCCGCCTGTGCCAGGAAGCCGCCGCGCGGCGAGCCAGGCGGCAGCGACACGCGTCGAATCTGGGAGCCGACGACATCCGGCAGTCCGTAATGCACGGCGAGCTTCTCGTTCAGCATCGCGAAGTCCGATTTGACCAGAAAGCTGGCGTCGAGGTTCTTCTCCAGCAGCTCGCGAAAGTAGGCCCGCGTCTCGGCAACCATGGAATCCTGCAGATAGCCGCTGAACTCCGGGTACAGTTTGCGGTCCGGGTCATTCGCGGCGATCAGCCGCAGCTTGAGCCACTGGTCGAGAAAGTCGTCAACAAACCGCTGCGCCTTCGGGTCGCGGAGCATCCGCTCGACTTCCGCCTTCAGCGGTTCCGGCTGATGCAGGGTGTTCGAAGCGGCCAGTTCGCTCAGCCGGTCATCCGGCATGGAGTTCCAGAAGAAGTACGACATCCGGCAGGCCAGGGCATGGTCATCCAGCCGGTCGACGGGTTCGACATGGTAAAGGAAGTCGGGTGAACACAAAGCCGCCTGATACGCCCAGCGCATGGCGGTTTCGAAGCAGTCGCCGGCCTCAAGGCGGTTCGCCACCCTCGCGACGTATGTCTGCCGCACCTCGTCGGCGACCGGACGCCGGAACGCCTTGGGCAAAAATGCCTGCAACAGCCGGTCCGCATCGGCCAGCGGCTGCTCGGTCTGGACAGTCCAGCAAGCTCCGGTCTGGGGGTCGACTTTATTGAGCGCGCCGAGGATCTCCTGCCGGGGCTGCTTGCGGACCGGTGCCTTCACCCCCTTCGACTCGTCGGGCTTGAACTCGGCCAGCGGCAAATCTCCAAACAGAATCTGGTGACTGCGCGGCGGCCACACCTCGTGCAGAGGTCCCTCCACGTCGAGCCAGTCGCTGGCGATGCCGGGGCCGGTGAAGGCCATTGCCCGCCCCTTGCGCGAGTAGTTCACTACCGGTGCCAGCGACCCCGCGTTGAACCCGAGAGTCTCTTTGGCGTTGAGCCACGTGACGAACTCATGCACTTGTTCCTTGTTGGGCGGCGCGTCGAAGTACCCCAGCACATAACTCGGGTGACCGCCGCCGCGGCCATCGTTGGTCAGTTGCACGGCGGACAGCCGGGCCGCCTCGGTGCCCCGTGCCGGAACAACCTTGCCCTTGTCCCAGCCAAAACTCCAGAACGACGCCCGAACTCGATAACGGCCGGGATAGATCGTGGCGAACTCCTGAAAGTACGGATTGAACGATTCGTCTTCATGGCGGAACACGCCCACACTGCACTCGTTGCTGTAGGAGTCCATCTGCCCATGCGGCCCCAGTCCAAGATGAGCCTGTTCGCCGGGAGGCGGAAAGTCTGGGTCAGGCTGTTTGTTCTTGAGCAGCACGCAGTCCCCGCCGTGCAGCACAACGCGGATAATGTACTGGCTGGCCAGGGAGATCCGCTGAACTTTGCTGGCCGGCGGCCGTGGCTGCGTGGCGATGGCCAAATTGAGCGTGTGTTCGGCGGCGGCAATGTACTTCGCCAGGTTGACGTGCGAAATGTCCAGCGCGTCGCTGTTGTTGTCGAACCCGTGCGCCGAACCATCGGCGGGCAGATCATTCCGCAGGGCAATCCCCGGCATGTCGAACAGGTCACGAATGGTGTTCTCGTACTCCGTTCGCGTCAGCCGTCTTAAGCCGGTGCGTGGCTCAGCCTGGCGGGTGGCCAGCTCTGCCGCGATCAGCGAGGATTTGAGCCACGCCGTGGCTTCGTTCACGGCTGCGACCGGCGGCCGTGGCTCGGCCTTGGGCGGCATCTCACCGGAGGCAATCCGGTCGTGAACTTTGACCCAATTGGCGAAGTTCTCGGCGTCCGACAACTCGATCTTGAGCGCTTTGAGATTCAGCCCGCCTTCGTGCAGTTCGGCGTTATGACATTCCACGCAATGAGCCGACAGGAACGCCGTGGGTTCTTGAGCCACGGCGTTTGCGGAGGGCATTGTCAGCAGTAAAAGAAATCCAATCGCGGCGGGCAGGCGACACATTCGCGGGGGACTCAGGGGATGTGCTGGGCGGGAGTCGCAATCACAAAGGCCGATCAAACCATTTCCAGGCCCCGGAGCGTCGCGGTGCCCGTCGAGAACTCATGGGTTTCGATCCCGAGGCGTTGCAGCATCGAGACGAAGAGGTTGGTCAGCGGGTAGTTGTTCTGCGTGTCGAAGGCGAGATGCTGTCCATGTTTGAATCCGCCGCCGGCCAGCAGAACCGGCAGGTTCACGTTCGAGTGCGAGTTGGCGCTGCCCATGCAGGTGCCATACAGGACCATCGTGCGGTCGAGGAGCGACTGGCCCTCTTCTTTGGTTTCGCCGAGGATCTTCAAAAACTCGCCCAGTGCGGCGAACTGCGCCTCTTCGTGGCCGCGCAGTTCCTGCAAGACTTCGGGGCGGTTGCCGTGATGCGTGATGTTGTGAATCACCGTCGTGTCGATGAAGAACGAAACCACGCGGGTGGAATCGGTTTCCAGGGCCAGCTTCATCACGTCGAAAAACAGCCGCGTGCGTTGGACGAACGCCTTGGCGTCGTCGATGTCCTGTGGCGCTGTCGCGGCAACGACGGGCTTTGGTTTGTGCTCCCACGCCTCGGCACTTTCCAGCCGCTGCTCCAGGTCGCGGACAGCGGTGTAGTACTGGTCCATCCGCTGCTGATCCCCCTTGGAAAGCGAACGGTTGAGCCGTTTGGACTGGTCACTGACGAAGTCCAGCAGACTGCGGCCCTGCCGCAGGGCCTCGATGTTCGCCGCCACCTCCGTGGGATTTCCCTGCACAAACAACTTTTGGAACAAGCGGTTGGGGCTGCGTTCCGACGGAATCGGTGCGCCGCTCCGCGTGTAACTCAGTGTGGCTCCCTCACTGGTGTTCGCCAGCACGAGGGAGGGATAGCGGGTTCGGCTGCCGACTTGTTCGGCGGCAAACTGGTCGAGTGAAACCCAGTTGCGAAATCCACCGCGTTCGGGATGCGGGGTTCCCGTGAGAAAGCACTTCTCGGCGGCGTGAGCCCCGGTGACGCCCGGATGACTGGTGCCCGAAAACACCGTGAAATCGTTTCGGTTCGCCGCGAGCTTCTGCAGATACGGCGTCAGCTCATAGTCCCGGCCAGCCTTCTCGGGGAAGAAGAACTGCGGCAGGATGCCCATGTTCGTTTCGATGCCGATCATCCGTCGTGGAACGGCCTGGCCTTCTGCCCCGCGCAGGGGACTCATCGCGTCCAGAAACGGCAGGGCCAGGGCGACGCCGGTACCACGCAAAAACGTGCGCCGGGACAGCGGGCCGCGAGAGATCGAGTTGAGCATTGGGCGACTCCTGGGCGAGCCTGGTCTGATACCGTTCGTGGAACTGGAAAGGCAACGGCTTCAACTCATCGCGGCCGATCAATCAAGTCAATTTCGCTGGCAGTATTTCGGAGATGCTGGAAAGAGTATCGCGTTCGGAACAGAAAACTTTGAACAGAAGGGAACGAAAATTGAGGGGCGGACGCTCTCTGCAAGGACCTCAAATTGCTTTCTGCCACCCTGGCCTCTGAAACTTGAGATTCGGCCGCACGCATCTCGCTACGCCCCCGCGACCAGCCGCTTGTCCACCTCGTTGGAGACGATCACACCGTAGTTCACTGCACCCAGCCAGCCGGACATGATGATCCCCACCGAACCGGCGTGGTACAGGCCGCCGATTTGCTGCGGCAGTTCCTGGCTCACCTTCAACCCTTCAAACTTTGTGCCGAAGGAGGCCCCTTGCTGGTGCCGGGTGTAGAACTCGAACGTTCTGGGTGTTGAGGCTTCGATGTAGTCGAGCTTGGCGCGGATGTCGGGGATGTAGCGTTCGAGGCAGTTGAGCGTGCCCTCGATCAGATCCTTCTTCGACGCCTGGTATTCTTCTTCGGGCAGGTGGGCCCAGTCGCTGAAGTTGGCGTTGGTGGAGGAGACAATGAGCCACCGGTTGCTGCCGGGCCGCGTTTCGGGGTAGTAAAACGAAAAGGTGCGGCTGCTGACGTTGCGGCTCAGCATCGCCTGTTCGTCGAAGCCACTGTGTTCGGAATGGAACAGGAGGTCGCCCAGGTCGTCGAAACCTTCGCCCGGTTTGAGCCCCATGTAGACCTGGCAACTGCTGTTGTTGAGCCGCACGGCGCGGGCTTCTTCGGCATAGGCCTTGTCGAGATTTTCTTCGCCGACGAGGTTGAAGATCGTGCTCTTGATGTTGGCGTTGGAGACGATCGCCTTGCAGCCGATACGTCGGCCGTTGACCACGACACCCGTCACCTTGCGGTCGGCGTTGACTTCAATTTTGTCGACGGCGCAGCGGATGCGGATGTCGACGCCGTTCTTTTCCATCTCGGCCTTCATCAGGCTGATCAGGTGGTCGGTGCCGCCTTTAAAGGTGAACACCCCCTTGCTCATGAAGTTCGAAAACACGATGCCATAGGTGATCGCCGGGTCGTCCAGCGTCGAACCGTTGGCGTAAGTGATCGGCTCCATCAGCAGCCGCACGACGTCGCTGCGGCCGGGGAAGAACTCTTCGAACAGCTCGCGCGTGGTCTTGCGCTGGTCGTCGAAGAAGTTCATGCTCCGCGCGGTGTCGAAAAACCGCGAGACCGTCTCCATCGGAATCCCGAACTTGGTCGTGATGATCCGTGTGAAGTCGTCGCGGTCGAAGGTCGTGCGGAGCGAGAACTGGGGGTTCTCGAAGCGGATCCCCTTGAGCTGCACGATGTGGTCGGCGATCTCCTGCGTCCAGTACTTGCGGCAGCTCTTGAGCATTCCGGCGGGAAAGCCGTGCAGCGAGATGTCGAAGATGTGGCCACCCTTCCGCTTGAACCAGGTCGCCATCCCCCCAAGCTGGTAATGATGCTCCAGCAGCAGCACGGAATGCCCCGCCCGCGCCAGAATGTTCGCCGAGGTCAGCCCGGCCAGACCGCTGCCGATGACGACAACATCATAGGCCTCTTTGGCCCCCTTGAGGAAATCTTTGGACATGGATCAGCAGGCAGGATGGAAGGCGAACAGGATCAAGCGGTGCATTGTAGGCGAGAAGGCGCATCGACGAAACCTTGAGCCGGGTTGGGGCGTTGGGGCAGTCACGCATCGTGTGACGATGGTCAGCCGTGTCGATAGGGCGCGCAGGCAAACCATCAAGGCGAGCTGTTCGTCAGTACAAGTAGCACGAATAGTGCGCGTTGGTCACTCTGCACCCATCGGACAGGATGATGAGTTCATCGAACTCACTTTCCGAACCGGCCACTCTGATCACGTGCCGCGTTTGGTTCGTGTCCAGCCGCACGGTCACATCGTTCGCCAAGCTCAAGAGTTCTTGAAACTCGTCCAGCGGCTTGCCGATCAGGCGTTCACAATTGGACGGAAGGCCGGCGTTCGTCAGCAGCACCGCTCGGCGACCGGCCTGCTCCGTGGTGAGTTTCTGTTGGATCCGCGCACGCAGCACAGGTGGTGGCTGAACGCCGCTCAATACGCCCGCCACAAGAACCAGCATCAAGATCCGCATCTTGTCACCTTGAGGAAGAGGTGCCAGCGTGCATCATCGCGGCAGCGCGGAACGACACGCCTGCATTGCATCATACCACGCAATGCGGGGTGCCTGAAATCGACAGTATTCAATGGCGATCGTTGGGTGGGTCCTGTCGACTCGGCTGCCTCGGGCGCGGCAAGCCCAAATCGTTGGCCAGTGCGAATCGCTGGGCCAGCCCTGTGATTGGCGGATCACCCGATCACCCGCTCAAGCTTTCTCTCGCCCACAAACTTGCGGTATATTGTCATCATGGTCGCGAAATTGACCAAAGTACTGGCTGCGGCGCTGCGCGAACCGCTCCCGGTGGTCGCCCAACGGTAGCGCTCGCTGCTTTTGGCCACGTCCACCTCACGATTCTTTGTTGCACCTTCCCGCGTGTTTCATCCTGCCCCGCCCCAGCCGGATTATTCGTGCAACTCAAGCCATTGTCGCCAGCGTCGTGGCTGGGCAGGGGGCGAGTCGATTGTCTGCCGTTAACCGTTCTGCTCTGATGGACGGTTGCCTGTGGGGGGAAAAAGTGCTTCACCCCCCCCACAACAGGAGTGCGGCCCGAGGATTGCAATGAAATTCGCTTTTCTGGTCCATCCGATCAGTACCGAGACGCATGCGTTTACCGAGTTTGATCAGGATGGCGTGCTTCAGAAGCTGTGGGGCACAGATCCGATGGGATTCTGTGCTCATCTTCATGAAGCGATCTCGGCGGTGCGGAGCCTTCCGCCGCGTGAGACGCGGCCGGCCGCATCGCGGGTGGTCGATGAACTGCCCAACATGATCTCTCCTTTGGGGAACGTCGCCGAAGGCCGGCTGTACGAAATTCCAATGGATGCCGCCGAGATTCTGGAGAACCCGGACCTGGCGCTGCGCCATATGGAACAGGCCGCCGACATGGCGATGGAGTGGGGCGCGCGGATCCTCGGCCTGGGTTCGATCACCGGGGTCATCGGGGGCCGTGGCGAGCACATGGCCGACCACTGCCCGATCGCCGTGACGACCGGCAACAGCCTGACCGTCTACTCGGCGCTGCAGACGCTTTATCACCTTGTGGAAGAGTGCCGGCTGGATTTGAGCCACGAGACGGTGGCGGTCATCGGCATCCCCGGCAGCATTGCTTCGGCGGTGGCGGCGCTGATCTCCGCCCAGTGCGGAGAGCTCTTGCTGGTGGGCCGGCAGATGTCCGCTCCCGCCAAGAAATTGGCGGAGCAGCTCGGTGCGGAACTCTTGCTGGACGTGCCTTCGGCGCTGAAGCGGGCGCGGATCATCATTTCCGCCACTTCGACCGGGAACTGCATTGACCAGTCGTTGCTGCAGCCTGGCAGCGTGGTCATCGACATCGGTGTCCCCACGGATGTCATGGGGACCAAGGCTCTCCGCAGTGATGTGCTGCTTTTGACCGGCGGCCTTGTCAAGCTGCCCCGCACCATCCCGCTCGACGCGCGGCTGCTGTGGTACCAGCATGGTGTTGTGCCCAGTTGCCTGGGTGAAACCCTGCTGCTGGCCTTGGAAGGCCGCGAAGAATCACTTTCGCTGGGCCGCAAGCTCGATCTGGACGCGATCCAAGAAATCGGCAGTGTGGCCGTGTCGCATGGCTACGACTTCACCAACTTCTATTCGTTTGGTCAGAAGCTCGATGATTCGACGCTCGTGCGCTTCCAGAAGGCCCGCGTGCGGCCAGTCCTGAATCAAAAGCAAGCCGCCCCCCACGCCGCCCCCCGGCCGGTGGATCTGGCAGCCCAGGCTCAGTCGTCCTTCGCCCGCCACATCAACCCGGTGATGATCGGGCTGAGCCAGTCCAGCGGCTTCGTCAAGACCTTCGTGAAGGGCGAGGGAGCTTATCTGTACGATGCCGAGGGAAACAAGTTCCTCGACTTCGTTTCCGGGTTCGGCTCCGTGAACCTTGGACACAATCATCCGGCCGTCGTCGAGGCCGTGACCGTGGCCCTGCAGTCGCAGGCGCCTGGGTTTGCCCAATCCGCCGTCAATCCTTACGCCGCCACCTTGGCTAAGGAATTGGTCGCGCTCGCTCCCGCCACCCTCGAGATGGTCTTTTTTGCCAACAGCGGCAGCGAAGCCAACGAAGCCGCGCTCAAGCTGGCGCGGTGTGCCACAGGTCGCAGTGGTTTCCTCTCGTGCGAGCGCGGGTATCACGGCAAGACGCTTGGCTCCTTGTCGGTGACAGGCAGCGACGCTTACCAGCGACCGTTCCGACCGCTTGTGCCGAGCTGCGATCTCGTTGCCTACGGCGACTTCAATGCTTTGGACCAGGCTCTGGCATCGAAGAAATATGCCGCCCTGGTGCTGGAGCCGCTGCAGGCCGAAGGTGGCATGATCCTGCCGCCGGCAGGGTATCTGCGTGAGGCCCAGGCCCTGTGCCGCTCCTATGGAACACTGCTGATTGTCGACGAGGTCCAGACCGGGTTCGGCCGCACGGGGACGATGTTCGCCAGCGAACGCGACGGCGTCGAACCCGACATCATGACCGTCGCCAAGTCGCTCGGCGGCGGCCTCATGCCGATCGGTGCCATGCTCTGCCGCCGCGACCTGTGGCTCAAAGCCTACGGCTCCATTCACAATTTCGCCCTGCACACCAGCACGTTCAGCGGTGGCAGTCTGGCATGTGCCGCTGGCCTGGCGGTCTTGCGCGTCCTGCAATCCGAGAATCTCGCCGCCAACGCGGAGCAACGTGGTGCAGAACTGATGCAGGGCTTGGCCCGGCTTTGTTCGCAGTACAACTGTCTGCGCGAAGTTCGCGGTCGGGGGCTGCTGATCGGTTTGGAATTCGAGCCTGTGCCACAAAACATCGCCGCGCATTGGCGAGCCACGGATCAGAGTGGCATGGTCCGGTTCATGGTGCAGGATCTGGAGCGGCTGGTGAACACCCAGTCGACCCTGCATGCCATGATGACGCTGCTCAATGGGTACGGCATCTACACGCAGGTGACACGAAGCAATCCACTGGTCCTGCGGGTTCAACCGCCGCTGACCATTTCCGCCGAACAGGTGGAGACATTCCTGACGGCCGTGGAGCAGACCTGCCAGGAAATCGACTTCATGAACGGCATGTCGGACGCGATGATCACCAAGAGCAGCCGCGGCCTGCATACGGAAAAGAGCGACGCGGGAGTGAACGGCGAGGCCCGGCGCGACGCTTGATTTGGTCGTTTCGATGGGCCAGCATCGTGGGTCGCTGCAACCAGCGAATGGACTTTTGTCGGCCACGTCAGATCTGAGATCTGAAATCATTGAGTCGACAGTCTCTGTCGACATCAGTCAAGTATTTGCGTCAAAGGGTCGAAGCCTGGCGTGGCTCAGGGACTCCGCTGCTGCATCTTGGAGTGAGCCTCGGGCGAATCCCCCCACCACGAGTTCATTGAAGTGCGTCATGGCTTATCGTCACGTTCTGTTTGATTCGATTCTTGACGTCAATCCGGTGGAGTGGAACGCGCTCCGCATGCCGAGCGATCCGTTCATGGATTCGCGGTTTGTGCTGGCGGTCGAAAAGGCGTTCAAGGGGAGCGGACGATTCTGGCATGTGCTGTTCTATGACGAGCAGAACCAGCCTGCCGCTTCAGCCTGCCTGTGCCTCTACAAAGTCGACGGTGCCCTGCTGGCTGACGGCACGGCGGCGGTCGTGGCCGGCTGGGTCAAGCGCGTCGCGCCGTGGGCGATGTATTTTAAGGTGCTGTTCTGCGGCCTGCCGGTGTCGGCAGGCCAGAGCAGCCTGCGGTTTGCCCCAGGCGTGGACTGCGCCGCCATCCTGAAGCAGCTCGATGAGGTGATGCTCAAGATCGCCCGCCGCGAGGGGGCGAAATGCATTGTGATGAAGGAATTCGAGGCCGAAGAATGCGAGCGGCTGGGAGTTCTGCCGGAACTTGGACACCGTCGGGCCGACAGCCTGCCGATGAATCACACGTCCCTCAAGTGCCGGGATTTCGACGATTTCTTAAAGCAACTGCCATCGCGCAAGCGGTACCCGATTAAGCGCTCCCAAAAGAAAATGGCCAAGACGGGCCTGCGCGTCGTGCAGAAGACCGGCGGCGACGGCGTGGCCGAACTTTACACCGACGAGGTCCACAAGCTCTATGAGAATGTGCTCAACAAGGCCGAGGTGAAGCTCGAAAAGCTCCCGCCCGAATTCTTCCGGGAACTGGCCCGGCAGATGCCCGACGAGTCGGCCTTCACCTTCATCTACGATGGTGACCAGATCGTGGCGTTTGCCGCGTCGCTGTACAACCAGACGGAATTTCACCAGATGTTCGTGGGGGTCGACTACACGCGCAACAACGATGTCGACCTCTACTTCAATCTCTTCTTTCACGCTCTCGACTATGCCTTCCGGCAGGACGTGGCGGACATCTACGTCGGGCAAAGTGCCGACACCTTCAAGCAGCGCAAACTGGGCTGCTATCAGCGGCCGATGTACTTCTTTGTGAAGGGGGTGGATATGCTGACGAAATTCGTCCTCCGCCACGCCTTCGACTCGTTCTTCCCCCCGCACCCGCACCGCGCGGATGTCCCGGATGACGACGACGAGGCAGAGCCCGAGAAAGCCGCGGCGGAGAAGCCCGTGACCGGAAAGGCACAGTGAATTTCAAAGCTGATGGAAACCGTTTGAAGACCGTGCAGCGAATGCGAAGTATCGCCAGTGTCCCAGCCTGTCACTTCGTTTCCTTTGTTCCTTCTGTTCAGAACTCTTTTGGCTCTGAACGCGTTTCGCCCTCGGACATCGCCGAAGCCTACCCCTTGCTGATGTTCGTGAGCGTGGAGCCTGCGCGGTTTTGGAACAGAAGGGAACGAAGGGAACGAAGAATGGTCAGTCAACGTCATCTCAAGTTCAGACGGTGAAATCTGAACGCTGAACATATAGGCCATCACAGACCATGCCCGCCGACGACTTGAATTCACGGCCAACGCCTGGGCCGCCGCGGGTTGTGCTGCTGACATCGCCCAGCCTTTATGGCGCGGCGATCATGAACATCGTCGGCCGGCATCCCGGTCTCGATCTCGTGGGCGTCGGACTGACCGCCCGCGTCTACAAGGGGAAAGGGCCGCTGGCCACCGCGCGAACATTCGCCCAGCGCACCGGCTGGCCCTACACATCGTTCAACATTCTGGTGGGCGATGTCTCCTGGTCGATGCTCCGCGCGACCGGCCGGCCACGCGGCGTGGCTGACTTTCGCAAGCGCGTGCGCCCGATCAAAGACGTCAACAGCCCCGAAACCCTCGCGTGGCTCAAGGATCTGCAACCCGACTACATTGCGTCATACTATTTCAACCAATGGATCGGCGCGGATGTCCGCGCGATTGCCGCCAAAGGCTGTGTCAACCTGCACCCCAGCCTGCTCCCCGCCCTCCGCGGTCCCGACCCCATCTTCCGGGCACTGGAACGAAATCTGGCCACGACCGGCCTGACCCTGCACCACATCGACGACGGGTTCGACACCGGACAGATCCTGCATCAGGAAGTGCGAGCGGTGCCGGCAGGCACCTCCGTGATGGGCTTCTATCTGCAGCAAGCCAAAGATGGTGCCGAAATTCTGGCAAACTGGCTCGCCGGCGACCTGTCCGCCACCGGCCCAGCCTCCCGGACCGCGACCGAAACACCCGGCGACTACAGCACCTTTCCCACTCCCGCCGAAGTGCGTGCGTTCCGCAAATCGGGAAAGCGTCTGTATTCGACGGGTGAGTGGCTCAATGCCCTCCGGCAAATTGATTGACTTCGCTTCGCTCGGCCGTGCCTGATGTGCCGGCGATTTCGAATATCCGACGCAGGCACCTTCGTTCTCCACGCCAGGCCCCGGTGTCGCCTTGCGTTCCAGTATTTTCGTGATACATAACCTTGCGCGGTTGTTGCCTGCGGGAACCGTCTGAACGCATTTGAAGACATGGCTTGATTCGTTCATGAAGATCACAGCCTACATTCCCTGCCACAATGGCGAGGCATTCCTTCCGGAAGTTCTCCCTGCCCTGCGGGCGCAGAGCCGCCCAGCCGACCAATATCTGCTGGTGAATGACCGCTCGACCGACCGGACCGTCGAACTGGCCCGGCAGTTTGGTTTCGAAGTGTTGCATACCGGCCCCGAGCATGTTGGCCTGGCCGCCGGCCGCAATGTCGCACTCCAACATGCCCAGGGGGATCTACTGGTTGGCATTGATGCCGATGCGGTCGCTGAACCCGATTTTCTGGCGCAGGTTGAACTGCAGTTCTTGAAGCATCCGAAATTGGTCGGCCTGTGCGGCTGTCTGCGGGAAAGGTACGCCACGGCCTCCATCGCCGACATGTGGCGGTCGATCCACATGCAGCAGCATTTTGGGCCGGCGGAGATCAACAATCCGCCAATTCTGTTTGGCAGTTCGAGCTGCCACAGGACTGCCGCCCTGCGACAGGTCGGAGGCTGGAATCATCAATTTAAAACGAATTACGAAGATGTCGATTTGACACAAAGGCTTCAGGCTGCCGGGGGGCAAACGCTGTATTCTCCCGCGTGCCGCCTGTGGCACCTGCGCCGCGACAGTATCGAATCGGTCCTGAAAGGCTGGTGGAGCTGGAACTTTCCGCCCGGTGAACTTCGCGGCGGATTTAAGTCGGTTCCCGACTGGGTCCGGCTGCGGCTTTCCTGGATCTGGTCCGACTACCGCCGGCGAAGACTGCACGACCTGGCCCATCCCCAGCTTGCCGTGATCACCTGCCTGTTGCCTTGGTCAACAATTCAGCGCGACCTGCATGAAGTGTTCGGCAGAATGGGAGTTGCCTTTGATCTGAAAATGGTCGGCGTCATCGCCCGAGATGTCTTTGTCCAATCGGGAACCACCATGGAACACGCCACCTGGCTGGGCCGCTGGCTGCAGGAGATGGCCGTGTCGCTGCCCGCTCATCCTGGAATTCCCAAGGGCACGGCGAATGCAGCCTGGGACAAGGGGCTGATCGAGGGAATCAAGCTTCTGGCCGTCTCGAGCATTCCCGACGCAAATTATTGGACGAGAATTCAGGGCAGCTACGGACGAGCGGATGAAGGCAAAAACACCCCTGCCTCTTGAACCAATGGGGACGAAATCTGTTGTATTGACCACTCGGCGGAATTCATCGTGGCACTGGCACTCATCACCGGATCGGCAGGGCTTGTGGGTGCGGAGGCGGTCCGGTTTTTCAGCAGGAAGGGGTTTCAGGTCGTTGGCATCGACAATGACATGCGGCAGCACTTCTTCGGCCCGGAGGGCTCAACCGCCTGGGCCCGCGACAGCCTGGTCCGCGAAGTTGCGGCCTACCGCCATCACAGCGTCGACATTCGGGATGCCACGCAGATCGAGGGGCTGTTCAAGGACTATGGAACCGACATCGACGTGATCATTCACGCCGCCGCTCAGCCCTCGCATGACTGGGCTGCCCGCGATCCGTTCACCGACTTTGACATCAACGCCCGCGGCACGCTCGTGCTGCTCGAGAATTGCCGGCAGCATTGCCCCAATGCCGTGTTCATTTTCGTGTCCACGAACAAGGTCTACGGCGATTCGCCCAACACGCTCCCGCTCGAAGAGCGCGAGACCCGCTGGGAACTGCTGCCCGAACATCCGTATGCCGCGCATGGAATCGACGAGCAGTTGAGCATCGACCAGTCGAAGCATTCTCTGTTCGGCGCGTCGAAGCTTGCGGCCGACGTGCTGGTGCAAGAGTATGCCCGGTATTTTGGCCTGAAGACCGCATGTTTTCGCGGCGGTTGCCTGACCGGCCCCGGACATTCCGGCGCCCAGCTTCACGGCTTCCTGTCTTATCTGGTGAAGTGCGTGCTTGAGGGCCGGCCATATCAGGTGCTGGGTTACAAGGGAAAGCAGGTGCGCGACAACCTGCACTGCTTCGACCTGGTGAACATGTTCTGGCATTTCTGCCAGAACCCGCGGCCCGGCGAGGTCTATAATGCAGGCGGCGGACGGCACAGCAACTGTTCCATGCTGGAGGCAATCGCGCTGGCGGAGGAACTGACTGGCAGGCGGTTGAATCACACCTACGTGGATGCTAACCGCGTGGGCGACCACATCTGGTGGATCAGTGATGTCCGCAAGTTCCGCGGTCATTTTCCCGACTGGTCGTATTCGCACGACATGCGGTCGATTTTGACCGAGATCATTGCCGGCTTCCGGCGCAGACAATCCCTCAGGCAGGATGCATGACATGCAGCGGCTGGTCATCACGGGCGGAGCGGGCTTTGTCGGCTCAAACCTGGCGATCTTCCTGCAGGAACTTCGAATCGGCCTGACGATCACCTGCGCCGACAGTCTCAAGCGGCGCGGATCGGAACTGGCATTGCCAAGACTCCGGCAGCACGGCGTCGGTTTTTGTCATCTGGACGTCCGCTGTCCCGAAGATTTTGAACGGCTGCCTGCCTTTGACCTCCTCATTGACTGTGCCGCCGAGCCCTCGGTCCATGCGGGCATCGGCGAGTCGCCGATGCAGGTTCTCAATCCCAATCTCATCGGCACGATCCATTGCCTGGAAGCCGCACGCAAGCAACACGCGGCGTTCCTGTTCCTGAGTTCGAGCCGCGTCTACCCCATCGCGGCGATCAACGAGCTTGATTTCGTCGAAGCCGAGACGCGTTTCACGCTTGCTGGGCAGCAGCGTTTGCCCGGCAGTTCAGCCACGGGGATCAATGAGGACTTCCCACTGTACGGGCCTCGTTCCCTGTATGGCGCGACGAAGTTGTCCGCCGAACTGCTCATCCAGGAATACGTCCATAGCCACGGCATGCGGGCGGTGATCAACCGCTGCGGCATCCTGACTGGGCCGTGGCAGATGGGCAAGGTGGACCAGGGGGTGGTGACCTACTGGATGTCGCGGCATCTGTTTCAGCAGGGCCTGCGCTACCTGGGCTATGGCGGCACCGGCAAGCAGGTGCGCGACATGCTGCACGTCGCCGACCTTGCTGGCTTGATCGTCAAGCAGATGCGGAGCCAGACGGGGTGGGACGGACAGATTTTCAATGTCGGCGGCGGCCTGGATTGTTCTCTGTCCTTGAAAGAGTTGACCGAACACTGTCGGCACCGGACTGGTCAAACGGTGCCGATTGCCGCCGTTCCAGAAACAGCCGCGACCGACATTCGCATTTACCTCAGCGATTGTTCCCGCGTCCAAGCTGCCTACGATTGGCGGCCGGTTCACACCGTGGACACCATTTTGGACGACATCCACAGATGGCTTGTGGAGCATCGACCTCAGTTAGAGCAAGTGCTGTGAAGCTGCGCTGATCCCCATCCGTGGAATCGACGCATCGCCCCCAATGTTCAGATCAACGGATGTTGATTGAAGCCGCCGGCTTGGATACAGTTGCCGTGAAGGGAGCCGATTTCCTCTCGCGCTTCGGGAGAATGCCATGATCAGCGTGCTGGGACAGGCACCGACGAATTGCGATGGCGTGACGCGGCGAGAAGTCCTGCGGGTCGGCGGCCTGGCCCTCGGCGGGTTGACGCTGCCCGACTTGCTTCGCCTGCGGGCCAAGGCTGGAACCGCCAACAGCCGTCCCAAATCCGTGATCATGATCTGGCTGCGCGGCGGCCCATCGCACATCGACAGCTATGACATGAAGCCCGACGCTCCGCTTGAGGTCCGCGGTGAGTTTCAGCCGATCGAAACGAATGTCCCGGGCATTCAAATTTGCGAATACCTGCCGCTGCATGCCCAAATCATGGACAAACTCACAATTGTCCGTGGCATCAAATCCAATGATCTGGGCGACCATACACCGCACTACATCCTGACCGGCTGTCCCGACCGTGGAAAACGTCCGCCAATCGGGTCGATTGTCTCCCGGCTGCATCCCCGCCATGACGGCGTGCCGCCCTACGCGAGCCTCATGTACGATCCGCGCGGCTTGGAAAATCCGACCTATGCCGGCATGGCCCACCGTCCGTTTGTTCCCCGCGCCGAGGGACTGGACAACCTCAGCCTGGCCAAGGGAATCTCTATCGACCGCCTGCGCGACCGCCAGACGCTGCACCGCGAACTGGACCGGTTTTCGCGGGCGGCGGACCTGGCCGGAAACATGGCCGGCATGGACGGATTCACACGGCAGGCCCTGGAGATGGTGTTGTCGCCGGTGGCCCGCCGGGCATTCAATGTCAATGAAGAACCACCCGAGACGCATGCCCGCTACGGGAAGTACTGCGAAAGCCTCCTCATGGCGCGGCGGCTGGTCGAGGCAGGAGTCAATGTTGTCACACTGAAACTGGGCGACTGGGACACGCACGAACACAATTTCCGCGACATGCGCGACCAGTTGCCCCAGCTCGACCGTGGCTTCCATGCCCTGATCAGCGACCTCTACGAACGCGGGCTGCAGCGGGACGTGGCTGTCGTGCTCTGGGGCGAATTCGGCCGGGCTCCGCGGGTCTCGCGAATCGCCGGACGCGACCACTGGCCCGATGCCGGCGCGGCCGTGCTCGCTGGCGGAGGGTTTAAGGTCGGCCAAGTTCTCGGCGAAACCGACGCCCACGCTGCCCGCTCCAAAGGGCGGCCTGACACCCCGGCCAACATATTCGCCACCCTGTACCGGCACCTGGGCATCGACCCCGCAATCACCCTTCCCGATCACAACGGCCGCCCGATGTACCTGCTGGAAGACCGGGAGTCCATTCAAAACCTTTAAGCTCAGGTTGATTCGCTCGCACGGTTGAGCCCGACAGCGGATGAGGAAGGTGGCGCAAGCCACCCATCCGCGCCAGGGG
>JAKFUF010000070.1 GCA_021732845.1 Planctomycetaceae bacterium | reverse complement strand
GAAGGCGCTGACCGACTCGCTCATCAAACATGTGGTGGGGGATCGTCCCGACAGGGTCGAACCCCGGGCAAGAAAACGCCGCCCCAAGCCCTTCCCGAACTTGACTGAGCCCCGCACCAAGGCCCGACAACGCCTTACACGTCAGCGCGTCGTGCCAAAGCATTAACCCCCCATAAGATCGGTCCGATTAAGTGCCATTCGACTTCAGTCGACCCCGCCGGTTGACGCCCCGCGCACGTAGCCTCGACTTCAGTCGACCCCGCCGGTTGACGCCCCGCGCACGTAGCGTCGACTTCAGTCGACCCCACCGGTTGACGCCCCGCGCACGTAGCGTCGACTTCAGTCGACCCCACCGGTTGACGCCCCGCGCACGCAGCGTCAACTTCAGTCGACCCCGCCGATTGACGCCCCGCGCACGCAGCGTCGACTTCAGTCGACCCCGCCGGTTGACGCCGCTCGCTCACATTGTGGTGTCATCCGAATGCGGAATTTTGAGTGCCACACGCACACCGCAGCGTCGACTTCAGGCGACACTTCGGTGAATTTCCCCGACTTCCTTGACGACCGTTCAGGCCCCCCGTAATATCCATCACGCATTTCGATAGTATCCACTGGAAAGTATTCGAAACTCTAATACAGACGGCGATGCATCTGCGGGGCGTGGAAATTTTTTGCGACGTGGCTCAGCGGAGAAGTTTCTCCAAGGGGGCCGCTGCGCAGAACTTATCGCAATCGGCCGCGAGCCAGGCCGTGCAGACGCTGGAAGACCGGCTGGGCACGACGCTGATCGATCGTTCACAACGCCCCTTGGAACTCACACCGGCGGGGCAGGTGTATTTTGACGGCTGCCGCGAACTTCTGGAGCGGTTTCGCGCTCTGGAAGACCAAGTTCGCCGCATGCAGAACATGGTGGTCGGGACGGTGCGGGTGGCGGCGATCTACTCGGTCGGCCTGATGCAGATGGAAACGTACATTCACCAGTTCGAGGAGCGCTATCCGGACGCGCACCTGCGGCTTGAATATGTCCATCCTGACGAGGTCTACGCGCGGCTGGCCAACGATGGGGCGGATCTCGGTCTGGTCTCGTTCCCGCGGCACGGCGGCGACTTCGTGGCTCTGGAGTGGCAGAACCAACCGATCGTTCTTGTTGTTCCACCCCGGCATCGGCTGGCCGGAGCCTCGAGCGTGTCGCTGGCAGAGCTGCAGGACGAAGATTACGTGGGGTTTACGGAGGACTTGTCGATCCGCAAGGAAGTCGACCGGTGGCTCCGGCGGGCGAAGGTCGCCGTGACCATTGTCCGGGAGTTTGACAATATCGAGAGCATCAAATCTGCGATCGAAATCGGTTCTGGAATCGCGCTCCTTCCCGAACCGACCGTGTGGCAGGAAACGTCCGCTGGAACGCTCAAGGCGATTCCGTTGCGGGACGTGCAGTTGTTTCGACCCGTGGGCATTGTGCATCGCCGACACAAGCAGTTGACGACGCCCGCCCTGAAATGGATTGACCTGCTCCAGAATGGCCCGAGTTCCTTGCCGCCTGCGCCTGGCGGGACAACTTCGGGGGTGGCAGCGGAAAGTCCGGTGACTGAACCGGCAAAAGTGCCTGTCGACGTGCAGGCTGCAGACAAACGGACCTCCCGGTGATCAAGCCGGCGACCCGCCGCGGGTGGCCGCTTGAGAGACCGGGAACATTTCTCGTCCGCGGCGCGAACTATTGAATTTCAACGACTTCCAATCGCCCAACCGCTGTTGCGGCTGGCGACTGGTGGAGAACCTGTGATGAGCAGTTTTCAGCAGCACCGCACTTCGCCCCCTGAAGCCGAGGGGTTGTACGATCCGGCCAATGAGCACGATGCCTGTGGCGTCGGATTCATCGTCAACATCAATGGCGAGAAGTCGCACCGGCTGGTCGACGACGCGCTGCAGATTCTGGCGAATCTGGAACACCGCGGGGCCTGTGGCTGCGAGGACAATGTCGGCGACGGCGCTGGAATTCTGCTCCAGATTCCGCATAAATTCCTGGCGAAGCGGTGTGTGTCGCAAAAGATCACGCTGCCCGAAGAGGGCGACTACGGGGTGGGGATGGTCTTCTTCCCCAATGACCCGCCACAGCGGCGGGTGTGCGAGCAGGCGTTCGAACGGATCGTTGCCGAAGAGGGGCAAAAATTCCTTGGTTGGCGCGGTGTGCCACGGGACAACTCGCAACTGGGCGACACCGCGCTGCGGGTTGAGCCGGTGATCCGGCAGATCTTCATTGGCCGGGGTCCGGATACGCCGGACGTCCAGGCGCTGGAGTGGAAGCTGTATGTCATCCGTAAGCGGGTGGAGGCCTTCGTTCGTGCCAGCGACCTGCCGCTGAAGAAGGCGTTTTATGTGCCCAGCCTGTCGACGAAAACAATCGTCTACAAGGGGCTGCTGCTGGCGGGCCAGATTGGCAACTACTACGCCGACCTGTCCGACCCGGACATGGAAACGGCGATTGCCATGGTCCATCAGCGGTACAGCACCAACACGTTCCCAACCTGGGACTTGGCGCATCCGTTCCGTTACATCGCCCATAACGGTGAGATCAACACTGTTCGCGGCAACACGAACTGGATGCGGGCACGGCAGTCGATGTTTGGCAGCAAGCGCTACAAGTCCGATGTGAAGAAGCTGTTCCCGATCATTCCCGACAAGGTTTCGGACTCGGCGGCGTTCGACTGCGCGCTGGAACTGCTGGTGGCCACCGGCCGGTCGCTGCCGCACGCGATCATGATGATGATCCCCGCGGCATGGGACGGACATGAGACGATGTCCGATGAGGAAAAGGCGTTTTATGAGTATCACGCCTGCCTGATGGAGCCCTGGGATGGACCGGCGGCCGTGGCCTTCACCGACGGCGTGTCGATTGGCTGCATGCTGGACCGCAACGGCCTGCGGCCCTCCCGCTACACCGTCACCAAGGACGGCTTCGTGATCATGGCGTCGGAAACCGGCGTGCTGGAGGTCGACCCCGCCAATGTGGAAGCCAAGGGCCGGCTGCAGCCTGGAAAAATGCTGCTGATCGACACCGCCCAGAAGCGGATCATCGCCGACGAAGAGATCAAGCAGGGGCTCGCCCGCCGCAAGCCCTACCGCCAGTGGCTCAATGAGAAGCAGGTCCGGCTGGAAGAACTCCCCGAAGCCCCCACGATTCAGCCCGACTTTGACACGCTGGTGAAGCGGCAGCAGGTCTTCGGCTACACCCTTGAAGATGTGCGGCTGATCCTGGGACCGATGGGGATCAACGGCGAAGAGCCGTTGGGCTCGATGGGGAACGACACGCCGCTGGCCGTGCTGTCGGAGCAATCTCAACTGCTGTACTCATACTTCAAGCAGCTCTTCGCGCAGGTGACCAATCCGCCGCTGGATGCGATCCGTGAAGAGATTGTGACGTCGATGTCGACGACAATCGGCCCCGAGCAGGACCTGTTCGAGGAAACGCCCCAGCACTGCCATCAACTGCGGCTCAAGCAGGCGATTCTCAGCAACGCCGACCTGGAGGCGATCCGGGCGGTGTCCAAGGGAAAGATCAGTTCGACGACGATCCAGACGATTTACGAAGTGGCCGGCGGCGGGGATGCGCTCAAGGAGGCGATGGACCGCATTCGCCGCGAATCGGCCCAGGCGGTCAAGCGGGGCGTCAACCTGCTGATTTTGTCGGACCGCGGTGTGGACGATCAATACGCTCCGATCCCGGCGCTGCTCGCCTGCTCCGGCGTGCATCAGTTCCTGATTCGCGAGGGGACACGGACGCGGTGCAGCATCGTGCTGGAAACCGGCGAGCCCCGGGAAATCCACCACTACGCGCTGCTGTTCGGCTACGGCGGCGCGGCGATCAATCCGTACCTCGCCCTGGAAACGCTGGCGGACATGTGCCGCCGCGAAGTCCTAATGTCCGGCGCGGCGGCCATGGACTACAAGTACGCCGAAAAGAATTACATCAAGGGCGTGAACAAGGGCGTGCTGAAGGTGATGTCCAAAATGGGCATCTCCACGCTGCACAGCTATCACGGCGCGCAGATCTTTGAGGCGGTGGGCCTCAACAAGGAGTTCGTCGACGACTACTTCACCTTCACCGCCTCCCGCATTCAGGGGGTGGGGATGGATGTCATCGCGCAGGAAGTCAAGCACCGGCACGAGTACGCGTACCCCCCGATTCATGTCGCGGAGAACCTCGACCTGACGGTGGGCGGCCAGTACCAGTGGCGGCGGCGCGGGGAACACCACATGGTGAACCCCGAAATGGTCGCCCGGCTGCAGCATGCCGTCCGTAGCAATAGCGCCAAGGGCTACGCCTCGTACGCCGAGCATGCCAACAACCAGGAAAAGACGCTCGCCACCCTGCGCGGGCTGCTCGAGTTCAACTGGGCGGAGAAGCCGATCCCCATCGAATGGGTCGAACCAGCCTCTGAGATTGTGAAGCGGTTTGCCACCGGGGCGATGTCGCTGGGCTCCATCTCGCGGGAAGCCCACGAGACGATGGCGATCGCCATGAACCGCATTGGCGGCAAAAGCAACACCGGCGAAGGCGGCGAGGATCCGGTGCGCTACAAGGCGGACGCCAACGGCGATTTGCGGCGCAGTGCCATCAAGCAGGTGGCTTCCGGACGGTTCGGCGTGACCAGCGAATACCTCGTCAACGCCAGTGAAATTCAGATCAAGATGGCGCAGGGTGCGAAGCCCGGCGAAGGCGGCCAGCTTCCCGGCCACAAGGTCGACGAATACATCGCCAAGGTGCGGCATGCGACACCCGGCGTGGGGCTCATCTCCCCGCCGCCGCACCACGACATTTATTCGATCGAAGATCTGGCGCAACTGATCCACGACCTGAAGAACTCCAATCCTGAAGCCCGCGTGGCGGTCAAGCTGGTCTCCGAGGTGGGCGTGGGCACGGTGGCCACCGGCGTGGCCAAGGGCAAGGCCGATGTGGTGCTGATCTCCGGGTACGAAGGCGGGACCGGGGCCAGCCCGCTCACCTCGCTCAAGCATGCCGGCATCCCCTGGGAACTGGGGCTGGCCGAGACGCACCAGACGCTCGTGATCCACAACCTCCGCAGCCGGATCGTGGTCCAGACCGACGGCCAGATCAAGACCGGACGCGATGTGGCCATCGCCGCGCTCTTGGGGGCCGAAGAGTTTGGCATCGCCACGGCGGCCTTGATCGCCGCCGGCTGCATCATGATGCGGGTGTGCCACCTCAACACCTGCCCGGTGGGCATCGCCACGCAGGATCCACGACTCCGTGAAAAATTCTCCGGCAAGCCCGAGCATGTCGTGAACTACTTCATGTTCATGGCCGAAGAACTGCGGCAGATCATGGCCAAACTCGGTGTCCGCACCATCAATGAGATGGTCGGCCGGGTGGACCTGCTGGAGATCAAGCAGGCGGTGAATCACTGGAAGGCCAAGGGGTTGGATATTTCCCAACTGCTGAAGCGGCCCGCCGTGCCGGAAACCGTCGGCTTCTTCTGCCAGGAATCGCAGAACCACGGTCTCGACAAGGCCCTGGACGTGGCTCTTGTCGAGATGTGCCAGCCGGCAATTCAGGACGGAAAAAAGGTCGAGTTCCCCGTCGCCATCCGCAATATCAACCGGACCGTGGGGACGATCCTCGGCTACAACGTCACGAAGAAGTGGGGTGGAGCTGGGTTGCCCACCGACACCATCAAGCTCAACTTCACCGGCTCCTGTGGCCAGAGTTTTGGGGCCTTCCTGCCCAACGGCGTGACGATGCGGGTCGAAGGGGACGCGAACGATTACTTCGGCAAGGGCTTGTCCGGCGGGCACCTGAGCATCCGTCCGTCGAAACAGGCGACCTTCGTGCCCGAGAAGAACATCATCATCGGGAACGTCGCCTGTTACGGGGCGACTGGCGGCGAGGTGTTCATCCGCGGGATGGCGGGCGAACGGTTCTGCGTCCGCAACTCGGGCGTGCATACGGTCGTCGAGGGCGTGGGTGACCACGGCTGCGAATACATGACCGCCGGTGTGGTGGTGGTCATCGGCTCCACCGGCCGCAACTTCGCCGCCGGCATGAGCGGCGGCCTGGCGTTCGTGCTGGATGAGCCCGGCACCTTCGCCCAGCGGTGCAACCAGCAGATGGTTGACCTGGAAAAGGTCGTGCTGGACGACGACGTGGACATCATCCAGTCGCTGCTCAAGAAGCACATCGAGATCACCGACAGCGGCCGGGCCAAGTCCGTTCTGGAAAACTGGGATGTCCTTCAGGCGAAGTTCGTGAAAGTCTACCCGAGGGATTACCGGCGCGTCATTGAAGCCCGCAAAGTCGCGGCGGCGGCAGCACCGAAACCCGTGGCATTGATGGGAGCGTCGTAATTGGCAGCCGATTCTCATTCTCGGGAGATTACTCGGCGCGATATCATCAGGAGAACTCAATACGTTTACAGTATGTGGTCTGTATGCGGAGGTGTAGCATGCCGGCAGTTGCCCAACGGGTTGTCAGCGCGGAGGAGTTCGATCGCGCCGAGGCAGAATACTTGGAGTGGGAGAGGCAGCACGACATGTCCGAATCGGAGTGGTGCTTCATCCAACGTGCCATCACTGTTCATGCCTTGAGTCTGCTGAAACTTTGGCACTTTCCATCGGTTTTCGTATACAACGAGATGTTACTGCTGTATCCGATGGACGAAGGAACGGGGCGTGTGGTTCCGGACAATTTCATCACCTTTAACATCCAGCCGCCCGAAGACCTGAATAACAGTTACCGCGTGACTCCAACGAAAAGGCCCTTTTGGGTGTTGGAATACGTGTCAGAGTCATCGGAACGCAAGGACTACAAAGAGAGCTTTTCGAAATATGAGGAGCAGTTGCAGGTGCCTTACTGCACGCTGTTCAACCCAGTCAGCAAGGCGCTTGAGATGCACCGTCACAACGGTGTGACATACGACGAGTTGGCGAAGAACAATCGCGGTCGCTACGGACTTCCTGAACTCGATCTGGAAGTCGGCTTGTTAGAAGGGTGGGTTCGCTTCTGGCACCGAGGTGAACTCCTGCCCACGACTGAGGAACTGGGCACCGAAGTTCGTGAACGCACAGTCGCACAGACAGAGAACAATCGACAACTTGAGGCGATTCGCCAGCGTGAACTCAACCGTGTTGTCAAACTTGCTACTGCCGCCAGACGGATGGACATCGTGACTCAGGCGCCGGACGCCAGCCTGGAACAACTCCAAAACTGGATGGACGACCTCCTGGAATAGCGTGCGATCAAGCTTCACGCTCAACCGCGCAGCAATCGAAAACCAAAAATCCAAAATCGAAAATAGTGAAACGCCATGGGTAAGCCGGACGGATTTCTGCAGTTCAAACGTGAAACCCCCTCGCGGCGTCCTGTCGAAGAGCGGCTCAACGACTGGCAGGAAGTCTACAAGCCGTTTCCTGAACTGAAGCTGATGGAGCAGGGCGCGCGGTGCATGGACTGCGGTGTTCCGTTCTGCCATACGGGCTGCCCGCTGGGCAACATCATTCCCGACTGGAACGACCTCGTGTACCGGCAGCAGTGGGCCGAGGCGATCCGGCGGCTGCATGCCACCAACAACTTCCCCGAGTTCACGGGCCGGCTGTGTCCCGCCCCGTGTGAGGAAGCGTGCGTACTGGGGATCAACGAGCCTCCGGTGACGATCAAGAACATCGAGAATTCGATCGTCGAACGCGCCTTTGAGGAAGGCTGGATCGTTCCCGAACCACCGGACAAGCGGACGGGCAAGAAGGTCGCCGTCATCGGCTCTGGTCCGGCTGGGCTGGCGGCGGCCCAGCAGTTGAACCGCGCCGGGCATGAAGTGGTGGTCTACGAGCGGGCCGACCGCATCGGTGGGCTGCTGCGCTACGGCATTCCTGAATTCAAGATGGAGAAGCGGATCGTCGACCGGCGTCTGGCGCTGATGGAGGCCGAGGGCGTGGTGTTCAAAACGAACGCCAACGTCGGCGTGAACATCGCCATTGATGATCTGCGCCGCGACTTCGATGCCATTCTGCTGACGGGCGGTGCCACGCTGGGGCGGGATCTGCCAATTCCCGGACGGGAGTTGAACGGCATTCACTTTGCCATGGAATACCTGCCGCTGCAGAACAAGCGCTGCCACGGCGATGCGGTTCCCGAAGGCGAATTCATCACCGCCAAGGACAAGAATGTGGTGATCATTGGCGGCGGCGACACGGGAGCCGACTGCCTGGGAACGTCTCACCGGCATGGTGCGAAGAACGTGGTGCAACTGGAACTGCTGCCCAAGCCCCCGCCGGCCCGCAATGAAACGATGCCCTGGCCCTATTGGCCCACAATTCTGCGGACGTCCAGCGCCCATGAAGAGGGTGGCGTGCGCGACTGGAGCGTGGCGACGAAGAAATTCACCGGAGAGAACGGCAAAGTCAAGCTGTTGCACTGCATCCGGCTGGAATGGATCTTCGAGAATGGCCGCTCGACGATGAAGGAGATTCCCGGCAGCGAATTCACCATCGACGCCGACCTGGTCCTGTTGGCCATGGGGTTCTTGGGGCCTGAGAAGAAGGGCCTTTTGGAACAGTTGGGGGTGGAACTTGACCAGCGTGGGAACGTGAAGGCCGACGAGAACTACATGACCAACCTGCCAGGTGTCTTCGCCGCCGGCGACCTCCGCCGCGGCCAGTCTCTAATTGTCTGGGCGATTTGGGAAGGGCGCGAAGCTGCGGTCGGCATCGACAAATTCCTGATGGGCTTCAGCGATCTGCCCAGTTCCCCGCAGTTGCTGGGACGAGATGTGCGGGCGGGAGTGTGACCTGGCGTCGGGGTGGCCCACACGTGGGTGGAGAACACGGTGCCGGGTGCTCAAACCCATTGTTGAACCCGGCACCACGGCTCACAGCAACTGCCGAATCGGTGCTCCATGGGGGAGAATCGAAATCGGACGGCCGCCGTGATCGCTGAACGTCTGATCGGGCCGAATGCCCAGGTGCTGGTAGACGGTCGCCAGCATGTCCTGCGGGGTGAGCGGTGCCTGGGCAGGAAATTCCCCCTTGGAGTTGGTGGCTCCGACCACCGTGCCCATCCGCAGTCCGCCTCCGGAAATCATCGCGCAGTAGGCCTGCGGCCAGTGGTCGCGGCCGATGCTGGGCGCGCCGAGAAAATTGGTGGCCGCGCGTGAGATGCGCGGAGTCCGCCCAAACTCGCCACAGGCGATCACCAGAATCTTGCGGTCGAGGCCGCGGGCGAAAATATCCTCAATGAGGGCCGACAGCGCCTGGTCGAGTTGTGGCAGCCGCTCGCGGTTGGCCACACCCAGATCGAAGGCACCGGCGTGGTCGTCCCAACTGAAGTGCGGGCTGCGGTTGGTCGTCGCCGTGGCATCAATGTTGATGACCGCCGTCCCCGCTTCCGCCAGCCGCCGCGCCAACAGGCAGCTTTGCCCCCAGCGGTGCCGGCCGTAGCGGTCGCGGAGCTGCGGGCTCTCGAGTTCCAAGTCGAACGCCTTGGCGACGCGGGTGCTGGTGAGAATGTCGAACGCCGCGCCGCGAAACCGGTCGACGCCGTCGAGTGAGCCACCGAGGTCCAGGCCGCGGCGGTAACGGTCGAGCTGCGCGATGAGCGATTTGCGCTCCACCAGCCGCCCCTCGTCCACGCCGGCGGCCAGTTGCAAATTAGGCGCAGCGAACCCCGCCGCTGAGGGATCGCCCGTCTCAAACGCCTTGTGGCTCACCCCCAGGTACTGGGGCAGCGTCATGAACGGGGCCTTCTGAACCCCGACGTACTGGGGCAGCCCGTCGGCTCTTGAGCCACGGACCCGGGCGGCGATCATGCCGAAATCCGGGTGCAGCGACCGGGCCTGCGACGTGGGATCCGGCGGCGGCGTCTTGCCCGTCAGGACTTCGATGCTGCCGTCATTGTGTGCGGACATCTCGTGATGCAGCGAGCGGATGACCGAAAATTTGTCGGCAATTTTCGCCTGCAGCGGCATGTGTTCGCAGATGTCGAAACCCGGCACGTTGGTGGCGATCGGCTGAAACGGACCGCGGTACTCGCCTGGTGCGTCGGGCTTGAGATCGTACGTCTCCAAATGGCTGGGGCCACCCCACATCCAAAACAAAATCACCGACGTTTCTGCTGTCTCGTTGTTTGCCTGAGCCCGTGCCTGCAGGATGCCCGGCAGTGTCATTCCGCCCAATGCGAGTGTGCCAATCCGCATGAAGTCGCGCCGCGACCTTGCACCCAGCGGGCCGGGACACGGCTTCGCAGAATTTGTCCGAACGGAGTGGTGGGCATGGGGCAAAATCAGCTCCTTCGAAGATGGTCCAAGGATTTTCCCACAAACCCCGATGGAACGCCATGCATAAATCCTCGTGCATGCATGTTGCTCAGGAAAGCGGGATGAGCAGAGGCGCGTGAGGCTGCACTGGTAGGCATTGAGGCAGGAATCATGCGGCAGGGAAATAGTTTGGCGTTAAGATCTGGCTCACCACGATCGATTCGATCAGCAGACATTTTTGTCAATCATTTTTCTGTCAAATGTTTTCTGAAGATCCGCCTTCGGTGCCCGACAGCTTCTGAAGTCGTACAATCGGGCCTCCACGAGTTCCAAGATCGAGATTCGTCCAACCATGAACAACGTTGCCCATCCGGAATTTGCCGCCACGGCGCTGGCCCATTTGCGTCAGTCCGATGCGCTGATGCGGGACCTGATCGACAGGATCGGCCCATTCACGCTGCGGTTGCACCGCGACCGGTTTGACACGCTGGTTGGCTCGATCATCAGCCAGCAGATTTCGTGGAAGGCGGCGCGGTCGATCAAGCAGCGGCTCAACGAACTGATCAACGGCAAGATGACACCCGAGGCCCTCGCCGCACACAGTCCAGAGACGCTGCGGACGGTGGGGCTGTCGGGACAGAAGGCAAATTATTTGCTCGATTTGGCCACCAAGGTGCGCGACAAGCAGGTGCGGCTGAGCCGCATTTCGCGGATGACGGACGACGAAGTGATTGCCGAACTGACGCAGGTCAAGGGGATTGGCGTCTGGACGGCGCAGATGTTTCTGATCTTTGCCTTGGGCCGCCCCGATATTTTTCCGCACGACGATCTCGGCATCCGCTCGGCCATTCGGCGGATGCATCAGCTTGAGGAACTGCCGGGCAAGATGCAGAGCCACGAGTTGGCTGCGCCGTGGCGGCCGTATGCGTCGGTGGCCGCGTGGTACTTGTGGCGCAGCGTCGATGGCGATGCCAAGCTGCCGGACAAAAAGTAGAGCCGTTGCCGACGTTCGAATTGGCTCGCTCCGAACCTGTGATCAGCCCCGCTTGGCGCGACGTGCCAAATTTCATGCCTGACTTTTAGGCAGGCAGTGCATGTTTTTCGGGCACCTCATATTCGGGATTGTACGAATTCAATCTTCGTTATTGGAGCGTAAGTCCAGACTTGCCTTGAATTCCGGATGTTCCGCTCGGCCAGATGAGTGCTTAACATCCTGAATACGGCACGGCACATCAGTTGCAATCAAAGCTCCCATCGGCTGCGGGAGAACCTCGCAGGATCCCCACGGAAGTTGTCGAGAGGTGGTGGTGAGCCGCAGACTTGCGTCTCCCATCGGTTCTTGGCACAGTGGGCACGGATCTGCCGATCGACGGCTGTCTCAACGGGCGGAGGACCGCCGTGATGGAGCGCAGCTCGGCCATCACACCGTCGGCAATGCATCGAGAAACCGGCTGGGAGAAAATCTATTTATGGGTACTGCAGCTTCTGACATCGCTTCTTCCAACGGGAATGTGCCAACGGGTGCGTCGGGTCCCGCTGGGGTCATCGCCTCCGCACGCATGGCTGCCATCTCGGCCGTGACGAACTACCGCGCCTCGTCCCCTCCGATGAACTTCATCGACACCCCGTCCCAGGAGCTGTTCGCTTCAAACGTCTTCAACAAGGCGGTGATGAAGAAGCGGCTGCCGAAGGCAATCTTCAAGTCGGTTCTGAAGACCATCGAAACCGGCATGAAGCTTGACCCCGCGGTGGCGGATATCGTCGCCTCGGCCATGAAGGATTGGGCGATCTCCAAGGGAGCCACGCACTACGCCCACGTCTTCTTCCCGCTGACCGGCTTGACCGCCGAAAAGCACGACAGCTTTCTGACCCCCGACGGAGAAGGCAGCGCGCTTGCCGAATTCAGTGGCTCACAACTCATCCAGGGCGAACCGGACGGTTCCAGCTTCCCCAGCGGCGGCATCCGGGCCACTTTCGAAGCCCGTGGCTACACCATTTGGGACGTCACCAGTCCGGCCTACATCCTCGAAAACCCGAATGGGACCACGCTGTGCATCCCCACGGCGTTTGTGTCGTGGACCGGTGAGGCCCTCGACAAGAAGACCCCGGTCCTGCGTTCGATGCAGGCCCTGAACAAGCAGGCCCAGCGGATTTTGAAGCTGTTCGGTCACACCGACGGCGCGATGGTCTCGGCCACGGCTGGTCCTGAACAGGAATACTTCCTGGTCGACCGCAATTTCTTCTTCGCCCGTCCCGACCTGATCAACGCCGGCCGGACCCTGTTCGGTGCCAAGCCACCAAAGGGCCAGGAGTTCGAAGACCACTACTTCGGTGCCATTCCCGAACGCGTTCTGGCGTTCATGCTGGAAGTTGAACGTGAACTGTTCAAGCTCGGCGTGCCCATCAAGACGCGGCACAACGAAGTGGCTCCCGGCCAGTACGAAATCGCGCCGATCTTCGAGTTCGCCAACCTGGCGACCGACCATCAACAGTTGACGATGATCACCCTGCGGCGGGTGGCCGAGAAGTACGGCATGGCCTGCCTCAACCACGAGAAGCCGTTCGCTGGCGTCAACGGTTCGGGCAAGCACGTCAACTGGTCGATGGGCAGTTCCAGCCGGGGCAACCTCCTCGACCCCGGTGACACCCCCCACGACAACGCCCAATTCCTGCTGCTCTGTGCCGCGGTCATCCGTGCGGTTCACAAATATCAGGGCCTGCTGCGGGCCGTGGTGGCCTCCGCGAGCAACGACCACCGCCTCGGTGCGAATGAAGCCCCGCCGGCCATCATCTCGATTTTCCTTGGCGACCAACTCACGCACGTCTTCGACCAGATCAAAGCTGGTGCCGCCAACACGTCGCTGCCCAAGGGGACGCTGACTGTCGGCGTAGATGTCCTGCCACCACTGCCCAAGGACACCGGCGACCGCAACCGCACGAGCCCCTTCGCCTTCACCGGCAACCGGTTCGAGTTCCGCGCGGTCGGGGCCAGCCAGTCGATCGCCGGCCCGCTGGTCGCTCTCAACACGATCGTCGCCGAGTCGCTGGATTACTGTGCCACGCGCCTGGAAGAAGCCACAAAGGGTGATACCAAGAAGCTCAACGAAGCGCTGCAGAAGCTGCTGACGCAGATCATCAATGAGCATGGCGCGGTGATCTTCAACGGCAATGGCTACTCCGAGGAATGGCACGCCGAAGCCAAGACGCGTGGCCTGCTGAACCTTAAGACCACGACCGACGCCCTGCCCTACCTGCAGACCGACGACGTGAAGGCGCTGTTCGAGAAGTACAATGTGCTCTCCGAACGCGAACTCAAGAGCCGGTACGACATCTACGTGGAACAGTACTGCAAGAGCGTCAACGTCGAGGCCCGGTTGATGGTCCGCATGTCGCGGACGATGATTTTCCCGGCCGCGGTGCGTTACCAGAACCAGCTTGCGGCAACCTGCGTCAACCTGAAGCTGGTCGGTTACACCTTCGACACGAATACGCTCGACAAGATCACCGAACTCGTGAAAGGCTTGCAGGACACCACGGCCACACTGGACAAGGCCCTGTCAGGTCATCACTTCGATGACCTGCTCGCGGAAGCCAAGCACTTCAACGAGACCGTGCTGCCCGCAATGGCTGCCGTCCGCAAGGTCGCCGACGAACTGGAAGGCTACGTCGCCGACGACATCTGGCCGCTGCCGACCTACCAGGAAATGCTCTTCATCAAGTAAGCATTGAGGAGAGCCTCAAAGGTTTTGAATCTGGCCGGTAAGTACCGGCCAGATTCGCTTTGGCCCGAGCCAAATCAAAAATCGGCAAAAATACTGTTTCACATGCGAGTCTATTGATATCATGCACCTGCTTCGATTCCCCGGTCGACAGGAGGCTCCTTGATGTCTGACGCACAACTCGCTGCCATTCGATCACGACGCCGGTTGTTGCAGGCGGGTGGACTGGGTGCGTTGGCACTGAGCACTCCTGGCGCGGTGATGGCCCGGAGTGACCTGAAGCGCGGGCTGGGCAAGGGGGCCGCCAAGAAGTCGTGCATCTTTGTCCTGCTGTGCGGCGGACCAAGCCATCTCGACACGTGGGACTTGAAGCCGTCCGCTCCAGACACGATTCGCGGCCCTTATCAGCCGATCTCGACGGCGGTGCCGGGGATGCAGATCAGCGAGCTGCACAATTATCTGTCGCAGATGACCGACAAGTTCAGCCTCATCCGCTCGATGACGCATGTCGGAAACATCAGCAACCACTTCGACGCGATGCATCACCTGCTGAGCGGCGAGGCGGCGGCCCCACCCGATGCACCCTACCTCGGCGCGATCCTCTCCAAGGTCCGCCCCAACGAACTCAGCGTGGCCAACTACGTGTGGCTCATCAAGTGCGTGGGCGACCCCGTCTTCTGCGCGCCGAACATCAGTTCCGGCGGCCACCTCGGGGCGGCCCACAGCCCGCTGTTCGTCGGCTCCGCCAGCAATCATGCGGCGATGCCGACGTTCAAGGCTCCTGAAGAACTGCTCTCGCCGATTGACGCCACCCGCATGAGCGACCGCCGCCGTCTCCTCGAAGGGCTGGATCCCGCCGCCAGTGGCACAACCCTCTGCAAGGCGACCAAGGACTGGCAGGACCTGCATGGCCGGGCGTTTGAACTGGCGAATGGCCCCGGCGGCAAACAGGCCTTCGAACTGGAACGGGAGCCCACCACGGTTCGCGACCGGTACGGGATGCACCCGCTGGGCCAGAACCTGCTGCTGGCCCGCCGGCTGGTTGAGGCGGGCGTCGGCTTTGTGACCGTGAACGGCTGGGCCGGACCGGCGCCAGACGCGGGCGGCGGTCCGCCGAGTTCCAGTTGGGACATGCACGGCGGCGAAATGGGGATGGGCAATGCCTTTGGCACCGGCTCTTACGGCATGGGCTGGTGTCTGCCGCGGCTCGACGAGGCACTGTCCGCGCTGTTGCTCGATCTGGAAGACCGGGGCATGCTGGACAGCACCCTGGTGGTGGTCTGCGGCGAGTTCGGCCGCACTCCCAACATCAATGCCCGCGGAGCCAACCCCGGCCGGCAGCACTGGCCCACCTGCTACTCCGCCATCATGGCGGGCGGTGGAATTCGGGGCGGGGCGGTGTACGGCGAGTCCGACAAGATCGGGGCGTTCGTCAAGGACAAGCCCGTGCGGCCGCAGGACATGGGGGCGACCATCTTCCACGCGCTGGAAATCCCCTTCGACACCCGTCTCAGCGCCGATGGCTTCACCCGGCCGATCACGTCAGGCACGCCGTTGCTCGACCTGTTTGGGTGAGCAGTTTTTGGCGGCTTGAGCGCGACGACATTTCGCGATCAGTCCGACCTGCCGGCAAGCCTGCGGCGCAATTCGTGCGCCGTTGGGAGATCGATAACCTGACCGTTGCTCGAACTGCGACTGCACCTCGGGTTCCAGTGTGCAGAATTTCGGGAGGCTGACCGAAAATGGACGCAACGGCGGAGAGTTCACGCCGAGAATGGGCATGGACCATCCTCGCGAATTCAGGATCGGAGAATTGCCGTGCTTGCCGCGCGCATTGGTGACATGCACATTTGTCCGATGATGACTCCGGGAACGCCCCCCATTCCGCATGTCGGCGGCCCGATCAACGTCGGATGTCCCACGGTGATGATTGCCGGCCAGCCAGCGGCACGCATGGGAGACATGTGTGTCTGCGTCGGCCCGCCAGACTCCATCATGAAAGGTTCCATGACCGTGATCATCGGCGGCCAGCCAGCGGCCCGCGTCGGCGACCCAACCGCGCATGGCGGCAGCATCGTGGTCGGTTGTCCGCTCGTGATGATCGGCGGATAGCGGTCACATCACCGAGAAGTAATTCTCGCAGGCAAAATCGAATGCCTTGGGCGTCATGACCTTCGTTTCGCAACGGTACGTGCAGTAATTGCGCACCTGCAACAGCAGGTCGCGGGGCTGGCAGGAACGGAACGGGCGATTGACCGGCTTGTAATGCTGGTCGATCAGGTACTGCACGACGTCGCGCTCGTATTTGAAGCCGTAGATGGGCGAAACGACCCCAAACAATTGATGGAACTCTTCTTCCGTCGGGTCGAGAACTTCGATCTTGTACGGGATGCGCCGCAAAAAGGCCCCGTCAACCAGATCCTTGGGCTCCAGATTTGTCGAAAAGATAATGATCTGATCGAAGGGGACTTGGATCTTCTTGCCACAGGGCAGATTCAGGAAGTCGTACCGTTTTTCCAGTGGCACGATCCACCGGTTCAGCAGTTCGTCAACCGGCATCCGTTGCCGGCCGAAGTCGTCGATCAGCAGGACCCCGCAGTTGCTTTTCAATTGCAGCGGGGCCTCGCAGATCTTGGTGGCCAGGTTCTGCTTGACCTCCAGTTCGGCCATCGTCAATTCGCCGCCGACCACGACCGTCGGACGTCGGACATGCACCCACCGCTGGTCGATTCCTGAAAGATTCAGCAGGCCGGCTTCGTCGTTCTCTTCGACCAGGGTGTGGATGGCGGGATCGTAGACGCGGATCACGTCACCATCGACGCCGAGTGCCCGCGGAATCCAGATGGTGCTGCCGAAGCAGGCGGTCACCCGCTCGGCGATGCTGGTCTTGCCGTTGCCCGGCGCGCCAAACAGGAACATGCCCCGGCCGGAATTGATGGCGGGACCAAGGCGATCCAGCATCTTTTTGTTCATGATCAGGTCGGAGAATGCCTCCCGCAGGTTGTCCTCCGTCGCGTGCTGCTTGGCGATGCTCTGGGCGGCCATCGCCACCAGGTAATCCGGCAGGGAGACCGGTGCCGCTCCCATGTAGGTGCATTCTTCCACATACCGGCGGGCGCGTTCGCGGCCCACATCGGTCGACCCGTACTCGTAGTCGCCCATGGTGGCCGTACCCTTGTACGTCACCAGTTGTTCGCTCTTGAGAGATCTTAGAATCGGTTCGACGATCCCGAAGGGCAGCGACACTTGCTGGGCGAGTTTGCGGCCGGCGGCTGAGCCTCGGGCGAGCAGGTACTTCAGAATGAGCCGCTCAATTTCTTCACTGGTCATCCCCGTGGCTTCAAGCGTGGGCGGCTCGCGCGGGACAAACGGCCCTTCGTCGACCTCCACGGGACCCAGCAGGCGGTTCACACGATCGAACAGCGCGCTGAGGTAATGATTACTCTGGATCGCTTGGGCAGCGTCGGCTGTGGCTGATGCTGTGGCGACCTCATGCACCGGGGTCGCATCCGCGACGGCGATCGGGGCATTCAGGTCTGAAAGGTCGAGCTGCAGCGAGTCCGCGGTGATGGCGGCCGCACCGGCATCGGGCAAATGCACCGGCTTTGCCGACCCCTTGAGCAGCGACAGAAATTCCAGCGGCGAACGGCGGCGTTCGGGGTCCACGGTACCCGTCCCAACAACGATGCGAGCATGACAACCGCTGCCAAGCGGCGCGGTAAAGGAGCGCCTTGCCGGCCCACGACAATGCGTCCAACTGGATGTAGGTCACGGACGCGGCAGGGTCAACTTTTGTGCTGGAAGTTCCCCGAGCGAATGACCTAATGAACGGCCTGCGTCCAGCCTGAGTTCTGACGGCGGACGTGGCAGACTCGCCACGGTTCGTTTGCCGGACCGTTACGCGTGCTGTTTCCGGCACGACAACCCTCAAAATCCGCGCGCCAAAGCGACATTTTGCGGGCACCCGCAATTGCATGATGTAGATCTTCAGGACGAACTTCAGGAATTCTGGTCCTCAAGGTGCGTTTTCCAGCGAGATTGCTGGAGGGAAACACCTGCCGAGTTGGTCTGCGCGTCACAGTTTGCCAGAGCTGCGCTTTCGGCAGAACCGTTGCGCAATGCATGCGCCAAACAAAACGAACTTCAATCGGGCAGGACGAAAAAACGTCTGCCAGCGCGGGAACCGATACCAATTGATGGGCGAGATGATTCGCGGACACTGTTGAGGGCGTTTTATGCGGCACCTGTTCCTCTTCGCCGGCTTGCTGGCGGGGCTCACACTCACTGGCGCGGCAACGGCTGCCGACTCCAATCCCCAAGGATGGTGCAAGGATTACGCAACAGCGCAGGCGCTCTCCAAGCGGCTCAACCGCCCAATGCTCGTGCATTTTTATGGCGAGCAGTGCCCGCCCTGCCGGCGGCTTGAACGAGAAGTCTTGAACACGCCAGAGATGGTGAGACTGCTGCAGACGCAGTTTGTCGGCGTGAAGGTGTGCGTCGAGAAGAACCGAGAACTCTCGCGGCGGTACAATGTCGGGTCCGTGCCGGTCGATAAATTCGTCTCCCCGGACGGCCGGCTGTTCAACGAGTCGACCGGATACAAACCCAAGACTGAATACTGCTCCCATGTCGCGATGCTGGCTGCTGCCGGCAAACGGCTCGCTCCAGTTCCGCAGCCACGGGTCCCTGAGGACCGGGTGATCGTTCAGAAGCCGGCTGCCCGCCCGGCCACGCCCAAGATCCCCGAAGACCCCATGCCCCCCGAAGTGGCTGAGGATGAAGAGGAACTCGTCGCCACCGCGCCGAGCGAATCGACGACAACACCCGGCCGGGCGGTTGTTGAAGCCGAGCCCGAAGAAGAAACCGGTGTGGCGACGGTCGAGGCCCTGCCAGCCGAGATCGCGATGGACGGGTTCTGCCCGGTCTCGCTCTTCAAGTCACGTTCCTGGACGCAGGGCAAGGAACAGTTCTCGCACGAATACGAAGGCCAGGTCTACTGGCTGTCGGGTGCCGATCAGCTTGCGGCGTTCAAAGCCGACCCGCCCCGCTACGCTCCGCGCTTGCTGGGCTGCGACCCAGTGCTGCTGACGGAGACGAATGAAGCCGTGCCGGGCTCCACCAAGTTTGGTGCCGTGTTCGACGGTTCGCTGTACCTGTTCAAAGACGGAAATTCGCGGAAACGGTTCCGCGAGGACCCCGCCCAGTTCACCAAGACGCAGCAGGTGAAACTGGACGACAAGAAATCGCGTGGCTAAACCAGTGCCGCCGCACATCGCGAATGCTTACGACCCGTGCTTCAAAGCACGGGTCGTTGGCATTTGAAGGGGCAGACGTATTGTCGCGTCGACTGTTGGTCTTCCAGATCTGGCGCATCGAATTGTCGTTAAGTCCTGTTGAACAGGCGCTCCAGCACTTCGGCGGTCGCGGCGGCCACGTAGTTCCCTTCGGGATCCTGTGCACGCCGCAACAATTCGCCACGCTCGGGGCCCGCCTCCAGAACGGTGGCCAGAGCCACACACAAACGCGTTTCCACATCGGGGATCAGTTCACACGTCAAGCCTTGGCGAAATGCGGCCGCCGCTTCAGAACGCCGATCCAGCGCCGTCAAAGTTTGGCCGTGGCGCAAATGCAGGGAAGCGACACCCGGAAAGCTCTTCATGACCTTGACGAGTGCATTGAGGTTCTGCTTCGGAGGCTGGTTGAAGTCGTCAACGATGCCCGTTGTCACCAGCACTTCGTGATCAAACTTTCCGATCAAGAGTTGTTGTGCCATCCAGAGCATTTCTCGGCAATGAAACCAGCCGGGAGCGAGTTCCTCGGTGACGTGGCAGGCTTCGATCGCATCTGCGTACCGCGCGGACATCATCAATGCGAATGCCCGCTGGTAATGCGGCTGGGGATCGGGAGGATCGGACTGCGCGGCCTGCCGATAAAATTCGAGCGCGGGCTCCAGAAGGCTTTGCAGAAACAGCTCATCACCGCGGCGCGTCAGTTCCGTCGAGAGCTTCAGTGGCAGCCGATTGCGATAAAGCAAAAACTTGACCGACCCTTCGGTCTCCGCGGGCAGCATGTTGAGTTCATAGTTGCGCCCACCGATCGTCGCAATGACCCGACTCAACGGTTCGCCGCCGCGAACGATCTCCGCCTGTCGCGCATACCACGTGCTGAGTTGTGGATCGCCTGCGCTGAAGAACCCGGACAGTTTCAGGGCGGATTCGCTGGCCGCCTCCGGGTCATTCCGGTACCGATGTGCCTGAAAGAGATTGCCCAGGTACGCCTGAATGCCTTCCGTATCCGACTCCTGTTCACAAATCGCCAGTGCCTGCCGGAAGTAGACGACCGCACTGTCTGCGTCACGCAGTTCAAAGCGACATGTTCCCAGGTTGCCCAGCGTCATGGCGCGGATGGATGTCACATGTCCGGTGCCAGTTTGCAAGCGATTCAGGATTTTTGTGAGCAGAGCCTCGGCTTCCTCGAAACGGAAGCTGGACTGCAGTTTGGCGACTGCCGGAGAGTGATTTTGCCAGTACAGGAGCGGGTTGCTTTCTTCGGTCCCGATCAGATCATTCATGAGTTCGGGCTGTTGCAGCCGGTCACGAAAGTACGTGGCCACGGCCATCAGCGTGCCGGCATAACGCTGCACGGATTTGCCATCATTGCGGATATCCTCGGGCACCGTCCGCCACTCGGCAAAGTGGCTTGAAATCGATTGTGGATTGGCTCGGCACAGGGCGTCGAACCGTTTTTGTGTGCCAGAATTTTGTAGTTCCCGCCACAACACTTCAGTCTTGCGTCCGAGCAGCCAGTCGAAGAAAGCCCGCATGATGATTCCTGCGACTCAAGACCCTCAATCGCCGTCTGGTGGGACTTGCATAAGTCCGGCACTCTTGCGGCCTATGGCAGTGTCAGAATCCCCGTGCCTTGCGGATGTGGGCCATGGTGCGGAGTTCGTATCCGATGCCGACATAATCGAGGACGTTGCACAGGCTGCGGCAGGCCACGCCCAGGCCATCGGGACCGCTGAAGCCACCGAACTGTCCGCCCCCCTTCAAGTGTGGCTCAAGTTCCAGAATGACGCCGGGAGCGCCGATGGCGATCATCTTCTGTTCCAGTGCAGGCAGAATTGATTTGAGGTCGCGGAAAATCGCCTCGTGGCCGGTGTCGCCTTCATCGGCCGGCACAAAGTTTTTCAGCCGCTCCTCATCCACCACGCCTGTCCACTCCAGGCTGGAATCGATGGCGTAGTCCTTGATATGGACCCAGCCCAGGTAATCCCGCATCGCCTGGAATTCTTCGAGGCAGCGGACGGCATGCAGGTTCTGTGACGAGATGTTGCCGCCATCGTAGATGCAGACCATGTGCGGACTGTTGACGCGGCGGGCGAGTTCGGCCAGCAGTTTGCCATTTTGTCCGATCAGGTTCGCTTCGACTTCGAGGCCAAACACAACGCCCGCCGCCGCGCACTTCTCGACAATCGCGGCCAATTGATCAGCCGCCTGCGGGACGTGCGGCCACGGGTCGGTGCCGCGCGGGTGGTAGAATGAGAAACCGCGGATCAACTTGGTTTCCATCGTATGGGCGCGCTCAATGGCGCTGGCCACGTCGTTCTGCAGGTATTGGGCGAACGGAACGAACTTGTTGTGCGACCCGTCCTCCTGGTCGAGGAGTTTGACCTTGCCGATCGGCGAACCGATCGTTGCCACTTTGAGGCCGTAGTCGACCTGCAGCGCCTTGACCGCCTTCAGTTCCGCGGCATCCAGAGCCATGACGTTCTTCACGGTTCCAGAGATGTTGATGAACCGCAGGCTGTAGTATTCGAGCCCCAGTGCGGCCAGCACGGCGAACTGTTCGACGGCAGCCTTTGAATTCGCGGCCTCGTCTGAAAAGGCACTGATCACAATCTTCGGCTTGGCAGTGGAAGAGGTTTCGCTCACGATCGGTCTGGTCCCAAGGTGTCGATATGGCGGTAGTCGGGCCGCATTGTCAGCCGGGATGAATCAGTTCGCAAGGGAACACGCATACCGACTGCGGGCAGGCACTCGCCGACAGCCGCGCTAGGAGGATCGTGCCGAAAGCGCGAAACTCCTAAACTGATGCCTCGGGGCAAATGACTGATCGATCTCGCTCCGATTGAAGACCTGACCAGCCCGGTCAACGACAATCTTCAGTTTGCATTGTTCTTCTGAAAGCGACCAATGACCGCTGCACCATTGCCGACACTGAATGAAGCCGCCGCGCTCGACCGGGTGCTGAAGCTGATGGCCATCCCTGGCAAGAGCGGCGAAGAGGCCGCGGTGGCTCAGTTCATCATGGAGCAACTCCGCGCTGCCGGTGTGCCGGAGTCGGCGATCACCACCGACCACGTTCACAAAAAAAGCCCGATCGGGGGCTCAATCGGCAACCTGATCGTCAAGCTGCCGGGAACCAAACGCGGCCCGCGGCGGCTGATGATGGCGCACCTCGACACGGTCCCGTTGTGCCAGGGCTCGAAGCCAGTTCTTCAGGGAATGACAATCCGCTCGGCGGATCAAGCAACCGCGCTGGGCGGAGATGACCGCAGCGGCGCGGCGGTGCTGCTGACAGCGATTCTCGAAATCATGGAGCAAAAGCTGGATTACCCCCCGCTGACTCTGTTCTGGCCGGTTCAGGAAGAAATCGGCCTGATTGGCGCGCGGTATGTGTCTCCGGCAAAGCTGGGCAACCCCAAGCTCTGCTTCAACTGGGACGGTGGCTCGGCGGGAATGGCCTGCATCGGAGCCACGGGTGGTTTTAATATTGAGGTGGAGATCGAGGGGATCGCGAGCCACGCGGGCGTGCATCCCGAAGCGGGTGTCAGCGCCATCGTCATCGCCGGGCTGGCGATTGCCGACCTGCAGCAGAATGGCTGGCATGGGCTGGTCATCAAGGGGAAGAACCAGGGCACCAGCAACATCGGAATCATTGAGGCCGGCGATGCCACGAATGTGGTGACAGCGCAGCTTAAATTGTGGGCGGAAGTCCGCAGCCACGACTCGGTGTTTCGGCAGCGGCTGGTCGACGAGTTCCGCAAGGCGTTCGAGCGGGCGGCGAAGTCGCTCAGCAACAGCCGGGGCGAAAAGGGGAAGGTCAAGTTCACCTCCGACCTCAAGTACGATTCGTTTCGACTGGACGAGAGCGAACCCAGCGTGCAGGCCGCGCTGCGGGCGATTCGCGCCGTGGGGATTGAACCGGCCACGCGGATCAGCAATGGCGGCCTGGATGCCAACTGGCTGGCGAAGCATGGACTGCCCACCGTGACGCTGGGGGCCGGACAACAGGATGTGCATACGGTCAACGAGACGCTGAACGTCGAAGATTTCCTGAACGGCTGCCGGATCGGTCTGCTGCTGGCGACGGGAGCGTAGCCGCACCAGGTTCGTTCGATGTCAATCTGCCACTTTTTGGTTTGGGGAAATCTGCGCGATTGGGGGATTCTGCTGGCGGTAGACTACCGCCGTGTGTACCGTGAACGAGTCAGAATTCTCATCCACCGAAGTTTCCTAGCGGACTATCGTGTTCTCCCACAACCTGCAAAAACGCTGGTTGATTTGTGCGTTGCTGAGCGCGGCCCTGTGTGCCGCGCTGGTGACACCGGGGTGGTGGCATCGGCATGAGGGCGGCGACGAAAACCATGCGCATGGTATCGCGGCGGAGCGGCATGGCCACGGGCATCCCCATGGACATTCCCATTCGCACGGTTCTCAATCGCACCATTCCCATTCCACAAAGGTCGACAATGGCTCGCCGGGGCAACCGGTCAACGAGGACCGTTGGCACCAGCATGTGAGCCTGCTGGGCTGGACTTGGATGGTGTGGGGATCAGAAGACTCGGTGGGCGCGATGAGCGGGCGGCCCGAGAAGGGTCGCAGCCTGTTGGATTGGCTGGACGAATTTCGGTTGGTGCCATTCCCTGCAATACGCACACTCGACCACCATTGGACCTGTTCCCAGTTTGGCGGGTCCATTGATGAGCAGTTGCCTTCCTGGCGTTCCGGTCCGCCCGTTCCTCCTCCTCGGGCTGGCTGAGCCACGCCACCTCATGAACTGATCCGCGCCCATGTTGGGGCGACGGGTCGTTCGCATGTCACCTTGAGTGCTGCAACACTCCCGGCGAACTGTTCGCCGCGGGTGTTCCAGAACCATTCAGCGTGGCTGAGGTCCGCGCGTGCATCTCTTGGAGAACGTCACCGCCACCAGCGGTGCGCGTCCGTCTTCTCCCAGCCATCCGTCACGCTGCGCGACGAACTTGGACACTTTTTCGTAGCGTGGGCTTCAGCCCACGGCACGCTTCGGCCACTGTTGACCCGCTGGCCAAGCTTTCCCAGGTGTCCTGGGTCGGCGCGTGTGTGTGACACTTCACCGAGGAGTCCTCACCATGCACAAACGCCAAGGCTTTACACTGATTGAACTGCTGGTGGTGATCGCGATCATCGCCATTCTCGTGGGTCTCTTGCTGCCCGCCGTCCAACAGGCCCGCGAGGCCGCGCGACGCACCCAATGCAAGAGCAACCTCAAACAACTAGGGCTGGCGCTGCACAATTATCACGACACCCACAGAGTCTTCCCGCCGGGGTATCTGTATCGCCCCGGAACATCCTTCGAGAATGCGGCTGGCTTCAGTTGGGGGGCGATGCTCCTACCGCAACTGGACCAGTCGCCGCTGTACAACTTGTTCAACTGGAACGTCGCCGTCTGGAATTCGGCCAATATTGAGCCGAGAACGAAATCACTCCCCGCGTTCTTGTGTCCCTCCGATGGCGGCTCCTACGGAAAGTTCGTGGAGATGGGGCCGGTCCCCGAACGCTATGCGGCGGGGTGCTACGTGGCCAACTTTGGTCCGCCAGATCTGGATGAGGTTCAGGAGCAAAGAACAGGCGTCTTCAGCCGCAACAGTTCCACGGCCAGCAGCCATATTTTGGACGGCATGAGCAGCACGCTGTTCGTGGGCGAGCGGATCAACGGCCCATTCCGCGGTGCCGATGTGCATGACGGCGTGCATGTGACGTACGAGACCACCTGGGCGGCCGCGGTCCGGGACTACGACGAACCCGAGGACGACCATGGCCATATGGTCCTGTTCCATTCTGGTCATGTGCCCAATTCCAACCTGAGCGACGACCGGGATGTCGCCGCGCCGCACGTCGGCATTGCCCAATTTCTGCTGGGCGATGGCAGCGTCCGCGGGATCGGCGACAGCATCAATTTCGGCGTCTACACGGCGCTGTCCACGCGCGCCGGCGGGGAGGTCGTTGGCGAGTATTGAACATCATCCGTCTTTGTCGCTCCACAGCTTTTTCAAATCTCCAAAGGTCCGCATCGGTTCGCCAGCCGGCGGTGGTGAATGGGGAGCGACATTGCGCTTCGGCGGTGCCGCTGGGCTCGACTGGCCTTTGGGAGGCGGAACGGTTGTGGATGACGCGGCGGGGCGCGGAGCCGCGCTTGCCTCGGGCTTGCGGCTCTTGTCGTGGGTGGTTCCCGGCGGAAGCCGCGTCAGCGAGACGCGCTTCCGCTCGGCGTCGACGCTCATGACCCAGACTTTCAGCACATCGCCCACACTGACCACTTCGTGCGGGTTGCGGATGAAATGCGGTGCAAGCTGGCTGATATGGATCAGACCGCTCTCCTTGAGCCCCACATCCACAAAGGCCCCGAAGTCGACCACGTTGAGCACCGTCCCCTGCAGCTCCATGCCGGGATGCAGGTCGTCCAGAGTCAAAATCCCCTGGCGGAACAACGGGCCAGGCAGGTCACCGCGCGGGTCTCGGCCGGGCCGGGCGAGGGCGTCGACGATGTCGCGCAGGGTCGGCATCCCCAATTGCATCTCCGCGGCCAAAGATTCGATGCTCAATCCGGTCAACCGATCCTTGAGGCCGGGTGGGATCTGCTTGCCGTCGCTGGTCGGGTCCAGCCGCTTGAGCAGCAGCCGCGCCGCTGCGTAGCTCTCGGGATGAATCCATGTGCTGTCCAGTGGCTCCTTGCCCTGCCGGATTTTCAAGAAGCCAGCCGCCTGGGTGAAGGTCGCCTGGCCGATGCCCGGCACTTCCTTCAGTTGCGCGCGGGTGGCAAACGGTCCGTGCTGGGTGCGGTATTCCACCACGCGGCGGGCGGTCAACTGGTTGAGTCCCGATACATGCCGCAGCAGCGAGGCACTGGCGGTGTTCAGGTCGACACCCACGTAGTTCACACAGCTTTCGATCACCTGCTCGAGCGACTCTTTGAGCTGTTTCTCGTCGACATCGTGCTGGTACATGCCGACACCGATGTGCTGCGGGTCGATCTTGACCAGTTCGCTGAGCGGATCCTGCAGACGGCGGCCAATGGAAATGGTCCCGCGCGCCGTGGCGTCATCCTCGGGGAATTCCTCGCGGGCAATGGGGCTCGTGGAGTAGATGCTGGCCCCCGCTTCATTGACGATCACGTAGTGGGCGTCGGGGACCGACTCAGCGATCATTTCGGCGATCATCTCTTCGGTCTCGCGGCAGGCGGTGCCGTTGCCGATGGCCACCGTGCGGCAGTCGTGAGCCTTCAACAGTTCAGCGATCCGGGTTTTGCTGGCGGCACGCTTGTCGGCACTGCCTGTCACATAAACGACATCCTGCTCCAGCCGATTCCCGTTTTCGTCCAGCACGACGATTTTGCAGCCGGTGCGGAAACCGGGGTCGACGGCCAGCACCCGCTTCCCCTGCAGCGGTGGCTGCAACAATAGGTTCTTGAGGTTGCGGGCAAACACCGAGACCGCGTGCGCCTGGGCCTTGTCGGTCAGTTCACGGCGGACTTCGCGCTCCAGCGCTGGAGCCACCAGGCGGCTGAGCGCGTCCTGCAGAGCCGTTGTCAGGAAGTCGCGAAAGCGGTGCTGCGGAAGCTTCAGCAGACGCGAAATGTCATCGACCGAGCGGGAATCATCCCAGTCGAACTTGATCTTGAGCGCTCCTTCTTTCTCGCCGCGGTTGTAGGCCAGCACGCGGTGTGGCGGCAGCTTGGAGACCGGCTCGGAGTGGTTGAAGTAATCGCGATACGCCTGCCCCGTGGCTTCACCCGCCGTGGTCGCCGAAGCGGCAAGTTGTGCGGTCTGCCAGGCCGACTTGCGGGCCATGTCGCGCACCGGCGCGTCTTCGCTGATCTTCTCGGCGATGATGTCCGCCGCCCCCTGCAAAGCATCCTGTGCGGTGGCGACTTCCTTCTCGGCATTGATGTACTGGGCCGCCAGTCGTTCGAGGACCTGCGGCGCACCAGTCCAAATCTGGTCAGCCAGCGGTTCCAGACCGCGCTCCCGCGCGATGGAGGCCCGCGTTCGCTTTTTGGGACGATAGGGCAGATACAAATCTTCCAGCCGCTTCAAGGAGTCCGCCGATTCGATCGCCTGCCGCAGTTGGGGGGTGAGCTTTCCCTGCGTCTCAATCAGCCGCAGGATCGTTCCCGCGCGTTCGGTGACCTGCCGCACCAGTTCGACCCGTTCGAGAATCGCACGGATCTGTTCTTCGTCCAGGTTTCCGGTCTGCTCCTTGCGGTAGCGGGTGATGAACGGGACGGTGTTCCCCTCATCGGAAAGTTGAACGACGGCTTGAACCTGCGAGAGCGTGAAATTCAGTTCGCGGGCGACAGCAGACAGATCAATGGACGGCGGCGTGAGCATGAGCAACCCAATTGCATGCAGGATGTCGCGATGCCACCAGCGAATGGATGGATGTCATCCGCTGGAGGGCCGATCCGCGGCGGGCGTCCGGCATCCTGCAATAGACTCGTCATGGCGAGGCTGCCTGCAAAAGTCGCAGGCAGGCCCCGCCGGGGACATCGCGTGATGTTACCGAAAACGGGCGCGTCGGCAATCGCAGGTGAGCCGCACCGGAAGCCGATCGAGTTTATGATCGGCTGTGGCTCTTGGATGAGAAGTCATGCGACGCGGCCCCTTCCTGTCGCTGAAGCTGGTCTGGATTTTTGACAGGATGAAAAAGGATGGTCGAGGATCAGGAAAGGAACTGTTTGTGACAGCTTTCCAAGAACACATCCCTGCTTATCCTCTCTCATCCTGTCTCGAAGGATTTTCACCCAAACAACCGTCCAGCCTCCCAAATAGATCCGTGACGGTTAGAAACTTTTCTTCGCGCCCTTGCGTGTCACTTCATTTCTTCAAGATCACGGAGAGGGTTCTCTCAGATTCATTCGGCGTGCGCTGTGCGTCCGCAGAACCACGGATAAATCGCCGGAATCACCAGCGAGGTCAGCAGGGTGGAGGTGATCAATCCGCCGATGACCACTGTCGCCAGGGGCCGCTGCATCTCGGCGCCGGCGGTCGTCGACAGGGCCATCGGCACGAAGCCCAGGCTGGCGACCATGGCGGTCATTAACACGGGTCGCAGCCGGGTCTCCGCGGTTTCGGCCGCGGCAGCTTCGGCGGAGTGGCCGTGCGTTCGCAGTTGTTCGGCATTGCTGACCCAGACGAGCCCATTCAGCACAGCCACGCCAAACAGGGCAATGAATCCGACGCCGGCGGAAATGCTGAAGGGCAGGTCACGCAGGGCGAGGGCAAACACACCGCCTGACGCGGCAATCGGCACCGCCAGAAAGATCAGTCCGGCCATCCGCACGGAGCCCACGGAAGCGTGCAGCAGCAGGAAAATGAGGAGCAGAGCCACGGGCGTGATCAGAACCAGCCGCAGGCTGGCAGTCTGCAGATGCTCGAAGCTGCCGCCCCAGCGAAGCGCGTAGCCCGTGGGCAGGGTAACCTCGCGTTGGATGGCCGCCTGGGCCTCGTGGACAAAGCTCGCGACATCCCGGCCGCGGACATTGGCCGAAACGTACGTGCGGCGGTGCGCGTCCTCATGTTCGATGTTGGGAGGTGTTTCTTCCAGGGCAAGTTCGGCAAGTTCTCCCAGCGGAATCGGTTTGCCGTCATCCGTCATCACCGGGATCAGTTCCAACCGGTCCAGATGTGTCCGCCAGGATTCCTTGAGACGCACCATCACCGGGAACCGCGCCCGGCCTTCAAAGACTTCTCCCGTCTTGCGTCCGCCAATCGCCGACACCACGTTCATCACCCGCTCGGCCGAGATCCCATAGCGGGCCAGACGGTCGGGCTGGACCTTGACCGTCAACGTGGACAAGTTGGAGAGGTGACTCGCCTTCACATCCTTGGCCCCTTGAATGCGGGAGAGGACCGCTTCGATCTCGCGGCCTTTTCTGGCCAGCACGTTGAGGCTTTCCCCTTGAATCAGCACGGCCACGTCGGCCTTGACACCGGCCACCAGTTCGTTGACCCGCATCTCGATCGGCTGGGAATAGGCAAAAATCACGCCCGACATATTCTTGGACAAGATGGCGTCGATCTCTTCAACAAGCGTTTCCCGCGACTTGTGCACCGGCCAGTCATGCTCTGGCTTGAGCATGACCCACACGTCTGTCTGCTGCACGCCCATGACGTCGGTGGCAATCTCTGGACGACCAGTCTTGCAGAACACGGTCCGCACTTCCGGCAGCTTGATCAGCAAGGATTCAATCTGCGCCGTCAGGGTTTCCGCATCTTCGAGGGTCGCCGTGGGCAGCCGATTGGCTTCGATGAGAATGTCACCCTCTTCCAGACGGGGCATGAATTCTCCGCCCAGCCGGATCGCAACCGGCACGCTCACGAAAAACACACACAGGGCGACCGTGGCGGTCATCAGCCGGTGCCGGAGCACGCGGGCCAGGAGCGGACGATAAACCCATTTGATCCACCGCAGGAGGAAGACATCGTGTTCCTGCATTTTGCGGGGCAGGGCCATGGAGGCCAGCACGGGCATCAGCGTCATCGACAGCACCAGCGATCCGGCAAGGGCGAACAGAACGGTCCACGCCATCGGTCGGAACAGTTTTCCTTCAGTGCCCTCCAGTGCCAGAATTGGCAGGTAAACGATGGCGATGATCAGTTCGCCGAACATGGTCGGCTTCCGGACCTCAATGGCGGCGTCCAGAATGACATCGTCGTGGCCGCGGCTGTCAAAATTATGGGCAATCCTCCGGATGCAGTTCTCCACCATGATCACCGAGCTGTCGACGATCAGCCCAAAGTCGATCGCGCCGAGGCTCATCAGGCTGGCGGTGATCCCAGTGAACGCCATCAAGTTTGAGGCAAACAGCATCGACAGCGGGATGGCCACCGCCACGATCAGTCCGGCCCGCATGCTGCCCAGCATCACCAGCAGCACCAGAATGACCAGTGCCCCGCCTTCCACCAGGTTTTTTTCGACGGTGTGCAGCGTCCGCTCAATCAACTCCGAGCGGTCATACAGGATCTCGATCCGAATGCCTTTCGGCAGGTTCGTTTCGATCTCGGCGATCCGTTCCTTGATCTGATGCACCACGGTCCGGGAGTTTTCGCCGAGTTGCATGATCACCAGCCCGGTCACCGCTTCACCACGGGCGTCACGCGTGACGGCTCCCTGCCGCGTCAACGCTCCCTCCGTCACTTCACCGATGTCGCGCACGAGCAGCGGCGCGCCGTTCGGTTCTGCGTGCAGCACCACCTCGCCGATCGACTGGACATCCTTGAGCAGAGCCGTCCCGCGGATGAAGCGGCGTTCGCCGTAGTGCACGACATGGCCGCCCCCGGCGATCAGGTTGTTCTTCTCGAGGGCCGAGTACACCTCATCCAGGGATGTTTTGGTGCTCGCCAAGCGGTCGGGGTCGACCCGCACTTCATAGCATTTGTAGAACCCTCCGTGAGCGTTGATTTCCGCGACGCCGGCGACGCCGCGCAACTGCGGCGTGATCTGCCAGTCGAGAATGGTCCGCAGTTCGGTGCTGGTGTATCCGTCCCCGCGGACTTCGAACTGCAGAATCTCCCCCAGCGCCGTGGCCAGCGGCCCCAGTTCCGGCGTGCCATATCCTGGTGGAATCTGTGAAGCCGCACTTGAGAGCTTCTGGTTCACCATGTTCCGCGCCCAGTGGATGTCCGTGCCTTCGTGAAACACGATCGTCACCACCGACACGCCAAACTGTGAGGTGCTGCGCAGTTCCTGAACGCGCGGAATGCTCCGCATCGTCCATTCCACGGGAAACGTCACATACCGCTCGACCTCCAGCGGCGAGAGCGAGCCAGCATCGGTGATCACCGTCACCTGCGTGTTGGTCATGTCCGGCACCGCGTCAATCGGCAGCCGCAGTGCCTGATAGACGCCTGAAGCCGCAACCAATGCTGTGAAGACCAGCACGAGGAACCGGTTTCTGAGGGAAAACTGAATGAGGGAGGTGAGCATGGGAGGGGGAAATCCAAATGACAAATGACAAATGACAAATGGGCCGCTTCATGAACCACGTCACTGAAGGGAGAACGTGGGGGACATTCCACGGTTCGTTCGGTACAGCTTCATTGCGATTCAATTTCGTGAACGACGTGACAAATTAACCGCGTTTTGTCATTTGTCATTTGTCATTTGGTCACTCATCCTCCGGCTCCAACAACAGCTCCGACTTCAGCACGAACGTGCCGTGGCTGACGACGCGGTCTCCCGCAGTCAGGCCCGCGCTGATACCCACCCACTCGGGTGTCTCCACGTCGGTGGTGACTTTGATGGCTTTGAACACACCAGGCTCGGGTTGGAGAAAGACGAACTGCTGACGTTCGTGCGTGACGATCGACGAGGCCGGGACGGACAGGCAGGTCTGGCTGGGGCCCGAAGGAATCCAGACCCAGGCAAACATGCCGGGTTTGAGCTTGCCCGCCTGGTTGTCGATGACCGCGATCAGCGGGACGGCATGCGTGTCGCCGTCGACACGGCGGCCGACATGGTCCACGTGGGCGGTCGTCACGTGGTTGTCCAACGCCGGGAGTTCGACCCGCAGACCCAAACCGGGCCGCAAATCCAGCCCCTGCCAATCCCGCTCACGCAGATCCGCCGAGATCCACAGGCGCTCGATGTTTGCCACTTCGAACAGCGGGTCGGCGGTGTTGACACGCTGGGTCGACGCGGCGTGGCGAAATTCCAGCGTTCCCTGAATGGGAGACACGATGGAGAACAGCGACAGGTCTTCCGGAATGTTGGCGACCGGCAGCGGAGTGTTGCCTTCTGGTGTTCCCAGCGAACCGGTGACGACTTCCGAGTGGGCTCCAAGCAGCGTGCGCAGGTGTTGTTCAGCCACGGCAAGCGTCCGCTGCGCCTGTTCCAAATCGGCACGAGCCCGAAGCCGGGTTTGCCGCGCATTGAACTCCGCTTGTTCACACGCGCCGGAAAACTCCGCCTGAGCCACCTCGCGATTGGCTTCGCGTTCCCGGGCAATCTTGGCGGTCAGGGAACCATCGGCGACACGCGTTTCGAGGTCTTTGACCAGGTATTCGGCTTCGATGAGCCGGGCATAAGCACCCAGGACCTGCACGCGATGCGTTCCGAGCGTGCGCGATTCGTAGTCTTGTTCCGCCTGCTTTGGATCAGGCCGTTTTCGCAGCGAGGCCGTCAATTCCTGAAGGGTTTGAGCAATCTGCGACTCCCATTGTTCCGTCTGTTCCGCCAGCCTGACATCCGCGCGTTTCCGCTCGACATCCGAACGGGCCTGGGCCACGGCGGCACTGCGGAGGACGGCCAGCGGCGTGCCGGGGTGGACATCGTCCCCCGGTTTCACCAGTACACGCTGGATGACAGCCTCGACAGGGGAATTGAGACGCACCCACCGCTGTTCGTTATACGTCACCCGGGCGGGCACCATTCTGAAACGGTGCAGTTCCCGTTGTTGAGCGACCGCAGTCTCAAGTTTGACTCCGGCCAGTTTCGCCGGCGTCAGGCGGATCATTCCGTCCGCAGGCAGGTGTTCGACCACTTCAGCAGCCTTCGGTGCTGGTGACGTGAGGTACAACACTACGGCTGTCGCGATGAGCAGCACCAGCGGCCCGGCGATCATGGCGAGGCGTCTTAACATGGTTCTTTCCTCTGCAGGCGGAGTCATCCGCGAGGTATGCGAGAATCAACCGCCCCGGCTGGAAAACCGCCGGCGCGATCATGGAAGGTCACCGAACGTGAGCCACACCGGATTTGCGGGAGTGGTCCAGGGACGGGAAGAGCAGCGGACGCGCCTCACCAGTTGTGGGCAGGCGCAGCGGTGGCTCAGCAGAGGCGGACGCTGACAAGGTCGCCGATGGCAACCGAGCATCCATACGTGGCAAAGAATTGACTGGCCGATGTTTGAGCGTGCAGGGGCATGTCGACCACCTGCACCGCGTGAATCTGCGTGTCAATCAGGTTGATGGGATTGATCAAGAAATTGGCAGTGGACAGCTCCACGGTGGGAGTTGCTGGCAGCGATGGCACGGGTTCGTCACGCTGGTCGGGATGTTCCTCATCACACGCCTGCCAGGGCAGGATCAGGTGCCAGTGCCAGCCCAGCTTGGACAGCCCCAATTGAAACGCGTCAGCGTGATGCCGATCGACGTGATGCGCCAGGCTGACAGAATGCTCCACCGTGTCGCCGGCGATTTCATGCGCGTGGACGCACGGCCATGGTGCATTGGAGATCAGCAGAGCCAGCATCGTCACCAACACTCGGCGCACGGCCACAGCGCGAAAAACGCGGCGCAGGTCGAATCGGCGGTGGTGGGTTACGGCTGGCATGTGGGGCGGAGAGGCTGTGAGTGCGAACGCATTCATCACTCTACATCGTTAATACGATACGCGTGAGTCCCACCCCAGTCAAGCAAACTCGTGGTTCTCTCGTTCTGTCGAATTTGAAACCAAATCCGCACTTCCGGAGTTGTCTTGGAGGTTTCCGACTGATTTGCCAGCGGATGGCATTCCGATAAACTGTCGGCATGTCCAACTCACCCCACTATCCGACCCTCCGTGCCGGCATGATCGGCATGGGGATGATCTTCGACGAAACTTATCGGCCTTTCTTCGAGCGGGTTCACGCCGAAGGGATTTTCGATCGGCGGTTCGGCGAGGTTTCGGTCCCGCTGATCGCCGTCGCCAGCCGCACGGGAGTACGGGCGGAGAAATACCGCGCCCAGGCCGGCGGGAAGATCGGTGCGTTCCAGAGCTTCAGTGGCGAAGACTCCGTGGCTCAGCTCCTCAACAGCGGGGCGCACTTCGCCTGCGTGGCCACACCCGATGACCGGCACTTTGAGGCCGCGCGGGCGGTGTTGCAGGCCGGGGTTCATCTGCTCATCGAGAAGCCATCCGTGCTCTCGCTGGCGCAGCTCGACGAACTCGTGGCTCTCGCCCGCAGCAAAGGGGTGCTGGCCAAGGTGGTCTACCATAAACTGCTGGACCCAGACCACAAGAAACTTCGCACACTGGTCGTCGATGGCGTGCTGCAGCATGTGAACAACGGCTATTGCTCGCTGCTGGAGCCCAAGAGCATTTCGGGGGGCCAGTTCGCCGAATGGATCACCGGGCGGAACCCAGGGACCTACGTCGCCGTCCACTACATCAAGCTGATTGACTTCACGTTTGGCGGCAGGCTCAAGACGATCACCGCCACCGGCCAGCGCGGCCTGGTCGGCGACAAGGCGGGTCCCACCTGGGACAGTTGCCAGATGCGAATGATTTACGAGTACGACTCAGGCCGCGAGGCGGCGTTTGACATTCACACCTCGTGGGTCACGCCCGACAATTTCCCCGGCTATGTGGAGCAGGAGGTGCAGTTCCGCTTCGACAACGGCGTGTGGAACGGCCACTCACGCAAGCGGGGCGTGGAATGCACGGTCGAGGGCCGCACTCCCTTCACCCTGAAAAACACGATGAACAACCATTACAACGGTTCGTTCATGGAGCCCTGGGGCGAACGCTCCCAGCGGGGATACGGCATCGAAGTGCTGGAGCGGTTTGCCCGCGAGGCGGCGTGGGTCGAATTTGGCGGTTCCGAGGCAGACCGTCCCGCACGGTTGGCCAATATCAATGCCCTGGCCTACAACGATTTGGAGGCCGACCGGCAGACTGTCGCGGCGGTGGCGGGGCTCGAAGCCATTCTCGATCGACAGTATCACGGTCAGCCCGACTGTGTGGTCCGCGTGGACGATCCGGCAGGCGGCCTGGTGCTCTACAGCCCTGGAGACGCGGTGCCCACGGTTCTGTACGCCCCGCCGGTGTCGCCAAAAGGCGGTTGATTCCTCGCCGAACTTGAGAAAAACCAATTCGTGCCGGCGAGATTCCCGAGAATGGGTCTTGCGTCATTCAGCCTTCGCGGCTATTTTCCCGCCCTCTCTCAAGCTCCTCCGAATCCACACCTCGATTTTGACCGGCAAACGGGCGATCCCGCTTTGCTGATGCGGCATTCAACCCCTGTTCGAGGGTTTGAACTGTTCGTTTCAGGCTTTTTGAATCCGGTGAAATCTTCACCCGGTTTCCGACGCCTGAAGGGACGGGCACGAATTTTTGCGGAGACGTCACGACATGATCGCGGGCCATTTCGTCCAACGCATCCTGACCCGATCTCTCTTCGCGGGCCTCTGTCTGGCAGGCTTTGCCGGCTGCAACGGGCCGCATGCCTTTGTGTCCAATCAGGCCGGCATGTTCGACTACAAACGTGGAAATTACACGGCCGCCCGCGCCGAATTTCAGCGGGCTGTCGCCAATGATCCGTACAACGCCGACTACTACCACAACATGGCCTCCGCCATGCGCCGGCAGGGCGACATCGCTGGTGCCGAGTCGGTGTACCGACAGGCCCTTAAAGTGGATCCCGCGCATCAAGCGACCTACCACAGCCTGGCAGTCATGCTGAAGGATCAAGGCCGTGGCGAAGAGGCTCTGGCGGCCATGCAGACCTGGGTCGCGTCGCAGCCGTATTCCGCCAAGCCGTACATCGAGACCGCGTGGCTCAAGCGCGAGATGGGCGATGTGGCCGGTTCCGAGGAACTGCTGTTGACCGCCCGCCGGCTCGACCCGCAGGACCATATCGCTGCCGCGCAGCTCGGCCAGTTGTACCAGGACACCAACCAACACGACCGCGCTGCGGCGATGTACAAGATCTCGCTGAACAAACGCTGGTATCAGCCCGAAGTTCAGTCGCGGCTGGCCACACTTGACAACCCGCGCACAGGCATGATGTCATCCGGTGGCGCGATGGCCGGCCCTACGGTCGTTGTGCAGGGCACCCCAATGATCGGTCCCCAGCCGATGATCGTCCAACAGTATCAGCCCGGCACTCCCGTCGTCGCGGCTTATGGTCCGACTTCGGCCCCCGTGCCGACGCCGATGGCTGTACCGACCCCAGCGGGAGCCCCTCAACTGGCAGCCGCGCCAAACACACCGGTTCCACTCGGGTCATTGTTGCAGCCGACTCCGGCTGGAATCAACGAACCGATTCAACCAGTGCAAGTTGGCGCGTCTCCCACCCCTGTCGATCCCGCTCATGCCGACCTGCAGATCGGCTCGGACCTCCCAGTTGTCGTACCGCATTGATCGTGGCGGGTGGCTCATGTGAGCCACCCACGATCTATGCCGTCTGTCGCAAGGCAACTGAGAAGTGGAGTCGATACAAGCGAAGCGATCACTGGACTCCGGCCGGCCGCAGATTTCGCTTTCGGTCGACCGCGTGAGAAATCGCGGCGTTCAAGCGATCAACTGCCTTATTGATCGCCGCCCCCGCCGCCTGCTCGCAGGCCTCCGCCACCACATCGCCGATTCCGTGGATATGAGCCACGATGCGGCAGAGTTGGTCGATCCCGCCACGGGGTCCGTTTTGGTCGGAAAGATTCGCCGTCACCCGTCCGAGGCGGCGTTCGAAGCGAGCCAGTGCCGTTTCGAGCCGGCGCTCACAATGGGCCTGAAGTTCTTCGGTGCGCTCGACGCCGTGGCACTGCAAAGAAAGTCTCATGGTGCGCTCCTGATGTGATTTGGAAGACGCTCACATCAGTTTTACGCCACGCGATGTCTCAGGGCAACTACTTTTCGGATGGTTTGCACTGGCAGCAGAGTTCCGTCCACAACGCATGAACTAGCAATGAGTTGTGCCACACCAGTCCCGGGGCGAAAGGAACTGAAGCCGACAGATTGGCATGAATGCCTGAGTGTCCGCAGACCAGAGCAGAGTCACTGGCGATCGCCGGCCAGTCCATCGCAACGCTTCCCACCGCTCGCGAACCCCGGCGTTCATTCGACATGGTCACCGATGCCAGAGTGTGACATTTCTATTGGTCGTTGATAAAGCCGGTCGGCGGATGGACGGAGCGTCAGATTTTCCTTACGCTTGGCGTTGCATCCACCCGCACTTCCGCCTGGGCACGACCGATGAAACTTGGCATGGTGACGTACATGTGGGGAGCCGAATGGGATCTTCCCACGCTCATCAAGAATTGCACCGACACCGGTTTCGAGGGGGTTGAGCTGCGGACCACGCACAAACACGGCGTGGAGATCGCCCTCTCGAAGCCTGAGCGAATGGAAGTTCGGCAGCGGTTCGCGGATTCGCCCGTCAAGTTCGTCGGCCCGGGGACTGCCTGCGAATACCAGAACCCCGACCACGGGGTTGTGCTGCAGAACGTCGAACTGACCAAGAAGTTCGTCGAGTTGTCGGCCGACATCGGTGGCTCAGGCGTCAAGGTTCGCCCCAACGGGATCGTGAAGGGTGAAGACCGCGAACGGACATTTGCCCGGATCGGTGAAGCGCTGGCCGAATGCGGAAAATTCGCCCAGGGATTCAATCAGGAAATTCGCGTGGAAGTGCATGGCAATGGGACGTCTGATCCCGCCGTGATGCAGAAGATCCTGAAGATCGCCAATCAGCCCAATGTTGTCGCCTGCTGGAACAGCAACCCCGGCGAAACTGTTGGTGGCTCACTCGCCACCAGTTTCAACCTGCTCAAAGACAAGCTGGGCGGCACCATCCATATTCACGACCTGTACGACAAGCAGTATCCCTACCGGGAGTTTTTCGCCCTGTTGAAGCAACAGAACTACACCGGCTACCTGCTCTCTGAAAGCCCGCCAACGACTGATGCGGTGCGTGTCATGCACTACTACCGGGCGCTGTTTGACGCCTGGACCAAGTGACGGCATTTTCGATTTTCGATTTTCGATTGGGAGTTCAGCTCGAATCGAATGGTGGGGTCCATTAGTTCAGAGAATCGAGAATCGAAATGTCCCAAGAACTGACGATGGCGACGGCGCAGTTCAAGTTCAACATGGGCGACCGGGCGCTCCAACTGCGGATGACGGTGCCGGTTGACCCGGTGCCGCTGCAGTCACTGCTGCCGATGCTGCATCAGTTGGAAAACCAGTTTGTCGGAGTGGCAGTCCAGCGCGTCGAGGAACAGGGGAAGAAGATCTCGTGCTGCGCGGGCTGCGGCGCTTGCTGCCGGCAGTTGGTGCCGATTTCCGAGGTCGAAGCGCAGGACATCGCCGATCTGGTGGAACTGATGCCTGAGCCACGCCGCACGGAGATTCTGCGGCGGTTTGCCGAAGCTCACGATAAGTTGGCTGCGGCGGGATTGCTGGAGCGGCTACAGAACCGCCAGGGCCTGCCGCAGGAAAGTGTCGATGCCAACGGCCGCGAATACTTTTTCCTCGGCATCCCCTGCCCATTCCTGGAAGACGAAGCCTGCTCGATTCATCCGGACCGTCCACTCGCCTGCCGCGAATATCTGGTGACTTCGTCGCCGGAGCATTGTGCGACGCTCGACTACAACCAGATTGACTTGGTGGAAATGAACCCCGAACTTTGGCCGGCGGTGGCCAAAACGGACCCAGTCCGCCGCGGCGACACATTCATCCGCTGGGTTCCGCTGATTCTCGCGCTCGACTGGGCACGCAACCGCACCACCGAACCGTTTGAACGGCCCGGAACCGAATGGATTCAGGAAATCATCAGCCGGGCGGCAAACCCCAATATTCCCACGGCGACGGTCGACTGAGCGCGTCGCAACTTCTCGAAGGATCAACCATGCCGGCAGAACCCGCCAAAACCTACCTCGCCAAAACGCTCGACCATAGCTCCCCGCTGATCGCCTGCCGGTTTGATCCGACGGGCAAGTTTCTCTTCGTGGGAGCCGAGGATTTTCGCGTCTGGCGGTGGGACCATGCGGCGGGCACCAAGGTCGAATACAACCCAGAGAGCTGGGTTCGCAGCCTGGCGTTCAACAAGCCGGGCGATGTGCTGATCACTGGGGGCTTTGATGGCCGGCTGATCTGGTGGCCGGCCACAATCGCGGAGAAGCCGGCCGCCATTCGAACTGTCGAAGCCCACAAGGGGATGATCCGGGCGATTGCCGTCAGCCCCGATGGACAGCTCCTCGCCTCGTGTGGAAACGACCTCAAAGTCAAGGTCTGGAAGGTCGAAGACGGCAGCCTGGTGCGGGAGATGGCCGGTCACGAACGGCACATCTGGAATGTCGCCTTCCATCCCAACGGCAAGGATCTGGTCACCGGCGACTTGATTTCTCAGTTCATCCACTGGGAGCTGGAAGGCGGCAAAGCGGTGCGGACCATTCCCATCCCCGCGCTGACGAAGTACGACCCGTCGTTCATGGCCGATCATGGCGGGCCGCACAGCATGGCGTTCAACGCCGACGGCTCGCGCCTGGCCTGCGGCGGCGTGACCAATGTCACCAACGCTTTTGCCGGAGTGGGCAACCCGGCGATCGTGGAGGTCGACTGGGCGGCAGGGAAAGAAGCGATCATGCACCTGACCAAGGGCAATATCCAGGCGGTGGCCTGGGGGACGGTGCTGCATCCAGAGGGCTTCACGATCGGAGCCACGGGGTCGGGGGCGGGCAACCTGTTTTTCTGGAAGCCTGACCAGAAGGACGAATTCCACTCGTTCGCCCTGCCCACCGGTGCCCGCGACATGGCACTTCATCCCGACGGCGTCACAATTGCCACGGCGCATCATGACAGCAAAGTTCGGCTGAGTGTCATGGCGGCCAAGCCGGCCTAAAAAGGCGGCCACGGAAGGCAAATCGGCGTTCGAATTCCGAGCGTGGATGGCACGTGGTACAATGCGGCCATGAAAGACAATTCCGCGAAGTCACGCGAAATTTACGTCAGCACCGACGTGGAAACGGATGGTCCGATTCCCGGACCGCATTCGATGCTCAGTTTCGGCTCGGCGGCCTATACCGCCGACAAGACGCTTGTGGCCACGTTTGCCGCGAATCTGGAGCTGCTGCCGGGTGCCCAAGGCTGCCCCGAGACGATGGCCTGGTGGCAGACGCAGCCTGAGGCCTGGGCGGCCTGCCGCACCGAACTTCAGGCACCAGAAGCCGCATTGCCCAAGTATGTGGCGTGGCTCAAGGCGCTGCCGGGCAAGCCAGTGTTCGTGGCTTACCCGGTGGCATTCGACTTCATGTTCGTTGCCTGGTATCTGCACCGCTTCGCGGGCGAGAACCCGTTCTCACACTCGGCGCTGGACATCAAGACACTCGCCATGGCCATGCTGCGCACGCCCTACCGCGATTCGACCAAGCGGCGGATGCCCAAACGCTGGTTCGATCCGCTGCCGCATACCCATCTGGCGCTGGATGACGCCATCGAACAGGGGGCGCTGTTCTGCAACATGTGGCAGGAGCACCTGTCACGGCAGGCTGCCGAGTGAGCCACGGAATTGACTGGAACGATCCATACAGGTGCGCCGCGGGGAGACCGATTTTGTCGCAACTGAATCTCGTCAGTTCCATATTTCAGGTGCTGAGCATCGTTCTCCATTTGTTTGTCATCGCGGTGTGCCTGTTCCACATCCGCAGTTCGGCGCGCCTGTGGCTGATCATTGGCGGATTCGCCATCGACATCCTGACATCGATCTGGTGGACTGTGCTTCCGCTCTTCGCCGGGTGGCTTCAGGAGCCGGAGTTAATGCGATGGCTCTACAGGTCAGTGGGAGTGGCGTCCCTGGGGGCACAACTGCTGATCTTGGTCGGCGTGATTCTTTTGGTGTTCGACTTCCGCCGGTGGCGACTGGCTGTTCACGCACTTGACGAGTACTGACTCCACAACAGCAACTTTGCCGGTGGCCATGATGTCCTTTGACATGCTTGTCTCGTATGGGATGCAATTCGCGCATCTGGCGATTGCGTTTGCCGGGTTCGTTTTCTGCCTCACACAGACCCGCTACTCCTGGCGGCTGTGGTTACTCGCCGCGGCATTCGCCAGCGTTGCCGCGATCACAGGAATCAACTTCTTGCTGTGCCAGTTCCTGGACTCGATTGCCTCCGGTTTGCAGATAGACAACATGACTGCCATTCAAGCGATGTTTGCGCTGACGGGCACCCTGGGACTCATGTCGTCATCCCTGTTCATTGTGGGGTTGTGGTTGTTCCTCCAGGAATTCCGCCGGCGCGGCCACAGTGACGAGCGACTGTAAGGTCTAGCCGAAGTATTCGACTGCATTTCGGAACAGCTTCAGTCCCGCGCCCTCGTCGGGGCCGCTCAGGCCGCGGCGGGTCCATTGCGGGTGCTGCGTGGCGAACTGGAACCGTTCTGGGTGGGGCATGAGCCCCAGGACGCGGCCCGTCGGGTCGCATAGGCCGGCGATGTTGGCGGTGCTGCCATTCGGATTGTGGGGCCAGCCCAGCGTCGTCGTCAGTTCCGCCCTGGTCCGTCTGGCTCCAGCCGTGGCCAGTTCCTGGGTGACCGGCTGGCTGTAGCACAGGGCGATCTGCTGATTGTCGCTCCACGCCTGCAGCACATCGGCATCGCGCGGTACGACCTTGCCTTCGCCATGGGCAATCGGCAATTCAATCGAGTCGATCCCCCGCAAAAACATGCTGGAACTGCCAGCCGTTTCGAGGTGGACCCAGCGCGCGGTGTAGCGGCCGTTGTCATTCCAAGTGAGGGTGGCTTCCGGGCACCCGCCCGACGGCGGCCATGCGGAACTGCCACCCGGCAAGATGCCAGCCTTCATCAGGACTTGAAAGCCGTTGCAGATCCCGAGGGCCAGCTTGTCCGCTTGGAGGTATTCATGAATCGCCTCGCCCAACCGCCCGCGCAACTGGCTCCCAAAGATGACGCCCGCGCCAACATCGTCCCCATAGCTGAAGCCGCCGGGAATGCACAGGATCTGAAACCCCTTCAACCGTTCCGGCTGTTCCAGGAGGCGAAACAGATGCACCCGTTCGGCATCAGCCCCCACGCGTTCGAACGCGAAGGCAGTCTCCACGTCGCAATTGGTTCCGGGAGCACGCAGGACACAGACACGGGGGCGGGGCATGATGGCGAAGATTCTTCCTCGAAGAATTTTTCAACAAGCGGAATTACACGGCGTGGTTGTTGGGAGCAACGCTTTCAGTGGCGAGTCGTTCACTGAGAAACCTCGCGATTTCTGGCTCGCCCTGATTATAAATCACGTCGCCCAAATAGCTTACTTCTCTTTTGTAGGCGTTGACGACGCGGCCGGCGTCCCGGGGCTTCCAGTTGTATTGATTGGTGATGATCTCTTCGACGGCCTTCCAAAACTCCGCAATAGCTTCCTTTCGGCTTAATTGTTGGCTCAGGTTTCAAGCCTTTCGATGCCCAGAGGAGGGTGCCTTTACGCGGTGAGAGTTGGATTTTTTATGCTTAATCTGCTCGTTCAGCGGTCTGATTCCATCATTCGTGTGAAAGCTGATTTGATCTGCATCATGCAAGGCGAACTTTTGTTGCCAAATCGCAGCAACCGGACCGCCAACTGCATCATACCACCAAGTGTTGTCTTTCGGATCAGGGACGGGACCCCGGTGATCTCTAATCGCTGCATTGGTGCTCTGCCGGCAGTGCTGAACCAAGCTCCAGAAGTCATGATTTTCGCGTGAGCCGAGCACAAAGCTCATCCATCGCAAGTCAGACAACTCTCTTCGATCAAGCACAAATTCAAGAACGACCGGGAAATTCCGCACTTGCGCTTTCATCTTATGAAACCGAGTCCAAGCCCACTGCTCAGCTTGGTAAAAAACGGTCGTCGTATAAAACCCTCGACCGAAGTCGGAGTTCACACGACTGTGGTTGAGATCAATCCCGTTCTGCAAGATCAGCTTTTTGTCGTTCAGCAAGCAACCATGATACAGCCGGATGTGTTGACGGTGCGGACCTCCCCACTTTGGAGCTGGATCAAACTGCACCCCGCGCTGCGTGAAGATCACAGACCAACAGGCATTCGGGTGAAGTTTACCCCGAATGCGTCGTGTCGTCGAATGACGGCTCTGTGCGGTCGGGCATGTGCCACGCTCCGAATTCGCCGGATGCCGGAACTGAGAAACTCTGTTTCCAGAATTTAGAATTCGAGCCGCTTTCACCAATCGCCCCCAAGTCGCAGTCCGTGACGCTTGCAACGCCGAATGTCATCTGGCATAGTGCCCCGACGCCTCTGGTGGCTCAGGGCGTGCGCCATGCTTATGGCGGAATTCTGTGCATGATTTTGGAGCCACAGGCGAGTGGGAACACCGGCAGACACCCTCTGCCGCAAGTTCTTCGTGATTTTCCCTGGCCCCCCAGGGCGTTGTGACAGGACGAGCGACAACACCGCATGGCACCTTTGTTCGCAGTCAATTCCGTAGCCGATTTTATTGAGGACAATTGGGTCTGGTTCTTCGACCTCAAGTCGGAACAGGTCAACGAATCCTCGGCGCATCTGGCTGGAATCGTCGCCGCTTCGGTCTTCCACGGCACGATGGTGATCGGCTTCTTCGCGCTGGCACCACTGATTTTCATCTGGCTGGAGCGAAAGGTCGCTGGCCGCATCCAGGACCGCCTGGGTCCGACCCGTGTCGGCGGCAAGTATGGGTGGCTCCAAGGGTTGGCCGACGGCCTCAAGCTGATCCAAAAAGAAGACCTCTGCCCCGGCAGTGCTGACAGCCTGCTGTTCCGCGTGTCGCCCTATCTCGTGTTCGTCGCCTCGTTCGGCGCGTTTCTCGTGATTCCATTCTCGGCCGGGTTTGTTTCGACGAACTTGGATGTCGGGATTTTCTTCGTGCTCGCCCTGATGTCGCTGGAAGTGGTTGGCGTGATTCTGGCCGGCTATTCGAGTGGCTCCAAATGGGCTCTGTTCGGCGGGATGCGTGAAGCGGCGCAGGTTGTCAGCTACGAAATTCCGATGGCGATCTGTGCCCTTGTGCCCGTGATCGTGGCTGGCTCGCTGAACATGGTCGAAATCGGCCAGATGCAGCGGGGCACAATGTTGAACTGGATGCTGCTCAACAATCCGTTCACCTTCATTGCTTTTTTCGTCTACTTCACGGTGGCGACGGCCAGTGTGAAGCGTGCGCCGTTCGATCTGGCTGAAGCCGAAAGCGAACTGGTTGCCGGCTTCCATACCGAGTACAGCGGCATTCGCTGGTCATACTTCTTCATGGCAGAGTATGCCAGCATGTTTGCCGTCAGCGGCATCGCTGTCCTGCTCTTCTTGGGTGGCTGGGAAACTGGAGTAGGGATTGATGTGCCATTGCGGGAAGCGCTCCATCCAATCGGGCAGAGCTTCCTGGTCGATGGGTTCAATCTCGGTGATTACCTCGGAAACGTCTTTGGGGTGACTGTGTTCCTGGCGAAGGCTTCGACGCTGGTCTTTCTTCAGATGTGGGTTCGCTGGACTCTCCCGCGGTTGCGCATCGATCAGGTGATGACCACCTGCCTGAAGTACCTGCTGCCGATCAGTTGTTTTCTGTTGCTGGGCGTGACGCTCTGGCCATTCGTGCTGATGAAGGCGGGCATGTCGTCGCTGCTTTCCGTGCCACCGCTCGGTGCATCGGTGCCAAAGCCACCCGATCGTGAGGTGGTGCCCAAGAAACTGGATCAGGAGTTTGAGCCAGTTGTGGCAAATGCGAATGAGCGTGAGGAAGGGGGCCGCCCATGAGCGCCATGAATGTGTTCTTCTGGGCTTTCGCCCTCGTTGCTGGCGGTTCCGCGCTGGCCGTGGTGGTCAGCCAAAATGTGGTGCGGATGGCCTTCTGGCTGATCATCTCGCTGGGGGCGGTCGCCGGTCTGTTCTTTCTCTGTGATGCCGACCTGCTTGGTTCTGCGCAGTTGCTGATTTACGCGGGTGGCACCTTGGTGCTACTGGTCTTCGGCGTGATGTTGACGGCCAGCGGCCCGTTCATGAGTCTGAAGACAAATCCAGGTGAGGCGGTGCTCGGCGGACTGGTTGGGGCAACCTTGTTGGGTTTCATCCTCTACACTGCGGTCGCCGTCGATTGGAAAACCGCGTCGCCCGAGGCGGCAAAGCGTCCGGCGGTCTTCGATTACCGTGTCAACGGATATTCGACGCGGCCCCTCGGGTTTAGCCTGTTGGGCATGCGACCTGACCGTGATCTGGGGGAAGGGGCGCGGACCATGAGCGTCTCCTACCTGATGCCGTTTGAAATCGTATCCGTGCATCTGTTGGTCGTGCTGGTTGGGGCAGCCTATCTGGCCCGTTCAAAGCGGCGCAAAGAACCGGTTGCGGGCGGAAGCTCCGTGGAGGATTCGGCCTCCTGAGGCGAATGTAAAATATGGACACTGTGGGTTTGGAAAACTTCCTGATCGTCGGCGGCATCCTGTTCGTGTGCGGTGTGGTCTGCATGGCCATCAAGCGCAACGCGATCGGTGTGCTGATGGGGGTCGAGTTGGTGCTGAACGGAGCCAATCTCAACTTCGTCGCGTTCTCGCGCTACACGAAGCTGGGTCTGGACGGACAAGTGCTGGCGCTGTTTGTGATTGTCCTGGCGGCTGCGGAAGCGGCGATCGCCTTGGCGATCGCACTCAATTTCTACAACAACCATCTGACAATCGACGTCGACCGTGCTGATGAACTCCAGGGTTGAACGACGGGTTTGAACAACAAGGCTGAACAACGGGGTTGGGCTGCAGGGCTGACGAATCGTTGGCGAATGTCGTCGCGGAGCAGCCGCGAATGGGATTCGTCGCCATCCGCAACGGTTGAGTTACGAACTGGTCGAGTTACGGGGCTATGGATCCAAAAACTGGCGAAACGCTGGCGAAGTTGTTGACGGCAGCCTGGCTTCTGCCGCTGCTGGGCTTCGCCGTGGAGATTTTTGCCGGCTACCTCTGGAGTCGCCGCAGCAAGGCCGCCGCCTATCTCGCCGTCGGCTGCATTGTCGGTGCTTTTCTGTGTAGTGCCTCGGCCCTCTATTTGTACCGGCAGCTCCCAACGATCCCGGTTGTGCATCACGAGGCTTCGCATCAGCATGGCAAGGCCGGGCATGATGAGACAAAGCCGGTCCATGGTGAAGGCACCGTGGTCGCGAAAGAGGAAGAGCATCACACAGATCCTGCCCCCCGGATGCATTCATTCTCGGGGACGCACTATGTGCTGGCGAAGTTCAGCAATCTCAAGATCTCCATCGACTGGTACATCGACAGTCTGACCATCGTGATGTTCGCGATGGTGACGCTGATCGCCTCGTGCATCCATGTCTTCGCCATGGGTTACATGAGTGAAGAACTGACCGAGGAATATGAAGATCACCAGGTCCACACTTCGCATGGGCACTTCTCGCGGCCAGGACGGTTCTACAAGTTTTTCGCCTTCCTGTCGCTGTTTTGCTTCTCGATGCTGGGACTGGTTCTCGCTGGCAACATCTTCCTGGTGTTTGTCTTCTGGGAACTCGTTGGTGTCTGCAGCTACTTCCTGATCGGCTTCTATATCGAACGCAAGTCGGCCTCTACAGCGGCCAATAAGGCGTTCATCATGAATCGGGTGGGTGACTTCGGGTTCCTGATCGGTTTGATGATCATCTGGACCAGCTTTGGCACCTTCCAGTTCGCCACGCGGACAGAAGCTGACGGCCAGAAACAGTTGGGTCTGTTCGACATGGTTCGCGGGGCCGACGGGAAACTGGACTTGCAGGACGAACCGGGCAAGAAGGCGGTGCTTCTCACCGACGATCACGATCATCCGCTGCTGGCGGCTGATGGCACGCGGCGTTCAATCCCGTACATCCTGTTGATCGGCGCTGGCTTGGGTGTGTTTGCCGGCTGCGTCGGCAAAAGCGCACAGTTTCCGCTGCAGACATGGTTGCCAGACGCGATGGAAGGCCCGACTCCCGTTTCCGCCTTGGTCCATTCGGCGACAATGGTCGCGGCCGGTGTGTATCTGGCGGGCCGCTTCTATCCGATGTTTGTGCCCGAAGTGCAGCTTGTCATCGCCTACGTCGGTGCCATCACGCTGTTCGTGGCTGCGACAATTGCCATTGTCGCCACGGACATCAAGCGTGTCCTCGCTTATTCCACCATCAGCCAGCTTGGCTACATGATGCTCGCCATCGGTTTGGGGGGCTGGGCCGCCGGACTGTTCCACCTGATCACCCATGCATTCTTCAAGTCGCTGATGTTCCTGTGCTCCGGCAGCGTGATCTATGGCTGCCACCACGTCCAGGAAATGCCGCAGATGGGCGGCCTGCGGAAGAAGATGCCGATCACCGCCTACACGATGCTGATCGGCGTGATCGCCATCTGTGGGTTGGCGATTCCCGGGGTAGATGTCTTCTTCGGTGGCGTGGCGGCAAAATTGGGGCTCCCGGCTTCATTTCAGAATGTGATGTCCGAGAAGTGGGCATTCTCAGGCTACCACTCCAAGGATGCCATCGTCGCCACGGCGATGACCTATGCCCAGTTGAATCCACTGCACGCCCTGCTGTTCATCCTGCCCTTGGCAGGTGCTGGAATCACGGCGTTCTACATGTTCCGCCTGTGGTTCTACACATTCGCGGGCAAGCCACGCGATCAGCACGTCTACGACCATGCCCACGAATCGCCGTGGCTCATGACTGCTCCGCTGATCCTGCTGGCTGCATTCGCGGCGTTCTGCGCTTGCGGCGGCGAAAAAGGCTTTCTGTTCACAATGTTGTTGGGCAGCGAACCAGCGCACGTCGCAGACGGGTTGGCGGCTGGGGCCACGTCCAAGCTGGCATTGCCGAGTCATCACCAGATTCACGACAACCATGCAACTGCTGGCTTCTACGCCTTGGTTGTCGCTGCTGTCGGCACGTTTACCGCCTATCTGTTCTACGGTGCCCGCCAGTTCAAGCTGAACCCGTCGGAAGTGCAGTCCCGGTTCCCGTGGCTCTACACCTTCCTGGCCGAGAAATGGCGGTTTGACGATCTGTACGATGTGATGTTCGTCAAGCCGGTCCACATCGTGGCCCGGTGGTGTGCCGCCACGGATCGCCTGGTGTTCGATGGCATCCTGCATGGAGCGTGCCGCATCGGGATTGTCGTGTCGCACTGGGACCGGTTGTTTGACGAGAACATCGTCGATGGACTCGTCAACTGGGTCTCCAATGTCACTTACGGTGCGGGCAGTTCGTTCCGCTACCTGCAGACGGGGCGGCTGCGCCAATACGTCATGTTTATTGTTGTCGGGGTCGTCCTTGTGGGCGGCTTCGGACTCTTCTGGCTGATGCTGCGGATCCGTCCGTCCTGATCTGACGCCTGTTTTTGCGTATCACTATGACACAGCACCTGTATCTCCTCAGTCTGATCATCTTTCTCCCCGCAATCGGGGCGATGCTGCTGCTCTTCTTCAACCGCAAGGCGGAAGAAGCGATGCGGTATTTCGCCCTGATGGTGACGGCGATCACGTTTGTCCTCACACTGTTCCTGCTTCCCGCCTTCGACAGTTCCAAGGCTGGAATTCAGCTCGCGGTCAGCGTGCCGTGGATCCAGAGCTGGAACGTCAACTATCAGTTGGGCGTGGACGGGATCAACCTGCCGCTGGTGCTGCTGACGAGTTTGATCAGCCTGCTGGCGATGCTCGCCTCGTGGAGCATTCAGAAGGAAATCCGGGGCTACCTGATTCTGTTCCTGCTGTTGGAAACCGGCATGCTGGGCGTGTTTCTGGCACTGGACTTCTTCCTGTTCTATGTCTTCTGGGAAGTGATGCTGTTGCCGATGTACTTCCTCATCGGTGTATGGGGTGGTCCGCGGCGCGAGTATGCGGCGATCAAGTTCTTTCTCTACACGCTGTTCGGCGGCGTGCTGATGCTGATCGCCGTGCTGATGTTCTACTTCAACAGCACCCCGACAGACACGGCGAAACTTCAGGGGCATGTGGCCGAACTGGCGAAGAAGGATGCCAAGGATCTGACGGCGGCCGAAGCCAAGACGCTGCCCGTCCTGCGCGGCTTGTACAATGTCGAGAATGCCAAGGCGTCTCCGCGTGGTTCGTTTGACATCATCGAACTGCAGGCGATTGGGCAGGGGCTGGCAGCGCCCTTCCTCGGCTTCAACCGCACGCTCCAGATCGTGGCGTTCATCCTGCTGTTCATCGGGTTTGCCATCAAGGTGCCCGTGTTCCCGTTCCACACGTGGCTGCCTGATGCCCACGTCGAAGCCCCCACGCCAATCTCGATGATTCTGGCCGGTGTGCTGCTGAAGATGGGTGGCTATGGCATCATCCGCATCGCCTTCCCGATCTGCCCACTGGGGGCGCAGTACGCGGCATTCGCCATGGTGCTGCTGGGTGTGTGGAGCATCATCTACGGAGCCTTTGCCGCCCTGGCACAGACCGACTTCAAACGCATGGTGGCCTACAGTTCGGTGAGCCACATGGGTTATGTGCTGCTGGGACTGGCGGTCTGGAAACTCAACGAAAACGGGACCGTCGGAAAAGAATACTGGGAGATGGGCATCAACGGTGCCATGTTCCAGATGCTGGGTCACGGAATCTCGTCCGCCGGCATGTTCTTCATGGTCGGTGTGATTTACGACCGCGTCCATCACCGCGATCTCAACAAATTCGGCGGACTGATGGGGCTGATGCCGCTGTACGGTGGACTGGCCGTGGGGTTGTTCTTCGCCGGTCTCGGACTCCCTGGCATGTGTGGATTCATCGGTGAAGTGTTCACCGTGATCAGCGCCTGGAACTACAACAAGCTGCTGGCGATCATCTCGGCGACGGGTGTGATTTTGACGGCAGGCTACATCCTGTGGGCGGTGCAGCGCGTGTACCTTGGGCCGGAGTACAAGGGTCCGCATGGGGAAGCCATTACGCCCATCAATGAACGCGAAGCGATGATCGGCTTCACCCTGCTGGGGCTGGCGATCTTTTTCGGAGTGTTCCCCGGTCTCATGTTCGACCTGATGGGGCCTTCTATCAAGCAACTGGTGGACAACATGGACGCCGCTCTGACCGTTTCGCCAGAAGTGCTGAAAACGGCTGTGGGGGGCTGACGCACGATCATGGAATTCACCCATCTGGTACATTTGTCGTGGTTCAACACGGCTTATTCGCTGCGGTTGTTCGGGCCTGAACTGGCGGTTGTCGCCGGGATCCTCGGACTGCTGTTCGTGCGGCTGTTCAATATCGAGCGGTTCTTCCCGGCAGCACTTGTGGCTGCACTGGGGGCGATTGCGGCTCTGGGATTGTCGACGCATCAGTTTGTGCGCTACGACCAGTACGACGCCTACAAGATCGCCGAGCGGACACGGGAAGAAGCCAAGGCAGCCAAGGCCGTGCTTCCCGTGGGGGCTGGTCGGGCCGCGACAGAAGCACAACGGCAGCTTGAATACCGCGCAGAAATGCAGAGCCTGCAGACCCGTGGCGGCTACTTCACGCAGTTGCTGGTGTTCGACCATTTCACGGTCTTCTTCCGAGTGTTCTTGTTGATGTTCCTGCTGTGCGTCATTTACTTGACGGTGATCAGCGGAATTCCAGATCGTGAGGACGCACCCGACTTTTATGTGCTGCTCTTGGGCGCCACGCTCGGCATGATGATCATGGCCAGTGCCAACCATCTGCTGATGGTGTTCATGGGCATCGAGATGACCAGCGTGCCCAGCTACGCCATGGTTGGGTTCTTAAAGGGGCGGCGGAAGAGTTCCGAAGCCGCTCTGAAGTACGTCGTTTACGGTGGCGGTGCGGCGGGTGTGATGCTGTATGGCATCAGCCTCCTGGCAGGGTTGCTGGGGACGGCCCATTTGCCTGAGATGGTTCAGTCGCTGGCGGAGTTTAGCCGGTTGCACACCGATGTGGGGCATGACCAGGCCATCCGGACGCTGGTGCTGGCAGTGGTCATGATCACTGTCGGGCTGGCGTTCAAGCTCTCGATCTTTCCGTTTCATTTCTGGTGTCCGGATGCCTTTGAAGGGGCCTCGGCGGAAGTCGGCGCATTCCTTTCGGTGGCGAGCAAGGCCGCGGCATTCGCTGTTCTGGTCCGGTTGTGCCTGGCCATGGTGCTGACGAGCCAACTCGTGAGTGTGGATGCGAAGTCTGCCGAGGAAATGGTCTCGTTGATGCGGCTGCCGGACATCTTGAGGCAGGTCTACATGTATGTGGGGATCGGCCTGGGGGTGCTGGCGGCGCTCTCGGCAACCTACGGCAACCTGACAGCCTACACGCAAAAGAACATCAAGCGGCTGCTGGCCTATTCCACCATCGCGCATGCCGGCTACATGTTGATGGCCGTCTCGGCCATGATGGTGATTTTGAACGGTCCGGGCGAACTGAACGCCAACCGGATTCACCAGGCCAGCGAGAGCGTGGGTGCCCTGCTGTACTATCTGCTGGCCTACCTGTTCATGAACCTGGGGGCCTTCGCCATCGTGGCCTTGGTTCGCAATCAGACATTCAGCGAGCAAGTCAGCGACTTTGCGGGACTCGGCAAACAGGCTCCCGTGTTGGCGGTTTGTCTTGCCATCTGCCTGTGCAGCCTGATCGGCATCCCCCCCTTCGGCGGGTTCGTTGGCAAGTTCTTCGTCTTCTACAATGTCGCCATCGCCGCCCACTACCATCCGGTGATGTATGTGCTGCTGGCAATCGGCGTGTTGAACACGGTGTTCAGCCTGTTCTACTACATGCGCGTGGTCAAAGTCATGTTCCTCGATCCGGTCCCCGAAGGGGCGCGTGTCGTGGACATTGCTCCGCTCTCCGATGCGGGACGCTATGCCCTGCTCGCGACAATCCCCGTGTTGCTGTTGGGATTCTTTCCGGAACAGATCACGCGGTTGACGCAGGACGTGGCTCGCCAGTTGTTCTAGGACCGGCAGTCGATCAAACTTTCCGTCGCACATTGAGCCACTCAGGTTTTTGGTCATGTCATCTTCAGCGCCCATCTTGACCGAACAAATCCTGAACGATGTTCTTGTCCGTCTGCATCGCAGTCTGCTGCAGTACGTCGGCGAATGCGGACCCTGGGCTGACGGGAGTGCCGCCGCCGAACAGGAGGCGGTCAGCAATCTGGTGCAGATTCGCCATCTGCATGTGGGTGAACTCGTGGAACTGATGACCGCGCGCGAGGCGATCATCGACTTTGGTGTGTTTCCCACCGAGTTCACGGATCTGCACTTCGTCGGCCTGGATTACCTGTTGGGCGTGATCGTGGCTGAGCAGAAGAAGATCATCAGCGAGTTGGAGTCGGCGGTCGGAAGCGTCTCGGGTGATGCCGAAGCCACAGGCTTGTTGAGTAGGATTCTGGTGGACGAGCGGGCGAATCTGGCCAAGCTGCAGTCCCTGGCGGGGCAGCCACGGCAGTTGCTGGCCTCCTGACGGAACACGATAATCAGCCGATGACGCCATTCACGACACCGTTCGCGGGTAAGCAGCCTGCAAGGCGGGTCAACGCTGGCGGGAACTGTCGTGGCTCGTCATGTTCAAACGATCGTCGCTGACCTGGCCGATCATTCTCGGCGTCACCCTGCTGGTGCTGATCGTCGGACTCCTGGTCCTGTGGATCATCACCCAGGCCGGCTCGCAGCGCTGGACGCTGCTGACGATTGGCACTGTGTTTTTCGCCCTCATCATGGTCGGCGTGGTGATGTACCTCGTTCTGGCCATCAAGGAGGTAAACCTCAACAAGCGGCAGGCGAACTTCATCGACAGCGTCACGCATGAATTGAAGTCGCCGATCGCCTCGATCAAGCTGTACCTGCAGACGTTGGACCTGCGTGAAGTCAGCGAGGCGCAGCAGAAAGAATTCCACAGGTTCATGCTGGAAGATGTCCAGCGGCTGGATTCGCTGATCGACCACCTGCTGGTTGCAGCCCGGCTGGACGCTGACCGCACCCGCGAGTCGCTGGAGGAAGTCCATCTGGCGGACCTCGTGGCTCAATGTGCTGAAGATGTCTGCCGCCGCTATGCCGTGCCCCATGAAAGGGTCAAAGTTGAGCTGCTGCCCTGCCGGCTCAAGAGCCGCGTCCGCGATCTGGAGATGATTTTCGGCAACCTTTTGGACAACGCCGTGAAGTACGGCGGGCGCGAACCAGAGATCACGGTCCAAATGGAACTGCCCCCTGCCGCGGCCGACAAGAAGCAGCACGTCATCATCCGCATTTCCGACAACGGCCGGGGTGTTCCCTTTGAACTGAGGAGCAAGATCTTCCGCCGCTTCTTCCGGGGTGGATCGGAGCTTGAACGGACGACCAAGGGCACCGGCCTGGGTCTGTACATCGTGAAATCGCTGGTGGGAAAACTGAAGGGCAAAGTAACCGTTCATGGCCGCGGTGCCCAACGCGGGGCGATGTTTGAAGTGGATCTGCCGGGGGCGATCGTGGGATGATTTTCGATTTTCGATTGGACAGGACCTCGCGGTGGTCAGTTCACTTTTCAAATTCAAGTTTCACGGACTGTGAAGTGAGTTTGAGCTGCCTGCAAGGATTTCGACGCAGGATGCAGCTCACGCGGCACATCGCGAGTACTCCAAGACAATCAGTGAACTTTCACAATTTTAGTCGTACATTTGAAGTTCAAGCCAGGTGAAAACAGGCGTTTGCCGGGCACGTCGTGCATGCAAATCTCCGCGAAATTCGATACGGTGTCCCACGTCCGCGCGGCAGGCAATTGAGCGCCGGGGATGCGGACCTTGCCCACGAATTTTGGTTGGGGGTTCCATGTCTGGCTTTCATCCTACGAAGTGCATCGTTGTTCAGCGCCTGAGCCTTTGGTCGACTCGCTGCCTGACTGCTCTGCTGGTTGGCTGGATTTGCGTCACGGCCCGGGCCAATGACGCGGAGCTTCAGGCGCGGTTGGAGCCACTGATCGCCGCCCACAAGGGACAGGTGGCGGTCGCCGTCAAGCTGATCGAAACCGGCCGGGGCTTCGGCTATCGCGAGACCGAGCCAATGCCCACGGCCAGCCTTATCAAGCTGCCGGTGATGGTCGAGGCTTACCACCAGGCGGAAATGGGCAAGCTCGATTTGAATGCGGTCGTGACCCTCAAGGCGGAAGACAAGGTGCCGGGCTCCGGGGTGCTGACATCGCACTTTTCGCCCGGCATGACCTTCACCGTTCGCGACGCCATCCGGCTGATGATCGCCTTTTCGGACAACACGGCCACGAACCTCGTGGTCGACCAGATCGGCCTGCCCAGTACCGCTGCCACCATGGAGCAGATGGGGTTTGCAAACACCAAGCTGCATTCCAAGGTGTTTCGCGGCGAAACCACGATCTTTCCCGATCGAAGCGCGCGTTTTGGGCTGGGAAGCACGACTGCCGCGGAGATGATCCAGTTGCTGGAACGCATTCAACGCCGTGAACTGGTAAGCCCCGTGGCTTCGGAAGAGATGCTGAAGCACTTGGAAGCCTGCGACGACAAGGACCGCTTTCCCCGCTTCCTGCCGCCGGGAACAAAGGTCGCCCACAAGACGGGCTCCGTGGCCAAGGTTCGCACGGCGGCGGGAGTCATCAGTTCGCCCGCAGGCTCAATCGCGCTGTGTGTGCTGACCACGGACAACCAGGACCAGCGCTGGGTGCCCGACAACGCCGGCAACGTGCTGTGTGCCGAGATCGCCCGGGCGGTCTATGACACGTTCAACCCCAAATCGCTGGACGATGCCAAGGGTCCGCGCAGCGAGTTGCGGCAGGGCGACACGGGCGAACTGGTGATGGCCCTGCAGCGGACGTTGAATGAACGCTCGCAACCGTCCCCGCAATTGTCGATTGACGGCGAATTCGGCCCCTCCACGCAGTCTGCCGTGATGGCGTTTCAAAAACAGAGAAAGCTCGACCCGACCGGCGAAGTGGCGGACGCGACGTGGGCGGCTCTCAGCCCGCTCGTCGTCACCGCCGCGCCGGTCCCTGAACCAGAGGTGGTCAACAGCGAAGTCCTGGAACTAAAGCCGGCCGATTCCGTCAGCGGACCGCCCCTCGTGACCGCCGAAGCGTGGGTGATCGCCGACGCCAAGACCGGGACGATCCTGTGGGGCAGCCAGACTGACCTGCCTCTGGAGATCGCCAGCACCACCAAGGTGATGACCGCCTATCTCACGCTCTCGCTGGCGGAGAAGGACCCCAAGGTTTTGGATGAACTCGTCACGGTCTCTGAAAACGCTGACCAGACGGAAGGATCGTCTGCCGCGGTGCGGGCAGGCGAGAAGCTGCCGGTTCGGGAGATGCTTTACGGCCTGCTGCTGCCCTCGGGCAACGATGCCGCCGTGGTCCTGGCCGAACATTTTGGCAACCGATTTGAGGCCGAGGCTCCCGGTCAGGGCAAAGCGGCGCGGTTCATCGCAGAGATGAATCGGACGGCAAAAACGCTGGGAATGACCGACACAAAATTCATGAATCCGCACGGCCTGCCCGATCGAAAGCACGTTTCATCCGCCCGCGATCTCGTGAAACTGGCGTCCGCCGCCGAGAAGTCTCCGCTGTTTTGCGAGATCGTGAAGACCCGCCAGCATGGCTGCAAACTCACTGGGAAGGGCGGCTATCAGCGGAATGTTGTCTGGAAAAACACCAACCGCCTGCTGGAGATTTCTGGCTTCGGCGGCGTGAAGACCGGCACGACGCGCGCGGCAGGTTCGTGCCTCATCTCCAGCGGCGAGCGCGATGCCGACCGGCTGTATGTGATCGTACTGGGAGCCACGACCAACGAGTCCCGCTACATTGACACGCGCAACTTGTTCAAGTGGGCGTGGCTCCAGCGGGGTCACAAGGATCCGTGAGGAGGAGTGTGGTCGTGCCACGCGTAGGATGGCCTTCCTCGGTGGACGGTCGACCTTCCCTTCACTCATTGATACGTGGTGATGCCGAACCACGTTCATGCCATTGTCCGGCCGCTGGATGGTGAGAGTCAGCCACTGGAAAATATCGTCGGGACCTGGAAGCAGTTCTGTTCCAATCGGATCAATTCTGCAACCGGCACAAAGGCGGATTTATGGCAGCAAGAGGCCTTTGATCGCATCATTCGTGACGAAGAACACCTGTGGCGGACGATTCAGTACATCGCCGTTAATCCCGTGAAGGCGAACTTGCCTGCACAGTCGTATTCGGTCTGGGTTCGCCCCGATTGGGAAGTGCGTGGTTGGACGTTTGAGAATCGGCGTTTAGTCGTGCCACGCGTAAGATGGCCTTCCTCGGCCGTCCCGATGGACATTCGACGCTGCCTCAGCCAATCGATATGGCAAACGCCGTCTCAATCTTGCAAGCGCACTGGGGCGGGGCCAAACCTCGCACCATGAGTGAGATGCCCATCCGGGATTCTTCGGCGAGTGAAAGTCAACCGCCCACCGAACGGCCTCGGAAGGCCATTCTACAGTTGACTCAGTCAATGCGGGCGATGCGCGGGGCGTATGGTCCAAAGTGTGCCCGAAACGCCTCGCCGTCTTCGGGCGGATCGACGGTGACCGAGCTGGCCGGTCGTTCTGCGTTTTTCAACGGGTCATGCAGTCCCGCAAATCTTCGTTCCAGGATCCACCCCAGCGGCCCGGCAAGCAGCGCGGGTGTCAACACGGAGTCGGCAATCAGCGCCGCGAAGATCAGGGCGGCCATCAGCCAGCCAAACCGGCTGATCAACACGAGGTCTGACGGATACAGGGCAATCAGCCCGACAATGATCACCGCGCTGGTTTGCCACAGTGCGGGGCCGCAGTGAGCCACGGCGTCGATCATCGCTGCCGCGCGGGTTTTGCCGCCCTCCACGCCCAGGCGGAACCAGGTGATGATGTGCAGCGTGCCGTCGACGGCGATCCCCAGGGCGATCGAGGCCGTGATGATCGTGCCAATGTCGACGACCTGCCCCGCCCAGGAAATCGTGCCAAACACGATCCCGATGGGAGCGACGTTGGGGAGCATCGCAATGAGTCCGCCGACAAAGCTGCGGAGCTGCAGCATCATTGCCACGCCGATGGTGACAAATGCCAGCAGGAAGCTGTTGATGAGGCTCTGCAGCAGCTCCTCCTGCGTCGCCAGAAAGAGCGGAGCCGTGCCGGTCACGAGGTGGCTGGCGCACGGATGGAAGTTCTTTTGTTCGTCCGCCTGCCGAAAGTCCTCGGCAGGTTCGCTGGAGACCGTGCGCAAGATATTCTGGCAGATCAGGTCGATCTGCTTCGTGAGATCGCCATAGTTCGTCTTGGACATGACGGAGACGTGAGCGGTAATGCGCCACAGTTCATCCTGGGCGGCATTGAACTCGCCAGTGTCCTTTTCACCTGTGCAAACTCGCAGCGATTTTGTGGCCACCTCTTCGTCGACGCGCGTTTCAGCCACGCGGGACTTGGCGAAATACTTCTGCCGCACCCGCAGCGGCGCGTTTTCTCCTGGGTACTCTGAAGTGGGAAGGAATGTGGCCAGCGACAAGCTTCCGGAGATGTCCGGCAGTTTGGAGATCTCACCCTGGATCTGGCGGATCTTTTCGGCGCGCTGGAGGAACCGCATCGCGCCGCGTGTTTCCTTGTCAAACCGGACGACGACTTCGATCGGCACGACTCCGGCCAGGTTTTGTTCCAGCCAGTCGTAATCCTTCACGACACGCGTGCGCTCCGAGAAGTAACGGATGACCTTGGTCTCGGTCTGGAATCGTGACAGTCCAGAGGTGGCTCCGATGGCGACCAGCAGCGAGAGACTGATGATGGCGACTTTGACGCGGTTGATGCCGGCGCCATACCAGCGCCATCCCGAAGTGTCGAGTTCGTGTTCTTCCGGCACCCGGGCGGGGAACAGGTGCAGCAGCGCAGGCAGTCCAAACAGGATCACCGCCAGGGAGATCATCACTCCCATCGCGGAGTACAGGCCGAAGTCGCGAATCGGCTGGAGTGAGCTGACGCACAGCGACGCCAGTCCGAGCGCGGTGGTGGAACAGGCCCAGAAGCACGGAGTCCAAGCTGCTTCCAGGGCGCTGCTGGCGGCGGTATTCACATCGAGCCGGGCGGCATGCTTCCAGTAGTTCACGAGATGCACGCCGCCAGAAATGGTGGTGAACATCAGCAACGGCGGCATGACTATGAGGACCATGTTCATGGTCCCGTGGCTGGAGGTCACCTCCCGCCACAGCCAAAAGTTGCCGAGGATTGGCAGCAGTGCCAGGGAGACCATGACTGAAAAGCAGGCCATGCCGAGAACAAGGACCGTGAGCCACAGGCTGCGGAGCATCCAATAGGCGAACGCGCATCCGATGATCAGGGACAAACCCAACAGCGAACGCTCATGCAACTTGAACCAGGGGGCCGCAGGGTTCCACGTGGCCCGTGTGACCTCGCGGTTGAGGGCGGAGCCAGCCACGGCTGCGCCACCCATGTGGATGCTTTTCTCAGGAATGCCAACTTCTTCGGCAGCAGCCAGCAGCTTGTCGAGCGTCGGCGTGCGTTCAGCATCGCCAGACTCGCTGAGTTGAATGGCAAGGGCCACCGGGGTGCCCGGCAGAAAGAAGGCGTCCTGCAGAATGGGGCCGCTGACATCGGGCACCGACAGCGTCTTCAGCAGCGTGGAGACCTGCGCGACGCGGCTGTCCTGCGGGCGGCAGCCGGTCCACTGGATTTGCAGGTCGTGGGCTTTCCAAACCGGATCCGCCGAATCGTCGGCTTGACCCTCGTCCGTGGGCACAGTGACCTGAGGCTCCATGGCAGGGCCGCTGATCGTGAGCGCCAGACCCAATTGACTGAGGGATCGCTCCTTCAGGATGCGTTTGATTTCGTCCTGGTGCGTCCTGGCAGTCTCGGCAAGCTGCACGCAGAGGGGACCGGGGCCGACCAGCAGCCCCTGCGCCCGCCGAATCGCTTCAGCCCGAGTGCAGTTGGAGGATTGCTGAATCTGTCCAATCAGCTCGGACGGGGTGCGGATGGCGGCCACCTGCTGCATCCCGCCCTGGCGGATGCCGTCGGCTCCCGGCGTTCCGAGGACCTTGTCGACAAACAATCCGATACGGGGGTCGCCGAGGTGGCTGCCTTCCCAACTGAACAGGAAGGCGTCTTTGCCGGGGAACTTCGATTTCGCCCACCGATAGGCCTTGGCGTGCGGATTGTCGTGACCAACCCAGTCCTGGACTTCATTCTCCATCCGCAGTTGCCGCATGCCCCAGATGGCTATGGGGAGGCAGAACACCATTCCACAGATGATCCAGACGGCAACACTGTTTCCCCAGGGATCGCGTCTTTGGAAGAATTGGGTCATAACGCGAAAGCGACGCCGGCGGACACGAGCGGATGTAACCGGAGCAGCTTGTAGACTTTGCGCCGGACGTAGTGGCCCGCAAATGGCAACATCAGCCATTCACACTGTTCATTATCGTCCCCCACGCCGACCTTCTATGACAGTTTTGCCGGATTTGCGACAAAGACGGGGAGAGCACGGGCCGCAATTGATCACGCGTGTTTCGAAGTGGGAGCGAGCCGATTGCTGATTTTCGCTCGGATCTGAACAACACCGGCACCGTGCGGAAGGTCGCGGGTTTAAAGAAGGATCGACAATGACGAATTCTTCAGAAACTCGCGGCGGGTGACTGTATACCAGAGAAGTTGTCTGCGATTTTTTAAAGTTTGTGGTCCCGGCAACATCGGGCAGAGACCTGCGGCGCGATTCGTCAGTGCCAAATTCAGAACCATGGCTCCAACCCGGACATCTCTCGAAAGGCTGCAGCATGTCACTTTTCCGCGGGCAGCAAGTCCAGCGCGTCATTGTCCAAATGGTGCTGACGGCAGTGCTGGCGTTCATGAGCTTGAAACCAAGCCACGCCGCAGAGCCGAAATGGGAATCGCTGCTTCCGGCAGTTGACACCAAACAGTCCGTCGCGGGGGAGTGGCGGAAGACCGACAAATCGCTAACGGTGAACGCCGCGACCGGCGGGCGGATCGTGTTACCGGTGACTCCGCGGGGCGAATACGACTTGCGCATCAGCTTCACGCGCAAGACTGGACGTCACTCCGTGGGGGCGGTGGTGGTTCAGGGAGATCGGCAGGTGGCGTTCGAAGTTGATGCGTGGGGGATGAACCTCGCCGGGTTCCAGAACATTGGCGGCCAGTCGATTCGCGAAAACAGCACGCGCCGCGAAAACATGCGGCTGGAAAACGGCAGGCGTTACACGATCACCATTGAGGTCCGCAAAGACAGTCTGCGGAGTTTGCTGGACGACAAGGAGATCGCGAAAGTCGCGACCGATGGCAGCGATCTCTCACTTTCCGATCTGTGGAGGTTGCCGCAGCCTCAGCAGTTGGCTCTGCTCGCCTGGGAAAGCGAGACCGAGTTTCACTCCGTTGAAGTTTGCTCGGTGAGCGGCGGACCAATCGCCATTGCCCGGACCACCACCGCCCCACCGACATCAACCGGAACGCCCAGCGGACGGCCAGCGGGCACCCCCTCAGCATCTCCGACTCGTCCATCCACGCCCACGCCGCCCAGTTCGCCGACGACCGCGACCGGCAAACGGGTGCTGATCGTGATTGCCAATGGAGACTTCTTTTATCGCGAATACGCCGACCCGCGGGCGGAACTGGAACGGGCAGGCATCCGGGTGACCGTGGCTGCGGGCCGCAAGACGCCCAGCCGCCCACATCACGGTTCCGGCGAGGGACCTGACGGCGGCGTGGTGACGCCGGACGTGGCTCTCAGCGAGGTCAAGGCGCGCGACTTCGATGCGATCCTGTTCTCTGGGGGCTGGGGTTCGTCGATGTATCAGTATGCCTTCGAGGGGCGCTACAACAATGCATCCTATAATGGGGACCGGGCGACGAAGGCCGAAGCCAACCGGCTCATCAACGAGTTTCTGGCGCAGGACAAATACGTCTGTGGCTTGTGCAACGCCGTCTCCGTACTGGCGTGGGCCAGAGTCGACGGCAAGAGTCCGCTGGCGGGGAAGCGCGTCTGCGCTCCACCCCGGCAGGCGGCGGCCGGCATTTACAACGGACGGCAGGCCCAGCCTTCCTGCCGCTGGCACCCGGAACAGAATGGCGCGATCATGTCTCCGCCCGGTGCTGTTGGCAATCCGCGAACCAACGCCGATGATGTGCTGGTGGATGGGAAAATCATCACCGGTGAAGACGACCCGTCCGCACGGGAAATGGGTCGCCGAATTGCGGAAGTCTTGTCGAAATAGCGGAGAGGGGCCGCCATGCGCCAAATTGCGATCTGTTCCGTCCTGCTCTTGTTCTCCGCGGTGGCAGCAAATCTCGCAACCGGGGCGGAACTGCCAAAACTCACGACGCTCAGCGATCCGACAATCCGCCATCGCGTGCCAGAGAAGCCCTATCAGATCCTGCGGCGGGCGGGAATCACCGCCGTCATCGTCGACAACCGCGCGGTGAACGATGACGTGCTGCCCGGCCATCGCCCGGGCTACAGCGGAGTGGGTTCGCTGACTTCCGACAAGCGTGCCGAGAACCTGTTTGTACCGGCGCTCGCCGGACTGAACTTTGAGCACATTCACGACGGGACCTCCAAGGACCGTGAGCTGCTGTTCGAGCCCCGCAACGTGCCAATGGAGTTGCGGGTCATCGACGAGTTCACGGCGGAGCTGTACCAGGCGGCGACCCCGCACTGGGGCCTCGAAAGCTGCCATCGCTACCAACTGTTGCCCGACGGCACGATCGAGCTGACGTTTGAATGCATCCCGCGCCGGATGACTTTCAAAAACAACTACATCGGCCTGTTTTGGGCCAGCTACATCCATCAGCCGGAGTCCTTGGACATCTACTTCCGGGGCGTTGACAACGGTCAGGCGGCAGAAACCGCACGCTGGATTCGTGGCATCACGCCCACTCATGGAACGCTCTCCACCCACGTGGGTCAGGACGACAGCCGCGATTTCCCACACGATCCAGCATTTCCGTTGACGCTCGTTTTCAACCGTTCGCGGCACCAATACGTGGAACCGTGGTACTTCGGGGTGAGCCACGGTCAGGCGTTCGCGCAGATGTTTCGTCCGCAAGACCGGGTTCGCCTCTCGCAGTCGCCCAGTGGTGGCGGGGCGGGCAACCCGGCGTGGGATTTTCAGTTCTTCATTGACCAGTTCGAACTGAACCGGCGCTACCAGTTTGTCATGCGTGCCAAGCTGCTCGCGTTCGACTCCAACGAAGGGGTCGAACGCGCCACGCAATCCCATCGAGAAGCGTTGAAGGCTCGCTGAGCAGTTTCGGAACTCACGGCATGCCCCGCGCACCGGGCTTTTTCTCAATTGCCGGTCCCGCGGAAAAAGCGCCGATGTCGCATTGAGGTTTTGCGTATTATTGTGGGTGGACGTTCCGTGGTCAGAGCGTCAGGCACTTGAACGCGAACCCGGGCGCGGCGAATCCTCTCCAGATCCTTGAGAGTTCTCGCTGGAGCCCGATAATGAACGAGATGACGCCATGATGAAAAATGCCCCCGCATTCCAGTCGCAACCCCGCATGTTGAAGAACTTCGACACCCGCCGCGACCGACTGCTGCGTGAAGCAGAGGGGTATTTGGAACTCCAAATGCCCATTCACGCACTCGAAGCTCTGGAGCGGATCGAGAACCCCGCGGATGCGGCCTTCAACGTCTACTACCTGAAGGGCATGGCGTACCGGGAACAGCGTGACCACGCCAAGGCACTTGTCGAATTCACAAAGGCGGGTGAACTCGAGCCCGACAATATCTCCCTGCTTCTGGCCATGGCCTGGTGCTTCAAGCGGGTGGACCAGATCCCGCAGTCGATTGCCATGCTCGACCGGGCCTACAAAATCGCCCCCAAAGAAGCCCTGATCCTCTACAACCTCTCCTGCTATTGGTCACTGCTGGGCAACAAAACCCAGGCCCTCTCGTGGCTCGGCCGCGCCCTGCGGCTGGATGGCAGTTTCCGCGACCTCATCGCGGACGAATCCGACTTCGATTCCCTCCGCCACGACCCCGACTTTCAACTCGTCACCGGCAAGCCGGGCGAAGTCGTTTGACGTGACCTGTCGCGTTCGCCACATGAACTGTGGCTGACGACCAGAGCGAGAGATCAAGGACCGAAAAAAGAAAATCGTGCGCTTCCAAGTGCTGGCCGAACGCCGATCCTAGGCAACGAGACGAGGAACCACGAATTCTCAGGAATACGACGAATGTCACGAATGACAGCTCGTTGTGTTCCATCACCCGCGATGTCACGCCGGTTGATGATTCGTGAAATTCGAAATTCGTAGCATTCGTGAAAATTCGTGGTTCATTTCTGACCGCACGATGCACTCACCGCTTTCTCGGACCGGCCGACTTGACCAACCTTTATTCGTTTCCCGCGGAAATCCTGTTGGCTCCAGGCTGACAAGTCATGGTCCTCAATTTCACGTTTCGCCACGCTCTCCTCGGCTGCGGTTTTGGGCCAGGTCAAACAGCAGTGCCTCCGCATCGTCGTCGATGGCCTCCAGATTGATGGCGGACTCCTCCAGAACACCAGCACCGTCACCATTCTCAAGCAGGTGGCCGTTCATCTTCAGCCTCCCGCGCAGGACTTGAACCCACACTCCCCGGCCTGCTGCCACCGAGTGAGTCAGTGGAGTGCCAAACGCCAGACGGCTCAGGAACAGCGTGGCATCCTGGTGGACTTGAAGACAATTGGGTGTGGCAGACGGTGTGACGAGGGGATGGAATCCCGCCCCCTCAGCCACAATTCGTCCGCGCTCGTAGGCTGGGGTCAGCCGCCGCTTCGTGGGGACAATCCAGATCTGAAAGAAATGGAGCGGCACGGTCGCCCGGTTATAGATGCTGTGCGAAATCCCGGTCCCGGCCGTAATCCGCTGCATCTCGCCAGCACGAAGTGTCGTGCAGTTCCCAAGGCTGTCCCGATGTTCCAGTTCGCCGCCCAGCACCACGGTGACCAATTCCATGTCACGATGGGGATGGGAGCTGATCCCACGGCCCGGTTCGATCCGTTCTTCATTCAGCACCCGCAAGGCCCGGAAGCGGATGTGGCTCGGCTCCACATAGGCCCCAAACGAAAACGAGTGCCGGCTTTCGTGGCCATCCTGGCAAGTCAGTCCGCGGTCAGCCGACGGACGCAACGTAAACATCGATTCAACTCCCGCCTTTGTTCTGCATTCTCTAGCCCGGACTCTTGATCTCGCTACTTGGAGGCAAACACGTCCTTAAAAAAATCCTGCATTTCGTGCCACGACCGCTGGTCGGCGTGAGCGTCGTATTTCATGCCGGGGATGCCCCGTTTGTCAGCTCCGGCGACGGTGAAGCTGTGCTCGGCCCCCGAGTAATAGACCAGCATCCAGTCGGCCTTGGCCTTGTCGAGCGCGGCCCGCATCTTCTGCAGGTTTTCTTCCGGGATGAACTTGTCGGCGGCACCGTGGCAGATCAGGATCCGGGACTTGATGGCCGTCGTGCCTTCCGGCGTTTGCGGAGCCCCATGGAAGCTGACCACGCCCTTCACATCCGCACCGCTGTAGGCCAACTGCAACACTGTCGAACCACCGAAGCAATAGCCGATGGCCCCGATGCGGCTCGCATCACACGCCTCCTGAGCTTTTAGAACTTCCAGCCCCTTCTGGGCCCGTGCCTGCCAGTCTTTAACATTCGCCCGCACTTGGGACGCCATCTGCGTGGCTTCCTGCGGATGCTCAGTCACCTTTCCCTTGCCGTACATGTCTGCGGCAAAGGCGACGTACCCCAACTTCGCCAGTTCTTCCGCGCGGTGCTTGGCGTATCCATCCAGACCCCACCACTCGTGAACCACCAGGATCCCCGGCCGCTTGCCGCTGACCGCGTCATCCCAGTACAGCGAGCCCTCGAGTTGGATGTCCCCATGCTTGTAGGGAATCGCCTTCGTTTGGACTGCCGCCGACAAATCAGCGGCGGTCAGCGTCAAGAACAGAAGAACGAGCGTCAGCGTCCGCATGAGAATCCTTTCAGAGGTGTCGATCAGTGTGTGTTAATTCTGTGTGACCTGCTGTGATTGCCGTTCAAAAACCACCATGTGCTGCTGGGGCAGCGATTCAATCGTTTCCTTCCACTTCAGGCGAAAGTCCGGATGGCTGGCCTCTTTCTTCACCTGTTCTTCAGTCATCTTGTGGACAAGCTTGATGAAGACCTTGGGATCTTCCATGCGGTATTCGACGAATACAAGCCGTCCGCCCGGCTTGAGGGCGGCTGAGATCTCCTTGAGCATTTCATGCGGCCAGGCAAATTCATGGTAGACATCCACCATCACGGCCAGGTCGAGGGTGTCCTTCGGCAGCCGCGGTGAGCGTTCGGTCCCCAGAATCAGCTCGACATTCTCAACCTTCTGCACCTTCAGCTTCTTGCCCAGCAGATCCAGCATTTCCTGCTGCACATCGACGGCGAACACGCGTCCGCCCGTGGCCTTCCCGCCTTCACCGTCTGCCGCAGCATCCGCCGGCTGAGCCACCTGTTTGGCCATCATCAGAGTGATGACCCCACTGCCGGCACCGATGTCGGCCGCGACCATGCCGGGCTTCAGCTTGAGTTCATTGACCAGCAGCGAGAGCCGCTCTTCTTCCTCGCGTTCCGGCCGCTCCAGCCAGCCAGCCGCGGCAAACCCCATCACATGGGCGATTTCCCGACCCTGATAGAACCGACCGATCCCATTCGGATCGTGTTCCTCACGCAGCGCGTAGTAGGCCGGCAGGGGCTCGGGTTTGACCTCCGCTTCGCCCGGCTTCTCCCCTTCAGGCTTCTCTTCGGGCGAATTTTCCGCCGTCGCTTGTGGCTTCAATTCCGGACCGTCTGTCGCAGGCGGTGCTTTATCCTCAGGCGGAGGGCTCGCGGGCTGGATGGCGACCGGTGCCGGAGGGTTCTCAGGGAACTTGGGTTCGGGCGTCCCTGGAGGAGGCTGAACTTCAGAGGCGGGCTCTTCAGCCAGCGAATTGCCGAGGGCCGGTGGCTCTGCGGCCGTGGCGGGCTCAGCTTCAGCCGCCGATTCGGCAGGGCGTTCGGGCCGGACAGTTTTCTCGGCGGGGGCGGGGCAGCCAGTGAGGCCAAACAGGCTGACAACCAAGGCCAGTGAGCCCCAGTGCCGCCAACGGAATTCAGGGAGACGCATGCGTGGCTCCTGTCATTGTAGGGGCGGGGCTTGGCGGTGTGTCGAGCAACGCCCCGCTGGTAAAATCGCGGCCGTGGCGCTGCATCACCATTCCCCATTCTGCAGGGGAGAGCGTTGCCGCCTCTTCCGCCAGCAGGCTGGGGATGCCATCGCGAATGGCATACTGGAGCCGAACCTGGGGGTCAACGCAGACCAGCGACTTGCCATCGAACACCAGCACCGCGCGCGAGCGCGTGCATCTGAGCCACGAGGTGAGCAAGCGGGGATCGAAGGACATGAACGCAAACCCAAGAATCAACGAGTTCAAACCACCCGTTATTCTACGCACGATTCCGGCACGCCGCCAGCGGATCAGGTGCGAGGCCTGCCGAGCGATCCGCGCCAGGCGTGCCGGAATTGTGCAATCTCACACAACACGATTCCGGCACGCCGCCAGCGGATCAGGTGCGAGGCCTGCCGAGCGATCCGCACCACCAGCAAAGCCAGTCACGGAGTGACTGGACGACGTCGCATTTTCCAGCACGGCAAATGTCACGCTTCATTTTAGCGGCACGGCGCAAGCCGTCCGGTGAGCGAGGATCGACCTGCGTGGCTCACCGGAGGGCTCGCGCCCTGCCGCTAAAAGTGAATGACGAAATACAAATTCTGCCGTTTTTGTGTTTGACTTCGACAGGACCGGCCGGTAACGTACTTTATACGTGGGTACATTTCTTGTTTCGAGATGAATTATGGATGTTTTTATTCAGGATTCGGTGGCCCCCCAAACTCCTCCAGGTGTGGCTCCGTCCAGCGAGGGGCGGGCGCGGAAGGAGCGGGCGGATTGCAAGGTGACGGACGAGGGTTTGTACCACGCCATCGTGGCTCATCTCGGCGTGTTGTCCTACGTCGCGATCGCGGTAGGGATCAACCGTTCGGCGCTGTACAAGCGGATCGAGCGTGCGCCGGCACTGCAGGCGGCGCGCGATGGGGCGCGGCGGATGCTGTTGTCGCGGGCGACCTACCATTTGCGCAAGGCACTGCACGCGGGGATTGACTGGGCGGTCCACTACGTCATGTGCCGCGAATACCAGCTCTGGACGCCGTTCAATGAGCCACAGCCGCCGACGGAAGCGCAGGCGAACAGGGTTCCGCGCGAGCCGAAACTGGAAGAGGCGGAGGAGGTCGAGGAGCAACCGGAGCGGGCAGGCAAGTCGCTGCGGCGGCTGATCCGCGCGGTGGAGCGCGGGGAGCCGTGGGCGGTCAAGTACTGTTTGAACCACCTGGACCCGCGCGGGCGGTACGCGAAGAAATCCCGTGGCCGGAAGGCGGAAGCCACGGTTGGGATGGTTCCGCCCGTGGCACCGCCGGTCGTCATTGATGAAGTTGCCGCCGAGCTGGCGAAGGCGGTCTTTGATGCGGAACGCGGCCGTGGGACAGACCGACGCCAGGAGAAAGCTGCGCCGCCTGTCTGTGATTCTGACGCCCCTGCGGCCGAGCCCAAAGCAGTTGTTGAGACCGCGCAAGAAAACGCATCGCCCGCGCCGGTGTTGATGTCAGAGGCGGCTTGCCAGATAGGGGTAGGGAGGGCCGATTGGTTTCGGCTCCCCCCTCCCTCCGAACCGGACTGGCGGATTTCCCGCATCCGGCTCTCCAGTTGATGGTCTTACCTGGGACAGGGTTGAAGTGCGAGTTTGTGG
>JAKFUF010000057.1 GCA_021732845.1 Planctomycetaceae bacterium | reverse complement strand
GGTCAATCATCTCCCGCTGCTCCCCACCCCGCCTCACGGCGACGCAGTTGCGGTCGACTACAGGATCAAACTTAAACCTCCTGGCTGGGACTTTCACCCGCCGATTCAACAAACGTGCAAGCGCACGAGGGCTCTGGTCCTCCAGAGCCGCGAGCAACAGGTGACTCAGATCCTTAGAAGGAATCAAGATTCGCCCACCAAACAGGCGTAGGGTGTGTGCAGCAACGCGAAACACACCACGAGCGTCAGGTTGCTAAAAATCCCCGCCACGCTGCGTCAGCGTCTTGCGGATCATCGCTTCGGTCGCATCGCGAGGAATCACCCGCGTTCCCGACGTCGAACCAATGAAATGCGTACCCAACCGATGTGGGAAGATCCCCTTGGTTTCAGCCGTCGACAGAGTCTTGATGGCATCCTCAATGTCGATGTCCGCCGGGTCCATCCAATTGACGGTGCCGGGCACTTCGACAATCAACACACCTGAGGTCGGCCCGTCGAAGGCGGATTGTGGCTCCGACCAGAGTGTGCCTTTGCCACGGAGCGCCATAAAATTCGTTTGCGCGTGATTCCGTGTGCAACTGGGGCATGAATAAGCGCTGTAGTGAAAGTGCTCCAACTGCACCTGCGAATTGTGCGGAGAATTCCACGGTTGGGAAAAATCGTACTTCTTGTGGATTTTCGGGCCATCGACGAATGGCAGCAGCAACACCCGCCAGCTATGGAGCGGCTTTCCGTTCGCACCCACGGCGCTGACCGGAAGAGAACCATAAGTTTCCCGGTAGTTGTCCAACCCATGACGGATGTAAAATAACTGTCCTTTGCAGTTTGAACACCGCGCATCCTCACGAGCACGGATCCACAAAATCCCGAGTGGAATCCCTAGAATCAGGGGCACTGCGGCAGTGCTGAATACGTACTTGAACAGCTTTGCCATCTTTGACTCCACGGAATTCCTGGTATTCGCGGATCGCATCTCCGACATTTCCCGTGTCGGAGTCATATCGGTCGTCCTCATACGGTTTCGTGTTCTTCGTGCCTTTCGTGGTTATTCCTTCACGGAATGGAATGACGGCCGAAATCTCGCAGTTGCTGCGATCCCTCCGGGATCATCTGTTTGCATCGTCGCCCGCGCGGTTCGCGGCTTCACCCATTGGCGTACGTCGCCACGGACGGACTAGGAAGTCCATCCTACGTATCACTCCACGAACATCAGCTCGTTGCTCGCCAGCAGCACTTCGGCATACTGCTGCCAAAGCTGATCGGCAGCGTTCGCATCGCCCGTGAGAAAGGCAACTCCCAATTCCACTTCGCGGGCGGTGGGCTGCCTTCCGTAAAGCAGCGCATAAGCCCGGTGGATTTGTGCCGAAAGAGCGACAGACGCGTCTTGGCCGGGTTCGGCAGGACGGTCGCGGCGGACGCGTGCGGCCAGTGCCTGACCCTGTCGGGACAGGAAGTCGCTGTTGAGTACGAACAGTTGCTGCAGCGGTGTCGTGGTGTCGATCCGTGACGGGCTGTGCGACGTGGGATCGGGAAAATCGTACAGCCGCAGCAGGTTGTCCAGGTCGCTGCGCTTCACCATGCCATACAGCGTCCGCCGCACGTTGTTGGCGTCAGCCAGTTCCTGCGCCGCCCCGCCCACGGTGAGATCGAGCAGGCCCGTCGCCGCCAGCATCGCGTCCCGCCACGGTTCGACTTCCAGCCGCCTGCGGTTCATGTGGCTCAAAGACAAGTTGCCCGCATCCCGCCGCTGCTGCTCGGCAGTGGGCGTGCTCTGCTGCTGATAGGTCGCCGAGAGCATCAGTTCCCGATGCAGCCACTTGAGCGACCACCCGGAATCGATGAACCGCACCGCCAGGTCATCCAGCAGTTCCGGATGTGTGGGCCGGCTGCCCTGGATGCCAAAATTGCTCGGAGTATCCACCAGTCCCGCTCCGAAATGATGCTTCCAGACGCGGTTGACCATCACCCGTGCCGACAAGGGAGCGCCTTCGCGAAACAGTGACTGGGCAAACTCCAGCCGGCCGCTGCCGGTCGTGAACTTCGCCGGTTCATCGCTCGACAACACCGACAAGAAATGCCGTGGCACAACCACGCCCGGCTTGGAGGGGTTGCCCCGGACCTGGAGAGCCACGTCCTGTCCGGAGCCGAGGGCATAGTCCAGCTTGGTGCGGTTCTCGCCGTCCGGCAAAACGGTCAACGCCGCGTCCTCGACGGCGTAGGCCAGCGGTGCGTCGTAGTTGGGAGTTTTCTTTAGCAGATCAATCTTGGCCTGTGCCTCCTCAGCCATCTTCGTGAACTCAGCCGCCTTGTCCGGAACGCGGTTGGCCTGCGTCTTGAACCGCTGCACATCCTCCTCCAAGGCCTTCACCTGAACATGGGCATCACCCACAACGCGGGCTTCCTCGCGCGGCAGCAGTGGCAGCGGCACCTGGCGGATGCTGGCAAAGACACCCGCCAGACCGTAGTAGTCCTGCTGTAAAATCGGGTCGAACTTGTGGTCGTGGCAGCGGGCACAGGCCACGGTCAGGCCCAGAATCGCCCCGGAAACCGTGTTGATCCGCTCTTCCCATTCCTCAGCCACGACCGACTTGATCACATCCGGAGCGAGCTTCAGTTCCTTCCACTGATTGGGGCTGAGCCCCAGGAAGCCCAGCGCCGCGACATCCCGTGGCTCAAACTCCGGCAGTTGATCGGCCGCCAACTGCCGGACGACAAACTGATCGTAGGGCAGATCCTGGTTGAGGGCGGTGACGACCCAGTCGCGATAGAGGCTCGCCCGTGCCGGCGTCACCGCCCACGATTCGGGCACATCGCAATAGCGGGCCAAGTCCAGCCAGTACCGCGCCCAGCGCTCGCCGTAGTGGGGCGACTGCAACAGACGCTCCACCAGTTTTGGATAAGCTTCCGGGTCGGCATCGGCGACGAAGGCCTCAATCTCTTCCGGAGTGGGCGGCAACCCCGTCAGGTCGAAGTGAGCGCGACGGATCAGCGTCCGTCTGTCGGCCCGCAAAGAGGGCGCGAGACCCTGCTTGGCCATCGCCTCGCGCAGGAAGGCGTCCACGCGGTTGACGCTGGCCCCCTCGACCGGCGCGAGCACGGCGGGCTCTGTTCGCTTCAGCGGTTGAAACGCCCAAAACTTGCGGCCCTCGGCCAAGTCGATGACCCGTTTCCCACCGGTAGTGCCAGTCACAGTCTTGGGAAAGTAGGCTCCGCGGGAGACCCACGTCACAAGGTCGTTGATTTCCTTGTCGGCCAGCTTGCCGCCGGGCGGCATCTGCAGGCTGGCATCTTCGTACCGTACTGCGTCAATCAGCAGGCTCTTATCGGGCTTGCCGAGTACCAAAATTGCTCCAGCATCGCCGCCAGCCGTCACGCCTTCGGCATGGTCCAGCCGCAGTCCGCCTTGCAGCGTTTTGGACTTCCCCGAGTGACACTCGGCGCAGTGCTTTTCAAACAGCGGGCGGATGCGGGATTCAAAGAACTCGGTTTCGGCCGCGACATCCTGCGGCTTGGCGGCGGCCTCCGCGGGTTCGTCCGCCTGGGCAGGACGCGACAGCAGAAAACCGCACAGAACAAGAGTCAGCAGCCACAACCGGAATCGCATGTTCAACGCACCCATATAACATGGCGTGATTCTGGGACACCTGTCGCGGATCCGCTCGCTGGCTCACTCTAGATCCGCTGGCGGTGTCCCAGAATCAGGCAAGGCTTAGAACCCATCGAAGAATCTCGATTCATCTTACGGGACAAGCCGTGCCGGGCTCAATGTCGATGATGTGGCTTCAGCGAGGGGAGCGATCCCTGTCATTGCGTCCGACGCCTGAGCCACCGGCTAGGCTGCCTGCGGGCACCTCGACTGCGCAGTCCGCTCACGTGACAGGCGGCGCTGGCGGCAGGCGGATGCGTGCCTGTTCCAGCAGCAGTCGGAATGCGGCAACGTCCGCGGGGACAGGCGGCGCTTCGAGAGCTTGGAACTTTCTCGTCATTTCCTTGATCTGCCGGAACAATTCGTCGGTGGCTGCGTCGTCGTCGAAATCGTCATATGCGACAGGCGGCGCTGCCTGCTTCGCGCTGCCAATGCTGCCGTCTGGACGGCGTAAAGTCGTCTTTTTCTCAGCAAAAGAACGCGAACGGCTGGCGACAAGCGCGTCAGATTGTTCCCGCGCTGCGGGTCGCAAAGTTGCCGAGTCACTCCGTGACTCGAACCCGTGGCTCACTCCCGTTGACGCCCCCAAGCTCGACTCCAGCTCTGAGTTCACGACAGGCGGTGCTGCCTCGGTCATCATCCGGAAGGCGTTCGCGTCCGGTTGTTCGGCAGAGTTCGAGTCACGGAGTGACTCGGCAACTTTGTACGCTCCGGTTGGCGGGTTCGCCCCTTCGACAGGCGGTGCCGCCGGTGGATCAGCCTCGCGTTCCAAAATCAGCCGGAACGCCTTAGTTAGCGTCCGGTTCGTCGACACGGTGGTCGTCGATGTTCTGTTTGAACCGGGGACTAACGTCCGCCGGCTGATGGGGATTGAATAGCGCGTCGGTCCGAGGCTCCGCTTTTACGAGAGGCGGCGCTTCCTCGGTCATCATCCGTAAGGCACTCGCGTTCGGTTGTTCGGACGAGTTCGAGTCACGGAGTGACTCGGCAACGATCGGCGGCACCGGCCGCAACTTGATCCTGCCCGTCAATATCCCATGCTGCTGCTGGACATGTCCGGACGCCACCTCGTAATCATGGGCATCTTCGGCATCGATCTCCTTTTGCAGTTCTTGTTGCTCCTCATCCAACTCCTCTTCGAGTTCATCCGCAGAGTCCTCTTCTTCAGCGTCATCCTTCCTCCCGCGAACCTGGTTGATGCCACACGGCCCGTTCGGGTCCAGGTGGCTCAGACAATACTTGATCGCCCACGGCTCGCCGTTTTCAACCCCCAGCACGAGCCGCAGGGTCCAAGCGTCGGCCACGTCAGGTTGAGGCACGAGTTCCGTGGCTTTCTTTTTCGCGGCCGCAGCCGCAGCCGCCGACCCGGATGCGCTCGGCCCGGCAGGCGACATCGGGACCCCATGCATGCGGCTCACTCCAAAAATGATCGCCCAACGGGCCTTCGCCTTCACCGCTTCGTCGAACTGCTCCCAGGCGTAGTGAACCATGACAGCCCGCGCCGCATCGAAGCACGCCTTGAGCTGCGGTGCCCGCTCAATCCGCCGGTACAGCGTCGACCGGACGATCCCCAGCGCGAGAGCCACGGATTTGATGATTCCCATGTGCGTGACGATCGCGACATAGATCTCAAGGTCACTCACCTTGCAGTCGCTGCGCGCCTTCCGCCCGCGACCCGCGGCCACCCGCTGATCGAGGGAAACACCGTCCGTCACCACACCTTCCGCCGCCGAACCCTGATTGCAACCGTCCACGACCCGTCTCCCCGCCTGACATGTGATACTAAACCGATGTCCACATCACGGTATCGCCGCAGCGCGCGGGAGTCAATGGTAAAAACTATAATTTTTATATCACATTGACACAACATATTATTTTCTTTGGAGCCAGGTGGCCTGGCGTGATTGCGGGACACCGCCGGCGGATCGGGAGTGAGCGCCAGAGAGCGGATTCGCGACAGGTGTCCCGGTTGCGTTGACAATCGCCCGCCAGTTCTGACATACAGGTCAATCTGAAACTGATCCCCGCTTCGATTTTTTACATGCCTGGATCCCCAAAATGGTGCTGCTGCGTCTTACCTGTTGCCTGGGCCTGTGTGTCGCGGCGATGAACATCCTGGCGGACAATGGCCTGGCGGCTGAACCGATGCGCAAGGCCCCGGTCGAAATCATTTTCGACACCGACATGGGCAACGACATCGACGACGCCCTGGCGCTGGGTGTGCTGCACGCCCTGGAGACACGCGGCGAATGCCGTCTGCTGGCGGTGACGCTCAGCAAAGACAACGACCAGGCCGGCCCCTTTTGCAACGCGGTGAACACCTTTTACGGGCGGGGAGAGATTCCCATTGGCGTGGTCCGCAAGGGCAAGACGCCTGAAGACAGCCCCTACCTGAAGGCTGTCGTCGACGCCGTGGACAGTGGCAAGCCCCGCTACCCGCGTTCGCTCCTTTCCGGCAAAGATGCCCCCGAAGCCGTGGCTCTACTGCGCAAGACGCTGGCCGGGCGACCCGATGGCACCGTGACGATTGTCGTCGTCGGTTTCTCGACCAACCTGGCGCGGCTGCTGGACTCGCCCGCCGATGACATCTCGCCACTGGGCGGCCGTGACCTCGTCGCCAAAAAATGCCGCGAGCTGGTGATGATGGCGGGGATGTTCACGCCCAACAGCACCAAGGAGTACAACGTCTTCATTGATGCTCCCGCCGCCAAGAAAGTCTTCGCCGACTGGCCCACGCCGCTGGTCACCAGTGGCTTTGAGATTGGCCTGGCGATCAAGTACCCCGCTGTCAGCATCGAGCAGGACTTGAGCTATGTCCCGCACCATCCGCTGTTCGATGCCTATGTGGTCTACCAGAAGTTCCCCTACGACCGCGAGACCTGGGATCTGACGGCGGTGTTGTACGCCGTCCGGCCCAGCCGGGGCTACTTCGGCGTTTCGGAGTACGGAATCATCTCGGTCGACGACGGCGATGTCACCCGGTTCGCTCCCGCGGTCCCCAGTGCCGCGCGGCCCGCGAAGCATCGCTACCTGACCGTCAACGCCGAGCAGATCGCGCGGACCCGTGAGGCGCTGGTTCAACTCGCCAGCCAGCCGCCGGCGAGTATGGGAGCCAAGAGCAAGGATTGAGAATCCTTGCTGGCTGCCCACAATGTGGTCCCGTTCCTTTTCAAAGTGGAAAAACAACCTGATCGGTTCGATGGCCTGACCCCACCCGCCTGCCACCGACGCCAACCGCAAAATCCTTCAAGCGAGTCTCCGCATGCCGCGTCTGTTCTGGGTTATCGTCGCCATCGTCCTGCTGCCCGCGTCGCCGCTCTGCGCGGACGAAGCTCCCCTGTCGCGCATCGCCTTCGGGTCGTGCCTCAAGCAGGACAAGCCACAGCCGATTTGGGAGGCGGTGGTTGAAACACAGCCCGAGCTGTTTGTGTTTCTGGGTGACAACATTTATGGCGACTCGGACGACATGGGTGTTCTGGCGTCGAAGTACGCCATGACCGCCAAGGACGCGGGGTTTCTCAAACTGCGGGCCACCTGTCCAGTGACCGGCACCTGGGACGACCACGACTATGGCGCGAATGACGCCGGGGCGGAATATCCAAAGAAGCGTGAGTCTCAACAGGTGTTTTTGGACTTCTTTGGCGTGCCCAAGGAGGATCCGCGGCGGACGCAGGAGGGCGTGTATTCGGCAAAGGTTTACGGTCCGGTGGGGAAGCGGATTCAGTTGATCCTGCTGGATGCCCGGTATTTCCGCAGCCCGCTGAAAAAGGGCTTTCAGCCGGGCGAACCGGGTGACGGCCGTCGCGGCATCTACGTGCCGAACACCGACGAGGGGGCCACGGTGCTGGGCGAAACGCAGTGGCGGTGGCTCGCCGAGCAACTCAAGGTCCCGGCCCAACTGCGGATCATTGGTACGGGCGTCCAGGTGGTGGCCGACGAGCATGGCTCCGAGATGTGGGGCAACTTTCCGCGCGAGCGCCAGCGTCTGTTCCAGCTCATCCGCGACTCTCGGGCGGAGGGCGTGGTGATCCTCAGCGGCGACCGGCACCTGTCCGAGATCGCCCGGCTCCCAGTCAACCACCCCGACAGCCCCGGTTACCCGCTGTACGACGTGACCAGCAGCAGCCTCAACGCCCCCAGCGGCAACATTACCAAGGCCGGCACGCGGTTCGCCAACGAGATCAACTCCTACCGCATCGGCCTGACCTACTTCGACACCAACTTCGGCTCGGTCCATGTCGACTGGACGCAGCCCGACCCCCTCGTTCGCCTGCAGGTGCGGGACGAGAAAGGGGCCGTCGTGCTCCAGCAGCGGTTTCCGTTAAGCCACCTGCGGATCGGCAAGTGATCCGCACACGATTATTCACGTCCACTGATGCCGATGCCTAAGGATCGCAGCCACAATAACTGTGACATTTGTCTCCCTATCCAGCAGCGAGCGCCACCAGGGACAACGAATGGATTTGTTGGTGAAGTCGACAGGCATGGCAAGACCGTGCGGAAGTCGTACGGTCTTAAATTAACCACGAATTTTCATGGCGCGGGCTTGCCCGAAACCCAACACCGCGGAGTATCGCATCGTCAGCCCCAACGGGGCAGAACCCGCTATTGATCACTGATTTCCAGCACACGCTGGCGAAATCGTCGCGGCACGCCAACAACCTGACGGTTAGTAGTACGAATTTCACGAATTTCACGAATCATCAACCGGCATGGGATCGCGGGCGATCGAATCCTTCTCGTTGTCATTCGTGACATTCGACTGATTCGTGAAAATTCGTGGTTCCCCCTTCTCGTTGCCTAAGACCGGCCTTCGGTCAGCATCTTGACGGGTGCTTTAATTTTCCTCCGGTCCTAAGCTTTGAGCAGGGCCGCCTTGGGGAAACTGGCACCGAGGATTTCGGCGGCGGGAAGCTTCAGCCAGTCGTCCAGCAGCGTGGTGTAGACGCTGCGGAAGTCGGTGTGAAACTTGAGGTCGCCGTCATCAAGGTCGGTCAGCGAGGGACAGGCACCAACGGGGCCGGCGACGACCTTGTCGCCCATCAGGAACAGGGACGAGGCGGCACCGTGGTCGGTGCCCGAACCGTTCTCCTTCACGCGGCGGCCGAATTCAGAGAAGGCCATCGTCAGCACTCGCGACTGCTGGCCGTGAGCCACGATGTCGTCTTGGAAGGCGGTCATCGCCGCGGAGACCTGCGTCAACAGCGACGCATGCTGGTCGAGCTGGTCGGCATGCGTGTCGAAGCCACCGATTTCGGCGTAATACAACCGTTCGCGAACACCAGCGGCGATCAACTGAGCAATCAGCTTCAACTGCTTTCCGAGCGGCGTGTCGGGGTATGAGACAGAGGTCTTGTAGTCGGGAGACACTTCGCGCAGCTTGTCCGCCGACCGGTAAGTTTCCTGGGCCGTCAACTTGATGCGGTCCAGCAGGGGGGAATTGCCAGCAGGCGTGGCCGCGGAGGTTTCGGCAAAGCGGCTCATGACTTTGCGGCGGGCCGGGTCATCGCCCTTGAGAGCCACGCGAAGTTGGAATTCCTGAAGCGAACGGACGGTGATGTTGCGGGAGGAGGGGCCGCGCAGGGCGAGGGGCGAATCGCCGTTGGCGACATGGACGGCGGTGCTGCCGGCGGGAAGATGCTCGGTGCCGCGACCGATCCAGCCGAACGGCTCTGTTTCGGAGAGTTTTCCGCGGTGCCAGAAGTCCATGGAGGTGAAGTGCGAGCGGTTCGGCTTGGGGTAGCCCACGCCCTGCACGACTGCCAATTGCGACTTCTCCAGGAGCTTGGCAAAGCCCGTCATCGACGGATGGAAGGCGAGATCGCCGTTGATCTTCAGCAGTTTGTCGGCCGGCAGTTTGAGGGTTGGCCGGGCGGCGGCGTAAGCGGGATCGCGGAAGGGTACGACTGTGTTCAGGCCGTCGTTGCCGCCGGAGAGCTGGATGACAACCAGCACGGTTTCTCCACCTGTGCCCTCCGCCGGGTCGGCTGCCTGGGCGATCCGCTGCCAAAAGTGCGGGGTGCAGGGCAGGGCCAGGGCGGCGGATGTGGAGAGAAAGCGCCGGCGGGAGAATCTCATGGCTTGCTTTCTTGCAGCGTCCATTTGCCAAGTTGTTTGATCTCTTTGACAACGGTCATACCATCCCGCAGGATCTCCAGTTTCAAGCTGTCGCCGACTTTTTTGTCCTTTGTCAGTTCGATCAGCTCATCGAAGGTTTCAATCGGCTTGTCGTCGTACTTGAGGATCTTGTCACCCAGCTCGAGACCGGCCTTCTCGGCCGCCGAATCCGGCTGGATTTTTTCAATAAGCAGTTCCTCGCGTGGGCAGGAGATTCCCAGCATGGCCGGGCCGCGCATCTGGATTTCGACGCCGGGCAGCGCACCCTGCAGGTCGGCCAATGCCTCTGGCGTTAGATTCGCACCACGGGTGACATAAATGGTTTCAAGATAGACCAGCCGTTTGACCGTTTGCAGTCCGGCGTTGCCCCCCTTCCAGTCGTCCCCGATCAGGATCCGCCCGACGGCATTGCGGTTGATCACCATGTTGACGGCGATCTGCGGGAGTTGCGGGGGGGCAGTTTCGGCACCCATTCCCCGCAGCTTCGCGCCCAGCCGTTCATCGCGGTCGGCTTCACGCGTGGACAAGGCCAGCTCGGACCGCCGCGCTGCGGGTTTGCTGCTGCTCATCGCCAATTGGAACAGGGCCGAATCCACGGCATCGAACGCTTCGTCTCCGGCGTCGGTATACATCGTCCGCAAGATTTGGATCGCACGCGACGAGACCTCCAGATCCGGACCTTCGGCGGCCTTCTTCAAGGCGTCGATGGCCACGAGCCCGGCCTTGGACAACCGCTCGGTGGCGTCTTCACGCACGTCAAATTCCGCCGCCCCCAGCGCCTCGATCCAGATTCCCACCGCTTCTGCAGAAGGTGCGTCAGCCACGGCAGCCGCGGATGAGTTCGGCGAGGGCACAGCCGGCGGCTGAGCGGGAGGTGTCGGTGCGCGCCTCACGGTTGCCGGCATGTCTGAAGAGACACCCGTGATGCCCGCGTTGCCGGGAGCGGGTGGAGCATCCGCGGCAAAGAGATCGGCGGACAGGGCCACGCCGAGCCCGGCACCGATCAGCACTCCTGCAATTGTTCGTAAGAACACCGGCTCGCTCCTGAGGGGCGTGTTCGACACTCCGCATCTAAGTTGCATCATATCGCATTGCGGCAGCGGAGGGAGCGCGAATTCTCGACGCCGGCGCGTCAACTGCCGGCTGACTCTGCGGGTCGCGGGGGACGACTGGCGGTCAATGCTCCACCCATGCGGACTCCCAACACAGCCGCCGGGATGTACAGGGCGATGTCCGCCACGGCAAACCAGGCCGGGGCGGGGAGCATGAACAGCATGGCCGCGCCCCCGCAGGTCCACAAAAGCCCCAGGCCGATGGCGGCGGCATGCCAGGGTCGTCTGGCGATGAGCCCGCAGACAAAGCCGCTCACGAAGCTGCCGCCAGCGTGCGCGATGAGCACCAGGATCAGGGCGCCCGCTGGCAATCCGTGAGCCTCGACATGAGCCTTGAACGCCTCGAAATCGTTGGGATCAACGCCTGGCGGCAGCGGAAAGACGGCATGGGACGCCGTCACGACCGCCATGTTGAACACGCTGCCCGCGACAATCCCGATGACCACGGCCATGATTTTGCGAAGGAGTTGCATGCGTCGTCCTGTGTCCTGTTTCGCTTAGCCGACTGACGATGACGTGGAAACGTCAGAATCGTAGAATTACTTGGCAATCGCTACGTTCCCGGTTTTCTGGCAGCAGCCCATGTCTTATCGCACGTTCAAACGCCTGCTGGGTGAAGCCAGCTTGGAGCGGAAATGCCGCTTCCTGTTTGGCGGCGGGCTGATGCTGCTGATCACCGGCAGTTTTTATGTCTACGGCCGGCTGACGGTCGGCCTCGTGTATGATCAGAACCGGATGACCGGGCGGCAACTGATCGCTCCGATTATTCTGGAGAGCCACTGGAAATGGTTCGAGACCGACGGCGAGTTCTCGGACGTCATCGATTCCCTGGCCAAGGATGTGAAGCCGGTCGACCTGCAGGACTATCACTGGGACCTCGTCCGTCCGATGGGCAATTCCGACGGGCGGCGGCAGCCGAAGGACCAGGTGGATCACGAAGTCCTGCACGAAATGGGGCTGGGCAAGGGCGACGAAGTCACCCGCATCCAGCGCGACAAGCGCGAGTACCAGTACTATGGCGCGGTGCGGGCCGCCAAGTCGTGCCTGCGGTGCCACACCCGCAGCGATGAGAGCACCGTCACCGCGCGGGAGGGGCAGACGGTCAGCATCGACATCGCCAAGATCTCCCCCAACCCCTACCAGAACTCCACCCGCAATCTCGATTCCGACGCGTTTCGCGCACTTGTGCAGGCGGTGGCCGAAAGCGAAATGATCGACCCGCTGATGGTCCGTCCCAAAAAGGGTGGCTACGAGTTGATCGCCGGAGAGCGCCGGCTCCAGGCAGCGCGGGAGGCGGGCATGCAGAAAGTCCCCTGCAAGGTCGTCCAGATGGGTGAGCCACTGGTCAAGGAGGGGGATCTGCTGGGGATGGTGAAGGTGGCCTTTCCACTGGAGGCGACCGAACGGGATGTCGCCTGGAACAATGCCATCCTGATTGCCACCGCCATTGTGACGGCCTTTCTGGCGATGACCGGCGCCTATGCCATCGTGCGGTATGTGATCGTCAAGCCGGTGTTGCACCTGAAAGACGTGAGCGACGCGATTTCGCGGGGGAACCTCGACCAGCGGGCCGACATCCGCACCGGCGACGAGTACGAGGAACTGAGCCAGGCGTTCAACCGCATGCTGCGGCATCTCGTGGCTGCGCAGGAAGAGCTGCGGCAGGTGAACGGAGAACTCGACGCCAAGGTGGACGAACTGGCCCAGGCGAACATGCGGCTGTTCGAGCTGAACAACCTCAAGAATGACTTCTTGGCGACGATGACGCACGAACTGCGGACGCCGCTCAACAGCATTCTGGGGTTCAGCGAGGTCCTGGCGGGAATCACCACGCTCAACGACAAGGAGCAGCGGTACGCCCGCAATATCCAGAGTTCCGGGAAGGATCTGCTGGTCCTGGTCAACGACATCCTCGACCTGGCCAAGATCGAGGCCGGAAAGATGGACCTGCACCTGACGGACTTTTCGCTGAACGACCTGATTGAACGGCTCATCGGCATGATGCGCCCGCTGGCCGAAAAGCGCAGCATCGACGTGTCGTGCGAAACCGATGACACGCTGGTCCAGTTGACGCAGGACCAGGGCAAGCTGCAGCAGATTCTCTACAATTTGTTGTCCAACGCCGTGAAGTTCACGCCGGAAGGGGGCCGGGTGCAGGTCGTAACCCGCCGCGTTGAAAACGACGAGGCCGAGATTCTGGTGGAGGACACCGGCGTGGGGATCCCGCTGGAGGACCAGGAAACGATCTTCGAAAAATTCCGCCAGGGAAACACCAGCCGCGCCGGCCGGTCAAGTTCCCTGACGAGGGAATATGCCGGCACCGGGTTGGGGCTGTCGATCGTGAAAGAACTCTCAAAACTGCTGGGCGGCGAGGTGAGCGTGCAGAGCGAGGTGGGCAAGGGCAGCATCTTCACCCTGCGTGTGCCCCTGGTGCTGAAAGACCAGCCGCGCCCGCTGGGCGAGGTGCTCGGCCTGACCTCCGCCGACGCGGTCCAGCTCAAGCGGATCGACCGCAATCTTTCGGGTAAAACGCTCAACCCCTGACGGCCGTCGTTTCATGTCCCAGAGCCCGGTCATCCACCTGCGGAAACCACCGAACAGCACGGTCACCGTGCGCTTCATCGTCGCGTGCAGCGTGTTGTTTGGCGTGGCTTTTTCCCTGGCGGCAGGCATGTACCGGTTGTGGCCGCCGCCTGCCGCGCCGGCGCATGTTCCGGGCAGCCGGGACGCCGGCTTCCCCCCGGTGTTCTGGGGGACAACGCTGCTGCTGGTTGCCGGCAGCGTGCTGCTGCAGCACGCGCAAAACTCGGTGCGGCTGGAACGGCAGCGGCCGTTTCGGCGCGCCCTGCTTCTCGCCCTCGTGGCGGGGACCGCCTTTGTCGCCGTTCAAACCTACGGCATCGCGTGGCTCGTCCGCCATCAGCAGCCCGAAGCGGTCGAGACCGGGGCCAATGCCTTTGTCACCTGCCTGACCGCCCTGCACGCAATGCACTTCACGCTGGCGATGATGCTGCTGGTCTGGGTGACGCTGCAGGCCTGCTCCGACCGGTACGACCACGAGTACTCGTGGGGGTGACGGTCTGTGCCTGGTTCTGGCACGCCCTGGGCGTCATCTGGATGCTCATCCTGGTGATCTTCGCCCTCGCCGCTGGCAGCCAGGCTTGAACCCAGCACGGGGCGGATGCCAATACGGTTGAAGACTGTCAGCCGAAATGTCATGATCATGCCCATGTATGGCATTATAATGGCATATCGTGACCGACCTCATGAAACACTCCCGCCGTGGCTTCACCCTCATCGAACTTCTGGTGGTGATCGCCATCATCGCCATCCTGGTGGCGTTGCTGCTCCCGGCGGTGCAGCAGGCGCGGGAGTCCGCCCGCCGCACCCAGTGCCGGAACAACCTGAAGCAAATAGGTCTTGGGCTGCAAAGCTATGCCGAAGCCCACAAGTTGTTTCCGCCCGGCCGCCTGCGGAGCATGAGCGACGGCGCGGGCCGTTGTTATTCCGCCTACGCGCATCTGCTGCCGTATCTCGATCAGGCACCGCTTTACAACCAGATCAACTTCAATGCCGACCCGGACGACCCCGCCCTGAATGGCGCAGCGCTGGGCCAGAACGTTCAATTCCTGCTCTGTCCCAGCGATGGCGTGCGGGTGCTGCAGACAAACACAGTCAACGGCGTCGTGGTCAACAGCGGCGTCCATAACTATCCGCTGAACACCGGCACCACCTACCCCTTGTCGCTGCGGAACCCCGGCGGCGTGGCCGTGACAGGCATCTTCTTCGAGAACTCCTCGGTGAAGTTCGCCGACATCCTGGATGGCTCAAGCTCCACGGTTTGCATCAGCGAGACGATCAAGTCGGAGGGAGGCCCGTCACTGTGGGATGGATTCAGCCCGACACGCGGGTTTGTACTGACCAGCGGCAACGACAACACCTCCAACGGCCCCGAACTCACCGATTACGCCTCTCAGTGTCATGGCAATGGTCTGCTGCTTCAGCAGACGCGCGGCAGCCGCTGGCTCTACGGAGCCCCGGGACATTCGATGTACAACCACATCCGCGGTCCGAACGATCGCGATGTCGATTGCCGCGGCGGACTGCCGCACAGCATCCGCACCAATGCCGCCTGGGACCGGCTCTCGCTGAATGTCGCGAGCCACAGCCGCCACACGGGCGGAGTGCATTCCCTGTTCTGCGATGGCCATGTGCAGTTCATCGGCAACAGCATCAGTCTGGCCACATGGCAGGCGCTGGGCAGCCGCAACAAGGGTGAAGTTCCCGGTGAATTCTAAAGTCCGTAGGGTGTGCCCCGGAGCAAGATTCTACTTTTTGTGGCATCCTGACTCCGCATGGTCGCAATTGACCAGATGACCTGAGCGTGATGGCTAGACAGGTCCGCGCCGTGATACCATCGAGCCGAACGAAGTTTGCAGGTTCGGCGGCGTGGCATGGGTCTTTCCATTCATACACAACCAGTAACCGGGACGCCCGCTCCGCGGCCTCTGGCGGCGTGGCTCGGCGGGTCGCCGTATGTGGGCTACACCTACGGCTATCCCCACAAAACCGCCTATCGGCCCCTCGCCGTGGCTCAGCCCCTGGACCGGCTCTGGGCTACGCCGGACGAGGCCCTCTCCCTGTATCTGCATGTGCCGTTCTGCGAGTACCGCTGCGGCTTCTGCAATCTGTTCACCCAGGCTCAGCCAGCAGCAGGCTGGGTCACGCAATATCTGAAAGTCCTGCGGTCTGAAGCCGAAACCGTGAAGGCCGCGCTCGGCTTCTCTCACTTCGCGCGGCTGGCGTTTGGGGGAGGCACACCCACCTTTCTAAACCAGCAGGAACTGGAGTCGCTGTTCAGCATCGCGGTCGATGTCATGGGAGCCGACCCCAAGGGCATCCCCACTTCCATGGAGGCGTCCCCGGCAACGCTGGATCCCGCCAAGCTCGCCTTGATCCGCGAGAGGGGCGTCGAACGGCTGAGCCTCGGGGTGCAGACGCTGAGCGATGCGGAGTCTTCCGGACTCGGCCGGCCGCAGCGTGTGGAACAAGTCCATCGCGCGCTGGAGATGGTTCGCGCCGCAGGACTGCCGGTTTTGAATGTGGACCTGATCTATGGCGGTGAAGGGCAAACCGTCGCCAGTTGGCTCGAATCGATCCGCACCGTGCTCCGATACGAGCCGGAAGAAATCTATCTCTACCCGCTCTATGTCCGCCCGCTGACCGGCCTGGGCCGCCGTGAACACGACTGGGATGACCAACGGCTGGAGGCCTACCGCGCCGGCCGCGACTTTCTGCTGGAGCGTGGCTACGAGCAGGTCTCCATGCGGATGTTCTGCCGCCGGGCTGCGGACCCTGAACGAGAACGGCAACCGCCCGCTCCGGCCTACTGCTGCCAGCGCGATGGCATGATCGGCCTGGGCTGCGGTGCCCGGTCTTATGCACCGGCCCTGCATTACTCCACCGAATATGCCGTCGGGCGTTCCGGTGTGCAGTCGATCCTCGCGGACTATTTGAAGCGGTCTCCCGACCAATTCGCGGCGGCGAGTTATGGGATTGCTCTGACTGAGGATGAGCAGCGCCGGCGGTTCGTGCTGCTGTCGCTGCTGCAAAGTGCCGGGCTGTCGCTGGATGACTATTCCCGGCAGTTCAAGTCCAACCTCTGGGACGATCTGCCGGCACTCGCCGAACTTCTGGACCTGGACTTGGCGGCGTTCGACACGGAGGTCCGCCAATTGCGATTGAACGCTGCCGGCTTGGAACGTTCCGACACCATCGGCCCGTGGCTCTACTCCGAACGGGTGCGGCACTTGATGGAGACCGCCGCATGTCGCTGACATTGCTGTACCGCGGTCCGTTGTCGAGCTGCAACTACGAGTGCCACTACTGCCCGTTCGCCAAACATCACGAAACGGCGAAAGAACTGGCGGTGGATCGAGCCGCCCTCGAAAGATTTGTTGCCTGGGTTCGCCGCCAAGCCACCGAGATTCCGGGCAGGAAGCTGCGGCTGTTTTTTACCCCTTGGGGCGAGGCGCTTGTTCGCCGTTGGTACCAGCGGGCTTTGATCGAGTTGAGCCACCAGCCGCATGTCGAAAAAGTTGCCATTCAAACCAACCTCTCCTGTTCGCTGGAGTGGCTGACGGAAGCCAATGTTTCACGGCTGGGGCTGTGGTGCACGTTTCATCCTTCGCAAACGACGCGCCCTGTATTTCTCAGCCAGTGTCGGCAGTTGGATCAATTTTCGGTTCCCTACAGCGTGGGGGCCGTCGGCTTGAAAGAAGACGCCGATGAGATCTCTCGACTACGGGAGGAACTCCCGGCCGAGATTTATCTGTGGATCAATGCCTACAAGCAGCAACCCGCATACTACACCGATGAGGATGTCGCGCGTTTCGAAACCCTCGACCCGCTGTTCCGCATCAACACCGAATACCATGCCAGCCTCGGCCGCGCCTGCCGCTGCGGCACGGAGGTCCTGAGCATTGATGGCGATGGCACGATCCGCCGCTGCCACTTCATTCGGCAGCCGCTCGGCTCCATCTACCAGGACAACTGGCAATCCCTGCTGCGCGACGAACCCTGTCCGAACCGCACCTGTGGCTGCCACATCGGCTACATCCACATGCCGCATCTCAACTTGGAACAAACCTTCGGCGATGGGCTGCTGGAACGCATTCCGCGAAGGCCGATTCAGCATGCGGCAGCGCGGGCTGAATGATGCAATGGTTGGCCTGGCGAGTGGGCTTCTGTCGGACACGCCGGACACGTCAACATTGCGTGATACCGGGACCTGTCACGGATCCGCTGGCGGCGACCTCAGCCCAGGACCTCCTTCACCGGCTGTCCCTCGGCGATGCGGAACGGACGGCCGATGTTGGACGTGTTCAGCATCCGGTGGTCGATCTGCAGCGCGCCGCACAGCGTGGCAAACAGGTCGCCCACGTCCATCTTCCCCGACTCGACGGTCATGCCATCAATGCTCGTGCGGCCATAGGTCTGGCCGCCACGGATCCCGCCGCCGGCCAGCACCGCCGACCAGGCATTGGGGAAATGATCCCGACCCGCGCCGCCGTTGATCTTCGGTGTCCGGCCGAATTCACCCATCCACAGGATCGTGGTCGATTCCAGGAGGCCCCGCGCCTCCAGGTCGTCCAGCAGCGCGCTCCAGCCGGCATCGAGTTCGGTCGACAGCTCCCGCACCGTGGCAAAGTTGTTGCCGTGGGTGTCCCAGCGTCCGCTGTCGCCCAGTGAGACCTCGACGAACGAGACCCCCTTTTCGATCAGCCGCCGCGCCAACAGGCAGCCCTGGCCGAATGAGCCACGGCCGTACTTTTCGCGCGTGGCGGCCGACTCCTGCGACAAATCGAACACCTTGCCGGCATCGCTGCTGACAAGCTGAATCGCCCGTTGGAGCATGGTGTCATGGGCCAGCACCGGCGACTGGGGACTCTCAGCCACGAGCTGCGATTGGAACCCCTGCAGGAGCCCGAGCCGGTCGCTGGCCCGCTGGGCGGAAACCGGCTGCGTGGCCTTCAGGTCGTCCACGCCCAGTTCGGCAAACGCCGCGGCCGACGCCGGACCTGTCACTTGCCGCGCTGCCCGCGACTTGATGGTCAACGGGGCGAACCGCGCGCCGAGAAATCCGGCTTCCCAAGCCGTGGCATCGAACCCCAGGTACGGATTGACCGCCACAAACTCCGGCAGCATCGCCTCCGACTGCGCGAGTTCCTTGGAGAGCATCGCGCCCAGCGTGGGAAACCGCACCAGCGGATCGGGCTGCCGGCCCATGTGCATCGTGAAGGTGCCCCGGCCATGGTCCCCCTCCCGCGTGCTCAGGCCCCGCAGCACCGCCAGTTGATGCCCATGCCGCGCGAGCTTCGGGAAGTGCTCGCTGATTTCCAGCCCCTTCGCCGACGTGGCGATCGGTTTGAACTCCCCGCCGTTGGCGTGCTCCGGCTTCATGTCGAATGTGTCGGTCTGCGTCGGCCCGCCATTCATCCACAGCAGCACACAATGCCGTGACTTACCCTTCGGTGTCCCTGCCGTGGTCTCTGCCAGCGCGGGAAGAATCCCGCAGGTGCCCAGCCCGCCAAAACTGGCCATCAAAGATTTGAGCAGGGTGCGACGATTGAGGTTGGACATGACAATCACCTTTTGGGAGAGCAGGTGAAACGTGTGATAAAGGTGACAGGACCTGATTTGTTAAACGCGACTACCGGTTCAACACAAATTCCGTCGAATTCAACAGTGCCCACTGCAGGTCGCCCAGTGCCTGAGCGCGGGCGGCTGCCGTCGGCTTTGACGCCAGCAACTTCTGCATCCGTTCGCGCTCTTCAAGGCGGGGCAGACGTGACAGCGTGGCGAGGAACAGTGTCTCAACCCGCTGTTCGTCCTTAAGAAACGGGCTGTCGATCAGGGCGGCGAGAAAATCACCTGTCGTTGGGTTGGTCAGGCGGGCGACCAGGGGGCCGTTCAGCAGCATCAGTGCCTGCGGGATGCCGCCCTGATACTCCGTCGGCTGGCGGGTGGGTGCATCGAGCTGGGCCAGAAACGCCCGCCGCTCGGCAACGGCCTCGGGGCCGGGCCGCTCCAGCGATTCGCGCTCGCCCGCCGCCTGCAGCAGGGCGTCGTACACCTGCTGCGGCGACAAACTGCGGACGGCCATCGTGGCATAATTCTCATCAGGGTCCGCTGCCGTCCCCGGCTGATGCGGCGTGCTGCTCGTTTGATAGGCTTTGGTCCCGGCAATGATCTCCAAGGTTCGCCGCAGGTCGAAATCGTGCTGCACGAAATCGTTGGCCAGCAGGGTCAGCACCGCCTCGTGCGTGCTGGGGTTGTGCGGGCCGAGGTCATCGACCGGCTGCACCAGGCCCCGGCCGAAGAGCACCCACCACGCCCGGTTCACCGCGGCGCGGGCGAAAAACGGGTTCTCTCCCGCCGTCACCCACCGGGCCAGCACCGCGCGGCGTGGCTCACTCGTGGTTGCGGCCATCTCCGGCCCGTCCATCGGCTTCGGCAGCAGCACCTTCAGCGTCTTTGGATGCCGCACCTCCCCATCCGCGCGGTCCGCCACGGGGACAAGTTCGCCGACATTCGACGGCCCCTGGGTGCGGGCAAAGAAGGCGGCAAAGCCCCAGAAATCCGCCTGCTTCCACTGCGTAAACGGATGATCATGGCACTGCGCACAACGGACCTGCAACCCGAGAAACGCCTGCGAGGCACTCGCCGCCAGCTCTTCCGGCTTGGTGTGGTTCGACGCGAAAAACACCACCGGCACCGACTGATTGCTCGTTCCCTGGGCTGTCAAGATTTCTCGCACCAGGGCGTCGTAGGAAACATTGTCGCGAAACCGCCCCTGCAGCCAGTTCTCAAACGCCACCGCTGCCGTTTCCGGCGTGTTGTGCGGCAACAGCACATCGCGCCAGACGCCGGCCATCAGCCGCGCATGCCGCGGCCGCCGCAAGAGTTCCGCAATGAGCTTCGCGCGTTTGTCCGGGCGGGAGTCGCTGGTAAGTCCTGCTCGCTGCGGAACCCCTGGCGCGGATGGGTGGCTTGCGCCCCCTTCCTCATCCGCTATCGGGGTTCCTCGCTCACTGAGGTAGCCCCGCACCTCGCCGACCGTGGGAATCAGCCCCGTCAGGTCCAGCGTGGCTCGCCGCAAAAACATCGCATCATCGGCCATCTGCGGCGAAACCTTCGCCGCCTGCCATTCCTGTTCAAAAATGGCATCAATCTGCGCCGTAACCACCGCCGTTGAAGCACTGTCTCTGGCGGGATCTGCTGCACGACACAGCCCAGGGCCACCGAGGACGGCGAACGCCACGGCGACCAATCGTAGCCAACTCAGGTTGTTCATCATTTCGTCCCCTCAACCTGTCCTAAAACTCTCACCACCCTACTGACAACACTGCACATTGACCGGACGAGTGGAGATGAACCACGAATAGCACGAATATCACGAATAAAAGTTTTTACGCCACGCCGCAAGTGATCCTCGCAATCTCCTTTATTCGTGTTATTCGTGAGATTCATGGTTCCTCCTTGTTCTTCCTTGTTCTTCCTATACTCCCGTGTTCCAGCGAGACATCCCAGCGGACAGTTCGAGTGCGAACTTCAGACTTTGAAAATCGAGGTGTAAGGGATGTTGAACAGGATGAAAAAGGATGAGACAGGGAGAGAACATCCTTTCGTATCCTGGTTCATCCTTTGAATCCTGTCCAAAAACTTTCTCCGCCCTACTGACAACACTTCACATTGACCGGACGAGTGGAGAGGAACCACGAATAACACGAATCTCACGAATAACAGTTGTTACGCCACGCCGCGAGCGATCCTCGCAATCTCCTTTATTCATGTTATTCGTGAGATTCGTGGTTCCACCTTTTTCTTCCCAATCACCGATGCTCGGGCAGACAGTTCGAAGCCACTCTACAGACTGTGAAATTTGAAATTTGACATTATTTAAACCGAAATGTGGCGACTGAGCGTTATCTCCCGCCCGGACTCGGCATGTCCCCTCGCACGGCTTCGTCCAGTTCAATCCAGCCGTCCTTGTTGACATCGAGCCGGGCGAAGTCTTCTGGGTTGCCCAGGAACTCGTCGCGGTCGAGGTCGCCGTCTTGATTGCGGTCCGCGCGGAAGAACCACGGTGGACCGGCATTCTGCAGGATCGATTGTTCCGTGGCGTCACCGCTCGGCGCCCGTTGCAGCACAATCACCAGCGTTGATGGCACTTGGTCACGCACAAGTTTGCCCATCTGCCCCGCCACAAATTTGAGCTTCGTGGGGATCGTTTGAATCTCGCGCAGGCTCAACCGACCATCCAGGTTCAAGTCAACCAGTGGCAGCAGGCCGGGCCGTTCCTGGAAGCTGACAAACCGCAGCCGCGCAGCATCGGTGGCGGCTTCGAGCGGAACCACCTTGTCCAGATAGGATTCAAACTCGGCCGGTTCCAGGTCATTGTCTTCGTTGCTGTCGGCGAGCAGGAACGCCTGCTTGAGCCTCGGTGACATTTCCGTCTTCGGCCCGACCGCACCGCCGGCTCGTTCGCGGGCGGCCTCGTAGTCCTGCCGGAGTTGCTGCTGCTGAGCCACGGTGGCGCGGAGGACCGGAAGTTGCAGCCGCAGGACAATCCGGCAGCCGTCGCAGACCAAGACCGGTTCGCGCTCAAGCCCCTGTTCGATGCCGACAGCTCGTTCCGCCGCGCCAGGTTGCAGCTTGACCGAGACCGTCGGGGCCACCGCCGCGTCTTCCACAAAATTGATCGAAACGGTCGCCTGCACGGGTTCGTTGCCCGGTTCCTGCCATTCAATGACCAGTGGCTTGCGGCGGATTGCGGCTCCGGCCACAAATTCCGGTGGTCCGGCTGTCGCCATCGACGGACGCAGTTCATCGACCGACAACACCCGGTTGCCATCGCGGTCGCTCGAAAACAGTTTGTCGGCGGCGGACCATTCCGCCTCGGTGACTACCCGGTCGCGATTGGCATCCAAGGCCCGGAACAAATCGGCATCAGGTCGCGAACCTCGAATCGCCGTCGTCCACACCGGCAGGTCGCCAAACGACCGGGCATACTGTTCATATTCCGTGAGCGAAACCTGACCGTCATCGTCGGCGTCGATGACCCGGTAATTGAAGGCGACGTGGACATCACCCGCCGGCTTGGAGGACTGCAGCCGTGGCTGCGGAAACCGCCGCGATTCCTCCGCCGAAACCTTCCCGTCCTGATCGCGATCCAGTTGGGAAAAGATCGCCTCCATCTGCCGCTGTTGGGCCGCCTCAAAATACTCCGGCCACGGCCGCCCATTCATCGTGACATTCACGGCAACCCGCACCGGCTGCGGCCCGCCCGTGATGAGCAGGACGCGCAACGGGACCTGTGCGTCCTCTGCCTGAATCGGCAAGGCGACTACTCCGGCGAAAAACATTATGCAGAAGAGCGACCGCCACATGGTTGCCTCGCAAGTTTACCTATGGTCGTTTGAGTCGGTGAGCATAGATGATCTCTTCACCGTCCGTGTCCATGCAGGCGGTGAAATCGGATTCGATCTTAATCGCAGGGGCCTCATCGGCCGGCAGGTCTAAATCGGACCCAGGAACAATGGCGCGTCGCACCAACATTTGGGACGGCACATCCCAGATTTCGAAGGAGATAAAGTTGCTAAATGTGGAGAATCGGGACCCGATCTCGTCCGCGACATAGTGATATCCAATGCCCAACCGCCGACCGTCACGGGACAATTCGAAGTGGCAGGGAACCAATGCATTTCCCTGCGGGTTCTTTTTGAGAGGCATTGTGAATTCGTGGTTCTTGGTGCTTCTAAGATTGGTGGCGAACCGCAGATGTGCATCTGCCCTGACGATCAAATCGCGACCGCAACTGACACCAAAATCTGGCCGAAAATAGTGCGGTTCATCAGTGCTGACTTTCAGCGGAATGGGAAGCGTGCGTGTAGAACCGAGTCGGCCGGTGTCTAATGCATATTGCCGAAGTGTCCCGTCGCTCGTCAAAATGTCCACCAGATTGGCTTCCGGAAACATCACCGAAACCGGACGCGATCCGACACGGCCGACGCAACGGACGAATTGGCGTCCATCCGCAACATTCAAAACCCTCGTCCCGGAGTGATGGTCCAGTGCCACGAGGTATTTTGAATCTGGCGAAAACGTCAGTTGAGTGTGGATGAACTCGCAATGCAGATCTGCTTGCCACCAGGGAATCGTGAGAATCGCACCATTATTCCAGGGACGCTTGAATTCAGCGACTTCTTCCTTAGAAGGTCCGGCCGCGAGTCGCAGTTCCCATTCCAGCCGCAAGGGCTTGAGTCCCCACACAGAGCAGGCGATGGTGCCGGCCGGTTTGGTGGCTCCCTTCGCGTTGTCGGTTTTTTTCAACAGGGCATGTCCAGGATCATCGTCCCATCGCGGATCGAGGTTGGGCCAACCGCTGTGACTGGCAAATGCGACGTACAGTCCATCTGGAGAGACGGCGACTTCGGTTGGCCCCGGCTGTAGATTCGACGCAAATTCCGCAACCCCGGTTGCAGTATCGAGGAAGACGACCCGATCCCCAGGATCTGCAAGCTTCTGGAATTTAATCTCCTCGCCTTTTGCTCCCCACCGCCTCGTTGAACTGAACATGAGCGTGGTTTGCTCACCCTCGGACGTCGCACGATTTGCCACCGCCATACAGGAAAGTATGGTTCCATTTCCCGGCAACTCACATTCATACGAGCGGCCTCCGTACTGCACCGCCACACGCTGCGTCGGCAGCTTGTCCTGAGCCTGGCAGCACCGACTGAACGAAGCCACGACAATCATCACGAGCCATGCCACCACGATGCGGCAGCGGAATGCAGACATCCGTCGATCCCTCACCAGTTGCTCCGAGGCGGCTGACAACACATTCCGGCTACTTCTTCTTCAGCTCTTTGAGCTGCGCCTTCAACTCATCCAGTTCTTTGCGCAACTGCTTGATTTCGGATTGCTGATCCGCAGACATTTTCATACTTTTTTCTTCTTTTGGCTCTTCTTCCACCGCCGGTTGGACAGCAGCAGGCATGGCCGCCTGAGCCATCCCGTAGGACGAACTGGCCTGCGCCTCTTTGGCCCATTGGGTGTCGCCATTCAGAGCCCGCAGGCCGACGGCGTCGATTTCGTTGTAGCCGGAGACGGCGGGCGAATTGATGTAGAGCTTGAGTTTCTTGAAGGCGAACTCCGTGTTGATGGGGAAGACCGAGACACCCCAGGGCTGATCGCGCGGCGTTGGGTCAACGCCCTCCCACACGACAACCTCTTCATCCTTGCCATTGAAGGCCGAGATCTTGTGGATCGCGCCGGGGGCGGTGTTCTCATGGACCACAATTTCAAACGGCTGTTGTGCGGTTTCGTACTGGCACACCATCCACTCGGCTTGGCCGTCGGGCGTTGCGGGAGCCCAGGCAACACCTTGGTCGCCCGGCTGCGGACAGTCAGGGGCACCCGTCGCCTGACTCGGGGCATAGGACGGTTTCGTGCTGACCGGTGCTGGACTTTCGCGCACGGCGTAAGTGGTGCTGGTTTCCACCTTCGTCGCCCAGTGTGGCTTTCCCGCCTTGTCTTCCAGCCCAATCGCGTCGATCTCGTTCCAGCCCGAAACGCCTTGCGAATCGAGCGTGACCTTGATCCGCTGCACGGGGAATTTGAGTTTCACGGGGATGACGGAGACGCCGCGTGGGCTGGATTTGGGCGTGGGATCTTCCCCTTCCCATGCCACCACTTCATCACCCGCGGCATTGAACGCCGAGACTCTGATCAGGGCCCCGGGATTGTAAGAGGCATGCACAACAACGGCCCGTGGCTCAACCGGTTGGGCATACTCGCACACGAGCCACTCTTCCTGGCCATCCTGCGAGAGCGAAGCCCAAGCGGTGGGACTGTCGCCCGAGCCGGGCGTGTCCGGTGCCCCTTCCACCTGCTCCGGCCCCCAACTGCGTTTTGATGAAGCCTCCGGCCGCACCAAACGGGCGCGGACCAGCCGCACCTCTTCGACTACCACAACTTCGCCCTGGACCCACGAATCGGGCACGAATGTGGCGACCAGCAACGCCACCAGCGAGATCGCCGTCATCAACCGGCGTGGGAGGGAACGGGCCATGCGCTGTCTCCGCTGCAGAACCGAAGAGAAATGCTGCCAACGTGGGCCAAATTACCGTGTAGACAAAATGTCTTCAAGCGGAGAGTTCTGAATTCTGGGTTGGCCAAATTTCGACAAATCAGCCGGAACGCATTCGCGTCCGGTTCCGAACTCAACAATCTCTGGAGGCTCGTTAGGCCAGAACCGGGGCCTAACGGCCGCCGGCTGATTCTTCGAACCGTGTGCTGTCCTTCAAGGGTCGGTAGAATCTCGCCAGATCCAATCCCAGCGCCCGTTCAGTTCCTGCCAAGCCTGCAAGGCGGTCTGTCGATCATGCACGTCCCTCTGCTTCGCGCCGCCCTCGTGTCTCTCGTTTTGCTTGCCGGTACAGCGAGCGCTGCCGAACTCGAGCAGCGGTGGCTCTACCTGCAGCATAACTTTCAGGTCAAGGAGAACGTCCCCAAGGCGGAAGCGCTGCTGCGCCGGGCTGCCAAAGCGGGCTACAACGGCATTGTTCTGGCCGACTACAAGCTGAACATTCTGGGCCGCGTTCCAGAACACTACTTCAGCAACATGGCTCAGTTCAAAGCCCTCGCCGACGAACTGAAAATCGAACTCATCCCCTGTGTCGCTCCCTTCGGCTACAGCGAAGGCCTGCTGTCACACGACCCCAACCTGGCCGAAGGGCTGCCGGTGCGGAACATGCGGCTCAAAGTGCAGGGGGACACGGCGCTGCCCCACCCAAGACTTTCGGCGGAAGCGATTCCCGGTGGCTTCGAAAGGCGCAAGGAGCACCAGTTCACCGGCTGGGGCTTTCAGGATGAACCGGGTACCGGAACATTTGCCGACACCGTCATCAAGCATGGCGGCGAGAGTTCACTACGGATTGAGAACCCCAAGGGTGTCCGCGGAAACCGCCGGGTCTCGAAGCGGCTGAAGGTCCAGCCGTGGACCGCGTATCACGCCTCGGTGTGGATCCGCACGGCCAATTTCGAATCCGCCCGCGACGTGCGGCTGTTCGCGCTCGGTGCCAAAGGCCGCACGCTGTCGCACAGCAACCTCGGCGTTAAACGGGATCAGGACTGGACGCAGCACCACATCATGTTCAACAGCCTCGAGGCCGACGAGGTCGGCTTCTATCTCGGTGTGTGGGACGCTGGCGCGGGCCAGCTCTGGATGGATGACGCGCAGATTGAAGAGGCCCCGTTTGTGAATCTGGTCCGCCGCCCGGGATGCCCGCTGGTCATTGCCGATGCCGAGGGGAAGCCTCTGGTGGAAGGCAAAGACTTTGCCGAACTGCACGATCCCGTCCTCACCAACCGTGGCTCAGTCGGCCACTTTGATGTGTACCACGAGCCACCGGTTTTGAAGCTGTTGCCCGGCACACGGGTAAAGGAGGGTGCCGAACTCAACGCCAGCTTTTACCACGCCGTGACCATCTACGATGAACAGGTGCCGGCCTCACTGACCGATCCACGGGTGTTTGAACTCGTCCGTGACCAGTTGCAGCGCGTCGACAAGCTCTTGAAGCCCCAGCGGTACTTTTTGAGCCACGACGAGATCCGGGTGGCGAACTGGAGCGCCGACGAAACGCGGGCCAAGGAAACAGCGGGCGCGGTGCTGGCGAACAACGTGCGGCGCTGCCTGGAACTGGTCCACGAACTCAATCCTCAGGCAAAAACTGCCATTTGGAGCGACATGTTCGACCCGCACCACAACGCCCAGAAAGGACCGTTCTACCTGGTCAACGGCGACCTGACCGGCTCTTGGGAAGGGCTGACCAAAGACACGCTCATCATCAACTGGAACAGCGGCAAGCCCGCCGAAAGCACCAAGTTCTTCGGCGACCGCGGTCACTCCCAAGTCCTCGCTGGCTACTACGACTCCGACCCCGCCGCCATCAAGGCGTGGCTCAAAGCCAGCCACGGCAACCGCGTCACCGGTGTGATGTACACGACGTGGCAGTCGAACTTCGATGACTTGGAGGCGTTTGCCAAGGCGGCGTGGGGGGAGTAAGGCGGCCGAAACCATCGCCGTCTAATAACGGTCGTGCCGAACTGACGTGAGTTTCTCGGCCACGAAAACTGCTCAGTTCGAGTGCTGAAGCAGCCAAACGCCAGCCCGCACCCGTCCCGCATAGCCGCCGAGATCTACAACGACATGCCAATGGCCCTGTTCGGGAGGAATGAGCCGGAAAGATGAAGTTTTGGCATGCCCGCCATAATACCGAAATCGCTGCCCTTGCCGGTAGAAGGCATAATTTGACGGATCCAAGAGCATTACGTTCGCTTGTCCATCGAGTGTGACTTCTATGACATCCGTTGGACCGGCATCGAATTCTTGATGAAGGAAGTTCATGACGAATTGCCCTCCGGGCGCACACCGTTAACACCATAGCCGGTATTTTTACCGTCGGATTCCGGTAATCCAAACTACTCCCGTTCAAACACCCCCATCTGCGTCGGGCTTCCCACCACTTCATCCACCGGCCCCACCGGCAGGAAGCCGACTGTGTAACCGTGCTGGGTGGCGATCCGCGTGGCCCAGGCCTCGAACTCGGCACGGGTCCATTCGAAGCGGTGGTCGGGGTGGCGGAAGTTGCCGGCGGGCAGGGTTTCCCACTTGATGTTGTAGTCGCGGTTGGGAGTGGTGAGGACGACGATCCCGGGGCGGGCGAATTCAAAGAGGACGCGTTCAAAGGCGGTCAGGCGGGGCGGATCGAGGTGTTCAATGACTTCGACAACGGCGGCCGCATCGAAGTTCGCCAGCCGCTGGTCACGATAGGTTAGCGAACCGTGGATCAGGCTGATCCGTTCGGCTTGGCGATCGGGAAGGCGTTCGAGTCGGAGCCGACGGCTGGCAATTTCCAAGGACCGGACGGAGACATCCATCCCCACGATCTTTTCAAACTGCCGCTCGGCGAGCAGTTCCCGGAGCAGTTTCCCTTCGCCGCAGCCGAGGTCGAGGACGCTGCGGGCACCGCTGGCCCGCAGCGCGGCCAGGACCGTGCCGTGCCGCTGTTCGTTGAGACTGACCGTGCGTTCGAGCGTCGATTCCGGTCCGAGGCCAGTAAAATCCTCTTCGCCTTCGTCGGGTGTCGCCTCCTCCAAGAGCCGAGCCAGGGCCTCACGGTAGAGGTTGGGCCGGTGTCCCAGGTAGCGCCGCGTGATCTGATCCTTTTCGGGATGATGGGCGAGCCACCCGGCACCTTTCTCCAGCAGCTTTTCCAGTTCGTCATCGCCCACGAAATAGTGCTTCCCGTTGTCGAAGACGGGGATGAGCACGTAGAGATGTGCGAGCAGCTCCGCCAGCGTTGTCGTGTTCGTGAGGGTCACGGTGAAGTACGGACTTTCGCCCCATTCCGGGAACTGTTCATCGAGCGGGTGCCGGACCGTTTCCACCTGGTAGCCGAGGGGCTCGAACAGCCGTCGCACCAGTTCCGCGCCGCCGCCGCGAACAGGCAACAGTTCGATCCGCGCGGTCAACGGGAGCGGCGTCTGAACCAGTTCCTCGCGCTCCTTGCAGCGCCCGCCAAGGGCCGATCCATAGACCTGGGCGATGGCGACACTGAGGAAGGAAGAAGCCACGTAAGGCCGGTCGTTCACGTACTGCCCGAGCAGAAAACTCTGCTCACGGGTCTTTCCTCGAACCATCGCCACCGGGTCCACGTCCAGCAACAGCGACGCCGTCGTTCGTTCGGCGCCGACCTCCGGGTAGAAGACGTGTGCCTGCCCGAAGCTCAGATTGAACGTCTGAAACTTGTCGGGATGCTTGTGCAGCAGGTAGCCCAGATCGGTCGCGGGCGCGTGGGTGGTGGAGAGGGTCAGCAGCATTCTTGAGCCACGGGGATTCGCAGGAGTTGCTCGTCGTTTCGAAATCTTCTCTTCCGAGAGATCTTGGCGGTTTCGGTTCGCCCAATCGAGCCATATTCGCAAAAGTCGCTGATCTCAAGACCGGCGTTGACGAAAAGTCGCCGAAGGCGAAAATCTGGTCTGATCTGCAAAACGGATGGGATAGCCTGCAAAAAGCCGTTGACCGGAGCGTCCTGGAGTTTCACACCGCATGCCGCCTCCGCCTGATCATCCGCCCGACCGCTCCGGAACCCCGGCGGTTTCCATGCCTGGAAACGTGTCGGGAGTGGCCGTGGGTGGCGGAAACCGTCCGGCGGCACCGACAACCGGCGGGACACAGGGTGGCGGAGCGGGTCCGGCGGCAGCAGCCAAAGGCCAGGCTCCCAAGGCCCCCGCCGCCGTGGGCAATGCCCCGCTGCGCCGGTTCGTCTATTTTTTGATCATCGGCACCGCCGCGGCGATGGGCCTGTCGGCGATCCTGACGATGCCCGAGCCACTGCAAAGCGCCAACGACCGCTCGCGGTGGTGTACCGTCTGGTCATTGACGGAGCGCGGCACCTACATCATTGACGAGATCATCAAGGTTCCCGGCTGGGACTCGATCGACAAGGTCCGGTATCGCGAGCATTTCTACTCCACCAAGCCGCCGCTGTACCCCACGATCGTGGCCGGTGGCTACTGGGTGCTGAAACGCACCGCCGGACTGGACCTGCTGCGAAACACGCACACCACCGTCGCCGTGTTGATGATCGTCTTCAACTGGCTGCCGTGGGTCGCCTGCCTGATCCTTCTCGCGGCACTGGTGGAGCGCTACGCCCGCACCGACTGGAGCCGGATCTTTGTCGTGTTCGCCGCGGCGTATGGCACGTTCCTCACGCCGTTTCTGATCACGTTCAATAATCACACACTGGCGGCGATCTGCCTGACATTCGCCATCTACCCGGCCATGCGGATTGTTTACGACAAGCAGACACGCTGGGACTACTTCGCACTGTCCGGCTTTGCCGCCGCCTACACCGTCTGCAACGAGATTCCCGCGGCGCTGTTCGGCGTGGCGCTGTTTCTCATTCTGATGCGGCAGAATTCGTTTCGCGCGTGGCTCGTGTTTGTGCCCGCGGCCCTCATCCCGATCGCGGGTTACTTCGCCACGACATGGATCTGCACCGGAACTTGGAAGCCGTTTCAGTCGCAGTATGGAACCCCGATTTATCGGTATGTGTATGAAGGGATCCCCAGTTACTGGATGAATCCGGGCGGCATCGACCAGAGCCACGAGACGTTTTGGGTGTACCTGATGCACTGTGTCGTGGGGCATCACGGGATCCTCTCGCTATCTCCCATCTTTCTCTTGATGCTGCCCGGCTGGTGGGTAGGCATCCGGGAAAAAACGCCCTGGCGGATGGTCTGCGGGCTGGGGCTGGGGCTCACCCTGTGGGTGCTCGGGTTCTATCTGTGGCGGACGGAAAACTACAACTACGGCGGCAACACCTCTGGCTTGCGGTGGGCGTTCTGGCTCATTCCCCTGTGGCTGATGGCGCTCGTTCCCGCCTTGGATCATTGGGGGCACCTGTGGTCGATGCGGGTGAGCAGTGGCGTGTTGTTGATTCTGGCGGTCTTCTCGGCGGCCGTGCCGCACGACAATCCGTGGCAGCCACCGTGGCTCCAAAAACTGATGGAGCAGGCGGGCTGGGTCAACTACAAGTCGCCGGGAGAAGTCTTCGCGGACCGAAAGATCTGGCTCGGTGGCTGGCCGAAAACCAATGGTGCGTGGATCGAACTGACCGGTCCGGGGCCGCGCTCCGCCGTCTATCTGCGGCTGGAGAGCATGCCGGGTGCCGACGAGAACGGCGAAGTCATGGTGCGCATGCGGTGGTTCAAAGAGAACGAGAAGTCGCTGACCCAGACGCTGCACCTCTGGGAGGAGGCGGTGAATGCGGGGGCTTCGCCCGAAGAATGCCTGAAATTCGAAACCGACGAACAGTTGCCCCAGGGAATTGAATTTCTGCAGGGGCTGATGGCACCGGCCACCTACCATGTGCGGGCGATCAAGTACCTCAAGACACCGCTTCGCACCGACGCCTTCCGCTGCCGGCAGGCCGTGGCGACCGTCGACCATCGCCCGGTCGATGGCGGCCCGAAATACCGCTACCGACGGGATGTGTGGCTCTGCGATGACGTTCCGTTCGGTGTCTTGCAGATTGAAGACAGCGTCATCGACCCGGTCAGTGGAACGATCCTGTCGAAGCAACGTCTGACAGCCACGAAAGTGAGCGAGATCTACGAACCGGTCGCCGCCACCGAGGTCCCACCGCTGCAGCCGACACCCACCGCCCCCGAGAGCCCGCCGACGGGCGAAGCCACGCTTCCCGCGAAGGATGAACCGAAGAAGGACGAACCGGCGAAACCCACGAAATGAACAATTTTTCCACACACCTGCATCTGGATGCTTCGAGCCGCGCCCTCCCAGCCACGGCCGCGCCGCGCGGGCTGAGTCTTGGATCCATTCCGTGGGGCCTGGCTCTGTCGGCAGTCTGCCGTGGTGTGGCTCTGTTTCTGGGCCTGTTCGTTGTCTTGAATGTTCTGGGCGACCTGAGAACGCGTGGCTTTGATGCAAACTTGTGGTGGATTCGCCTGCCCATTCGCGGGCAGTACGTGGAAGACCTGCTGCTGGCCTGGGCGGGCGGCTGCCTGCTCTGGGTGGCCACGCACCAGCAGTTCTCCAAGCTGGCGCGGCTGGTGCTGCCTGGAACGTTTTGTCTGCTGATGGCCGGCAGCCTGTGGAACACCGTGCGGTACTACCAACTGCTCGCCACGCACTCCTTCGAGACGCGCTTTCCGCTGCCGTTTTCATTGCTGGTGACGCTGAGCCTCGGCCTCTTGATTCTGGGCATCTGGCGGTCGAGTCCGGCCGGCAGAATGGCCGGCTCAGGCTGGCTCTATCATGCAGCGCTGGTGGCGGTTTGCCTGGGGTGTGCCGTGGGATTCCCGCTCGGGCAGATGTACTGCTTCGGGTTGACCGACTACCGCCGTCCGGCCGATGTGATCGTGGTCTTTGGGGCGGGGGTCCATGCAAACGGCCGACTGTCCTCGATCCTCGAAGAACGCGTGCAAACGGGCTGCGAGCTGTATCATCAACAGCTCGCGCCACGGATCCTGTTCTCCGGCGGCCCGGGCAAGGGGAGCGTTCACGAGACCGCAGCGATGCGTCGGCGGGCGCTGGAACTTGGCGTGCCCGCCGAAGCGATTCTGGTTGACAACGCGGGACTGGACACCGAGGCAACTGCTGCCACAACGCTCCGGCTGGCGCAGGAACAGGGTTGGCAAAAAATCCTGGCGGTCAGCCAGTTCTATCATCTGCCGCGCATCAAACTCGCCTTCCACCGACATGGGGCGGAAGTCTACACCGTGCCGACGACGCCCATTTACAGGTTTCGCGCACTGCCCTATTTCATGGCACGCGAAGTGGCTGCCTGGTGGTGGTACTACATCCGGCCCGTGGGGCCTGCCCAGGGATGACCGCCGGAACGGGGTCGATTATCGCATCTCAGTTTCATGCGTGCGCAAATGCTTCATCAGGCGGCTGATGCGTTTCACCCTCGGGGCGAATTCGGCATAGGCCTGCTGAAACTTGCGGCGGGCGGCGGCGACGTTGTTCTCGTCGGAAATGGCCTTGCCAAGGAGCTTAAGCGATGGCTCCATCCGCTCCAGCAACATCTCCTGCAGAGCCCGCGCCTCGAGTTCGAGTTCTTCTGAAAGTTGATGCAACAGGTGGCGGTCGGACTCGCGGTCGTCGTCGCTGAGCTGCTTCTGCTGTTGCGACGTGTGGTCGACCGCTTCTCCCGTGGGGGGCTTGACCAGCCTGCCAAACGGATTCTCGTTTTTGCGTTGATCGCTGATCGTCAATTCGGCCTTCGCCAAGCCACGGCGGGCACGCTCAAAATCTGGCCGAATTTCCAACGCTTTTTTGAACTGCGAAATCGCCTGCGTGGGGTTTCCCATATCGAGGTAGACGTTGCCGAGATTTTGGTAGGCCTCGGCCATGGTCGGCTCCAGCCGGATCGCTTCCTTGTAGGCGGGAATCGCCATGTTCCACTGCTTCAGTTTGCGATGCGCCAGGCCGAGGTTGTAAAACCCCTCGGCCGACTTGCGGTTCATGGCGATCGCTTTGCGCAGCACCTCAATCGACCGCGTGTAGTTCCCCTGCTTGTTGTGGACCGCCCCCAGGTTGATCATCGCGGAGTTGTGCTTGGGATCCAGCCGCAGCACATGCTCGAACCGTTCGATGGCAGGCTCGTATTGACCCATCTGGAAGTGCAGGACCGCCAGTTGTTCGTGCAGGGCGACGTCCTCGTCGTCGATCTTGCGGGCGGCCTCGAACGCCTCGACCGCAGCCGAAAGCTTGCCGCCGCGCATCAATTCCCGCGCCCGTTGGCAGTGTTCGACGAACTGTTCCGTTGGCATGGGATCGTCTCAGCAATGGATTGCGGATGGGATAAGACCGCAACGCCCTATCGTACGACGACTCAACGGGGATTGGCAATCAAAATCCATCCGTTTGCAACTCTTCCGCGAAACCAGCCACCGATGGCCGGCTGACGCCGGGTCTCTGGCGGATGCGGAAGAGCCGTCAGCGGCGACTACCAGGGATGGTTCGTATCCCGGTGGTACGAGGGCGAGCCGCTGAAGTACCAGGGCGCGCGGTAGTTGTAGTAGGGGAACCGGTAGTGCCCGTAGTTCGAATGCCGGTGAAAGCCCGGGCCGAAATGGTAGACGTAGGGATCATTGGGATTCCCAGATCCGGCACCACCAGAGCCAAGGCCAGTTCCAGGACCGGGGATTGTTCCTGCACCAAGGGCCTGGCAGTTCGAACCCTGACCCTGACCGTAACCGCTCTCACCCCAGCCGTATCCGTAGCCGTTTCCGCCGTAACCGTTTGTGTTCCAGCCGTAGCCGCCTGTGCCAGAGGCCGATCCGTAACCGTTCCAACCGTTGCCATTCCAGCCAAAGGTGCCGCCGTTGGCTCCGACGGGCGCGGAGCCCGGTCCGCTCCAATTGTACGGCGACCCGATGTGGGTGCCCCCCGCGTAGGAGCCGCCGGTGGCCTGTCCCACGGGCGGATTAGTGGCTCCGTACCACGCCCTGGAAGGCAGCCACACACCCTCTTTGGCGAGCGGAGCCGCCGGTGCCCGGTATTCCGGCTCTGGCAGGTCGCCCGGCGGCAGCATGTCGTCCTGCGCCTGTGCCACACTGCCCATCGAAACCGCGCCCATCAACAGCAGCGTCCAAGGGTGCCATCGAAACATGCCTGGATCCTCGCGTAAACCGCCATGTGTCATGCTGGGGGCAACAGCCCCGGTCGAAGCCTAGCACACGATTTGGCGCAGCTTCAGGATTTCGCCCGGCCGCCCGCGAATTTCCCAAGGCCGGTTTCAAGCAACCGGAATAGGTGGAAATGTCGCCTGAGCCGAACCTTGGACGTGCCGCGTTCTTACCGCTTGGCGACGCAGATCTGGTGGGACTGAACTTCACCCATCCGGGACCAGGATCCCCCGGTGGAAAGGCTGCCTTCGCGCCGAGCCTGGTGTGCGGACTTGTATCGAACCCATTTCATGCGCCTCATGTCCTTTGTGCGCGGTTGTTTCATCAAGGAATCAAGAAGCTCCGCGACAGGATACCACGTGGTCGAAGCGTTCCGCCCAAAACCGAAAGTTGCCGGAAATCAACGGCGAGTTGCCGCAAAATGTTGACCGGCGGCAACTGTGGCCTATGTTTGCGTAATCGCACCGGCTTCCCTGTGCGGAACAGGCATCAAACTCGTTCCGCCGGGTTGTCGAAAAGGGACACGCTGCCGTCCTACGAAAACTCTCGCTACTCACCCAGATTCGCCTGCCTCGAGATTTCCGATGAATACCACGCTCACCACGGGCAACCTGCTTCTCGTTGACGACGATCAGTATATCCTGGAAGCGATGGCAGACTTTCTGCGCAGCTTCGGGCATCGCGTCGAAACCTGCCAGACGGCACGGGAGGCCATCTCCCGCGGAGCCACGTATCCGTTTGACGTGGTTCTGTGCGACGTCAATTTGCAGGATGACGACGGGTTCCATGTGCTGGAAACGATCAAGGCGGCGGCCCCGGAAACGGCGGTCGTGCTGATCACCGGCTTTGGGACGATTGAAAACGCCGTCGAAGCGATCCGACTGGGCGCGTTTGACTATTTGACCAAGCCGTTGATCGACGATGACTTGTCGCTGTGCATCCAGCGGGCACTCGGACAACGCGAGATCATTGCCGAAAACCGGACCCTGAAGCGGCAGCTTGACCAGCGTTTCGGCCTGGGCAACATCATCGGCCACGACTACAAGATGCTGAAGATGTTCGACCTGATCGAGAGCGTCGCCGACACCCGGACGACTGTCTTGATCCTCGGTGAAAGCGGCACGGGCAAGACGATGACGGCCCGCTCGATTCACCAGTTGTCCAGCCGCCGCCAAAAGCCGTTCGTCGAAATGGCCTGTGGCTCACTTCCCGATTCACTCCTCGAAAGCGAACTGTTCGGCCATGTCGCCGGCAGTTTTACAGGCGCCGTGCATGACAAAATCGGAAAGTTCCTGCAGGCCGACGGGGGCACGATCTTCCTCGACGAAATCGCCACCGCCTCGCCAAATCTGCAGGTCAAGCTGCTGCGCGTGCTGCAGGACCGCGAGTTCGAACCGGTGGGCGGCAACAAAACACACAAGGTCGACATCCGGCTGATTCTCGCCACCAACGTCGACCTGGAAGACGCGGTCGCCAAGGGCACCTTCCGCCAGGATCTGTACTACCGCATCAATGTCATCATGCTGGAGCAACCCGCCCTGCGGGAGCGGATGGGCGACATCCCCCTGCTGCTGGAACACTACCTCGAAGAGTTCCGCAAGCAGTCGAACAAGACGGTGCATGGCTTCAGCGAACAGGCGGTGCAGATGCTGCAGCGCTACAACTGGCCGGGCAACGTCCGCGAACTGGTCAACATCGTTGAACGCTCCGTCGTGCTGTCCAAACGCCCGATCATCGGGGTCGAAGACCTGCCCGAGTGCGTCCGCCGTGGCACAACCCCCGAGGCGATGCAGTCCCGCAGCCTGAGCGGCAGCCTCAAGGCCGCACTCGCCAACCCGGAAAAGACTTTGATTCTGGAAGCCCTGGAATCCAACGGTTGGAACCGCCAGGAAACCGCCGACCTCTTGGGGATCAATCGCACGACGCTGTACAAGAAGATGAAGAAGTACGGCATCTCGTTCGAGCGGCAGTTGCAAAGCTGACGCGATCGAGTCACGGAGTGACTCGGCAACTTTGTGTCGCTCGGGTAAGGTTGTGGATGTCGCTCAAAGGGGGCGGCATCCCAATCTCGTTTTCAGACCACCCTCATGGCGACCGTCTTCATCCCCCCGCAATTGCGTGCCTTGACGCAGGGCCAGGCGCAGGTGACCGCCGCCGGCACGTCGGTGCGGCGCGTCATTGAGGATTTGGAGCAGCGGTTCCCCGGCCTCCAGCAGCGGTTGTGCGCCAACGACGCCTTGCTGCCCAGCCTCGCCGTGGCGATCAACGGCACGGTGAGTTCGCTGGGGCTGCTGACCAAAGTGCCCGACAACGCCGAAGTCCACTTCTTGCCCGCCCTCGGCGGCGGCTGACTTTGGCTTGGAAGCACGTTGTTGCCGCGGTTTCAAGAACTTGTCACAGTGTTTGATCATATGATCACTCGGCCTTTGCACTTCCCAATTCGCCCTGCTAACATAAAGGTGCAAATGTCCACATCTTAGTGCGGGAGCCGCCGGCATGCGACATGGGGCCGGGATTGATCCTCCCAACCGTTTCGACAAGACCCACCACGAAGCCACGCTTGAGCACTGCGAGTGGGACGACGAGTACCTGCAGAGCCTCGACCACCGGCCGGTCGAGTATTCCCCGGACACATCGAAGAGCATCATCAGCGAGAACGACTCGCCGGATGTCCCGTTTCGTTACAGCCTGAACCCGTATCGTGGCTGCCAGCACGGCTGCTCCTACTGCTATGCCCGGAACAGTCATGAGTATCTGGGGTTCAACGCCGGTCTGGACTTCGAAACCAAGATCCTCGTCAAGCATGATGCTCCGGCGCTCTTCCGGGACTTTTTGGCACGCGATGCCTGGCAACCCGAAGCCATCACGTTCTCGGGGGTGACGGACTGTTACCAACCGGCGGAGCGTGAGTTTCGTCTCACCCGTGGCTGCCTGGAAGTGGCCCTCGAAGCGCGGCAGCCGATTGGGGTTATTACCAAGAACGCTTTGGTCGTCCGCGATCTCGATTTGCTGCAGCGAATGGCGGCACTGCGGCTGGTGTATGTCAACCTGTCGATCACGACGCTGGATCCGGCACTGGCGCGGGACATGGAGCCACGGACGAGCACGCCCGCCGCACGACTGCGGGCGATAAAAATGCTGGCTGACGCGGGGGTTCCGGCACGGGTGATGACCGCTCCGATTATTCCGGGGCTGAATGACTCCGAGATTCCCGCCCTGCTGGAAGCCGCCCGCGATGCGGGGGCGACATCCGCCGGATATGTCCTGCTGCGGCTCCCGCTGACCGTCGAGCCGGTGTTTCTGGAGTGGCTGCGGCGTTCGCAGCCGTTGAAGGCCGCACGGGTGGAGGGGCTGATTCGCGAAACGCGCGGCGGCAAGCTCAGCCAGTCCGCCTGGGGCGAACGGATGCGTGGCTCAGGGCCGATCGCCGAACAGATCGCCCGGTTGTTCAAGGTGTTTTCCCAGAAACTCGGACTGACGAAGTCTCTGCCAGAACAGGACTTCAGCCAGTTTGTTCCGCCGAAACCACGCTCGGGACAACTGCGGTTGTTTTGATTCCGCCAGACGCGTTTTTGTGACCTAAGCTTGCACTGGACACGTTGAATTCCAGCCGTGAGCAACACCATGCGTCAAACGACCGTTTTGGCCGCCTTGGCAGCGGCACTCTTCAGTCTGGCATTTGCGAACTCGCTGCTCGCCGGCTCCAAGGCGACCGTGGAGTTCTTGGTCGACCGCGAAACCATCGTCGGCCGTGAGGTGGCTCGGGCCAGCAACCGCGTCTTCCTGCTGTCGCGTGACGGCCAGATTCATCCGGTCGAACCCGCGCAGATCAAGAAGCAGCGGGACATCGATCCGCAGTTCAAAGGGCTGTCAGTCACACTCATCCGTGACCAGGTGCGGCGCGAACTGGGTGACAAGTTCGCGGCGGCGACAACGCGGCATTACGCCGTCTTCGCCCGCAATGAACGCGTGGCTCAGCAGTACGCCAACGTCTTCGAAGATCTGTACCGCTCCTACCAGCGGTACTTTTCGGTCCGCGGCTTCACCATTCCCGAGCCCGAATTTGGGCTGGTGGCGATTGTTTTTCCCGATCGCGCCAGTTTCGCCAAATATGCCGAAACGGACGGCGTGAAGATCAGCACCGGCATGAAGGGCTACTACATCTCCACCACCAACCGCGTGGCGATGTTCGAGGAGCAGGCCCCCGGCGTGACGTTGAACGCTGACGAGGACGAAGGGCCGGACATCGACCTGGACGGGTTCGCCTTTGGTTCCATCAACGGCAGCACGCGGGACACGGTGATTCACGAAGCCACGCACCAACTCGCGTTCAACACCGGGCTGCACACCCGCTGGGGCCAGAATCCCAAATGGGTCGTCGAAGGGCTGGCCACCGTGTTTGAAGCCCCTGGGATCCGCAACACCGGTTCGGGCATTGGACCCGACAAGCGGATCAACCCCGAGCGGTTTCTGTGGTTCGGCAATTATTTGAAGGAGCGCAGAAAACCCAAGTCGCTGGAAAGCGTGATTGCCAGCGATGCCTTGTTTGAAGGCAACGCGCTCGATGCCTACAGCGAGTCCTGGGCGCTGACCTTTTTCCTGTTCGAGACCCGTTCCCGCGAGTATTCGAAATACCTGCAGATCATGGCCAAACGGGATCCACTGGCCACCTACACCGCCGCCGCCCGGCTCGCCGATTTCAAGGCGGCCTTCGGCGACAACATCCCCCTGCTGGAAGCGCAGTACCTGCGGTTCATCGGTGGCATCAAGGTGCGCTGAGTTGCGGACGCAACCTCCGGCTTGTTGCCAGCTTGGTCCAGTAGGTCAGCCGCCGACCTTCGCGCCAGGCTCGTCGATCACGATGTCGGTGGCCCGGCGGCGTTTCAGTTCTTGAACACCTGCCAGAACAGCGGTTCACCCCGCAGGCCGGCGCGGAGGTTAGCCACGGTCATTTCCAACATCCGGTGGCGGGTGCGGTTCGAGGCGCTGCCCAGATGCGGCGTGATGATCAGGTTCGGCAGCGAGAGCAGCTTGTGGTCGCGTGGCAGCGGCTCGGGATCGGTCACATCGGTCGCCGCGCAGGCGATCCGTCCGCCGCTCAGCGCGGCGTACAGGGCCTCGGGGTCGACCACCGGACCCCGCGCCATGTTGATCAGAATTCCCGTGGGCTTCATCAGATCGAACTGGGCGTGGCTCATCAGCCCGCGGGTTTCCGGAGTCAGCGGGCAGTTGAGCGTCACGAAGTCGGACTTGGACAACACCGTCTCGAACGGCATGTATTCAACACCCAACGTCTGCTCGGAGGCGGCGTCGCGGTTGCGGTTGAAGTACATGATCCGCATGTCGAACGCCCTGGCCCGCTTGGCCACCTGCCGGCCAATCCGACCGAGGCCGATGATCCCCAGGACGCTGCCGGTCACTTCCTGGCCGATCATGAAGGCCGGGTCGTAGTGCGTGAACTCGGCACTGTGCGCGAAACGGTCGCCGGTGACGACATTGCGGGCGGCGGCCAGCAACAGGGCCATCGTCATGTCGGCCGTCGAATTGTCGAGGCAGCCGGGCGTGTTGCCCACGGGGATCTTGCGGGCCACAGCCGCAGCCACGTCGATATGGTCGACGCCCACCCCATGATTGCTGATCATCTTCAGCTTGGGCATCCGGTCCATCAAGGGGCCGTCCAGCAGGGGATGCCCATAGGTGATGGCCGCCTCCACGCGGGCCAGCCCGGCGTCATCTTTGACGTTCCAGGGGATGATCTCGAACTCCGGCCCCAGCATGGAAACCAGCGCGGGTGGCAATCCATCGCCCAAGATCGGCGTTTGTGGCATTCGTTTTGGCCCGTGGTTCTTGTGATCGCGCCCCACTGACAGCCGGTATGTTTCGGCCGATTGATTGGAGAATGGCGAAATCAGACAGTGTATGATTTTGAGGGAGAATGGTTTATCAAAGCACACCACGGTTGCGCATGCAAACGAAGAGGTTTTATGGAGCGTCGCGATGGACGAACACGGCAACTCGCGGGACTGGCCGTGCTGCTCGCCGCAGCGGTGGGAGTCGCCTGTTATGCGTTTGGACGGCGCAAAGCGGAGCTGAATGTTCCCCTGCTGGACGGTTCGACCGTGACTGTCGTGCCTGGTGTGCATCTGCTGGGCGGCATCGGCCCCTCTGCCGCCTACGCCGTCGAGACCGCGGACGGGCTGATTCAGATCGACACCGGCCTGGACGAGGATGCACAGCGGCTCAAAGCCGAGCTGGCGGCGCAGGGTCTCGATTGGAAGAAGACCCGGGCCGTGTTTCTGACGCACGTGCATGGGGACCATAGCGGCGGAGCCCAGCACCTGCGGACGGAAACCGGCGCGCGGATCCACGCCGGACAGGCCGACGCGCCCATGCTGGTGGCCGGCGGCCCCCGCGATGCGTTCTTCAGCACGTTCAAAATGCCGAACCAATCCCTGCACCCCACGACGGTCGATGTCGCGCTGCGGGGCCAAGAGATCATGACCTTCGGCGACGTGCGGCTGCAGGTGCTGGCCACCCCCGGCCACACGGCCGGCAGCACCTGTTATCTCGTCGAACGCGACGGGCTGCGTCTGTTGTTCTCGGGCGATGTGATTGTCCGTATGGGGGAAACTCCTTTGGGAACCTACTCGACATACCTCGCGCCGCGGTTTGGCGGCAACGCCCAAGCCTACCTCGAATCGTTGCAGAAGCTGCGGACCCTTCCCGTTCCAGACCTGATCCTCCCCGGCCATCCGAATGCCAGTGTCGGACCGCAAAGCCCCCAGCTCGACCAAGAGCAATGGGAGACGATGCTGGACGAGGGGATTCGTGACATGGAGGTGCTCACCGCGCGCTACGCCGCCGGCGGTGCTCGCTTTCTGGACGGTGTGCCGAAGCGGCTTCTGCCCGACCTGTATTATTTTGGCGACTTTCACGGCGCGGCGGTGTATGGCTTGTTCAGCAGCTCGCAGTTCTTCCTGTTCAATGCGCCGGGCGGTCCCGATGGTTCTGGACTGCGCGAATTCCTGAAACAGCAGCTTGAGACACTCGGGCTCAAACCGACCGAACCCACCGCCGTGCTGCTCACGGACTGCGGCAAAATGGAAACCGCCGGACTCCCGCAACTCGTCGTGACTGGACCGGTCAACGTGATCGCCGCACCATCCGCGGTGGACACGGTCAAGAAACTGTGTCCGCCGGGCACCACCGTCACGACCATCGACCAGATGCCCGACAAGAACCAGCTCTCACTGACAGCGGTGCCGCTGCACGGACGGGGCGTGGCTCCCATCGCCTATCAGATTCGCTGGGCCGGCAACACCGTGCTGATTTCCGGCCAGACGCCGATCGTGATCGATGCGCAGTCCCGTGCGGCGCTCCAGGCCGAACTGACACAGTCCGAATCGGGTGCCACCGATTACATCAATTCGCTGCGAAAGCTGGCCCAGATCCAACCCGACCTGTGGCTCCCCTTCCTCCCCGTCGACGCCCAGAACGCCACCATGACGGAGGCTACCTGGAAGACAATGCTGGACAAGAACTTTCGCGCGGCGAGCGAAATTGGGCAGCAGGGTCGGTAAGGATCGCGGCAATAATAACATGGTTAAGTTGATTGGGATGGACGCTGATTGAGGGCAGATTCTTCAGCCGGCACGCGTTAGCGTCCGGTTCGTGGCGCTGGCGTCTTCCGATTATCCTCCAACCGTGGGCTAAGGCCGGCTAAGGCCCTCCGGCTCATTGGGTGTACGGCTTGTCAAAAGTCGACAGTTATTCTTGCCGCGGGCCTAAGGACCAGAGACAACAAAATGGATTCCATCACCAGCGACGGGAAGGCGGTTGATGAATCGTGAGATTCGTTTTATTTGTGGCGATTCGTGGTTAAGTTAATGACCGTACGATTCACTCACCGTTTTGCCGGACCAATCGAGTTGATCAACACCTTGATTCAGTGCCATCAGTCCTTCATCCCCTTGTGGTCGATCTTTTTCCAGTACTCGGGGAATTTGAACTTGGGGCTGTTGTCGCCGTCGTGGCAGCGGATGCAGACCTGTTCGGCGACGGACATGTCGAGGTGCATGAACTTCCGCCATTTCTGCACTTCGTCAGTGATCTGCCCCTTGCCGGCCTGCTCCTTCAAGGCATGCTCGCTGCCGGGGCCGTGGCAGTTTTCGCACTGCTGCCCCGCCAGATCGGGGACCACGTCCTTGCCCTTCCGATCCTTGTATGCCTTTTCAAACAGGTAGCCGGATTCGTAGGGCACCATGATCTTGGCCTCCCAACCGGTCACGTGGCAGGCCAGGCATTCTGGATCCTGGGCGCGGTCGATCCACGTGGCTTCCTCGCCTTTGCGGCCCTTGCTCAGGCTTTCCATCGCATGGGCATGGCCGGAGGTTTTCCATTTGTCGTAGGCTTTCGAGTGGCACTCCCCGCAGCGTTTGGCACCCACAAAAGTCGCGTTGGCCGGAGTCACGTCGCCGCGGCCGGGGTGTTGAACAGGCTTTTGATTCCGCGCGATTTTTTCCTGCTCAAGCTTCTTCTGATAGTCACGCATGATCTCTTCGAGACGCTCGGTTTTCTGGAACATCCGCCCATCAATGCTGATCCCTTCATACCGCGCGGGCTCCTCGGCTCCCGGGTAGACCCCCACCAGGCCGACATGTTTGCCCTTCTCGCCGACGGTGGCCAGCAGGGTGTGACCGATGCGTGTCGGTTTGGGGTCTGGGTCTTCCGGCCCGCCCACGGAAATGACGACATCAAAATCGGGAAACTGGTCGATCAGCGCCTCGGTCTCTTTGAGCGAGGCATGTGACAAGAGCACACGCAAGTCGGCCTTGGCCTCCAGCAGTTTCGGCATGACCTCCTTCAGGGCGGCGGCGGGATCGACGGCGATGATCATGTCGTTCCGGCTGGCATCGCCCAGGGTCTCGCTGATCTGTTGCTTGCCCACGATGGATGTCACGGCAATCTTGACACTGCCAACGGTCGCCAGTGTCCAGGGGACCCGCCCCATTTCATTGGCGACCACATCGGCCACGGAGACCGGCCCATTGGGGAAAAGCATCACATTGGCTGAAACATACTTAAACCCTTCCGTGGGGTTCACGAGTTCGACAAGTTTGTCTTCGTCAAGCTGCAGTTCTTCGCGGCCGAACCCCAGAATCGTGTAGTGCATCGCCTTGAGCGACGAAATGATCGCCGCCGATTTGAGCTTCGCCTGGGCGCGTGACGGACGGCTGTTGTTGATCACCCCGCCGAGGTCAAAACCAACCACCTCCACCGGTGGCTGTTGCGCGCCCGACTTTTCCTTGCCAGCTTCGGCGGAGTCGGTTTCGTCCGCCCAGGCGCGTGTCCGCAGTTTTTCGAACAAATCCGCCCGGCGTGACAGACCGCCGAGTTGATTCTGCGAGCAGCCACAGGGCTCGATGTAGCCGTGCATCTCGCCCGAGATGACGAGCATCGCGGCCGGGCGCTTCCAGCCTTGGAGAATGGGCTTGGGCTGGTCTTTCGGAGTGTCGCCAGATTCCAAGGCGTTGCCCGCGGCACCCATCGGCGGCGCGATTGGCTGTTGCGAGGTGTAATACCAGAACCCACCGAGGGCGGCGACCGCCGCGAGGATCACGACGGCGAAGACCCGGTTCGACATTCAAGAATCCCTTCTCAGGTGAGTCGTCCCACCGGATTTGCGCCACCCGGCGCGGGCGACACTTTAAACCGGCGGTGGTTCTGGCTTCTGCTGCCCGATGATGAACCGAAGCAACCCTTCGGACGGTTTCAATATGCGTTGAAGAAGACCTCGAAATAGATTTCCTTCAAATTCGGGTGGTTCGTGGTCAGCCGGACTTTGGCCGGCTCGTCGCCGGTGCGAATCATCCGCTTGGAACCCTTCGGGTATTCGAAAATCAGTTCGAACTTTTGCGTGCCGCCCTGGTTGGTCTGCCCCTTGAGGGGAGTCAGGCTGACCTTCAACTCCTGGGGGTCGACATCCGTCTTGATCAGCTTCATGTCAGGCGGGCAGTCATTGGCCAGGAGGATGTATTTCTTCGACCCGCCCTCGCTGGCGTCGAACTGGCCCATCTTCACGGCCGACGTTTCTTCGTCATAATCGCTGCCGAACATCCGCATCGGGCCTTTGCGGCTGCCGCTCAGCGTCACTTTCTGCTCAATCAGCTTCGTGGCGAGCGTGCCATCCGCGTTTCGCTCCGGCACGTTCGTCTTGACCACGATCGGGTATGAGAACGGTCCAGCCTTGCTCTCTGCCGGCACAGTCACCGTGATGGTGTAGCCACACTTGGATCGGTCCAGATAGGGACTGTCTTTTGTGAATGGCTCCACCTTCGCCGTAATCTCCTTGGAACCCGTGGAGACCTCGACAACCTTGAAGTCGGCCAGCGTCGGCGAATAGATGTACCCGGTGAATGTCGAGGGCTCCTTCTCGTTGACTTCCAGCATCCGCCAGTTGTCCACCGGATGAATGCCAACCCGCCCGAAGACCTTGCCCGAGAGGCTCAGCTTGATGGTTTGTGCCTCGGGGTCGTTGGTGTGGATTTCGGCCCCTTTGTGAAACGACTCCGTGATGCCGGTGGGTTTCCAGGTCAGTGTCACTTCGGCTGTCTCGCCGACAGGGATTTCCTTCCGTGCCAGGTCGCTGAGAGTGCATTGGCAGGTGGTTTCGCCCTTTTTGAGCTTCAAGAGGGCCTTGCCCTCATTCTTGATCTTAAAGACGTGCGTCCGCTCTTCGCCCACTTCCATGGTGCCGAAGATAAACTCCCGCTCGGAGACGACCGCCTTCGGGTACGGACCCGTGGGCGGAATTTCCAAGCCAGTACGAACAACCGGCCCGGGCACCGAGGGAATGGCCGGAGGCGGAGCCGCTTTGACCAGCCAGACCGCCAGCCCGATCGCCAGCGAGGCGAAGATCGTCGCAAACAGGACTGTGGCGATTTTCATGATTGAAGACTCCAAAACGCACGCCGTGACTGGCATCAGGCGACCTTTCCGCCCCATCCAGACCTGCGCACCGGTATGCTAAAGATTGATCCGGAATTGCTCAATGCCGCTCATGTCGCCCGCCGGCCAGCCAGATTCGTCCATCGGAATTGTACCCGGCAGGCTGAGCTTTGTCCTTTTAAAAGCCAGTTGACGGGGACGAAACGGTTGGTTCTCAAGGTTCGATTTGGTTCTTGATCGCCTGGATCCTCCGCAAACGCTCGGGTTTGAGCTGTTTGTCGGGGTGACCGGCCTTCACCGAGGCGGCGTGCAGGTCCAGTGCCCGCTGAGCCACCAGGCTGGCCTCCAGTTTCAGTTCGCCCTTCCACAGTGTCTCCGCCCGCTCCGCCTGCAGGGCAGCGAGGTTGGGGTATCGTCGTCCCGCCTCGGACAGCCACCGGGCGGCAAGCCGCGCGTCGGCGGAATCGTTGGTGCGGGAAAACCGCTGCAAGTACATCAGCCCCAGGGCGCGATACCCGGTGAAGCCGAGCGGATCGCGGGCGATGGCCGCCTGTTGCTCCTCCACAGCCCGATCGAACAGCGCCGCGTCCGGCTGACGGGGATCCCCCGCGCGCTGGGCGCTGACGGCGGCCAGCAGTTCGTGCGGCAAGGCAGCCCACGGATCGCTCTTCGCCGCGGCCCGAAACGCAGATGTGGCTCGCTCTGGATCGTGGTCGCGGTACAGGCGTTCCCGCCCGGCGGCGACATGCCCCTCGGTGGTTACCAGCGTCGAAAAATTCCACCAGCACAGCGAAAACAGGCACACCACACACACTCCCGCAACACTTCGAATCCACCCCGCCAACCGTTCGGCACCTGCCCGAGCCTCTCCCCGTGGCACAACACAGGCGGCCAGCAAGATGAGCCACTGATTGATTGCGGGCAGTGCAATCCCCCCCGCCCCACACAAATGCACCGCCAAGGCAGCCGCCGCGGCAAAGGAGGCCACGACCGGCCAGCCCACCCGTTCCAACAGCGGCATGACCAGCAGGAGGGCAACCAGTGCCCCCGCCAGCACCGCCGAGAGATCCTCGTTTCCATCCAACGTCAACGCGCCGAAGATCCCGAATACCAAGCCCCAGACAACGGGGTGGAACGGCAACCGCCAGCGCGGACCCTCCGCGCGGACCGGTTGATCAGCCCGTCCGTCCTTACGCGGATCGGCTCCCGCGCGTTGGACCGATCCCTGAGCCACCGCTTGAATCGTGGCCAGTCCGAGACCTAGCAGGCCCAGAAGCGCCATAAGCCCGCCGTTGGCCCAGACATCCAGCACAAGGTTGTGCGGGTCGGCGATTTCTTCACTGGATTCGGGGAGCTTGTGCGGCAGATAGTTCTGTCGGAAATTTCCCGGACCGATCCCCCAGACCCAGTTTTCCCGCCGCTCTTTGAGCATTTCCACCGTCGACCGCCACCATTCCAACCGGTAGCGCAGCGATTTTCCCGATTCCGACAGAACCAGCCGGTCCAGCCCACCGCTTTGCCAAGCCGCGGCGATCATGGCCGCGACCAGCAGAAACCCCGCCAGCGTGAGCATTCCGGCCCGTCGCGCAAATGGGCGACGGACCGCGACCGGGCCAGCCGCTGCAGAAACTGGGATGCCACGGGCAAGCCACCAAGTCCACAGTTCGCCAAGGGTCCAGGCGATGAGTCCCACGCCCAATCCGACATAGGCGGTGCGGCTTTTGGTGAGCAGCAGGCAATACCCCACGACCGCCGCAGCCACGGCGGTGGACACCAGCATCCACAATGGCTCGCGCCGGCGGGCCCCGTGCCAAAACAAGCTCAGCAGCAACAGTTCGACCGGCAGCAAGAGCCCCGCCAATGTATTGGTCAGCGCGAACAGCCCGTAGGGTTCGCTGCTGTTGAGGACGCGGTTGCGCCACGTTTCGCGGTCGTTGGGATCCTCCGGAATCTGAAGCTGGGCCATCTTCAGTTGCAGTTGTGCCCGTTCGGCCGCCACGCGGGGATCACTGGAGGTCTGTTTGGCCTGCAGCCGGTCCCATTTCTGTTCAATCTCGCGAAACTCTTTCCCCAGTTCCGCATAGACCACAAGATGCTGGTAGATCCCCAGCCCCGAAATCGACATGGCCAGGGCGACGATCATCCCGCCGAACAAAGTGCGGTGAGCAGCCGCCGCCACGTCCACAGCCGGTTCAGGAGCCGGACTGCACAATTGGCGGAACAGAAACGCCGTGGCTCCCACGCCAATCCATTCGCACAGCATGTTCAGCGCGGCCCGCTTGTCACCGGCCCCCTTGAGGATCATGATCGCGCCGACAATATGCCCGCCAATCAACAGCGCCAGCGACACGTCAAACAGGTTCCAGCCCAGCCGGATCCGCTGGCCGGGCTCCGTCATCCACTGCCAGAGCAAGTATGCACCCACAGCCAGCAGTGCCAGCGGCGGAATCCAGCAGGTGATCCCCTGCACCGCGCCATCGGTCGCGGTCACTAGCCGGCAAGCCACCGTGGCTCCCAGCAGCACCAGGGTCAGCCAGTGCAGGATTCGCTCGGTCATGTTCACGTGCGGTCATTCATCGAAGGAAAAGCAAACTGCGTCGGCAGCCGAATGTTTTGGGCTGATCGAATATATCGAATACAATGGAAATCACCCTGAGTGGAGCAGTCCGATGAACGCCTGCCAAAACGAGGAAGGTCCGGCAGAGGTCTTTTTGGAGGAGGAGTACGATGTTCGTTACCCGGTTGTCATCCTGCTCGTGATTGTTGTTGGAATCGCCGGCCTGTTTCTGCTCGGAGCGTTAGTCCGCACCATTCTTACGGGGGACATTCTGTCATTCGGGTGCCTCGCCGAAACTTTGGGGCTGCTGGTGACAGGGTCGTTTGCAATCTGGATGGGCTGGGGGCTCGTTTTTAACCCCGTCTCGCAGACGCGAATTGACTCTTTTGGAGTGACCACGGGTGGCTTGACCTACCCCTGGGAAATCGTCGACACCATTTATAACCAATCCCAAGCTTGGGATCGGGTCGGAGTGCGGTTTCTGTTGAGAAGCCGCGGACCATCCAAGCCGATTCGAAACTTGTTTGTGAAGCCAATGATGCCTGCGGACTATGAGGCCTTGGCGGAGCAGCTTGAACTTTGGCTCAAGGACCATCACCCGCATGTGCATGTCGGTTAACACAGGCTGCCCCACTGACTTTGCCCCTGCCGGCAGATCTGCCATCATCGTGGGGATCTCGACCACTCCGAATTCTCGCGTTTTGAATGCCCGATGCGCCTTTCCAGCCCTTTGCCGCGGATCGTTCTCTCTCTGTACTTCCTGAGCCTGGCGGCATCCGTCGGGACCTCGGCCGATCCGGAGCCGAAGCCAGCCGTGGCACAGGACGACAATCTGGGTCCGTTGGTGGGTCTGCTGACAACCGTGGACGATGCCCAGTTTCAGCTCGACCTGCTGCAGGGGATGCATCTGGCCCTCAACGGGCGGCGGAACATTCCGATGCCCGCTGGATGGGAGGCGGCCTATCCGAAGTTGAAGGCGAGTGCCGAGCCACGGGTTCGGGAGGTCTCGCGGGCGCTGGCGGTGCTGTTTGGGGACAAATCGGCCTTGGCCGAAGTGCGGGCGACGCTGGTCGACGCCAAGGCGGCACCCGAAGCGCGGCAGGCGGCACTGGCGGTGCTGTTGCAGCGGCGGCCGGAGGATCTGGTGCGCCTGCTGCAGGCCCTGCTCGACGACACCGCGATGCGGGGCGCGGCCATTCGCGGACTGGCGGCCTATGCCGACCCACAAACTCCGGCCCTCGTTCTCAAACATTACGCGAAATTGAACGATGCCGAACGGGACGACGCGGTCAACACGCTCGCTTCGCGGCCGGAATATGCCCGGGCCTTGCTGGCCGCGATGGAGGCGGGAACCGTGAAACGCGGGGAAGTTTCGGCGTTTACCGCCCGCCAGATCGTGGCCTTTCAGGATCCGGATCTGACGGCAAAACTCAATGTCGTCTGGGGTGAAATCCGCCCGGCGTCGGCGGAGCGGGTCGCCCTGTCGGCGAAGTACAAACAATTGCTGACCCCGGACGCGCTGCAAAATGCCGACCGCTCGGCAGGACGAAAAGTCTTTTCCAAGTCGTGCGCCGCCTGCCATAAGCTGTTTGACGACGGCGGCAAAATTGGACCGGAACTGACCGGGGCCCAACGGGCGAATCTCGACTACGTACTCGAAAACCTGTTGGACCCCAGTGCCGTCGTGGGACGCGACTATCAGGTGCTGAAGGTGGTGACGGTCGACGGCCGGACGATCAACGGCATCGTGCGTCAGGAGAACGACAACGCCGTGATCCTGCAGACACCCAACGACCTGGTCACCGTGCCCTTGTCTGAAATCGAAGAGCGCGTCCGCTCGACGGTTTCGATGATGCCCGAAGGCCTGCTGTCGCGGATGACCGATGACGAAGTCCGCCAGCTTGTCGCTTACCTGGCCAGCCCCGGCCAGGTGCCGCTGCCTTGAGAAAGACGGGTCTCAAAAACGTCGAATGAGGTCTTCGTTACCTTCGTTTGCTTCTGTTCCAAAAGTTTTACGGGACGTGTGACATCCAGTATTCTCTGGATCTTCGAAGAGCGCTCTGCTGCTCACGGCTGGTTCAAGAAAAGTTGAACAGAAGGAAACGAAGGTAACGAAGGGGTCAGCCAGACTTCACAAATTGCTCGAAACGGCAGACTGCCGCAATCAGCCCACCTGTGCCGCCGAATCACAATCCTGTCTGCCATCGCACCGAATCGTTACGATCACCCTCCACGAACATCGTCCCCACCGATCCCGGAAATTGAAGCCATGCCGTTGTCAGTTGCGTCGCTGTTGGAGTCCGATCCGCAGGTCTTGGAGCTGGTCGAGACGGAGGCCGCGGGGCCGGAGGGGAAGCTGCCGCTGACGCCGGAGATGCTGTTGGACAGCCCCAGCGGCGACCTGTTCGGGCTGAGCCAGAACGCGGGGATGGGGTGGGAGCCGTCACAGCTCGGGCGGAAGCAGTTTTTGATTATCAGCACGCAGGGCGGGATCCGGGCGGAAGACGGGCACCCGATCGCGCTGGGGTATCACACCGGCCACTGGGAAGTCGGCCTGTTGATGCAGGCGGCGGCAAAACGACTGGATGCGCTGGAGCGACTGCCATTCGCGGCTTTCGTGAGCGACCCCTGCGATGGACGGACGCAGGGAACCGTGGGGATGATGGACAGCCTGCCGTTTCGCAACGATGCGGCGACAGTTTTTCGCCGCCTGATCCGCTCGCTCCCGCAGCGCAAGGGGATCCTGGCGGTCGCCACCTGCGACAAGGGGCTGCCGGCCTCCATGCTGGCCCTGGCCTCCTTCCCAGAACTGGCCAGTGTACTCATCCCCGGCGGTGTCACCCTGCCGCCGATCGTGGGCGAAGATGCCGGCAAGGTGCAGTCGATCGGTGCCCGCTTCGCGCATGGTGAAATCACGCTGGAGCATGCGCAGGACGTCGGGTGTCACGCCTGTGCCAGTCCCGGCGGTGGCTGCCAGTTTCTGGGGACGGCGGGAACATCGCAGGTGGTTGCCGAAGCCCTGGGGATGACGCTCACGCATGCCGCGCTCGCTCCGTCCGGCCAGCCGATCTGGCTGGACGCGGCCAAACGTTCGGCCGACGCCGTGGTGCAGCTCGAAGAGGCGGGCATCACGATGGGCAAAATTCTGACGCCCGCCGCGCTGCACAATGCGATGGTGTTCCACGCCGCCTGCGGTGGCTCAACCAATCTGCTGCTGCACCTGACCGCGATCGCCTTCGCCGCCGGGCTCAAGCGTCCCACCATCGACGACTGGAGCCACATCAACCGGCAGGTGCCACGGCTCGTCGATGTGCTGCCCAACGGCCCCAAGGGCCATCCCACCGTGCAGTTCTTCCTGGCGGGCGGCGTTCCCGAAGTGATGCTGCATTTGCGGAAGATGGGGCTGCTGAAACTTGATGCCCTGACGGTGACGGGAGCCACGCTGGGCGAGAACCTGGAATGGTGGGAGAAGTCGCACCGCCGCACGCGCCTGCGGGAACTGCTGCAGGAACGGGACGGGATCAATCCGGATGACGTGATCATGGCTCCCGAGGAGGCCCGCCGCCGTGGCCTGACCAGCACGGTGACATTCCCCGTGGGGAACATCGCCCCCGAGGGCTCGGTGATCAAAAGCACGGCGATTGACCCCTCCGTGGTGGGGGCCGACGGTGTCTATCGCAAGCTTGGTCCCGCCCGCGTGTTCACCTCTGAACGCGATGCGATCGGCGCGATCAAGGCCCGCGAGGGCCATCGTCCGATTCAGGCGGGCGATGTGATCGTGCTCATCTGCCGGGGTCCCTCGGGAACCGGGATGGAAGAGATCTATCAGATCACCTCGGCCCTGCGGTACCTGAAGTTCGGCAAGGAGGTCGCCGTGATCACCGATGCCCGGTTTTCGGGTGTGTCGACGGGGGCCTGCATTGGGCATGTCGGGCCGGAAGCCCTGGCTGGCGGTCCCGTCGGCAGGCTCCGCGATGGCGACCTGATCGAGATCATCATTGACCGCATGAATCTGACCGGCACGATGAACTTCGTCGGCAGCCCCGACACGCGGCTCACCCCTGACGAGGGGGCGAAGGTGCTGGCCGCGCGGCCTGCTCCCGAGCTTCTGCCCGACCCGCGTCTGCCGAATGACACGCGGCTGTGGGCCTTGCTGCAGCAGGTCAGCGGCGGCACCTGGGGCGGCTGCGTCTACGATGTGGATGCAATTGAACGGGTGATCAAGGCCGGGTTGAAGGCCTTGGGCGAATAGGCGAATCGTCAAGCACTGGGACGGGACGCTGCCCTTGAGCTTGGTGCTATTTTTCGTCCACTTTTTTCCAGCGAAATACGCTCAGCGCATTGAGTTCCCGAACGAAGACCTCCTCATCGCAGACAGCCAGGTGTGCCCAAGTATCCTGTTCGCTGACCTTTCGCTGGCCCAGAAGTTCGAATTTCTCTGGATTCGCCCGTATCAGAAGGAGTTCCCCGCGCTGGTCGAGGGCCAGGATCAGATTTTTTTGTGCCACGAGGCTGGAATACTTGCCAAAGGGCTTCGAAGTCCAGGTCCGCGCGCCGGTTGCCAGGTCGATGCAGGTCAACCGCTGATTCTGCAGATGCAGATAGGCGTGACCGTCGATCACGACGGGTGTGGACATATAGCCCTGGGCGTTGTTGTTCCACTTTTCCGCGACAGTGAAGGCGCCTTCCGATTTCGAGATGTTGAAGAGCCACGACTTGTTCTGGTAGGTGCTCGTAAAGATCCCGTCGCCGTACACCACCGGTGTCAGAATGTTCATGCCACGAAAGCTGGGCACTTTCTGCTCCCACAGGATGTCACCCGAATCCGGCTCCACGCCAGCCAGTTTCTCGCGGGTTTGAACGACCAACTGGCGTTTCCCAGCCAAGGTCGCCATGACCGAAGAGGCAAAGGCGCTTCCCATCATCCCGCCATCATCCTTGAGGACGCGCCACAGGACTCGGCCAGTCTTCCGATCGAGCCTCACCAGCGACGCGCCAGCCTGGACGTAGAGTGAATCTCCATCCAGCAGGGGCGAGCAAACGAATCCAAAGGCCGGAAGGGGACTGCCAAATTCCTTCACGAAATCGACACGCCACTGCTCCTTTCCCGTCCCGGCATTGAGCGACACGAGCACATCGCGCATTCCGGCAACGAACAGGCTTTCGCCGTCGAAGGCGGGCGTCGACCGGATCCAACTGCCATTCGAGGCGGCGAAGAAGGGCACGGATACCGCGCCTGGCCATTCGACACGCCACAGTTCCGCGCCCGATTTTCGGTCCAGCGCGGACACAACCTCCGTTTTGCCATCGGCGGTTCCGGTGACAAACACCGCCGAACTGGACACGATCGGACCAGAGTAGCTGGCATCCAGCTTCACGCGCCACAGCCGCGTGAGCGATTCTTCCGAGAGCGAGGCGGGCCAGCCCGATCCGGGCACCAGCCCGTCGCGCGTCGGCCCCCGCCATTGATTCCAGACGGACGCCTCCTGCCCCTTCGCAAGACCGGTGGCCAGCAGGGTAATGGTGCCGATCAGCAGCAGCATCCGGGAAAATCGCGGCGGCAACATGGTGAGCCTCATGGGTTTTGCGGTTTGGTTTGGCTGGGCGTTGGCGTCTTGATCCACCTGAAGTCGTCGTTCACCGGACAATTATTGGCAGGCAGACAAGTCCCACTTTGTGGGACGTCGGTGCCAGACTGGCGGAGTGGCATCGCCGCCAGGATCGCCAGTGCGCTCTTGACGCGTCAATCCATTAAGTGCAATATATGTAACATTCAAATGTTTGAATGTATAGACCTTTGTGGCGATCGATCATGCCCCACCGCAAGCTGGTCACGAAGGAACTGGCAGATTTTTTGGGAACACTTTCGCATCCTCATCGCATTCGCATCGTCGAGGAACTGCGGGATGGGGAGCGCGATGTGAACTCACTGCAGGAGGCTCTCGGCATCAGCCATTCCGGAGTGTCGCAGCACCTGATGGTTCTGCGTTCCCACCGCCTTGTTGCGGAACGCCGGGAGGGACGCCGGGTGTTTTACCAACTGCGCCAGCCTGAAATTGCCTCGTGGTTATTGGAGGCAACGCGCTTTCTGGAGACCGAGGCCATCGCGGCGGAGGAACTTCGGAAAGCGATTGACATGACTCGCAAAGGCTGGGCAGGACCATGACCAGGCCCCTGACAAGATGATCTGAAACGCGGCAGGCTCTTCAAGAAAGGCGAATTGAACATGCAAAAACTGATCAAGGGGATTCACCAGTTCCAGGGAACATTCTTCCAGCCACTGCAGGGGCTGTTTGAGCAGTTGGCCAAGGGGCAGAACCCCGAGACCCTGTTCATCACCTGCTCCGATTCCCGCATCGATCCCAGCCTGCTGACACAATCCCGGCCCGGCGACCTGTTCATCCTGCGGAATGCGGGAAACATTGTCCCCCCGCACGGAGCTGGCAACGGCGGTGAAGCCGCGACGATTGAATTCGCCGTGGCGGCACTCGGGGTCAAGGACATCATCATCTGCGGCCACTCCCACTGCGGGGCGATGCAGGGCCTGCTGCATCCGGCCCAGGTGGCCTCGCTCCCGGCCGTGTCGTCATGGTTGTCGCACGCCGAGACCACCCGCCGCATCATGCGCGAGAACTATGGCCACCTGGGTGGGGATCAACTGTTGACCGCCACGGTCGAAGAGAATGTTTTGGTGCAGCTTGAAAACCTGCGAACCCTCCCTGCCGTTGGTTCGCGACTGGTCCGGGGCGACCTGCATTTGCATGGGTGGGTCTACAAGATCGAAACGGGCGAAGTCTTTGCCTACGACGTGGACAGCGCCCAGTTTCAGAAGCTCTCCGAGCATCAGTCACGCGCCGAATCCAGCGCAAGGCGCACGGTTGGTCACCTCATTTGAGCGGGGACGGCGACTTTCCGCAGCTCGACCCGCGGGGGGCAGCCACCTTTGATGCGGTGGCCGCTGACCTGCCGGAGGTCATTGAGGTGGCCCCGTACCCCAGCCCAAAGGTGCTGGTTCGTCTGGAGAGACGCCATTGGTGGGCAGGAGATCAGCGAGACCAGCCCCGTGATTTGCAATGACGTGGCTGCGGCGCGATGATGCGGAGGGCGAAATGCTCCGCAGCCACCCTGTCGCACTTCGGACGATCTTCCATGTCCAGTCTCGACCCGAACAAAGACGAATCGGAAACCCTGGTTCAGGGTGTGGACATCACCCCGACGAAGGACTTTGTCCCGGGCACACAGGTGGAAGGGTCCGCCTCGCGACAATCGGAGTCGGACGGTTCGGCCACGGCCATCACGCTGCCGCCGGATGCCCAGATCTCGGATCCGCACAATGAGCGCCCCACCAACCAGCACACCATCGACGGACTGGTGCCGCAGTTTGTTGAGTTACCGGCGGGACCGAAGGCACAGACGCCACAGACTCCGTGTCAGGCTCCCCCGACCGAAGCGGCCCGCAAGCCACAGGTCGCGGCGACGGAAATACATGCCTCGCCCGGCAAGCTCTCGATTCCGATTTTGCCCAATGATGCCACGCTGGTGCTGCCCGACTCGGGTTCCAACAGCAACGACGCCACCATCGTGGGGGATGAAGGAACGGCCAACGTCGCCCGCCATCGGTTGGACGGCGGGACGGAGGCCGGTCCCGATGCGCGGCGGGTCGAGCATCCCTCGCAGACGATGCAGATCCATGTGCAGCCACTGGAACCGACCGACCGCACCGCGCTCCAGTCGGATCAAAGGCGTTACGAGCTGGGCGAGGATTTTGCCCGCGGCGGCCTGGGCAAAATCCGCCGGGCGCTCGACAAGCGGATTCAACGTGAAGTGGCCTACAAGGAACTGCTGCCACGCGCCCTCTCGGACGACGGCCTGGTCGAGCGGTTCCTGGAAGAGGCGCAGATCACGGGGCAGTTGGAGCATCCGTCGATCGTGCCGATTTACGATCTCGGCTGGCAGGACGACGGCACGCCCTACTACGCCATGAAGTTCGTCCGCGGCGAGACGTTTCGCACCACGATCGAGAACTTTCACGCCCTGCCGAAGGACAGCGAAGAACGCCGGCTGGCGTTCGCCGTCCACCTTCGAAGCTTCCTGTCGATCTGCAATGCCATCGCCTTCGCGCATCATCGTGGCGTGCTGCACCGCGACTTGAAGCCCCACAACGTCATGATTGGCCAGTTTGGCGAGACCCTCGTGTTGGACTGGGGCCTGGCCAAAATCATCGGAGCCACGTCGTCGATTCAGGACACGGTTCCCGACCTTGCCGAGGCGCATCAAACGTTGCTTGGTGCGGAGGATGCCTCGGCGGACTCGCAAACCATCGTCAATGAGCACGCGGACGCGAACGCCCACCCGTCGAGTGCTTCCGTGGGGAGCGGTGTCCCCCAGTCGGTCAGCGGCAGCGTGACCGGTTCGACGCAGCCGGGCTCGATGCGGCAGACGGTCTCCACCAACGTTCGCACCGACGCCAGCAAGACACTGGTCGGTTCGATCATGGGCACACCCTCGTACATGCCGCCCGAGCAGGCCCGCGGAGCCCTGGCCGAACTCGACATGCGCGCCGATGTGTATTCGCTGGGGGCGATCCTTTACGAACTGCTGACCAACCAACCGCCGATCACCAAGGGCAAGGACATCATCAAGCGGGTGGAGCAGGGGCTGATCAAGCCACCCCGCGCGATCGATCCCACCATCAGCCCGGCGATCGCCGCCATCGCCATGAAGTCGCTGTCCCACAACAAGGAGCACCGGCACGAGACCGCACTGGCGCTGGCGGACGATGTGCAGCGGTTCCTGGCGGATGAACCGACGAGCGCCTATGCCGAGCCGTGGCAGAAGCAGCTTCGTCGCTGGGTCAAGCGAAACCGCACGGCGGTCATCAGCAGCGGCGTTGCCGCGGCGGTTCTGGCGGCGGGGACCATCGGCATCCGCTGGATCGAGGCCGGGCGGGTCGCGCGGCTGCAGGCTCAGGCCCGGCAGGACTTGGACGCGGCGCAATCGGCCCTGGCCCGGGACGAACTGACCGAGGCCCGCGCGGCGTTGGACCGCGTCACGGGATTGACCACGAGTGAAACAGCCCTGGCAAGCTTCACCGGTGAGGTTCAGCTTGCCGGCCTGGCGGTGAAGAACCGCGCCGATGAAAAGGAAAACAACCGACTGGCCGCGCTCCGCAAGGATGCCGAGCAAAAGCTCTCCGAGGCCGGCAACCTCGAGGTCCAGCGAAACCTTCCGGCCGCCGTGGCTGCCTTGGCCGCCGCCATGACCAGCCTCGATGACGAACAGCAACTGGCCGGCCTGCGAAAGCGTATTCAAGAACGCCGTGTGGCCGTCGAAAAAGAACTCGCCCGGCAGCGGGCCAGCCAGCTTGCCATCGACCGCTTCAACAGCTTTGAAACGCAGGTCGAACAGGCCCGGTTCTTCGCCAGCAACCTGGTGGGCGAGTCGCTGGAACAGTCCACCGCGCAGGCCCGCCAGGCGGCGCTCCGCGCTCTCGCTCTGTACGGTGCCGACCGGGGCCAGCCGTTTGAGCCTCTGGCAGAGCTTTCGGCAGAGCAGAACGCCAAGGTCAGCCAGCACCTGCGCGAATTGTGGATTCTGCTGGCGGTGGCCGAACGCACGAAGGCCCGGCAACTGCCGCCGGAACAGCGTCCGCCCATCCTTCGCGACGCACTCGAACATTTGAAACGCGGCGACTTGGAGAAGGCCCCCTCCCAAACCGCCATGCTGGTCGCCGCGGTCCTGCTGGACGAACTGGGTCAAAAGGAGGAGGCGCATCAAGCCAGGGTCCATGCGGAGACTTTAAAGCCCGAAACCGCCACCGATTTCTTCCTGCTGGCGCAGCACGAGCAGAACGTCAACCGCCGCTACGGCGAGGCGATTGTCCTTTATCAGCGAACACTGAACCTCGAACCGGATCACTTCCTGGCACTGTACGCCCTGGGTGTCTGCAACCTGCAGCAACTCGCCCTGCTCGGCCAGGGCGCGGAGGACAATGGCGCGGATGTCACGCCCTATCTCTCGGCCGCCGTCACGGCATTCAGTGGCTGCCTCGCCATGCGGCCGGATTTTCCCTGGTCGTATCTCCTCCGCGGCGTGGCTTACCACAGTCTGCAGCGCTACGACGAGGCCTACAAGGATTTCGCCCTCGCCGAAAAGTTCGACGCCGCGGCTGGCGTGTATGACACCGACTCGTTCCGCTTCGCGATTCACATGAACCGGGGCACGGCCCTGTTCAAGCAAAACCGGCTGGATGAGGCCGAGGCCGAATTCAAGGAAGCCGGCACCGTCCGCATCGATTCCCCGGACCAGGCGATCAATCTCGCCAAAATCCGCGCCAAGCGCGAACAGTTCCCCGCCGCCCTGGCGGAACTGCAGACTGCCGCCAACCGCGACCCGCGCGGGGCCGTGCCCCAGCGGCTGCGGGGCGACGTTTATCTCAGCCTGCACGCCCTCGACCCCCAGCAATACCCCGACAGCAAGGCCCTGGAAGCCTTCCAGGCCGCGCTCGATTTAGAACCCTCTCCCACCCTGCGGGCTCAGGACTTCTTTGAGGTGGGCAAGATCCACTTCCGCGCGAAGCGGTTCGACGAAGCACTGGAGGCCTTTGATGCGAGCCTGGACCTCGTGCCCGACGTGGCGGACGTCAACCGGCTGCGCGGCGAAACCCTGCTGGAACTCAAGGAGGTTCCCAAGGCGATCGTGGCTCTCACCAAGTACCTGAAACTGTCGCGTGCGCCGCATCCCGACGCCTACCGCGCCCGCGGTCTGGCCTACGCCAGAATCGGCAAGTACCGTGAGGCGACCCAGGACTACACGCGGGCGATTGAACTTGACCCGACCTCCGCCAACATGCACACCCGCCTGGGCTGGGCCTACCTGCTGCAGGGCGACAAGCTGGCCGAGCAGGATTTCGACGCCGCCATCGCCGAGAACCCCGAAAACGGCGACAGCTACAACGGCCGGGGCTTCGCCCGCGTGAAGCAGGGCCGCCATGCCGAGGGGGTCGCCGACGCCGAAGCGGCGGCGAAAGCCGGCCCCGATGTGTGGGCCACCTACTTCAACGCTGCCGGAGTCTATGCCCAGGCCCTGCCCGCCCTCGACCGCGACCTGCAGGTTCCCGATGCTGAGAAAAAGAAGACACGCGACGACTACGCCAAACGGGCGATCGAACTGCTCAAACAAGCCCGCGATGGCTCGGACAAAGCCGCCTTCGCCGCCAATGCGAAGGGCGACCCCGCCTTGGACCCGCTGCGGGATTTGGCGGATTTCAAGGCGTTGGTTCAAGAGTGACGAATCGGTTGGTCAGAGAAAGTCCGTCCAGCGATAGACATGAACAACACATGTATTCGGAGCGTTTGTTGTTTTCCAAGTAGAGAGGAGGAACCACGAATCTGACGAATCTCACGAATAAAAGACTTTTGACTCAGCTGGGTGGTTCTGGCGATCAGCTACATTCGTGTTATTCGTGAGATTCGTGGTTCTTGCCGAGCTTCCGATTCACCTGAAGCGTCCTCAACAAAATGATCGTGGAATATTGTTCTTAATTCTGTCTGCTTACCTTGACGGTTCAGGGAGAGCATTGTGATGTGCCGGCTCTCAGCAGGAAGTTTCCAATACTGATGTCCCAACTGCCCCGCCCCAATTCCAAAGTTTCCACCCGGTCCTCCACGCTGCGGCGGTCGCGGCCGTTTCCGTGGTGGGGGCTGGTGTTGATGGTTGTCGGCGCGGGGTTGATTGTCATTTACAACCAGCGGCCGAGCTTGTGGGCCGGGCCGTGGGCCAAGGCGATCTATCCCGGCTTGGGGAGCCTGCTGATCCTGTGGGGGCTGTGGACCATTGCCCACGATGTGGGCCAGGTTCGTTCCCGCTCTTCGCGGGATGGCTGGACCGGCTATCACGTCCGCATGCCCGCCGAAGCGGCGGTGTTTCTCGGCATCATGATCGTCCTGTTCCTCGGGGCGCTCCTAGGCAAGGCGAACATGCTGGTGCTGGTGTTCGGCCTGCTGGCCGGGCCGTTCGTGCTGAACGGTTCCATCACCCTGACGATGCTCCGCAAGACGCGGTGCCACCGTGTGGTCCCCGAACGGGCGTCGGCGGGCGATGTCTTCTCCGTGGATTTGACGCTGTACAACGGGAAGCGCTGGTTCGCGTCGTGGATGATGGAAGTCCATGACTCGCTCCGCAGTGCCCGCGAGCATCTGCAACCGGCCATCCTGTTCACACGCGTGCCGCCGAAGTCACAGCGGACGGGCAGTTATCAGCTCCGGCTGGCGTATCGGGGGCTCTACGAACTGGGGCCGCTGCAGGTTTCCAGCCGGTTCCCGATGGGGATGATGGAGCGCGTCGTCGATGTGGGCGATGTGCAGCAACTGATCGTGTATCCCCAGGTCGGACATCTCACCACGCTGTGGCACCACAGCTCGTCGTTCAACAATGAGCTGGTGACGCAGCCCCGCTCGCGGAAGGGGGCGTTCGACGACGAATTTCACCAGTTGCGCGAGTACCGCCGGGGCGACAACCCGCGGGCCATCCACTGGCGGACGACCGCCCGCCGCAACACATTGATGGTCCGCGAGTTTCACCAGAACCGTGACCAGGACCTGCAGCTTATTGTCGACCTGTACCTTCCCGACCGGCCCACGCCCCAGGAACTGGCCCGGGTGGAGACGGCCGTCAGCTTTGCCGCCACCGTCTGTCTGGAGCATTGCCGGCAGGCGGGCGAATCCCGCCTGTCGCTCGGCGTCAGCGGCCGGACGGAACAGGAATGGCAGGGGCTGGCCGGGGCTCTGGCCATTGATCCCGTGCTGGAACTGCTGGGATTGGTTGAGGCCGGCCCGGCGATGGGGCTCAATCACCTGTGCGACAGCCTCGAATCGAGGCTCGAAGGCCCCACCCGTCGCGTGCTGATCAGCACGCGCGGCAGCGCGGTGACACCCGCCGCCAAATCGTCCAATGGCGCGGGCCTCCACGCCGCCGCCCCGCTCCAGGTGATCGCGGCCGACCAGTTTGCCGAATACTTCTTCATGGCCGATGAGTGACATTTTCGATTTAGGATTTTCGATTGTGTTTTGGGGCACAATCCGTCTCAATTGGGGCTTGGCGAGCGCTCGAAAGTCTTTTCGGGCCGCCAGAACCGCAATCGAAAATCCTCAATCGAAAATCGAAAATCCTCAGTCATGTCTTTGAAACTCGGCATCCCCGCGGGCAGTCTCCAGGAATCCACAGGCGAACTGCTGCGGCGCGCCGGCTACAACATCAAGTTTCCCTCGCGGTCGTACTACCCAGAAATCGACGATCCCGAGATTTCCTGCCTCTTGATCCGGGCCCAGGAAATGGCCCGCTACGTCGAGCAGGGTGTGCTGGATGCGGGGATCACGGGGCATGACTGGGTGCTGGAAAACAATGCCAGCGTTCACGAAGTCTGCGAGCTGATGTTTTCCAAAGTCAGCCGCCGCCCGGTGCGGTGGGTCGTCTGCGTCCCGGAAGATTCTCCCATCAAGACCGTCAAGGATCTGCAGGGGAAACGGATCGCCACCGAAGTGGTGGGCCTGACCCGCTCGTACCTGGCAAAGCACGGCGTCGAGGCTCAGATTGAGTTCTCGTGGGGAGCCACGGAGGTCAAGCCGCCGGAACTGGCGGATGCGATCGTTGAGGTCACGGAGACCGGCAGTTCGCTGCGGGCCAACAACCTGCGGATCATCGACGAGGTGTTGCGGAGCACGACACGGTTCATCGCCAACCACGCGGCCTACGCCGATCCCTGGAAGAAATCGAAAATCGACAACCTGGCGCTGATGCTCCAGTCCTGCCTGGCCGCCGAAGGCAAAGTCGGCCTGATGATGAATGTCCGCCGCACGGAATTGAACGACGTGCTGGCACAACTGCCGGCACTGCAGAAGCCGACGGTTTCCTCGCTGTCCGATCCGGACTGGGTCGATGTGAACACCATCGTCGACGAATCGTTCCTGCGGGTGATCGTCCCCCAGTTGAAGGCCGCCGGCGCGCGGGGAATCGTGGAATACCAGATCAACAAGATCATCGATTAGGGCATGCCGGCGGCCGCGCCGAGAGTTTGGCGGCGCGGCGCGAAAGGCGGCATTGTCCTGCTGGTGCTTCATCAAGCCAGCTTCCCATCCCGCAGCGACAACAAGCTGTCCGTCGGCAGGATGTGGGTCCGGTCGTGGGTGACAATGACCACGGTTGAACCATGTTCTTCCCGCAGTTCTCGCAGGTAGCGGTAGACTTCCGCTCCGCTCTCGCTGTCCAGTTCCCCCGTGGGTTCATCGGCCAGCACCAGCAGCGGTCGCTTCATCAGCGCACGGGCGATGGCGACACGTTGCTGTTCGCCGCCCGACATCTGGTGCGGGCGATGGTCCAGCCGCTGGCCCAGGCCGACACGCTCCAAGATCAACTGCGCGTTTTTCCGTTGGTCGATGGTGACTCCCGTCGGCAAGAAGGGGATCAGCACGTTCTCGATGGCGTTGAGATTTCCCAGCAGGTTGAAGTTCTGAAAGATGAACCCCACCTCGTGACGGCGAAAGGCATCGCGTTCCTTGCGCGTCATCTTGGAAAGCGTCCGCCCCTGCACGCGGATCTCGCCACTGTTGGGCTGGTCCAGCGAGCCCAGCAGATAGAGCAAAGTGCTTTTGCCGCTGCCGGAGGGACCAACGATAAACGTCAGTGTCTGGCCCGCGATTTTGCAGTCGAGGCCGCGCAAGGCCCGAACATCCGTCGTCCCGCGACGATACGTTTTGACGACGTTTTCAACTTCGATCATGTGGCGTGAGGCGGGACGGAGGACGCTGGGGATGGCTCTTGCTGCTCAGCCACGGATGAAATCTGAATCACGCAATTTTAGACCGTCCCAGTCCTTCGTACACAGCCGCCTCGGTAATCACCTTGTCCATGTAAATGTCATGCGACTGCATGGGGATTTCCGGGAACAACTGGCACTCGAACGCCAGGGCCACCAGCGGCGCATCCGGGCGGGCGTGCTGGAGCAGCTTGTCGTAGTAGCCCTTGCCGTGGCCCATCCGGCCGCCCCGCCGGTCGAAACCGACGCCGGGCACCATGATGAGATCGAGTTCGGTGGGGTCGATGTGACGTTCGGCCACGCTCCGCAACTCTTCCCGTGGCTCAAGGATCTTGTACATCCCCACCGCCATTTCGGCCATGTCCTGCAGCCAGAACAGCTCCAGCTCTCCATCCGTGTTGCACCACGGAACGATGATCCGTTTGCCGTGGCCGAGGGCTTCCTGCAGGTTGTGCCGCGTGCGGACTTCGGTGCGGACATCGACATAGAACATCACCGTGGATGCGGCCGCGTATTCGGGCAGCGACATGAACTTGGCACAGATTTTTTGGCTGACCTCATCCTTGTCGACCTGGTTCTTGCGATTCTCGTGAGCCTGCGCCCGCATCTGTGTCTTGCGTGCGGCGACATCCGTCAGCGTGTTCGTTTCCATGGTTGCGGTGGCTCTGCCGTGGCTCAAGAGTGAAGATTCGCGTGCGTCACGCTATCTTAGCGGGTCGGCAAAAAAAATCATGACCGGAGTTGAGACGGATGCCACTGCATTTCTTCCGCTGGACCTACCTGCTGGGCGCTGTCTTCCTGGTCGGGGCTGGTGCCTCGGTGGCCTGGGCTCAGCCACGGGACGCGGTGACAGGGAAGCGGACCGAGCCCTACCTCGCCAGTTGGGGGCGGGCGACCGGTGCGGGCACGTTCCGGCCCGGCAGGTGGGCGCAGTTGAAACTTGACATGGCGAACCCCACCAAATCGCCGGTGGACCTGCTCTCGGCAATCTTTGTGGCGGGCCAGCCAAATCTTCAATACGGCCGTCGGGCCTGGGTCCCGGCGGGGGCACACCGGGTGACTTCGCACCCGTTTCTCGTCCCCAAGACAATTCCACAATCGCAGTCGCGGCTCGAATTGAAATCCGTCTTTCTGGACGACTCCGGCCGCGAAATGTTGCGCCGCAGCGACGACGGCGAAATTCTCGACACGGCCATGCAGGCGCTGGACCACGCCCTGGGGAGTTCGACCACCGGCTACATTCATGCTGGCTCGCCTTCGGACGATTTGGATTTGACCTATGAGATGCTGGTGGCGCTGCGATTCGCCAAGGATCACCCCCGGCGTGTCTCGCAATTGAACGACGATTTCCTGCCCGCTTCTCCGCAAGACTATGACACACTGGACCAGCTCGCCCTCGCCTCCGACCAGATCCAGCATGATGCGGCTGGCCTGGCGGCACTTCGCAACTGGATTCAGGGAGGCGGCACCCTGTGGCTGCCGTTGGACCGGCTGCAAAAGAGCACTGTCGAAGCGGTACTGCAGGATGCCTTTGCCTGCGAAATCATCGATTCCGTCGACCTGACCGACGTCGAAGTCCGGGCGGCCCTGCCCGGCGGCGAATCCTCGCCGCGGGAAGAATTTGAAGTCCCCGTTCCGCTGGTCCGGGTCATTCCGCATGATGTCCAGGTCACCCACACGGCAAACGGCTGGCCGGCGGCGTTCTGGCAGCCCTACGGCCGCGGCACGGTGATGTACACGGCGGTGGGTCCGGCCGCCTGGATTCGCGAACGTCAGCCTACGGATCGCAGGCCGCCCAACAGCTTGGATGACACCCGCTTCGTGGGGAAGCCACCGGGCGCGGACCTCGCCACGCGGCTGCTGACACGCCATTCGCCGCCATTGCTGAACCTGCCCGCTCAGCGGACCTACACCACAGAACTGGTCGGCTATCAGATCCCCTCGCGCGCCTCCGTGCTGCTGATGCTGGGAGCGTTCTGCGCGGGGCTCTTGGGGATTGGTCTTGTGCTGCTCCGCCGGCAGCAGTTGGAGTGGCTCGGGCTGTGGGGCAGCCTGCTGGCGCTGGCAACGGCAACCGGCCTGGCGGGGGTCAGCCAGTTGAATCGCGGGTCGATTCCTCCGACGGTCGCCACGCTGCAGGTGATTGAAGCGACTCCGAACAATCCCGATTTGGTGGTGGAAGGAACAACGGCCATTTACAGCCCCAACGGCAGTGCCTCGGCACTCTCGGGCGCGCACGGCATTTTGATTCCCGACATGAGCGGCCTGGAGGGGACCACGCGGCGGCTGGTCTGGACAGACCTGGACGCCTGGAAGTGGGAGAACCTCAACCTGCCCGCGGGGGTGCGGCTCGCGACCATTTCGTCGCAGGTGCGGCTTCCGGAGCCGCTGACGGTGACGGCGCGGTTTGGCCCTGACGGACTGGTGGGCCGGTTTCATGCGGCCGGGCTGACGGAGATCAGCGATGTGATGATCGCCGCATCGGGACGCCGGCGGATGTCGACCGTCCTCAAGCCCGACGGAAGTTTTCATGCGGGCAGCGGCGACGTGCAGGCCGCCGAATCCTACATCGCCGGGAGCCTGCTCACCGATGAGCAGAGGCGTCGGCAGGAGGTTCTTCAACAGTTCCTGAGCCGCGTCCGGATGATGGACATCAGCGAGGCGGACACGCTGATCTGGGCTGAGCCACGGTTGTTGTTTTGGACCGCGCCGCTCAAGACCGACTTCAGCTTTGGCCAGGAACTGCAGGTGCGCGGGGCGGCACTGGTGAGCGTGCCGTTGCGGTTTGAACGCACGCCGGCCGGCACGCAAGTGAAGATTCCCTCGCCATTCCTGAAATTTCGCTCCATTGCCGGGCCGGAAAATGTCGGCCTGTCGTCGCCCTACAACTACCAGCGCGATGAGTGGAACGAACGCCAGGGGATGGGGCGCTCGTGGCTGCGGGTGCAGGTTCCCGAATCCGTGCTGCCGATGAAGGTGGATCAATGCCGGATCACGCTGCAGATCACGGGACCTGCCAAGAAAATCGAAGTGCTGAGCCTCGCGGGCGAAAAGCCCATGCCGCTGGAGACCATCGCCAACCCGATTGGCACCGTCGAAATCAAGATCACGCGGGCCGACGCACTGAAGCTGGACGACAAGGGAGGCCTGATCGTGGGGCTCATCATTGGCGATGAGAGCGAAACCAAGAAGAACGACGCCGGCGAGGGGCAGATCAATTTCACCTGGCGCGTGGAATCGTGCCGGATTGAAGTAGAGGGCGTCACCCAGTCGCCGTCCGCCAGCCTCGGCGAGAGCCGGCAAGAACCGGACAAAGAATAAAGCACGCTTCAAGGTGCTAACCGAAGGCCGGTCTTAGGCAACGAGAAGGGGGAACCGCGAATTTTCACGAATAAGACGAATGCCACGAATAACAACGTGCAGGATTCCGTCACCCGCGAAGCCTTGCCGGTTGATCAATCGTGAAATTCGTAAGATTCGTGGTTAATTTATGACCGTACGATTCCCGCACCGTTTTGCCAGGCCTGTCGACTTCACCAACTACTTCATTCGTTGTCCTTGATGGCGTTCGCTGCTGGGGATCGCGGCAATAATAACATGGTGAAGTTGATTAGGATGGACGCCGATTGAGGGCAGATTCATCAGCCGGTACGCGTTAGCGTCCGGTTCGTGGCGCTGGCGTCTTCCGATGATCCCCCGACCGGGGGCTAAGGCCGGCTAAGGCCCGCCGGCTCATTGGCTGTATGGCTTGTCAAAAGTCGACAGTTATTCTTGCCGCGGTCCTGGATACGGAGACAAATGTCACAGTTATTGTTGCGATCCCGAGCGGACTTGTATCGACTTGTATCGAGCCTTCGATAAGTTCCGCCTGGTCGGCAACATCTCAGCGCAGCACCGGGCATGATTCTCGCCCCACAAATCGACTGTCGCCAAAAGACATTTTACTGTGAAATTTGAAATCTGAAATTTGAAATTCCGTCAAACTGAGACGCCCAACTTTTGTCGGAAACGTCAAATCTGACATTCACTGAACCAAGAACAAGCCTTGGTTGGAACACACCATCCCAGGCAGCCTCACGAAAACAGCTTCGCCACCGGTTCTCCTCCATCGACAATCTTGATGGGGCGGCCGATGGGGCTCATGTTCTCTTTCGTCGCGTCCACCTTGAGGGCCTTGCAGATCGAGGTGAACAACTGCGGCACCGTTACCGGGTCGTCTTGGATCGATGTGCCATCGGCGTTGGTACTGCCGATCACCTGGCCGCCCTTGATGCCGGCACCCGCCAGCGCCATGTTGAAGGCGCGGGGGAAGTGGTCGCGGCCGGTCCGGGGGTTGAGCCGTGGCGTGCGGCCGAATTCACCCATCCAGCAGACCAGCGTGCGCTCCAGCATGCCCCGCTGTTTCAGGTCGCTGATCAGCGCCGCCATGCCCGGATCGACGTCGGCGGAGAGCGCTTTGGTGCGGTTGAAGACATCGTCGTGGGTGTCCCAGTTCCCGGCGCGAACTTCGACAAACGTCACCCCCGATTCCACCAGCCGCCGGGCGAGCAGGCAGCCTTTGCCAAACTGGCTGTCGCCATATTTGGCGACGGTCTCCGCCGATTCGCCGGCGATGTCAAACGCCTTCACATCGGGGCTCAGGACCAGCTTTGAAGTCTTCTCATAGAGCTTCTTGTGATCGGCGACGACCACATCCCCGCCATTCGCGGCGAACTCGCCTTCAAGCTGGCCCAGCAGGCCGAGCCGCCGCTTATAGCGGGGCGATTCCACCGTGGTGGTGACATTCCGGGGGAGTTGCCCCGCCGTCTGCACCGCAAACGGTTCGTAGTCGACCCCCAGAAATCCCGCGCCGATGGGGCCGCCCACCCCCGTATTC
>JAKFUF010000040.1 GCA_021732845.1 Planctomycetaceae bacterium | reverse complement strand
CCACCCCGCCTCACGGCGACGCAGTTGCGGTCGACTACAGGATCAAACTTAAACCTCCTGGCTGGGACTTTCACCCGCCGATTCAACAAACGTGCAAGCGCACGAGGGCTCTGGTCCTCCAGAGCCGCGAGCAACCGGCGACCCGGTTTTTTCGAAGGATCTCCATTTGAGCGGCACGGCGCAAGCCGTCCGGTGATGCGCTGCGACAAACCGGTTGTTTCCATTTGTCGATCGGCGTGGCGGGAGGGCTCTGGTCCTCCAGACCCCCTGGTGCGGATGGGCGTCTAACGCGGCCTTCTTCATCTGCGATCGGGGTTCCTCGCTCACGGCTCTGCCGGCAGTTGAATCGTGCGGTCGTTGGAGAGCGACAAGGTGACCGGCATCGCCGGGTCGAGGCCCTTGATCAGTTCTTGAAACTGGCGGAGGTTGGAAACCGGCTGGCGGTTGACGCGCTCGATCAGGTCTCCGGGGCGAATTTCGGTCTGGCCCGCGGCGGATTGAGCATCGACTTCGGTCACCAGCACGCCGGCCGGGATGGGAGGGACCGAACGGTCATCCAGCACGCGCCGGTTGAAATTGAGATCGCGTTCGGGCATGTACCGGTTGCGGGCGGTGGCATGGTCCACGCGCAGGCCGCGCCAGCCGGGTGGTCGGCGGGTGGCGACGATCCCCTCGTCATCCAGGACCGGCCACTTTCCCAACTGCACATCGACCGTCTGCAGTTGGTTGTTCCGCCAGATGTCGAAGACCACCGTTTCCCCGGGGGGCAGCAGTCCAACCTCGCGCATGACGTCAGACTGGCCGCGAATCGGCCGTCGCTCCGACACCGCTTCGCCCTTGCGGCGGATGAACAACAGCAGGTCCTCCCGCTCCAGTCTGTCCTTGGCCGGCGAGTTTCCCACGACATCGCGAAATCGTGCCGCGCCATCCACCGGAACCACCGCGCGCACCCGTTCCAGCATTTCGACAGTGACGTTCGACGGCATCGAAATCCCAAGGAATCCGTATTCGACTTCCTGCCCGCTGATGAGGGCTTCGATGATCCGCTTCATGCGGTTGTCGAACGGGATGGCAAAGCCCGCCGATTTTTCATAGCCGGCGATCGCCGCCAGAGAAGTGGTCATTCCGACCAGTTCGCCGCGAAGGTTCAACACAGGCGCACCGCTCGTTCCCAGGTCAAGCCGCATGTCCAGTTGCAGCAGAGTTCCCAGGTGGTGAATCGTCTGCCGCTTCCCCTGCTCGAAATCGTCCAGCTCTTTGTCCGCCGTGTCGTCGCGGCGGCCGACATTGGCGATGATGCCCCAACTGGCGCTGGCTGTGCCATCGCGGGCGATGGCATACGGATTCCCCAAGCCGATCACAAACTGCCCGCGCTTGGGTGGCTCGGCCGGCCCGTCGAATTTCATCGGCTTGAGGTCGGTGGCGTCAATTTTCAGGACAGCCAGGTCACTGCGGGGGTCCGCGGCATAGATCCGCGCATTGAATCCTCGCCGATCTGCCAGACGCACATACAACAACTGCGACGGAGCCTCGGTGCTTTGGTCGATCGGACCGCCGCGCACCACGTGGTAGGCCGTCAGAATCAAGCCATTCTTGTCGACAACGATCCCGGTTCCAAAGGCGTTGGGAATGAAGTCGGGCGACTTGATCTGATCTTCCAGGCGGTCTGGCATCCGGCGGTCGAACTGCTCGATCTGAGGCTCGTTTGCCGAACGGACCTTGGCGCGGGAGATGCTGACCACCGAGCCTTCCGCCTCTTCAATCACGCGCGTGAACGTGTTCTGGAGGCTGATCGCCGCCCCCAAATCGTCCTGGGCCGCCACCGTCACCGGCGACAGCACCAACAGCAGGGCAAAAACGGCGGGCGTCGGCAGGCGGTGGCTCATGTCATCCTCAAAGCTCACGCATCACAGCATGTGTCCAACGATTTCAATGATAGCGACATCAAGCCAATTCATCTCGCATTTCCATCGAAGAGGGCTCTGCCGGACGGCGAACGAAATTTCAAATTTCAGATTTCAAATTTCACAGTAAAATGATTTACCTGGTCGCCTCACCAGCATGGGGCAGATTCGGATCATCAATGGACTGTCCAAACTTCGAGCCACGTGAGCTGCGTTGCGGGCAGCAAATGGGCGGACAGTTCGAAGCGGTGGGACAGACTGTGAAATTTGAAATCTGAAATTTGCAATTGTTTAGGACATAACTGGCGGCGCGCGATGCCGCCGGAAATCCACACTCAGCGTCCGGTCCCACGACACCGGACGCTGCTGTGTTCTCGGTCCTATTCTTCGGGTTCTTCCTCGTCGTCCTCCTCGGCGGCATCTTCCGGGGCCAGATTGGAGGGCATGGTCTTCAGGCGGGCGAGTTTCACCTTTCCCATGATCTCGTCCATGACGGCGGGGTTTTCCTTGAGGAACGCGCGGGCCTTTTCGCGGCCCTGGCCGAGCTTGGTGTCTCCGTAGCTGAGCCACGTCCCGCTGCGGTCGAAGATGTGGTCTTCGATCGCCATGTCGATCACGTCACCCTCGAGGCTGATGCCGCCTTCCTGCAGCATGTCAAACTCCGCGACGCGGAAGGGGGGCGCGATCTTGTTCTTGACGACCTTGACCTTCATCCGCATGCCAATGGTGACTTCGCCATCCTTCAGATTGGTCACCTTGCGGATGTCGAGCCGCACCGAGCAATAGAACTTGAGGGCGCGGCCGCCGGGGGTGGTCTCGGGGCTGCCGAACATCACGCCGATTTTTTCGCGTATCTGGTTGATGAACACCACGCAGGTTTTGGACCGGGCGATCGCGCCGGTCAGCTTTCGCATCGCCTGGCTCATCATGCGGGCCTGCAGGCCGACGTGGGTGTCGCCAATTTCGCCGTCCAGTTCCGCCTTGGGGACGAGGGCCGCCACCGAGTCGATGACGATGATGTCCACGGCGTTGGACTTGATCAGCATCTCGGCGATCTGCAGGGCTTCTTCGCCGTGCGACGGCTGGCTGACCAGCAGGTCTTCGAGATTGACCCCCAGCCGCTTGGCCCAGGCGGGGTCCAGGGCATGTTCGGCATCGATGAAGGCGGCGATGCCGCCCAATTTCTGGGCGGCGGCAATCGCATGCAGCGCCAGCGTGGTCTTGCCGCTGGATTCCGGCCCGAACAGTTCAATGATGCGGCCTCGAGGCAGACCCTGGCCGCCCAGGGCGATGTCCAGCGACAACGCCCCCGTGGGGATCCCCTCGACGGGAATCGAGGCGGCGTCCGAGAGCTTCATGATCGAGCCCTTGCCGAACGCCTTCTCGATCTGCCCCAGGGCATTGGCCAGCAGTTTCTGGTCCTGGTTTTCGGTTGCCGCCTTGCTGGGTTTCGCTGCCTTCGCCATTGCCATCTCCCACCTGATGTTTGATGCCTGCCGCTTCGTCGACCGTCTGCGAATACAATTGTGAGGCTTGAAAACCCCGTGCAACACTGCACAACTTGCCGCGCTGCGAACCCGCCACGCCATCTTAACCGCCTGCGACACTGCGGTCACGAGTGCGGGCACCGCCATGTTATGAACTAAAGTATACTAAATATTTTCGGCAGGGGAAGGGGAGTTTTTTGAGGATTTTTGGGAGCTTCTGAAACAGGGCTGCAATCCCGTGTTTCGGGTGCGGCGGGCAACGGCCAAATCCAGCGCGACCGATGTGCGGTTCCGGGAGAATATTGATTTCACTTTTCAGGGTGCTCCAGCCGAATTGTCTGGGGCTCTGTGCCGACTTTGCCGATATTGATTCGCAGGCAGGTTTTGTCTGCGCGCACGCGCACTATCCGGAGTTCACTTAGAAAACGGTTCATTATGAGCCTCTGTGAAGGCTGCCATGCCGGCTGTTGCCGCTCGTTCGCCGTGCCGGTGACCGGAGCCGATGTCCTGCAGATTGTCCGCCATCAAGGGCTCAGCTTCTGGGAATTCGTCTGCCGCTGGGCCGACCCCGACGGCAGCATCGCCGGAAACTATGCGCCGCATGTGTACTTTGACGACGAGCCGGACGCGCCTTTCGTCCTCTGCCTTACGCATGTGCCCAGCGACCAGTTCCCTGGCACGACGCGCTGCCGGTTTCTGCGGGAAGCCCCAGACAGCAACGGCAAAGGCGATGGGACTCCGCCCGTCGGGGCGGCGTGCGGGATCTATGCCGACCGGCCAGTGGCGTGCCGCGTCTTCCCTGCCAAGATGATGCCCCGAAACGAGTTGGCGATTCTTTATGAAGTTCCCGAATACGGACGTCCCGGCAAAGAACCGGCCTACCGGCTGTGCCCCCGGCAATGGACGCCCGCGGATGTCGACCCGATCCAGCAAGTGCAGGATCTGGTCGTGGCTCAATATGAGATGAACTTTTTCACCACGCTGGTACAGTCGTGGAATCGCGACCCCGGCCCGTGGCTCGCCTTTCCCGACTTCCTCACGCAAGTCTACGACCAGCGTGTCCAGCCAAACCCCGACGCCTCGCAGGCCGCCTTGCGGCTGTGGAATCCCGCGGCTTAGGGCCGGGCAAGGAATAAAGCACGCTTACGAGATGCTGACCGAAGGCCTTTGAGATCTGAGAGGCAGGGTTCCCGGGCGAGCCACGGGACGATCGCTGGTTCCCGTAGTTTTCGGTTCCGTGCCCTTCTCTGCTGGCTGTGCCATAGGCCTTGCCACTCGGCTGCCAGTCGCTCAAGCCGTGATGCCGGCTGAGGAGCCTCTTCGCTCCTGCCCGCCACTTCCGAGCCAGCCAGGGCATTCGACGCTTCACGGCTTCGCCTGTTGATCGAGGCACAGCGTGGCTCGGCAGACGTCTGCGGCGGTGCTGTATTTTCTTGCGTCAAACACGCGTAATCCGGCACATCTGAAAAAGATGAAGATTCAACTTGACGGTCATTATGGGGGTTATTATTCTACACTGAGTTAGTAATATTTAATATTCACCATGCAAATGACGATTATTATCTCTGTCAAGCAGATGCGTCAAAACTGATACAGACGCTGCTGTGGTGAACTCGAGCGTTACAGTCAGCTCCTGCCTGGCTGAACGCTGTTTTTGAAGGGTGAATCGAATGAGTTCCGCGCGATGCGCTTCGCCGCGACACACCATGCCACCAGCGACCTTCACCGTGGGCGTCGATTCCTGTTGTTGCCTCTGAAGGCATGCATCGGGAGACCGGCCAGCCTCGTGCCAGCTCTCATGTCGCAGCCTCCCCTGCCGCTCGTCGAAGCGCGGCTGAACCTCTTGCCCTTTAAGAACTTTCGTCTGGTCATTGCCGATCGCGGTGCGCCCTGACCCGGGCTTCCCGCGCTGGCTGGCCCCGCGTTCCTCCAGATCGCGGTGCGCCCTGACCCGGGCTTCCAGCGCTGGCTGACCCCGCGTTCCTCCACAATTTGATGGATCAAGCCATGAAGAACATGCTCAATCTCCGTTCGCGTCATGCCGCTGTTTCGGCAGTTCTGCTGGCGCTCGCCCTGGCTGGCTGCAGTAAGCCGTCCGCCTGGGAAAAGGTCCAGCCCGTCGCGGGTTCGGTCACCTTCAAGGGGCTGCCCATCGACGGGGCCAATCTGGTCTTCCATCCCAAGGACAAGTCGTTTCCAGATTCCGTGCGTCCGACAGCGACGACGGGCGCAGGCGGTGGCTTCCAGGTGGGCACCAAGAGCAGCAACGATGGTGCCCCTCCAGGCGACTACGACGTCACGATCACTTGGAACCCGCTGGCTGGCGACTCGCGCGGCCCTAACCGGCTGCCTGAGAGGTACAGCCAGCCCGGCCAACTGACAGCCCATGTCGAGGCCGAAGGTGAAACAGTGCTTCCCGCCTTCGATCTGAACCCCTGATTTACGACCGACTGGTGTCGGGCGACTTCGATACTTCGCTCAAGAAATTCATTGATCTTTTAGCGGCTACAAATCTATTCCGGAGAAAACCATGCGTCGTCTGCAGAACTCACTGGCCCGCAAACTGAACCGGTCGCGGGGTGGCTTTACCCTCATCGAACTGCTGGTGGTGATCGCCATCATCGCCATTCTGGTGGCCCTGCTGCTGCCAGCCGTCCAACAGGCGCGGGAGGCCGCACGGCGCTCGCAGTGCAAAAACAACATGAAGCAACTGGGGCTCGCCGCCCACAACTTCCACGACACGTTCCGGCACCTGCCCTCGAGCAACCGCCCGCCGACCACCGGTTCGGTCCGCATCGCGGGGTTCTCCCGCCTGCTGCCGTACGTCGACCAGGCCCCGATGTACAACCTCTTCAACCAGCAGCTCGCCTGGAGCCACGTCAACAACCTGCCCGTGACCGGGACCCGCGTTCCCACCTACGAATGCCCGTCCGATCCGCTCGCTCTGCAGAAGGACGGCGACCCGGATCCGGTGTCGAACCCCGGCGGATACTCGGCCACCATTGTCGCCGGTTCGGGCTATGTGCTGAACAAGGGTGTTGACCGGAGCGTGGCTCCGCTGGTCACCGGCTTTGTGCTCGGCGGGCTCTTCACCGACCCCACGTCGGCCGCCAATCAGTACTATCCAGGCCTGTTCCCGCAGAACACCGACGCCCGCATGGCCGACTGCCTCGACGGCCTCTCCAACACCATCGGCTTCCTCGAATCCTCGGGGCGTCCGGCCCTGTGGCGCAAGGGCAAGCAAGTCGGCGGACTGCCGGGCAACCGCGTTCAGGGCGGCGGCTGGTGCCGCCCGGCCAGCGATTCGCTCTTCGCTGGACAAAAGGCTGACGGCACCGCGCTGTACGGCACCACGCCAATGAACGCCACGAACGGCTACGATGTCGGTGCGGAATCCTACCCCAACGGAGCCTATGGCGTGCAGGGAACCAGCCAGGCCTACTCCTTCCACACAGGCGGGATTCACGTCACCATGGCTGACGGCAGCGTGCGGTTCGTCAGCGAAAGCATCAACTTCAGCACCTTCGTCGGACTGCTGACCCGCGCGAACTCCGAAATCATCGGCGACTTCTAAATCCCCAGGATGACGCCGTCCTGAGCGGTATGGTTGCTGAATCAACTTCATACGGCCGTTGGCGAATTCGCTGACGGCCGTTTGTGTTTGGCCGGGTTGCTCTCACGTCCTTGCGAATCATGGGCACGGGGGGATACTTCAGCCGTGACACTCTGTTCTCTCCATTTAAAGCTGGCGAATGTCCTTTCAACCAACGGCCACACTGGAAGCCCTGCGTCTGCGGGCGGAACTTCTGCGGGTTGTGCGGCGGTTCTTTGATGCGCGGGGGTATTTCGAGGTCGAAACGCCGTTGTTGTCCCGCGACGCGGTTGTCGACCCGCACCTGGAGTGTTTTGAAGTTCCAGGGGGCGGATTGTCCGGCGAAAGTCTGTATTTGCAGACCTCGCCCGAGTTTTGCATGAAGCGGTTGCTGGCGGCGGGAGCCACGGCGATCTATCAGTTGGGAAAGGTGTTTCGCAAAGGCGAGCGTGGCTCACGGCACAACCCCGAGTTCACGATGCTCGAATGGTACCGCGTGGGCGACACCTACCTCGAACAGATGACGTTGGTCGAGGCGCTTGTCGCCACGGTCTTTGCCGCGGCGGGAGCCGCATCCCTTCCCGCGACACGGGTCACCTACCGCGATGCGTTCATTCGGCACACTGGTTTGGACGTGGTGACACTCAGCACGGCCGAGCTTGTCGAAGCAGTGCGTGGGCTGGGCATTACCACGCCCGAGACGATGTCGGCCGACGATCGCGATGGCTGGCTGAACCTGCTGCTGGGGGAGAGGGTTGAGCCACGGCTGGGGCGGACTGGTCCGGAATTTTTGTGCGATTATCCCGCCTCGCAGGCGGCGATTGCCAGGGTGCGTCCAACGCAGGGGGGGCAACCCGCGGTGGCCGAGCGGTTCGAGCTGTATGTCAACGGGATCGAACTGTGCAACGGCTACACCGAACTCACCGATCCAGAGGAACTCCGTCGCCGCATGCAGGTGGAATCCGCCCGCCGCGTGGGAGAAGGTTTGCCGCCGCTCGCCCCGCAAAACCGCCTGCTGGAGGCCATGGAGCGTGGCTTGCCGGACTCCGCCGGCGTGGCTCTGGGCTTCGACCGGCTGGTGATGGTGGCCGGTGGGTTTGGCAGTCTGGACGAAGTTTTGGCGTTCCCCATTGAGCGGGCGTGACAACAACGTTGAGTCGGGCTGAGCGCCTACCGGATGATAACCTCAAAAAATTCAGTCGGCTCCTCTTCGTCCATCAGCTCCCATTCGCTGAAATCATCGGTCGAGATCTCGGCTTTGCGATGTTGCTGCCGGAGTCGCCAACGGCCGTAGATTGACGTCTTTTCGATGCCGATGTCGATGTACACCAGCGGCATCGCCCGCAGGAATTCCAGGCCGGCGTCGGTAATGGCGGTGTCTCCGAGGCGGATCTCCTTGAGCCGCAGATGCGAAAGCTGCCACAGTCCACGGTCGGTGATTTTCGTGCCCGACAAGTAGAGATCGTTGAGTTCTGGCAGGCCGCTCAGGACCAGCAGCCCGTCGTCGGTGACGTTGTCATTCAGCAGTCCCAGGGCCTGCAAATGCTTCATGCCGCTCAAATGCCGCAGCCCGGCATCGGTGACCCGCGTCCGGCCGACGCGCAGTTCAACAAGATCGGGCCATTGGCTGGCAATGGTTTGTAAGCCACGGTCCGTGATGGCGGTGCCCGGAAGCTGCAACACGCGGAGTTTCCCGAGGTCCTGCAGCGACTCCAGGCCTGCATCGCCGACGCTGGTGTCATTCAAATAGAGGGAATGGAGGTGCGGAAACTGCTGCAGCCGCCGGACCCAGACATCGTCCACTTTTTTCGTGTAGGCACGCACTTCGACAACGCGGTCGAAGTTGACCGACGCCGCCTCGCCCAAGACTTGCCGGAGCCAGACAGGCACCACCGGCTCGGTCGTCATTCGTCCCCGAACTTCGGCCAAATCGGCTCGAAACTGCTGGATCCGCCAGACATGAACGGCTGGAGGAGTCACCAGCCCCACAACCGCGACAAACATCGCCAGGCTGGCCCACAGGCCGAATGAACGGAAGATCGAAGAGCTTGCCGGAGATGACATGGATTTGTCCTGCGTCCCGCGTGGGGCCAGTCTTGCAGGAGATGATAGCAAGTCCCGCAACGTGGATTGACGCTCGCACGAACGCGGTGAAAATGTGGATGTGGCTCCACTGATGGCGGATGACCAACCAAGGGGAATTGTCCGATGAAGATGTCCGTGCGTAGATGTGCTCACCACCCGTTAAATTTCGTCTTGGCGGGCACCCTGGCGCTGGTTGCCGTGTCAACCGGCATGTGGCTCGCAAACCGCCGGACTGCTGACGCGGCCGACGCGGCCCTGACCTTGGCCATCGCCCAGACACCGATCACTTATGCCGAAGACAAGGCGGCGGTTCCGCTGCCGCCGGCGACTGGAGCCCTCAAGGGAACCATTTTGCTTCAGGGGCCGGCACCAAAGCTGGCTCCAATCGGAGCTATCGCTGTCTGTGGCGCAGCGGTCATCCCCAATGAAACGCTCATGGTCGATCCAGGCACCGGCGGCATTGCCAATGTGTTTGTGTATCTGGACAAGGCCCCTGCTGGGTTTAAGGCAGTTCCACCAGCCGCACCGGTGATATTTGACCAGGGTGGCTGCCAGTTCAAGCCACACGTTTTGTTCATCCAGGTGGGTCAGCCATTGCTCATTCTGAACGCCGATCTCTTCGCCCACAATACGCACGCCACGCCGATTCGTTCCGATGAATTCAATGTCGCCATCGGAGCGAATGAGCGCAAGGGGATCAAAAAGGACTATAACAAATCCGAACGCAATCCCGTGCCGGTCAAGTGCGACCTGCATAACTGGATGACCGCTCATCATCTGGTGAAGGACCATCCCTTCGGTGCCGCGACCAACGAAAAAGGCGAGTTCGAGATCCGGAACCTGCCCGCTGGCAAGCACGAATTCATCGTCTGGCAGGAACGTGTCGGCTACCTCGACAAGAAGTACGCTGTGACTATCGAAGCCGGGAAGGTGGCCCAGGGGGAATTGAAGTTCGACGCCAAGGCGTTTGGTTTGTGATCGCCGCGCTGGTCTGTAGAACTGCGACGGAACACCTGCTCAAAGCGTGCCTGACCTTGTCGAATGCCTGCCGTGGCTGGCTCCAATCGGGTAAGGTACGGCGACAGATTCGCGGTGGGTGCCGTCCCCATGATTCCGGACGGCTGCGGCCTGTGGGCATCGTTACCGGGGATGAATTTATGTCTCTTGCGTCACTCAAACGAACAGTTTGCCGGGCGGCATTCAGTTTCTTCATGCTGGCCGTGCTCGGGCCGAACCCCAGTCTGTGGGCGGACGAGCCCAAGTCGGCGGAGGTGAAGGAGCTGCTCGGGCTGCCGCTGGTCCTAAGAGACGACTTCGAGTCGGGCAAGACAGACCGCTGGGTGCCGACGGCGGCCGAGGGGTGGATGCTGACGGAGCAGGGCAAGAACCATGTGTTCAGCCAGTTCAAGCACATCGCCACGCCGACGCCGGTGCGGTCGCCGCACAACCGCGCGATGCTCAAGGATGTGATCGTCAGCGACTGCGTGCTGGACCTGAAGTTGCAGTCCACGGCGCGCGACTATCCGCACCGGTCGCTGTGCCTGTTCTTTGGTTATCAGGATCCGTCGCACTTCTATTATGTGCATTTCGGACAGAAAGCCGATGACCATGCGAACCAGATTTTCATCGTGAATGCTGAGCCACGGAAGAAGATTTCGACGGTCTCGACCGACGGGACGCCGTGGGATGACAAGTGGCATCATGCCCGCGTGGTCCGCAAAGTGGAGTCGGGATCGATCGACATCTACTTCGACAACATGCACAAGCCGGTCATGCAGGCCACGGACAAGACGTTCCAATGGGGCCAGATCGGCATCGGCTCATTCGACGACACCGGCAATTTTGACGACGTGATGGTGTTTGGAAAAGTGGTGCCGAAACCGGCCGCCAAGTGAAAATCTGGCCCAACGAAAAGGGCGTGCATGGGGATCGACTGGCTCGACATTCGGTTTCGGTTGGAGAAGGGGTTCAAATTTCCCTTTCCCGATGCCACCCTGCCGGAAATTGCCGCTGGCGGGAGGGATATCACGCTGGGCGGATTGCATGATCTGCTCTGCCGCATGGAGGCCGCGCGGCGGTCGGGCGTCTGCCTCAATGTGAGGATCTTTCGCCGGGTACGGACGGTCCTGCGCGAATTCTCTGGTCAACCGCGGGCAGCAATCGGTCCGCGAACACCCTTGGAGTCACTGCTTCTGCCACCATGCCAGGCGACGTGGAATGACCTTCGGACGCGGCTGGGCTGGGAACTTCCCCCGCTGGCCTATTCGCGGAGAGTTCAGACGCTGCTTTGCATCGTCTCCCTGATTCTCACCGCTTTGGCCGTCAGCACGGTCATTCGTTGGAAGGGAATTGGTCCGTCGTCGATGTCGCAGGTGTTGGAGGATAGTGGCGTGTGGACCGCTCTCGTCCTGATGCTGGTGCTGCCGGCGTTCCTGCAAAAACGCTGGAGAACGAGGATCCCCCGGAAGTGTGCCACGGTGTTTGCGCTCGTCAGAACGATCCGTACGACGAACTTCATCACGGATGACGACATTCGGTTGATTGACCAGGACGATGTCTGGCGGCGGCTGTGCCTGGCGGTGTCAGACGCGCTGTGCATTCCCACGGAGACGATGAGTCGCGACTCGCGGCTGTTCGCGGATCTGGGATGTGATTAGTGGCGCGGCCCTCCCATGCACGCAGCGCCCACAGGAAGAAATGCCTGCCGAGCCATTCGCGCGACCCGGCGTCGATCTTCCCTCGCGGCTCTGGAGGACCAGTGCCCTCCCGCCACGTCGTCGCACGCCCCAGCACCTTGCAAAATGCAAATTGAGCGGGGATGCTGCGTAGATCAAATTCGGTCTCCGCCCCACACCCGTGTGTCATGTCCGCCCCCGAGAAGCCTGATCTGCCGTCCGTTCAAATCCGTGTGCTGATCATCGACGACGATGAGGCGCATGCGGAGACGGTCGCGGAGAGCCTGGAGCGGATGGGCAACTACGACTGCGTGGTGGCCACGTCCGGGGTCCGCGGGGCGGCGCTGATCGAGAGCGATTCCTTCGATGTCATCATCACGGATCTGAGGATGGCGGATGTCGATGGCTTGGCGATTATCCGCAAGGCGAAGGAGGAACTGCCGGATGCCGAGGTGATTCAGATCACCGGGCATGCCACGATCAAGTCGACGGTGACCGCCATGCAGCATGGGGCCAACACCGTGCTGACCAAGCCACTGGACATTCATGAGCTGCGGCTGGCGGTGGAAAAGGCATCGGAACGGATCCGCTTGATCCGGCACACGGCCGAGCTGAACCGCCGGCTGGACGAGAAGTTTGGTTTCGAAGGGGTGATCGGCAACAGCCCGCAGATGCACCGGTTGATCACGCAGTTGCAGCAGACGGCTCCCACCGACAGCACGGTATTGATTCAGGGCGAGAACGGCACCGGCAAGGAACTGGTGGCTCGCGCCATTCACCAGAACAGCCGGCGGAAGAACAAGCCACTGGTCAATTTGAACATCTCAGCACTTTCGGAAAGCATCCTCGAGAGCGAACTGTTCGGCCACGAAAAGGGCTCGTTCACCGGGGCCGACCACCGCCGCATCGGCAAGTTCGAATACGCCAACGGCGGCACGCTGTTTCTTGACGAAGTCGGCGAAATGCCGATGAACACGCAGGTCAAGCTGCTGCGGGTGCTGGAGGACGGGCAGATCACGCGGGTGGGATCGAATGAGCCACTGCATGTGAACGTGCGGCTGGTCTCGGCCACCAACGCCGACCTGAAGGAGATGGTCGCCCGTGGGACGTTCCGCAAGGATCTGTATTACCGGCTGAATGTGGTGAACATCATCCTGCCGCCGCTCCGCGAGCGGAAGCAGGACATCGCCCTGCTGCTCGATCATTTTCTCAAGGAGATGATCAACCGCCACGGCAAGAAGCTGGAGGGGTTTTCCAAGGGCGCGCGGAATTCGCTGGCGGCGTACGACTGGCCGGGCAACATCCGGCAGTTGCGGAATGTCGTGGAGCGAATGGTGGTGGTGGATCTCGACGGCCTGCTGGACATTGATGACCTGCCGGATGACATTCCCCCCATGCGGCCGACGCGCGAGGACGTCAGTGTGTCGGCCGCGGCGGGTCTCGACGGACTGGTCGGGCAGCCGCTTGTGGATGTGGAAAAGTTTTACATTCAAAAGGCGCTGGAGCTGACCCAGGGCAAACGGGAGGAAGCGGCTGAGATGCTGGGAATCGGCGAACGGACGCTGTACCGGAAGATCAAGGAATTCAATTTGTAGCCAGTTGCACGGAACGATTTGTACGGTTCGATTTGAGCAGCCACCGGCGGACGGACTTCAAACCATCAAAGGGGTCATCATGGGCGGACGATTGCGGTTGGGCATGCTGTTGCTGGCGGGCTGGATGATCGGATGCGGACCCGCGACACCGGTCCCTGAGGCGAGCAAACCGGCCGCTCCGGCGGTGCCACCCGTGGCCAAGACTCCGCCGGCGCAGGCTGAGGTGCCAGTCGCGCTGCCGGCTCCCAAAGTTGAAGAGGAAATGGCCGAAGAGCCTGCCAGCAACGAGGCAGATTCTGAAAAGGCCGACTTGGCGAAGCGGGAGAAGGACCTGCTGGCCGCGCTGGCCAAGGACCCCAAAAACACCGAGCTGCTGATTCAGGCCTCCATGTTGATGCAGCGCAAGGCCCGTCAGACGGAATCCGGGGAGCCCGACTACGCCCTGTTTAAAAAGTCCGCCGATTACCTGCATCAGGCCGTCGCGGCAGACGCCAAGGTGAAGGATGACCCGCTGTTCAAACTGGTGGCCGCGGAAACGATCTACAACGAGGCCTGCGCGCTGTCGTTGGAAAAGCAGACAGAGCCCGCCTTGAAGGCCCTCAAAGAGGCGGTCGAACTGGGCTGGACCAATGTGCCGCTGATTCAGAGGGACAAGGATCTTGCCAACCTGCGGGAGCACGCCGGGTTCGCCGAGGTGCTGGCGCTGGCCCGTGAGAAGCAGCGGCTGGCGATTGTCGAACGGGTGGACACCCTGTTCGAAAACGTGGAGGATTTTGCCTTCGAATTCGATCTGAAGGATACCGAGGGTAAGCCTGTGACGAAGGCGGAGTTCAAGGGCAAGGTGCTGATGGTCAACGTCTGGGGCACCTGGTGCCCGCCCTGCCGGCGTGAGCTGCCCGACCTGGTCGCCGCCTACACGAAATTTAAGCCACAGGGGTTTGAGGTCGTGGGGCTCAACACCGAGAACGAGACTGGTGACGAGGCGAACGAACTGATCAAGGAATCGATGAAGACCTACAACATCAACTATCGCTGTGCCCTGGGTGAGGAAAAGACCTTCCAGCAGATTCCAGACTTTTCCGCGGTGCCAACCACGCTGTTCTTCGACCGTGAAGGAAAACTGAAAGCCCGGCTGATCGGGATGGCGGACGAAGTCACGCTGGAACTGGTCATCGAGCGGATGTTGAAGGAATCGCCTCAGCCAGCGGCTGCCGCAGGCGAGAAGACGCCGACCGACGAAAAGCCGACCGACGAAAAGCCGACCGACGCGAAGCCCGCCGACGAGAAATAGTTGCACGACTGGACAGAGACAGCAGCACGCGTTTCCGGCAGATCCACTCCGTCACCATTGTGGCGGAGACACCTTTCAAAGCGGGGTCATGATGAACGGACGACATTGGCTGGTCGTGCTGCTGCTTGCGTCGACTATCTCGGCCGGCTGCGAGAAGGGACGCAACCGGATGGACTCGAAGGATGCCGCCGAGTCCAGCGCGGAAGAGGCGCTGAGCCCCATCGACCGCATCTTTAAGAGCACCGAACCGTTCGCTTTCGACTTCAACCTGACCGACACGGAGGGAAAACCCGTGACGAAGAAGGGGTTTGAAGGCAAGGTGCTGATGGTCAATGTCTGGGGCACGTGGTGTCCGCCATGCCGCCGTGAACTGCCCGACCTGGTCGCGACCTATTCGAAGTACCAGGCTCAGGGGTTTGAGATCGTCGGATTGAACACGGAGAACGTGGAGGGTGAGAAGGCGTTGAAACTCATCCAGGCGGCAAAGACGAAGTTTGAAATCAACTATCCCTGCGCCCTGACCGACGACCAGACCCTGTCGCAGATTCCCGACTATGGCGCGGTGCCAACTTCGCTGTTCTTCGACCGGCAGGGCAATCTGAAAGCCAGGGTGGTCGGTGCCGTCAACGAGACGATCTTGTCCGGGATTGTGGAACGCCTGTTGCAGGCCGATTCCGAAAAGCCAACCGCGAAGGAAGCCACGCCGCCAGCCGAGGAGAAGTAGTCTGTCAGGCTGCTAGCCATGCATCGCGGGTGCTGGGGTTCGAGGATCCAGCACCTGCCGGCCTTGAGCCAAAACAGGACTGCCCATGCGGCCTAGTTAGATCGGCTCTGCCGCCTGCAACGGTTGTCAGGCGGCGGGGCCGCAAAACTCAAGCCAAAGTCGACGAATTCGCAGTTGCCGAATGGGCTGTCCGCGCTAAGATTGCTGGAGAGGGAAAATGACCCGCCAGTCACATTTCGCGTTCGAGTGTCATTGCGCTCCGGCTGGGGGAGACAGTTCTTCCAACAGCCGGATTTTCTTTTTGCAGAATTTGCAGGCAACCTTCTGGCCGGCATAGCGTTTGGAGAGGCGCAGGCGTTGCTGACAGTGGGGGCAATCGGCGTAGAAGCCGATTTTTTCGATGCGGGAATTTTCGAACTCAAACACAAAGCTGCCATTACATGCGGCGCATTCGACGTGTCGCCCGAGATATTTGCGATTGACGCGCAATTCCCGGTCGCATTGCGGACAGGAGATGTAAAACCCGCGGGCGGGCAGGTCAATCACGCTGTCGATTTCTTGGAGCGGCACGAAGGCGGGAATTTCCACGCTGTCCGATTCCAAGTCGGTGTTTAACAGTGCCCGGCAGTTCCGACAGTGAACGAGGCGGCCGGGCATGTCTTCACCGCATTCGGGGCAGGGTCCGCCAGTCCAAGGGGGCATGAAGTGATCTCCAAACAGCACACCGGTCGGTGTGCTGGTTTCAGGTGAGCAGAGTCAGGGAAAGGAAGAGAACTTGGTAAGAAATTTCTACCACCATTGCAAAGAGTTGGAAAAAGATGGAAGGTGGCAGCGTGAATTGCAGGGATTGCCCTAGTTTTGCCATGTGGCGTATCAGGATCGGGGGGCAGCCCGTATACTTTATCTCGCGTGAGTACTCGTTGAACCCGTGCAATATGATACACTTACCCACCCTCGGTCGTCACCTGTCATCTTCCTGAGATCTGCGGAAATTCGAGGGTTTTTTCGTATTGATTGGTGCCACCATGAAGTTTGGTCTGCGGATGAGTGAGGTTTTCGAACAGTGGTTCAGGCGGTTGCGTGATGCGGCGGGCGTCGGTGTGAAAGGGCATGCGCCGACTTGCGGTTTTTTTGAATGAGTGATTTCATGATTGCTTACCTGGTGGTCAGGGAAGGCAACAAGTGGCGCGATGTTTATCGTCTGACGCCGGGTCAGATGATGACCATTGGGCGTGCGCCTTCGAACCGGATCGTGCTGCATGACGATGTCTGCAGCCGCAACCATTGCGAAGTCTTCCAACAGGGAAACGAATGGCGGCTGCGCGATTTGGGCAGCCGCAACGGCACCCTGTTGGACAATGTACCCGTTGTGGGTGAAGTTCCCTTGCGTCCCGGCCAGTTGATTCAGATTGGCCCGTGCGACCTGGCTTACACCAATGACTTGGCGCATGCCTTCCCCGACACTCCTGAAAACCAGGAAGTGCCCGAGAGTACTGGTACGGTGCAGTTCGACAATGTGTTGGACGCTCCACCGCCGGCCCACGAACCGACCATCATCCATCGCCGTGGTTTCACCCGGTACTCAGGCAAGTCGGAACCGCCCGGCCGCGATCGCACGAGTCGCGAACTGGCCCAGCTTTACCGCTTGGCGCTCGACATGGGCGCGGCCGGCACATCCCAGCAACTGGCGGAAGTGGTGCTGGGCGGCGTCACCGCCGGCACCTGCGCCGACATTGGAGCGTTGCTGCTTTTGACCTCGCCGGCCGGGCCGGAAGAAGTGGCGGTTCCTGGCCAACTGTCCGTGATCGCGTACAAGGGCAAGCAGGATCTGCCTTACCAAAAGGTCTCGGACCATCTTTCGGGGATCGTACTCTCCAGCCGTGAAGCCGTGCTGGCCCGCGACGTGGCCGACGACAGCCGGTTGATCGGACGGGACAGCCTGGGTGAGATCCACGCCAAGAGCGTGATCTGCGCCCCGATTCGGATGGGCAAAACCATTTACGGTCTGATCCACCTCTACTCCACGGATCCCGAAAAGAAGCTCGAGCCGGATGACTTGGAGTTCACGCTCGCCATCGGCGACCAGTGCGCCGTGGCTCTCGACAACATGCGGCGGCAGGAGTCGATGGCCGTCGGCCTCGTGCGCGTCCGCGACGAGAACTTCAAGCTGCGGGAACAGCTAGGCGTCGAAAGCGAACTCGTGGGCGACAGTCCACAGATGCAGGAACTCAAGAACAAGATCGCCCGCATTGCCCCCACCGACGCCGCCGTGCTGATCCGTGGCGAGAGTGGCGTGGGCAAGGAACTGGTGGCCCGCGCGGTCCACTTCAGCAGCCGGCGGCGGTCGAACCCGTTCGTGTGCATGAACTGCGCGGCCCTCACGGAGAGTCTGCTGGAAAGCGAACTGTTTGGGCATGAGAAGGGCTCATTCACGGGAGCCACGGGGAGGAAGGCTGGAAAGTTCGAGCAGGCCCACAAGGGCACGATCATGCTCGACGAAGTCGGCGAAATGAGCCTCGCGATTCAGGCCAAGTTCCTGCGCGTTCTGGAAGGCCATCCGTTTGAACGCGTGGGCGGTGGCTCACCGGTGCAGGTCGATGTCCGCGTGGTGGCAGCCACCAACCGTGACCTGGAACGGGCTGTCGACCAGGGGACTTTCCGCAAGGATCTGTACTTCCGGCTGCACGTCGTGCAATTGAATGTCCCCGAGCTTCGCGAGCATATGCAGGATGTGCCGGTCTTGGCGCTGCATTTCCTCGAACGCTACGCCCGGAAAGCCAACCGCCAACTGGCCGGGTTCACGCCCAGAGCCATGGAGAAACTGACCGATTACGACTGGCCGGGCAATATCCGCGAGCTGCAAAATACGGTGGAGCGCGCCGTGGTGCTGTGCGCCACGGACTATGTGGGACCCAACGACATCCAGCTTTCGGAACTGGGCCTGGCCGACGAGCTGCGCTCCAACCATCGCCCGCCGCGTGAGCTGCCGGGTTCCAGCATCGTGGCCGGTGTCCAGTTCGCGGCAATGTCGCTGGAAGCGGTCGAACAACAGCACATCTTGAATGTGCTGGAGCAGACCCACTGGAACAAATCCCAATCGGCGCAAATCCTGGGAATCGAACGCTCGACGCTGGACCGCAAGCTGAAACGGTATCAGGTGGCCCGGCCGGAACGCTGATGCTTCAAAGAATCTTGGAACTCAACTCTGACGTGTCCGACAAAAGTGAATCTCAAATTTCAAATTTCACAGTCTGTGCGACCACTTCGAACAATCGGCCACGCCTCCGCAGCGAAGCATGTAACTCTCGCCCGGAAGGCCTGATGTCGCAAAAAGACATTTTACTGTGAGATTTGAAGTCTGAAATTTGAAATTCCATGAAACTGAGACGCCCGACTTTTGTCGGTGACCTCAATTCTGAAATTTGCAATTCATTGGCCTGACGCCGCTCAATCCACGGGATTCAACCAATGCGGTCCCTCCTCATTGCGGCCCTCCTGTTGTGTCTCGCGGCTCTTGCCCCCACTTCTGGACGCGCGGCCGAGTCGGCGGTGCCCATTGGGTCCACCATTCAGGACCTGCGGTTCAAGGACATCCGGGCTCTGAACCGGTCGCTCCGCGACCTCGGGGAACACCAGGCCTTTGTCTTCGTGTTCACCACCACCAAGTGTCCCCTCGTCCGCAAGTACCTGCCGCGGCTCATCGAGCTTGATGCGGAGTTCGGTGCCCGCGGCGTGCAGTTGGTCGCCGTGAATGTCGGGGCTGACGACACCATTCGCGACATGGCGTCGCAGGCCCTCGAGTTCAACGCGGAGTTTCCGTTCGTCAAGGACTCCGATGGCAGTGTCGCCAAGGCGCTGGGTGCCGAGCGGACGCCGACCGCCGTCGTCCTGGATGGCAAAGGAAGCCTGGTGTACCGCGGGCGGATCGACGACCAGCATCGGCTGGGCGGCACGCGTCCCGATGTGACCAACGCAGATCTGCGGGCGGCCCTCGAGAGCCTGCTGGCGGGTCGCCCGATCAACGTGAGCGAGACACCGGTTGACGGTTGCCTGATCTCCGCGGAACGCTTGGTCGCGGACGGACTGCAGCCGACGTTTCACGAGCAGATTGCTCCGCTGCTGCATGCCCGCTGTGCCGGCTGCCATCATCCGGGCACCGCCGCACCCTTCTCGCTGCTGACGTACGAGGACGCACGGAGCCAGGGCGAGATGCTGGCGGAAGTGGTGGCCGACCAGCGGATGCCGCCCTGGTTCGCCAGCCCGCGGCACGGCAAGTTTCAAAACGACCCTTCGTTGACGGCGCGGGAGCGCCGCACGCTGTTGGCCTGGGTGAAAACGGGAATGGCCGAGGGCGATCCCGCGAAGAGTCCCAAGCCACCGGAGTTCCCGTCGCGGAAATGGCGGATTGGCGAACCCGACATGGTGATCACCATGCTGCAAAACTTCGACGTTCCTGCGCAGGGTTACATCCCGTATCAGTATGTGATCCTGCCGCACATCTTTTTCAACGAAACCTGGGTGGAGGCGGTGGAGATTCTGCCCGACAACCCGGCTGTGGTTCACCACTGCAACATGGCGTATGCCACTCAGAATGGGGCCGGCGAGGAGACATTCATCACGGGGTACGTGCCGGGCGGGCAGGCGATGGATGTGAGCCGCTTCAACAACGGCGTGGCGTTCCGCATTCCCAAGTTCGCCGTGCTGGCCCTGCAGGTGCATTACACCTCGACGGGAAAGCCGGAAAAGAGCCGCATTTCCGTCGGTCTGCGGTTTCCGAAGGGCATGGTTCAAAAGTCGCTGCGTCATATGGTCTTGGACACCGGGCGGCTCAACATCACGCCGGGGCGGGCGATGTTTCCGGTGACGGTGAGCCACGTGTTGTCGAATGATGTGACGCTGCTGGGACTGTTCACCCACATGCATCTCCGCGGCCGGGACATGACGTTCTTCGCCGAGGCACCCGGCCAGAAGCGGGAGACGCTGCTGGAAATTCCCAACTACAACTTCGAGTGGCAACTGGCCTACGAATTCGCGCCGGGCACCAAGCGACTGCCCGCGGGAACGAAGCTGGAGGCACTGGCGCACTACGACAACTCCGCCTTCAACCCCTACAACCCCGACCCCAAGCGCACCGTGCCCTACGGCCAGCAAACCTTCGATGAGATGTTCAACGGCTTTGCCTTCTTCATCCAGGACGATGAGGCGTTGAACCTGAAGGTCAATCCGAAGACGGGCGTGGCCGTGAAGTGATTCACGCACGGATTGGCACACAGCCCAGCCAGCCCATTAAATCTGCGCGTCAACTCCGTCGAACACTCGGAGACTCATGCCCCACCAACTTCGTTTCCTTTGTTCCCTTCTGTTCAAATTTTTTAAACAGAAGCAAACGAAGGTAACGAAGATGTCGATCGCGTCTTTCGCCCATCATCACCCAAAATCATGGGTGTCTGTGCTCTTGATGGAATTGCGATGTCGTGAATCCGCGGGCTCTATCGCTGTATTATCTGTGGATGGCACTTGCGTCATCACCCAGCCGGGCCACGCGCGGGTCGTCGCGCAACCCGTTTGCTTTTCTCCCGCCCGCCGAACGGTTAGTCTAGCCAAAGATTTTCCGTCTTTGACTTCGCCGTCCTGCGAGTGTCGCCATGCTGCCTGTTTTCGCCGAACCAGATGCGTTCGCCTCGCGCCGTGAGTTCTTGCGCCGCGGCGGTCAGGGGTTTGGCACGCTGGCCCTGGCGGCCCTCCTTCAACAGGAAGGGCGTTTGGGTGGCAGCCGCGTGGCTCAGGCGGCGGAGTCGCTCAATCCCCTCGCGCCGCGCAGCGGGCATTTTCCAGCCAAAGCCAAGTCGGTGATCTGGCTGTTCATGAATGGCGGGCCGAGCCACGTCGATACCTGGGACTACAAGCCGGAACTGGCCAAACGCGATGGACAAGAGGTGCCGGGCTTCGACCAGAACACGGGCTTCTTCGCCGGCGCAGCCGGGCCGGTGATGAAGTCGCCGTTCAAGTTCTCGCAACATGGAGAGAGCGGGACCTGGGTTTCGGAGATCTTTCCGAAACTGTCGCGGCATGTCGACAAGATGGCGTTCTTGTACTCGTGCTGGTCGGATTCGAACAACCACTCGCCAGCGTTGTTCAAGATCAACACCGGCATGTCGCGGATGGGGTTTCCCTGCTATGGGGCCTGGACGACCTACGGACTGGGTTCCATGAGCCAGAACCTGCCGGCGTTCGTCGTGATGTACGACACGCTCGGCCGCGGCATTCCCAAGGGGCATGCGCAAAACTGGGGGGCGGGGTTCCTTCCCGGCGTCTTCCAGGGGACCGCCTTGAAGCCCCAGGGCGCGCCAATCGACGACCTCATCCGCAGCCCGGAAATGAACGACGGCCAGCAGCGGGCACAGCTCGACCTGTTGGCGCGGCTCAACAAGCACCGCCTCGAACAGACGCCCGGCGAGCCCGAACTGGCGGCGCGGATTGAATCGTTCGAACTGGCCTACCGCATGCAGATGGCCGCGCCCGACGCGATCGACGTGGCTCAGGAATCGGCCACCGTGCAGTCACTCTACGGGCTCGACAACCCGAAATGCGCGCATTTCTCCAAGCAATGCCTGATCGCCCGGCGGTTGGTCGAACGCGGCGTGCGTTGCGTGCAGATCTACAGCGGCGGGATGGAGAACGAACGCAGTTGGGACGGGCACACGAACATCCAGGCCAACCATTCCGGTTTCGCCCAGGAGACCGACCAGCCGATTGCGGCCCTGCTGACCGATCTGCAGGAGCGGGGCCTGCTGGACTCGACGCTGATCGTGTGGGGCGGCGAATTCGGGCGGCTGCCACTGGTGCAGAAGGGCGGCACCGGCCGCGACCACAACCCACATGCCTTCACCTACTGGCTCGCCGGCGGCGGGGTGAAGGGTGGCACGCACCATGGACAGACAGACGAGATCGGCCACAAGGCGCTGGTCGACCGCGTCAGCGTCAACGACCTGCATGCGACGCTGCTGCATCTGATGGGTTTGGAGCACCAGAAGCTCACCTACCGGTATAATGGAAGAGATTTCCGCCTGACCGATGTCGGCGGAAATGTGGTTCTGCCCGTGATCGCCTGATGTTGGCCGCATGTCGATTCCACACCCCCTCGAAAATCCGTCTTCGAACATCGAGAACGCCCCCGTGTCCACGCCGCCCGACCAACTCGACGTGATTGCTGTCGGCGCGCATCCCGACGATGTCGAGATCGCCATTGGTGGCACGCTGGCGATGCTCGTGCGGCAGGGCTACAAGGTGGGCATTGTCGACCTGACCGATGGCGAGCCGACACCTGGGAGCCCCGGGCCGGAAGTGCGGCTGGCGGAAGCGGCGGAGGCCGCCCGAATCCTGGGCGTACATGTCCGGCATACGCTGGACCTGCCCAACCGGCGGCTGTTCGACTGTTTTGAAGCCCGCGTGGCCCTGGCCAAGATCCTGCGCAAGTACAAACCTCATCTGGTGCTGGGCATCGCGGGCAAGACCCCGCTGGCCTCACCCGACCACTGGCAGGCGTCTCAGATCACGGACGCGGCCGTGTTCTACTCGCGGCTGACCAAATGGGACGCCGATTTTGACGGTCTTTCCGTGCATACCGTCCGAAAGCAACTTTGGTACCCATTGGGACTGTCATCCATTGAAATCCCGCCGTCTGCCGGGCATTTTGTCGTGGATATTGGAGATACGCTGCAGATAAAATTGGAAGCTGTACGGGCCTACCGTACGCAGTTCCCTCCTGCCAAGGAGTCGCTCTTCCTTTCGCTGGAGGGGCAAAACCGGTTTTATGGCACGTCAGCCGGGTTCAAGGCGGGTGAGCTGTTCCTGTCACCCCACACATTGGGGGTGCGGGATCTGTTCCAGGCTGTCTGCCCGCCGGCACATGTCTGAAGGATCAAGAAGAACGCCGGGCTTAAAACCGGATAGGGCCGTGTACGTTGTGTGCGATCTCGGTAAACTGACGCTCTCAAGGGGAGCAGTTGCCGTACGAAAGGGCTACGGACGTGTCTAAGAAGCTGCGATGGGGCGTGGTGTCGATCGCCGGAAATTTCCGGGAGAACAACGAGGATCGCTGTCTGGTCGACGACGGCGGCCGGTACTTCGTCGTGGCTGACGGCATGGGCGGGCAACTGGCGGGGGAGACCGCCAGCAAAATGGCGGTCGACATCGTCCCCAAGAAGCTCGAACAGATGCTGGACTTCGTTCGCGACCCGCAGCCGGAAGTGGTCAAGGCGATCGACAAGGCGGTCACCGAGGCCAATGGCGAGATCATGGCCCTGAGCGAACTCGACCCCGACTACCACAACATGGGGACGACGATCGTCCTTGGCGTCCGCGTGGGCGAAAACCTGTACGTCGGCGGCATTGGCGACAGCCGGGCCTACCTGCTTCGCAACAAGGAAATCAAACGCCTGACCCGCGACCACTCGCTTGCCGAAGCCCTGCTGGATGCCGGCACGCTGACCAAGGAGGAAGCTGCCAAACACCGCTACCGCACCATGCTGTACCGTTACCTGGGGTGCAAGGAAGGCAGCAACGGCGCGGATGCCAAGCCCTACGACATGCAGATCGGCGACCGCTTCGTTTTGTGCTCGGACGGTGCCTCCGAAGGCGTCAGCGACGACAAGTTCATCGACCTGCTGACCTCGAACGCAGACCCGCTGGAAGCCGCCGAGGCGATCGTCAAGGCCGCTCAGGAGGGCGGCTCGAAGGACAACATCACCTGCGTCACGATTTATGTGGATTAGGCCGTTTTGAAGTTTCGTAGCACGGCCTTCCGTGGCCGTGGTCAACATGGAAGCGCCTGTCGCCCGAGGACGGGCTAGAAGCCCATTCTACGGTGCCTCTCAAAGCCAAAATCACGCGTGTTCCCTTGGTGACCGCGGTGATTTTGAGCCTCGTGGTTGGCTGGGGTGTCTTTCTCAGCCAGACTTCCAGCCAGACTTCCAGCCAGGGTCTGGTGGTGTACTGCGCGCACGACGCCGTCTACAGCGAAGCCGTGCTGCGCCGGTTTGAACAGCAGACCGGCATTCCGGTCACCATTCGCTTCGACACCGAAGCCACGAAGTCGCTGAGCCTCGTGCGGATGCTGCTGGACGAGAAGGATCACCCCCGGTGCGACGTCTTCTGGAACAACGAACAACTGGGGACGATGGAGCTGCAGCGGGCGGGAGCCTTGCTGGCTTACAAAGGTTCGGGCTTCGCGCGGATTCCTGCCCCGTTCAAAGACCCCGAGGGGCACTGGGTGGGGTTTGCCGCCCGGTTTCGGGTGCAGATGATCAACACGAACTGTGAGCCACCGCCCGAGTTCGGCGAACTGCCAGAAGGGCCACTGGACCGCGTGGCGATCGCCAAGCCGCTGTTTGGCACCACGCTGACCCACTACGTCTGCTTGTGGCAGGAGTTTGGGCCAGAGACGCTCAAAGCCTGGCAGCGGCACGCGCTGGAGCAAAAACTGCACCTGGTGCCGGGCAATGGCCGCGTCATGAGCCTCGTCGCGGACGGAATCTGCGACTATGGCTGGACCGACACCGACGATTTCCATGTCGCCCTGGATGACGGGAAGCCGGTGCGGATGCTGCCGGTGCGGGTGCGGGGAAAGACGATCGCCATCCCCAACACCGTGGCGATCATTCGGGGCACGCGCCGGCTGTCGGGGGCGCAAAAACTCATCGACTTCCTGTTGTCCGAAGAGACCGAGCTGGCGCTGGCCCGGTCCAAGGCCCGGCAGGTGCCATTGGGACTGGTCACCGCCGCGCTCCCGGCCGATGTCGACCGAATGCTCCCGTGGCTCAAGACCGCCACCGACCTCGCGCCGCTGTTCGAGTTCCGCGAACCGTGCCTGCGGTGGCTGGAGTCGGAGAACCTGCCGTGACCCTGCTGCCGCAGTGCGCGGTGTGTGTGGCCCGGGCGCTGGTCCTGTGTGGACTGGTCACGTGGTTAGCCACGGCTCTGCGGGGCACACTGTTGGGGGCATCGCGCGAGCTGCGTCTGTGGATCTCAGGCATGCTGGCCGTCCTGCTGGCCACACCAGACCTGATGGTCGGCTATGCCTACGGAGACTTCGAGTTTTCGCTGGCACAGCATCCAGCGTGGAACGAACTGCTCTATGCCACGCTTGTCGGGGCGAAGCTGCTGCCGCTGGCCACGCTGCTGGCCTGGTTCTCGCCGCCTTCGCCATTGTCGCCTTCGGCGAGCCACTGCCTGCGGCTGGCACGGGTTTCCTTCAAACAGAAATTGGATGCGTGGCTGCAGGGCTCTGGCCGCCGCGCGGGTCCGATAGCCGCTGTCGTCTTCCTGCTGGCGTTTCAGGATTTTGAACTCGCCGCCCGGCTGGGCGTCGTCAGTTGGACCGTCCGCCTGTTCGACCTCCACGCCCGCGAAGGGTTTCCGCTTGAAGACTCCCTGTGGCTCACATTGATCCCCGCCACCGTCACGCTGGCTGTTGCCCTTGCCGCGGTCTTCCCGCTGCTGGCAGACCTGCGACAGAACCCAACTCCGTCCGACACGATCGGGGCGGCACCGCAAAGATTGGGCAACTGGCCTGTCCCATTGCTCATTGGCTTGCTCGTATTGGCCTCGCTCGGACCGGTGGGGATCGTCTATCGCGGCACTTGGGGGGCGTGGATCCCGTTGCTCCGCGATCCCGCGATCCGCATGCAGCTCCTGCGCGAGACTTCGACAACACTGCTTGTGGGAAGTTCCGCCGCAGTCCTGGCGATGCTGCTGTCTCGGTGGCTGAACAGCCGGGTGGGGCTGCTGGTTCTGTGCCTGCCGGGAATGCTCGGCTCACTGGTGCTGGGACTGGTCAGCCGCGGGCTGTTTCGTCAGATAGATTTTCTGTCGGCCCGCGTAGGTCTGCCACTCGAACTGTATGACACACCGCTCCCCTTGGTCTGCACGCTGACCCTGTGGCTGCTGCCCCGCGCCGTGCTGCTCCGATGGGCGCTGCGGGGAAGGGAACGGCAGACATCGGTGGCAGTCGCAGAACTCCTGCGGAGCGCGTCGGACCCAGAGCAACGGGCGACCGAGCGACGGTTGCAGTGGGACCTGCTGTGGCGCGGCCGCTACTGGGCCGCGGTTCTGCTGACCGGCTGGGCCTACTGGGATCTGACGCTGCCCTCACTGCTAGCTCCCACTGGCATGACTGCTGCGCCGGTGCGGCTCTACAATTTCATGCACTTCCGGCAGACGACAATCCTGTCGGCGCAGCTTGTCGTGACCATTCTGGCCCCGCTCGTCATCGTGGGCTTGCTGGCCGTGCTCGCTCCCCGGCTGATGGCCCGCCGGTCGACGCGATGATGACCAGGAGAGAGTCACCGAGTGACTGGGCAACTTTGTCATTCGGAATCAGGCTTGTCTTTGTCCACGGGCAGGTGAATCATTGGCGTTTGAAGCGCGGCAGTTCCGTCCCGATTTTCTGTGACGGTGACAGACCGCAGCCGATTTCGAGTGCGTGGAGCCGATTGTGCCCGATTCTGAACCTGAACAACCACCACTCACCGACGAGAACCGCGAAACCCGCGAAGGCAATGAGAATGAAAATGAAACCGACTCGCGCTTCCCCAGCGGGCCGTGGGTCGGCTTTTTTCTGCAAAAGGAGAAGCCTGGCCGACATCAAATGGAGCTGGCCCTGGTGTTCAGTCACGGCCAGATGACGGGAACCGGCCGCGACTGGGTGGGGCAGTTTCTCGTGCGCGGCAAGTACAACCTCGAGGATGGGCGTTGCCATTGGAACAAGCGCTACGTGGGCAAGCACGACGTGTTCTATGCCGGATTCAATGAAGGCAAAGGCATCTGGGGCACGTGGGAGATCACCTACTCCGGAGTGGTCGCCTACCATGGTGGCTTCCACATCTGGCCCAAAGGGATGGCCAATCCCACCGGTTCGGAGCTGGCTGAAGAAGCCGACCTGCCGCTTGAAGCGGTTCCAGAACCCGCGTTGGAATTCGCCGGAGCCACGACGGAAACGCCGTAGTGGGGTCACGTCTCCTGGACTGCAGACGAGATAAATTTTAACCACGAATCGCACGAATAACACGAATCTGTTGGCCCCCACCGCAAGATTTTGGGACATCAACTTTTATTCGTGAGATTCGTGCTATTCGACTTATTCGTGGTTCCTTTTTTGTTTGCGCAACAGAAGACTTTGATCCGCCGATTCGCTCCACACGTGGCGTAGTCCCAACAACCATTGGTCATTGGGACATTGGTCATTGTTTCATTCCCTTAATAAATCCCCCGCTTCATCCACTCCGGGTCATACCCTGACCCCTCCGCGGCGATTTGCTTCACGTCGTTGTAGACCTCGCTGAGCAGCACGGCGGGGATCTTGCCCAGGGGCATGGCGGTGTTGCTGTAGGACGAGGCCCCTTCGTTGTCACGCTTCAGTGGTTCGAAATACAGGGAGTCCAGAGCGCAGGGGATCTCGGACTCGGGGACCATGCTGCCCGTGAAGCTCAGAATCGCCTGCAGTTCCAGTGATGGGAACGGCTTGCGGTAGACCATGAAGCAGCCGCCGTCTTCGGCGTCGCCGCGGATCCAGCCGAGCTTTGTGCCTTTGCCCCGCAGCTTGAAGGTCGTGAGCATGTGCCCCTGGAAATCCTTGATCTCCTTCTCTTTGACGGCTCCTTCCGGAAGCTGGTAGGTGTCGCGGCCGAACTGCTGGAACATCGGCGTCACGTCGTAGTCGACGAGGTGCTGCACCCAGGCGAGGCTGATGGCGGCGGGGACATTGCATTGGTGAGCCACGCGGATGAGGGTCTCGGGCGGGAGCGTGACCGTGTTGTCCGCGACATCGGTCAGCGAGCCGTCTTCCAGCGGCCGGAAGCAGGTGCGGTAGGTCGGTTCCAGGCCGGATTCCGGTTGGGGATCGAACGCCGCCCAGACCAGCCGCGTGCAGATCCGCCCCACGATGGGGTGCTGCGCCAGGTAGGTCTGCCAGTCGGCAAATTTCCAGGCGCGTTGCGTGCAGACGGCCTCGTAGAGCCGCTCGGCCTGCCGCTTGAAGACATCCTTGACTGTTTTTTTGGCGTCAGAAAACTGCTTTTTTGCCGCTTTGGCGAGTTCTTCGTCATCGGTCTTGGCGGGGGCCGGCGGAGCCTTGACCGATTTGCCGTCTTCGCGGGTGACGACCGGTTCCAGTTCGTCGTTCAAGAGGACCTTGAACGAACGCGGGCCGTAGTCGAGCACGAGTTCCGCAATTTCGCCGACCGGTTTGCCGTCCTCGTCCACGGGTCGGGCGAAGCCGCCGTCGGGAATGGTGCGGTCGGCCAGTTCGTCCAGCGTCCAGCCGGCGCGGTCGGCCAGGGCCTGCACGTGGTCTTCCGCCGCCTTCCGCAGGGACTTGGTGCGAAAACGGTTGGCGATCGACAGCAGGACCTGCACGCCTTTCGGGTTTTGCATCCAGGCCAGCACGTCGATCAACGCCTTGCACTGGGCCAGCCGCTGGCCGAAGTGCTTGCGGATGAATTGTTCGCAGAGCTTCACGCAGTCGCCATCACCGGCCGCCGAGACCAGCGCCAACATCCCCTTTTCGCCGATGGCCGAGCCCAAATACTCTCCAGAAAAATACCGCAGCAACTCCTTGGTCAAGTTATTGACATCATTATGGTAGTGCTGGGCGAAAGACGGCTGGGGTGCGTAAGCCGCCCACTGCCGGTTCGCTTCGGTCTGGGCCTTTTCGACCAGCTCGTCATGGGAGGGCTGCTTGGTGTCGTGGCTGATCCACGATGCCAGGATGAACTTCGCCAAGGCCGCCGTTTCCAACGGCCGGCACATCTGCAGATAGCGCTTCAGCAGGGGACCGCAGACGGGGGATTTCTGCTGGATACTCTGGATCACCCACCATTGCAGGATCTCGGTGGCCACCGGTTTGCCCGAATCGGCCCAGTCGACTTCGGGCAGCATGTCGAGCGGCACCCACTCCATCCCCTTGGGCCGCTTCTTGCCGAGCCCCGCCTTCGCCTCTTTGAGCAATGTCTCGCGGTCCAGAAACTCGTTGACATCCGCGTCCAGGGCGTCGAGGGCACCAATGATCTGGCCTTTGACAAACTCCTGCTTCTCTTTCTTGAAGGCGGTCTTGAGCGGTTCAATGGCCGCCGTGTCGCCCAGCTTGCCGAGCCATTCGGCGGCTCCCGAACGGACCTCCTGCCGCCCGTCTTGCAAGGCGAGCAGAATTTTGCCCGTTTTGCCCGGCTCTGTCGCCAGGGCCAACTGTGCCGGCGGTCGGTCAGTTTTGCTGGTGCCCAGTGCTAGATCCCACAGGAGTGAAAGGAAATCCGGCGGCGTCTTTGGAAACATTGCCAGGACGCGGTAGGCATTCCGCTTCTTGTTTGCCCGAGTGTAGTCGTAGTTGTTCCAGGTATTGGCGGCGGGATTCAAATGGGTCCGCAAGAGTTCCAGGTCTTCTGCATAGGCTGGCCAGATCGCCTCCGGTTCCCAATCGCAAAAGCTTCGCCAGACATTGTTCATCCGCAGCCACGCCAGGGTGAACATTTGCGGATGGCAGTTGGGCAGCGTTTCCCCAATCGCATTCAGCTCCCGCAAACCGAAGGCTGGCTCTTCGCACCGACTGCGATAAGTTTCGAGAATCTCTTCGCGGGCGAGCGATATTTGGTCCCTATAGTGAACATGCAACTGCCCAAAGGCGGATATGAGCCGCAACACGTGGGCCAGCTTTACCTCCGGGGGACTCCAGGCTTTGCTCAAATCCCAGTGAAGAGCGTAGCTGTTCAAATCGTGATAGCGTCGGCAATTTTTCGTCCGGCCTTCGAGGAAGTCGAAGACGGCAGCCAGCTCGGCGTCATCCAGCGGCTTTGGTGCGGTGGGCTTGTCCATCCAGCTTGGCCGGTCCGGCCGATTGTACTGCTCCGTTTTTCGGGCAAAATCTTCGACGGCCCGTTCGTACCCCTGTTGCAGCCCTTCCCGCAACTCGTCCTTGGCGGCCTGCGGCAGCGGAAGTTCTCCCAACTCCACCTGCATTGGTGGCACGACGAGCGGCGCACTGCGGTCGGCTGTCCCCCCGCATGTGGCCAGCAGTTTTTCGATGGTCTGGTTGACGCGCGGAGCCGTTTCCTGAGCCACATGGGCGCGGAGCTTCTCGGCGGCCTGTTCGCCGAACACCCGCCAGTACAACGTGACTGCTTCGTGCCGCACGTCAGCCTGTGGGATGTCGAGGCGGGCCTCGATCAGCGAACGGACCAGGACGCCTTCCTTTACGGCCAACTTTACGAGGACCGGTTGCAGCGATTCCCGCACCGCTTTGACATCAGTGGTTGCCTGCTCGACGAGTTGTTCCGCGAGCAGTTTGAAGTCGAACTCGCGCTCGGCCAACGCACCAATCGCGAACACCCGATGGTCGGCCTCTTTGGCCTGCAAATGCTTCCGCACGCTGCCCAGATTGCGTTCCAGATAGGCGGGCCACCCCGTGTACTTCTTGTAAAAGCCCGTGAAGCCAGCGGGTGACATCATCGACTGCTGCGCGACTTCTGGATCCAGCAGCCGGTCGATCAACAGCGACGGAACTTTGGCCTCTTTCAGCACCGTCTCGACCTGCTCCAACGGCCACTCGTGGGTCATACCCTCATATTCCATCAGCAGAATCCAGAGCCATTTCGGTACTCCAGGCGGAAAGCTGATTTTCCGATTCGCTCGCCCTGCCGCTTCATAGGTTTCGGCCAACCGCTGAATCACATCAACTGGGGTTCCTCCGACAGCAGACAGGGCCTTGAAACGCGTCCGATGGACTTCTTCCATGTTCCGGCGAAATTTTGCGCCGGACGCGGGGGAATACTGCACGCACCCCAGGTACAGCGACTCTCCCGCTTCCTTCAATCCCGATAGCGCCAGCAAGACCTCGCCATCCTTCCCATCCACGACATAGCGGATGGCTCGCTGGGCTAGATGACCCTCAAACTTCTCCAACCGCCCCAAGTCCTGAATGATGGCCTGAAGCTGAGGTTCTGGGAGGTTCAGAGGATTCTGCAATTCGGCAGGTTTCAGGACCGGGGCTGTGGCTGCGCTCATCGGATGGCCCTCGTCGGGGGATTCACAGTGGGAGAACGGGCTGTTCCACCCATTTTCATTCAGTGCGACTGGCATCTCTTTGGGGCTTTGGCGCGGTCAGCCAAGGCCCGTCGTTGGAGCGGTCAAACGTGGGTCAGAAGTCCGCATCCAGCACGATGCGATACCGTGCCTTTCCGGCTTCCAGGCGTTTGAACGCCTCGTTGATCTGGCTCATCGGCATGTGCTCGGTTTGCGGCGCGATGTTGTGCCGTGCGGCAAACTCCAGCATGTCTTCCATCGCCACGGGTGAACCGGTGGGCGACCCGCTGAGGCTTTTCTGCCCGAAGATCATCGGGATGATGGCGACCGGAATCGGTTCGGGCACCGCGCCCAGCACATGGATGCGGCCGTTCGGGGCGAGGGACGCAATCAGTGTATTCCAATCGAGTGGAACGTTGACGGTCACGATCAGCAGGTCAAACTTGCCCGCTAGTTTCTTGATGGCCTCTGAATCCCGGCTGGACACAACGTGGTGCGCGCCGAAGCCACGGGCTTCGTCGAACTTGCTTTCGCTGGAGGTGAAGGCGGTCACCTCGCAACCGTAGGCCTTGGCGAATTTCACGCCCATGTGCCCCAGGCCGCCAATGCCGACGATTCCCACGTGGCTGGTCGGCTTGGCGAACATCGCCAGCGGGTTGAACACCGTGATCCCGCCACAGAGCAACGGTCCAGCGTCGGCGAAGTTCAGCGTCTCTGGAAGCGGCAGCACCCACGGCCACTGCGCCCGCACGTGGCTCGCGAACCCGCCCCGGTGTCCGACGATGGTCGGCACGGCCTCGCCGCACAGATGCTGGTCGCCCGACAGGCACTGCCGGCAGTGCAGGCAGCTCGCGGCAGTCCAGCCGAGACCGACACGCTGGCCGACCTTCAACCCCTTGGCCGCGGGACCGAGAGCGCTCACCCGGCCGATGACCTCATGTCCCGGCACCAACGGGAACTCGGACAGCCCCCAGTCATTTCTCAGCATCGAAAAATCAGAGTGGCACAGCCCGCAACTCTCAACCTGAATTTCAACCTCTTCCGCCCCCAGCGGCCCCACGTCCAGTTTCTGCCGGACCAGGCTCTGCCCGACTCCCGTGGCGACCCAGGCATCAATCTGTGCCATCGTGAAGTGCTCCAATCGTGGGACGTGGCGGTCATGAAAGCGTGCGGGGATACCGGATTTTAACGAAAACGGATGCCTACGTCGCCAGACTGCCGCCGCACTTTGGACTGCAACGGAGCTTGATGGGATGAAAGCTCTTGCCCGGGGGTTGAGCGAAGCGCCCCCCGGTTAGGAACCAGGAAAAGATCCGATCCCGGAGGAATCACGCCATGTTATATAGGTCACGCCGTGCCTGTCAGCGTGGCGCCCATGTGCCGTCATCAATCCACCGACATCAAGTTCACCATCATTGATGATGCGATCCTTGCCGGGAGACACCCGCGACTTTGCCAAGAGGACATATTCGCGTTCGGTCGCGTTCATTCGCGGTTCCAACAATCGAACCGACGACCCTCTGTCATGCTGCCGGAGTTCACAGCCGCTGTCCGGGAGATTTGCAGAGGGAACCGCGAATGAACGCGAATGGACGCGAATAATGGTCGTTGATTCGAGGGCCGGATCGCTGCCTCATGTCTGCGGAAATAAACTGTGCACGTTATTGTTGATGCGATCCCAACGCGTGCCGGCTCATGGGCGGATCAGCAGATCGGAAAGCGACAGTTGATCTTGGGTGGCCGGAATCGAGTCACGGAGTGACTCGGCGACGATGAGCCACCGGTTGGTCGCAGCCGGTTCAGAACTCCGCGTTGGCGGCGTGACAGGCTTGTGGCGGTGTCCTAAAATCCCTGCGGTCTCAAACTTGGCCTTGGATCTCCTGGAGATGTCCCCCGTGCGCCCTCTGTGCCTGCTGATCGGAGCGATGTTGACTGCCATTCTCTGGGGAGCCACGGCTTCAGAAGTGCGTGCCGAGGGGCCGCTGGTGTTCGTTTCGTCCTTTGCCGCGGGCGACGAGGGGGCGATCAGCTCGTATCGGTTTGATCCAGCCACGGGCAAGCTCACGCTGGTGAAGCGCAACGCAGGGGCCGAGCATCCGTTCTTTCTGGCACTCTCACCCGACCGCAAGTTCCTGTATTCGATTCATGGGAAGACCTTCAGCGGCAAGGACAACGAGGAGGTCGCCGCCTACAAGGTGGCCGGCGGCGAGCTGACCCTGCTCAACCGCCAGTCGAGCCGTGGCACAGCCTCCTGCTACCTGGCCGTGGATGCCACCAACAAGTCCGTCCTCGTGGCCAACTACACCACCGGCAGCGTCGGGGCACTGCCGATCCAGGCGGATGGATCCCTGGGGGCGATGACTTCGTTCGTGCAGCACGAGGGAACGAGTGTCGATCCGGCGCGGCAGACAGGTCCGCACGCACATTGTTTCGTGATCAGTCCCAACAACAAGTTCGCCTATTCCGCCGACCTGGGGCTCGACAAGATCCTGTGCTATCAGCTCGACTCCGCAGGTGCGAAGCTGACTCCGGCGAAGCAGGCGTTTGCCCGGACACTGCCGGGTGCCGGGCCACGCCACCTGACGTTTCATCCGAACGGCAAGCACATGTATGTGATCAACGAGATGGCCAACTCGGTGACGCTGTTCGACCATGACGCCGACACCGGAGGGCTGATCGAGCGCCAGACGATTTCGACGGTGCCGAAAGATTTCAAAGGGACGAGCCACTGTGCGGACCTGAAGATCACCCCCAACGGCAAGTTCCTGTACGGAACCAACCGCGGCCACGACAGTCTGGCGATGTACAGCATTACGGCAGATGGTCAGTTGTCGCTGATCGGCATCGAACCGAGCCTGGGCAAGGGTCCGCAAAATCTGCTGATCCTGCCCGGCGGCGACTTCCTGCTGTGCGCGAACATGCCCGGCAACAACCTGGCCGTGTTCCGCATCGATCCGGTCTCTGGAAAGCTGAAGTCCGCTGGGGAACCGGTCGCGGTGCATTCGCCGTCGTGCTTGATGCTGGTGCCGTAGGCCACGCAATGGAATTTCAAATTTCAGATTTCAAATTTCACAGTAAAATGACTTTCCCCGGCATCCTGGCAAGTCAATGAAATCACGGAAGGATTTGGGACACGATTGAAAATGATGAGACAGGATAAGAGAGGATGTTGTCGTTCGAAGCCGGTCCAAACTGATCCACTCCAATCCTTTCAAATCCTTTTTTATCCTGTCCTATCTCCGATCGAAACGACATTCCGCTCAAATATTCCCGCCGTCGTCACGGCATCGAGATCCCCGCATGCAGACCACCGACTGGACGCTTCTTGATGTCGAAAAGGGGATCCATCTGGACCCCTTCCGCTGTTCTGAGGAAACATCGGTTGCCTTGGCGGGGACCGATCACTGGTCGGTCTCGATGCGGCGGCTGCGTGGTGGCGTCTCCGAGGGGGTCGATGTTGTTGAGATCGACAACGGCCGGCTGAAGGTCTCGGTGCTTCCCACACGCGGGATGGGGCTGTGGAAGGGAACATGCGACGGGCTGGACCTGGGCTGGAAGTCACCCGTCACGCTGCCGGTGCATCCGACCTACGTGAATGCCCTGGACCGCGATGGGATCGGGTGGCTCGCGGGGTTCAACGAGTGGCTCTGCCGCTGCGGACTGGATTCGAACGGGCCGCCCACCGACAGCGCCACGCTGCACGGCCGGATCGCCAACCTGCCGGCCCACACGCTGCGGCTGCACGTCGACCCCACGGGCGAGATCGAGCTGACCGGCATCGTCGACGAGTCGCAGATGTTCGGACCCCGCCTGCAACTGACCTCCACGGTCAAGACGCGGGCCGGAAGCAACCGGCTGACCATCATCGACACGGTCACCAACCTGGGCGGCAAACCCGCCGACCTGGAGTTGCTGTACCACATCAACCAGGGTCCGCCGTTTCTGGAAGCCGGAGCCAAACTCGTGGCTCCCATTCGCGAGGTGTCAGCCCGCAATGCCCGCGCGCTGGAAGGTCTCGACACGTTCGACGAATACACCGCCCCCGACTCCGCCTACAGTGAGCAGGTGTACCTGTTCGATCTGGCGCAGGAGTCGGGTAAGAAGACCATCGCCATGCTCCGCTCAGCCGACGGCAGCAAGGGGTTCAGCGTGCATTACGACTCCAGCCAGATGCCGTGCTTCACGCAGTGGAAGAACACACAGGCCATTGAAGACGGCTATGTCACGGGGCTCGAGCCGGGAACGAATTTTCCCAACCCCAAGTCCTATGAGCGTCAACAGGGACGGGTGATCAGCCTGGCACCGCGCGGCGGCAGCCACACCATTGAGTTGGAACTGGCCGTGCACAGCAGCGCGGCGGCTGTACAAGAGGTGGAACGGGAAATTGCCGCCGCCCAGGCGACGGTCACCCGCACGGTCCATCGTTCGCTCCTACCCAAGTTCGCCGCGCCGTGAGCGGTTCAGACCGATTTTGACAGGTTTTCCCCAATCTGATATAGGCCTCGCCATGAATGCTTTGCAGGCGTGCAGGGCTGTGAGCTTAGACCGCAGAGCGGTCGTGAGCCTGGATTGGGAGTGCAGGATGCGTGCTTACGGGATCATTCCGGCTCGGCTGGCGTCAACACGGTTGCCGCGGAAACTGTTGCTGACCGAGACCGGGCGGCCGCTGATCGAGTACACGTGGCACGCCGCCCAAAAGGCGCGGTCATTGGAAGATGTGCTGGTCGCCGCCGACAGCCTCGAGATCGTGGCGGCGGTGCAGGAGTTCGGCGGTCGCTGCGAAATGACCGGCGACCATCCCAGCGGCACCGACCGCATCGCCGAGGTCGCCCGCTGGCACTGCCCCAAGGCGGATGTGATTGTGAACATTCAGGGAGACGAACCGGACATCGACCCGGCGGCGATCGATACCCTGGTCGACCTCCTCAAGCAGAACCCCAAAGCGCAGATGGCCACGCTGGCCACGCCGATCCGCACCCGCGCGCAGCTCGACGCGAACTCTTGCGTCAAAGTCGTCTGCGGGGCCGATGGACGTGCCCTGTATTTCAGCCGCTGCCCGATTCCGTTCACCCGCGACCAGAACCCCGACGATTTGCTCGCCGCCGAAACCCCGTGGCTCCTGCACATCGGCCTGTATGCGTATCGGCGTGAGTTTCTCCTGGAACTCACCCGCCGCCCGCCTTCCAAGCTCGAACAGCTTGAGAAGCTCGAACAGTTGCGGGCTTTGGAGTGCGGAGCCACGATCCAAGTGGGGATTGTCGAGCAGCACGCCCAGGGGATCGACACGCCGGACGACTACGCCCGCTTCGTGGCGAGCCACCGCCGCGCGGCGTAAGGGGAACACGCGATCTCTCAAGCGGCAGGCAAGAACTGTCGGGGCTGGCCAGTTGTCCAAGTTGGCGAAGGTCGCTCGTTGCCGACGCGTGCGTTTTGATTCCGGCGCAGTGTCGGCGAGGCAAATCGGCGAGGTGGGTTGAAACCCACGCTACGGCAGATCGCGCGAAATCTCCATGCCTGCATTGCGCGCAGCAATGCCTTAGAATCGGGCACGCCGCGCCATTGACAAGGCAGGTCGAGTGACAGACTCGGCAGGGAATGCCAATGCTGGTGGCAATTCTCCACGGCATGGCATCTGCTAAGTGGTTGCCGGGCATTGTCGCGCTCTCATACTCGCTCCCTTGGGATTTCTCATGGAACCACAGGCCGTTCTGCTTTTGGCGCTGGAAGAAATCAGCTACCTCGTCTCCCGCGATGGGGATCCGTCGGAGACACTCGACAGCATTCTGCGCCTGGTGCAGTCCCGGTTTGCCGTCGATGTCTGCTCGGCTTATCTGCTGGAGGCCGACCGCGGGCATCTGACGCTGAGCGCCACGGTGGGCCTGCGGCCCGAAAGCGTCGGCCATGTGCGGATGAGTCTGCACGAAGGGCTGTGCGGCTTGGTGGCGGAACAGATGCAGCCGGTGATCGTGCCGGATGCACCCACGCATCCGCGGTTCAAGTTGTTCAAGAACACGGGGGAAGACGACTACCATTCCTTTCTCGGCATCCCCGTCATCGACCGCGGGCTGCTGCAGGGGGTGTTGGTGGTGCAGACGCGTGAGCCACGGGCGTTCACGGCGGACGAGGCGCGGGTGCTGTTGACGGTGGGTTCGCAGTTGGGGCAGTTCTTTCAAGAACTGCGGACGCGCAGCCAGTTCGTCGCGCCGGCGTTTGACCGGCTGTGGGCGCTGGCCCGCAACCTGTGGTGGAGCTGGGACGGCGATGCCGCCAGCCTGTTCCGCGACCTGGACCCCGACCGCTGGATCGAGCTGGACCATAACCCGATTGCGTTCCTCAGCGAACTGCCGATCGAGCAGGTGGAACAGCGCGCGGCTCAACTGGGTCTGCACAGCCGCATCAACAACACCTACCGCCGGTTTCAAGAGTACCTGCGGAGCGACTCAACCTGGAGCAGCACGCATGCCGGCGTGTTGCGGGCTCGACCGGTCGCTTATTTCTCGGCGGAGTTCGGCCTGCACGAGTCGCTGCCGATTTACTCGGGCGGTCTGGGTATATTGGCGGGCGACCATGTGAAAAGCGCGTCGGACCTGGGTGTGCCACTGATCGCCGTGGGATTGTTCTATGACCAGGGCTATTTCCGGCAGCGGCTGGACCATGATTGTTTGCAGAAAGAAGAATACCTCGACGTCAACCCGCGGCTGCTGCCGATCAAGCCGGCCACCAACACCGCTGGCGTGCCAATTCAGGTCTCGATTGAAACCCGCACGGGGACCATTGCCGCGCGGGTCTGGGAAGTGGCTGTCGGCCGGGTCACCCTGTACCTGCTCGACTCGGATGTGGATGGCAACGCTCCTGAGGACCGCGACCTGACTGCCCGCCTGTATGGCGGCGATACCCGCGTGCGCATCCGCCAGGAACTCATCCTGGGTGTCGGCGGACTGCGGGCACTGACCGCGATGGGCATCACCCCCGGCGTGCTGCACCTGAACGAAGGGCACAGCAGCTTCGCGGTGCTGGAAATGATCCGGTTGCGGATGCAGATGGAGGGGCTGAGCTTCGACGAGAGTGCCCGTCGGGTCGCCCTGCAAACCTGTTTTACCACGCACACGCCGGTGCCAGCCGGCCACGACCGGTTCACCCACGAATTGATCGAAGAGCATCTCGGGCCGCTGCGGGACGAGTTGAATCTGTCGTACGATCAGCTTCAGGGATTGGGGCGCGTCGACACTTCGAATCACTCCGAATTATTCACCATGACCGTGCTGGCGCTGAAACTCAGCCGCCGGGCGAACGCCGTCTCCTCGCTGCACGGTGAAGTGTCGCGCAGCATGTGGGTCGGCCTGTATCCGGGCCGCCATGAGGATGCCGTGCCGATCGGGCATATCACGAACGGCGTTCACGTCAAAACGTGGCTCGCACCACAGATGCATGCCGTCTACGACCGGCATCTGAGCCCCGACTGGTGGCGGCACAGCGGCGAAGCCCATGTCTGGGAGGCGATCGACCGGATTGACGACGGCGAGATCTGGGAGACGCATCAGGCGCTCAAGGCCCGGTTGCTTGGCTTTGTGCGGCGGCGGGGGACCAAGCTGGCGGAACTGCGCGGCGAACCGAAGGCGGTCCTCGACCAGGCCCGCCGCGCCCTGAGCCTGGACGCCCTCACGATCGGCATCGCCCGGCGGTTCGCGACCTACAAACGGTCGAACCTGATTCTCCAGGATCTCGATCAGATTGAAGCCCTCATCAACAACGCCAAGATGCCGATCCAACTGGTGTTCGCGGGCAAGGCACACCCCATGGACAAGCCGGGCAAGGAGGTGCTGCAGACCATCGCGCGGCTCACCCATGACCCGGCGTTTGCCGGCAAGGTCGTGTTCATTGAAGACTACGAGATCAACACCGCCCGGCACCTGGTGGCGGGCGTGGATGTGTGGATGAACAACCCGCGCCGGCCTTTGGAAGCGTCCGGTACCAGCGGGATGAAAGTCGTGCTGAACGGGGTGCTGAACCTCTCGATTCTGGACGGCTGGTGGGCCGAGGCGTACGACGGTGGCAACGGCTTCGCCATCGGTAACGGCGAGACCCACAGCAACACCGAAGTCCACGACCGTCGCGACCGGGACAGCCTGTACAAGACGCTGAAGGATGAGGTGGTCCCGCTGTTTTATCAGCGGAACGAAGACGGACTGCCAACGGCCTGGATCGCCCGGATGAAGCGGGCCATCAAAACGCTGGGGTGGCGGTTCAGCGCCCATCGGATGGTGATGGACTATGTGCAGAAGAGCTACCTGCCGGCGGCCGGGGGCACTTCCTCTGACATGACGCGGTGTTGATCGTTTGTAAAGTTCGCCTCGAGGCGCGGCAAGGGCGATGGCAAATGAGGCACGCCCTTGGATGGAGTTGGATCAAATCTCGTCAAGATGGGAGATTTGCGCGCGACTTTCCCGTTAAACTGTGCGTAAAATGAGGCAATCAGCGGTTGGCGCGAAAGTTGCTGGAATGACAGGATAACTCTCAAACCGTGTGAAAAGTGTGTTAACGGCCGGATTTCAGTCTAGGCAACGCAATTTCCCCTTGTAAACTCTCGTGGAAGGATGCGATGGATCGGCCAGCTCTCACCATCAATGGAACTGTCAACATGTCTCGGCGAAAAACGAAGGAAGAAGGGGCCATGAACGTTCCCCGTTTCGCCTCGGAAGCCCTTGAAGTCGGGTTTAACCGCGGCCACCGTATCGAACAGGAAGTGCAGCGCGAGCTGCTCGCGGAACCAGGATACCACTTCGCCTCGCTCGTCATCCGTCGGCTCGATAATGGAGTTTGCCTGCAGGGTGTGTTGGAAGCCACGGATGACGCACCCGATGTGAGCAGCATTGCCCAGCGGGTCTCCGGCGTGGCTCAAGTGCTCAATCACCTGCTCGTCACCCCCCGTCGCGACGTGCCCCGCAAGGGCTGAGACTCACCGCCAACGCCGACATTGCCTGAACGCGATCCTCATGAGGATCGCGTTGTTGTTTTTTAAGGGCAGGGAAATTGCCGCGTTGAGGTGTGGCTTTTGTCGGACACCTCAGATTTGAGAACTGAGATTGATTTGTGAGAGTGTTTAACCGGAATTCTACAGGCTCATTCCATCAACCACCGCCGATACAAACCATAGACGAAGGTGAGACGGTTCATTAAGATCAAACAAAGGTCCCACCAAGCGTAGACTGGCGCGTCCGGTTCCCTCCCGCTGCTAACTCCAAATCGATTTCAACTCTGCCGGAGCATGTTTCTCGGCGGGGATCCTTCAGGAGCGACCCATGAGCAAATCCTGGCAAATTTCGCGACGGACGGCTTTGAAGGGTTTGGGGACCGCCCTGGCGCTGCCGCTTCTGGATGCGATGCGGCCGGGGTTGATGCTCGCGGCGGAAGGCACACCCGCAGCCACGACTGCCGCGCCCCTGCGGGCGGCGTTCTTGTATGTGCCGAACGGCGTCAACATGCAGCACTGGACGCCGGCAACGACCGGAGCCGACTATGTGCTGCCGTCAATCCTGGAGCCACTGGCGGAACTCAAATCCGACTTCTCCGTGCTGTCGGGACTGGACCAGCTCAAGGCCGCCGCCAATGGTGACGGTGCCGGTGATCACGCGCGGGCTCTGGCGACGTTTTTGACAGGCACGCAGGCCCGCAAGACGGACGGTGCGGACATCCGCGCCGGGGTCTCAGTCGATCAACTCGCCGCGAAGCACCTTGGCCGCGTGACCCGCTTCCCCTCGCTGGAAATCGGCGTCGACATTGGTGCCCGGTCCGGCAATTGTGATTCCGGATACAGTTGCGCGTACTCGTCCAGCATGGCCTGGAAGTCGGAGACGCAGCCGCTGACCAAGGACAACGACCCCAAGCAGGTCTTCGAGCGGCTGTTCGCCCAGGGCCAGCCCGACGAAACGGCCGCCGCGCGGGCCAAGCGGGAACTGTACAACAAGAGCATTCTCGACTTCGTGATGGACGATGCCCAGCGGCTCAAGAAGCAGCTTGGCGGCAACGACCAGCGGAAGATGGATGAGTACCTGACCGCGGTCCGCGAACTGGAGGTCCGCATCAACCGGGCCGACAGGATGCCGGCCGCAGCGACAGCCGCCGAGTTCAAGAAGCCGACCGGCATCCCCGCCAGCAACGAAGAACACCTGCGGATCCTCGGTGACCTGATGGTCCTGGCGTTCCAGGGCGATGTGACCCGCGTCTGCACGTACATCTTCGCCAACGAGGGCAGCAACAAGAGCTACCCGTTCATCGAGGTGCCCGAAGGTCATCACGAACTGTCCCATCACCAGAAGAATGCGGACAAGCTGGCGAAGATTGCCAAGATCAACACGTTCCACATCCGCCAATTGGCGTACATTCTGCAGAAAATGAAGGCCACGCAGGAGGGCGAGGGCAACCTGCTGGACAACAGCATGCTCGTCTATGGCAGCGGCATCGGTGATGGTGACGCCCACAATCACGACAACCTGCCGATTCTGCTGGCCGGCAAGGGCGGCGGGACCATCAAGCAGGGTCGGCACATGAAGTTTGACGACCGACGGCCGCTGACCAACCTGTACCTGTCGATGCTCGATCGCCTGGGTGTGCCCACCGTCGAGCATCTGGGTGACAGTTCCGGCCGGCTGACTGGACTGGATGTCTGAACCGAGAGAAGATGACCCAGCGTCACACATCCCGAGGGCGAGGAGGTGAGCTGTGAGTTATCTGCTGAAGGTTGCCGAAAAAGACGTGCTTGGCCCCAAAAAATATGTGAACGGCCAAGGGAATACCGAGTGCGCGGAATTTGTGCGCCAAGCCACGGGTGCTCCACAAACATCGTCCTGGAGACGCGGAAAGCTGGTCAAAGACGCGCCCTTCGGTGGCATCGCACGAGGGACGGCGATCGCGACCTTTGATTCCGCTGGCAATTATCCGACCGACGCCATGGGGCGGCACGCCGCGGTTTATCTGGAACACAACAAGGACCACATTTTGGTGCTTGACCAGTGGAATTCCCAAGGGGAGGTGCGGCAACGCTCCATTTTCTTCAACAAGCCCGCCGGCACTTCGCGTAGTAATGATGCCAGCACGTTTTACGTCATCGAATAACGAACAAGAGTTTCATCTTCAGCGAAGATTCCTCTGGCCTCACCGATCCCCATGATTGAAGACAAACTCAAGGCCCTGGGCCTCGAACTGCCGCCCGCTCCGGCTCCGGTCGGGTTCTATTTGCCCGTGGTGCGGACGGGCAATCTGGTCATTACCAGCGGGCAATTGCCCATCGTCGCCGGCAAGGTGGTCTTCGCGGGCAAGGTGGGTGATGCCCTCGGGATTGAAGCCGGGCAGGACGCCGCGCGGCTGTGCTGCCTGAACGCCCTGGCACAAATCAAGGCGTGTTTGGGCTCGCTGGAGGCGGTGACGCGCGTGGTTCGGATCGAGGGCTATGTGCAGTCCGCTGACGGGTTCCAGCAGCAGCCCCAGGTGATGAATGCCGCCAGCGAGCTGTTCGTGTCGCTGTTCGGCGAGATCGGCAAACACACGCGAATCGCCGTGGGGGCCAACGAACTGCCGTTGAACGCAGCCGTCGAGATTGCCGTGTGGGTCGAAGCCACATGATCGAGATCAACTGGAAGCCCTCGCGGTTTGAACTGCGGATGTTCGGCGGCCTGTGGCTGCCGCTGTTCCTGGTCTTCATCGGCGGTTCACTGCTGTGGCGGCAGGGTTCGGCCGGCCTGAATGTGGCTGGCGGCCTGTGGCTCGCCGCGGCCGTGTGCAGCGCCATTGGCTGGCTGGCACCGGCCGTGATGCGGCCGCTGTTCATCGCCCTGACAGTCCTCACCTTTCCCATCGGGTGGGTGGTCTCCCATTTGCTCCTGGGATTGATTTATTATGGTGTGGTGACGCCGATTGGCCTGCTGATGCAACTGGTGGGACGCGACCCGATGACGCGCAAGTTCGACCGCGCAGCCACGACCTATTGGACGCCGCACAAACCGCCGCGCAGCAAACGGCAATACTTCCGGCAGTACTGACTCCGTCCCCTGGTTCGCCATGCCCGATCAGCCCGTCACGCCGCCGCCCGCCGTCCAAACTCTGGCGGAAACTCCGCCCAAAGACGACTTCGCCGCCCAAGCCGACGAAAAGCCGGTCAGCCTGCTATATGAATTCGGCGAATTCCTGGTCACTTCCGCCGCGTGGTGGATCACGCCCATCGTGGTCGTGCTGCTGCTGGTGGGCGGACTGGTACTCCTGACATCCATGGGGGCCGCACCGTTCATCTACACGCTGTTTTAGGCGGGTGGACTGCTTGCTGCGGGGTGCCGTGTTGAATGCGTCATGAAACTCACGGACCCCATCCTTGACGATACCAGACCGAGATGCAGTTGATGAACAACAGGCGGCGGTCCGGGATTCGTGGTTGAAACAGAATCATGGAGGCAACACGAACAGAAGTTGTCTCTGTTGCCGGCCGCGATCGAACACGCTTCAGGTTCATCTTTTGGGAAGTTCTGCTTGCTGTCTTTGCGGCGGGCTGGCTGCTGATTGCGGTCGTCGAGTTCCCATTTCTTGCGATTGCAGACTCTGACCTGGGCACCAATTCCTATTCTACAAAAGCGTTCGCCTTCACCTGCATGTTGCTGACCCTGGCGACGCTGAGATTTGTGTTCGTCCGCAATCTCTGGCTGCTCGTCGCCGCGTCGATCGTCGTCCTGGCTGTGCCATTTGTTTTCAACTTCTCCGGCAACTTCGACCATGGCCGGATGATCACGGTCGCCGTTCTGATCACTCTCGCCGCCAGCGATCTGCTGTTTCACGAGAGCCATTGGAGGGTGATTGCTCATGACTTGTGTGCCATGCTCCTTTTGGGCGGCGCGTATGTGACACTCTACGGCGTGATACGTTGCGATCATGCCGCAGCCTTCTCACCGGCAGTTTGGCTTGTCTCAGGCGTCGGTGAGGTGCCAGAGTCGACATTTCCAGACCGGTATCCGGAGGGAGCAGGATCTTGCCGGGTCGCGGGCTGCAGGTTGGCTTATGACGCCGCTGGCATCCTGGTCTGGAATCGCAGCGGGAATTTGACTGGTGCCATGCCCTGGCCACACGAAGCAGATCAGTGGGGCATCTGCGGGCACCTGGCTGAGCCGCCCGTCGTGGCGGTGACTGTGGAGTTCAAGATCGACGGGGAAGAGGAATCGCAAGTTTGTCTGGTCGACTTGAGTGATGAGCCGTCCGGGGAAATTCACATCACGAAAGTCTTGTCGTTGAAAAACGCACGAGTCTTGTGGCTCTGTTTCCTTTACAGCAAGTCGGAGTTTGTCGCGCTATTGGACAACGGCCAACTGATGATTCAGGGGAGTGATGGCAAAAGTGCAGTTCTTGAGTCAGGCTCCACCGACTACTTGGGCCGCCTTCACGCGTCCGGCAAGGATGAGTTCGTGATTTGGAAGCAAGGAATCGTTCAGAGATGGAACCGGTTGAATTCGGGGGCCTGGCAGCAGGCCACAGTTGGCAGGACGCAACTCACGCCTCACGCACTTGGAGTCGCCAACAACGGGTCTGTCGTCGTTCTGCACGGGCTGGGGCGCCAAGGTGAAGGCGTGGTCTGGCTGCTACCCATGTTCGGTGTGCGGTGGCTCGCCTTTCCGTCCGTGGTCGTCATGACCATCGTGGCTGCCTGGGTCATCTTCCGGCATGCGCTGAGATGCGCTCGAAACCGCCTTTGCAGCCGCGATATGATACGCCACTTCACCAGCGAGGTTTCTGAATGATGCCATCGGACTCGAATAAGCGACCGAATATCATGAGTTCGGCCAAGGCGGGTTTGGACAGTCGCTTCATACATCGCGCGACGGCGCGAACGATCGCAATCTGGTCGTTGCTCCTGCTCGCGTGCCTGCTGTTTGCACCGCTGGGCGGTGCGAATAGGGCGTTCGGCCAGGAGATCGCCAAAGGGCTGAACGCAACAGTCACCCGGCCCGTGCATCCGATCCTGATTCGCAACGAGCATGGTGCGATGTTGCGGGTGATCGTCGAGGCCGGGACCAGTTCGACGGCGCACATCAATTCCCTCGCGTTCAAGCTGGATGGCACCGACCACCTGGCCGACCTCGAGTCGCTGACACTGTTCGATACTGCCGACAAGGAAGTCTTTTCGCCGAGCGCTCCAATCGGCGAACCCGTGGCTCCGGCAGCGGAGATTGCCTTCCCGTGCGATCGACCGCTGCAAGCCGGAAAGAATGTGTTCTGGCTGTCGTGCCACCTGAAGGACACTGCCAGGCTGGACCATCAGATTGCGGCCGCATGCACGTCGATTGTGACCACCGCCGGGAAGATCCGCCCGCGGGATGTCTTGTCGATTGAACGGCAGCGGATCGGCATCGCTCTGCGAAAGCACAACGACGACGGCGTGCATACGTATCGCATCCCGGCTTTGACCAAGTCGCCCAAGGGGACGCTGCTGGCGGTGTATGACATGCGGCGGCGGATGGGCCGCGATCTGCAGGAAGACATCGACATCGGGCTCAGCCGCAGCGCGGATGGCGGCCAGAGCTGGGAGCCGGTGCGGGTCATCATGGACATGGCCGAATACGGCGGGCTGCCGCCGGAGCAGAACGGCTGCAGTGATCCGGGAATCATTGTCGACCAGCAGACGGGAGAGATCTTCTGCTTTGCCGTGTGGATGAACGGCAAGCCCGGCAAACATCAATGGACGGACGATGGCTCGGAACCGGGTTTCGAGATCGGCAAAAGCGCACAGTTCATGCTGGTCCGCTCCAAAGATGACGGACTGACCTGGTCCAAGCCCGAGAACCTCACACGCATACTCAAACAGCCGGCATGGTGGCTGCTGGCCCCGTCGCCGCAGTCGGGCTTCAGTCTGCCCGATGGGACGCTGGTGATGCCGGTGGAGGGCCGTACCGGTCGGGAGCCGTTGGAAACCTTTGCCACGATCATGATCAGCCGCGACCATGGAGCCACTTGGACGGTGGCTCAGCCGGGATACAGCGGCGGCAATGAATGCCAAGCCGCGCCGTTGGGCGACGGCTCGATCATGCTCAATATCCGCAACGATCATGAGCGGTTTCGCGCGGTGGTTGTGACGAAAGATCTCGGACAGACGTGGACACCGCACCCCACCAGCCGCAACTCGCTGATTGAGCCAAACTGCAACGGCAGCCTGCTGCGTGTGGACTACGAGCAGGGGGGAGCGAAGCAGCATCTGCTGTTGTTTGCGAATCCGCACACGCAAAAGGGCCGGTCGCATCACACGATTCAGGTCAGTTTTGATGACGGGATGACCTGGCCCGACTCGCATCATCTGTTGCTCGACGAGGGGCTGGGCGCGGGCTATCCGAGCCTGACCCAGATCGACAACGAACATGTCGGCATCGTCTACGAAGGCAGCCAGGCCCACCTGGTGTTCGAAAAGATCCCGCTCATTGAACTGCTGGAACCGACCCGCCGCCTTTCCGACCGCACCGTCTGGCAGCGCACGGTCTCTCCGCAGGGGGCACAATTTCTCGAGCAGCGTCTCAAAGGGACCCCTTTTGGCACCCACAATTTCGACCTGGGCGGGCTTCGCGCCGGCATGGGCTCACGCAACGAACCGAGGCATCCGGGCGTCAAGCTGCTGAAGGTGAGAGTTGGCGACATCCCCTGCGAATGGGTGCTGATGCCCGGCGCGGATCCGGATGTTCGGCTGCTCTATCTGCACGGCGGGGGCTGGGTCTCGGGATCGGGAGGCAACTATCTGCCATTGGCTGCCGACATCTCGGCGGCAGCCAAGTGTGCGGTGCTGCTCCCGGATTATCGCCTTGCCCCCGAACACCGCTTCCCCGCCGGCCTTGACGACTGCGTGGCTGCACACGACTGGCTCGTGGCCAATGGGCCAACCGGTCCCGCACCCGCCAAAGCCACGTTTGTCGCGGGCGATTCGGCCGGCGGCAATCTGACGCTCGCCACGCTGCTGGCCCTGAAAGATCGAAAGCTGCCACTCCCGGCCGGTGGCATCGCCATCTCGCCCGGCACGGATTTCACGCTGGCCAGCCAGTCGCTGAAGTCGGTCCATGATCCGATCATCAGTTCCCGTACGATGCCCGAGTTTCGCGATCGGTACCTCGACAAGGCCGATCCCAAAAACCCGCTGGCCTCGCCGGTCTTTGGCGACTACCGCGGCCTCCCGCCGCTGTTGATCCAAACCGGCGAGCACGAAATGCTCCGCGACGACAGCCTCCGCGTGGCTAAAAAGGCGCGGCTGGATGGCATCCCCGTGCAGCTCGAAATCTGGCCGGGCATGGTCCACGTGTTTCAAATTCGCGGCCTGCCCGAGTCCCGCGAGGCGATCCAGCGGATCGCGGCGTTCATGCAGCAGCACCGCCCAGTCGAAGCCACGGCTGCCGTCGGTCTGGATGAGATTCCGATCCAGAATGCCGAGCAGCTTGCGGAAGCGGCCATCGCCTGCGAGCGCATTCCACTGGGGGAAGCGGATGACTACAAACCATGCATTGCCCAACTGCCCGGCGGCGAACTGCTGCTGACCGCGTTTCATCAATATCCGCGCGACGGCAATAAAGTCATGGAACAGACGCTCCTGTTCCGCTCCGCCGACGGCGGCAAGTCCTGGTCGACATCAGAGAAGCTCGACCTCCTTGGCCGTGAGCCGTACCTCACGGTCCTGGCCGATGGGACGATCTTCCTCACCGGCCACCTCCTGGCGCAGGATGTCCGTAATATGTGGGGACACACCTGTGGCTTCCTCCATCGCTCGACCGATCGCGGCCGCACGTGGGAATCCATCCGCATCGAATCGGATGGGATTCAGCCCGGAGCGTCGAACCATTCGACCCGCAATGTTCTTCAACTGGCTGACGGCACGCTGCTGTTTGGCGTGGACTATGACGGCGGGAAAGGCCCGTTCCTCATCTGGCGCTCCACCGACAACGGCAAGTCGTGGAAGAAAACGGGGAAATGTGAGCCACGGAACTTTCAGAGCCAGTATGGTTTCTTCGGCGGCGAGTCGTGGCTCTGGCAAGCACGCTCTGGCAAGATCTGGGCGCTGGTCCGCGTCGACAGCAACGAAATGCCGATCAAGGACCGCCCGATCCAGGCGGGCAACGACCAGGCCGATCACTTCATCCGCTTTGCCTCGACCGATGGCGGCCACACGTTTGAACGCATGGCCGACTTCGGCGATTACGGCGAGATGTACATGTCGCTGCTGCGGTTGCACGACCAGCGACTGCTGCTGACCTTTACCGTCCGCGACCTGAATCCCCCGCTGGGTGTCCGGGCCCTCATGGGGACGGAAACCGCTGACGGGTTTGAATTCGACTTCACGCACGACCGCCTGCTGCTCGACACCCGCACTCCCATCGGAAAACCCCAGGGCGGTGGCTTCGGTCCCACCGTCCAACTTGCCGACCGCACCCTCGTGACCTCGTATTCTTATCGCGGCAGCGACGACAAGACGCATTTGGAAGTGGTCCGGTGGACGCTGCCGGAGGAGCACTGAGAAAGAGCGATGGCAACCAGCAGGGCGACGTGGCGGGAGGGCGAAGCTCCTGCTGAGCCGCGGTGAACAGTGTGCGCTGTTTCGTGTCTCCGCCACTTTCACAAAAGACTTGTAATTTGTGTAATTTGTGTCAGAAATGTGAGTCCTCTGTCGCTCGCGGCTTGGCAGGAGCCGCGCCCTCCCGCCACGTCGAACTATCAATGGAAGCGAACTGTTTGCCACAACTGTGTATCAACCAGGCCTTCAGGCCCCGGTTCTGAACTGTTTGAGAACGAGGGATCGCCGATTTTGAACCGGACGCTAACGCGCGCTCACGCGTTCCGGCTGTTTTTTGAAAACTGACCAGCCCTGCTGCGTTGGTTTGAGCGCCCCTGGAAGAAGGCCATCATGTCCCATCGCCACAGGCTCGTTTTGCGGTCGCTGGTCGCAGCCAGCGTTCTCGCGGCGTTGGCCGTGGCTGTGGTCTGGTGGTCCGCGGCGAGCGATCCGTTGCAGACCGTCGGCACGCACGCCGGCGAGCGGTGGAACGGGAACGGCTTGCACATCCCTTTCCGCTGGTGCCCGCCCGGAACTTTCACCATGGGCAGCCCGGCGACAGAGGCCGACCGCAGCACTGACGAAGACCAAGCCAGCGTCACGTTGTCGCGGGGGTTCTGGCTGGGCGAAACGGAGGTGACGCAGCGGCAATGGCAAAGCGTGATGGGAACGACGCCGTGGAAAGGCGAAGACTTGGTGAATGACGGACCCAGCTATCCGGCGACGTATGTGAGTCACAGTGGCGACGACAGTGCGGAGGAGTTTTGCCGTCGCTTCACCGCCCGTGAACAAGCATCCGGGCGCTTGCCAACAGGGTGGGTCTACCGGTTGCCGACGGAGGCGGAGTGGGAATATGCCTGCCGGGCCGGGACGATAACCGCTTTTGCCTACGGGGACGATTCTTCGAAGTCGGGCAATTATGCCTGGACTGACGAGAACAGCCGCTTTGAATTGGCATCCGAAGGGTGGTTGGAGTCCCGCGACCTGTACGCGCATCCGGTTGGGTTGAAGCGGGCCAATCAATGGGGCCTGCGTGACATGCATGGGAATGTTTGGGAGTGGTGTCGCGATTGGTATGACGACAACTTGCCCGGCAGAACGGACCCCGATAATAAGACGGAGGCCTCGGATCGCGTGTTTCGCGGCGGCGGTTGGAACAGCGGGCCGGCGCTTTGCCGGTCTGCGGGCCGGTACGGGGATGCGCCGGAGAACCGGTACTACTACCTGGGCTTCCGCCTTGCCCGCAGTCAGTCCAGCCAGTGAGCCCAGCCCAGTCCAGCGAACGGAGCCGCGCCCTCCCGCCACGTCGAACTATCAATGGAAGCGAACTGTTTGCCACAACTGTGTATCAACCAGGCCTTCAGGCCCCGGTTCTGGACTGTTTGAGAACGAGGGATCGCCGATTTTGAACCGGACGCTAACGCGCGCTCACGCGTTCCGGCTGTTTTTTGAAAACTGACCAGTCCTGCTGCGTTGGTTTGAGCGACCCTGGAAGAAGGCCATCATGTCCCATCGCCACGGGCTAGTTTTGCGGTCGCTGGTCGCAGCCAGCGTTCTCGCGGCGTTGGCCGTGGCTGTGGTCTGGTGGTCCGCGGCGAGCGATCCGTTGCAGACCGTCGGCACGCACGCCGGCGAGCGGTGGAACGGGAACGGCTTGCACATCCCTTTCCGCTGGTGCCCGCCCGGAACTTTCACCATGGGCAGCCCGGCGACAGAGGCCGACCGCAGCACTGACGAAGACCAAGCCAGCGTCACGTTGTCGCGGGGGTTCTGGCTGGGCGAAACGGAGGTGACGCAGCGGCAATGGCAAAGCGTGATGGGAACGACGCCGTGGAAAGGCGAAGACTTGGTGAATGACGGACCCAGCTATCCGGCGACGTATGTGAGTCACAGTGGCGACGACAGTGCGGAGGAGTTTTGCCGTCGCTTCACCGCCCGTGAACAAGCATCCGGGCGCTTGCCAACAGGGTGGGTCTACCGGTTGCCGACGGAGGCGGAGTGGGAATATGCCTGCCGGGCCGGGACGATAACCGCTTTTGCCTACGGGGACGATTCTTCGAAGTCGGGCAATTATGCCTGGACTGACGAGAACAGCCGCTTTGAATTGGCATCCGAAGGGTGGTTCGAGTCCCGTGACCTGTACGCGCATCCGGTTGGGTTGAAGCGGGCCAATGCGTGGGGCCTGCGTGACATGCATGGGAATGTCTGGGAGTGGTGCCGCGATTCGTATGACGTGAATTTGCCCGGCAGAACGGACCCCGAAAATAAAACGGGGGCCTCGGGCCGCGTGCTTCGCGGCGGCAGTTGGGGCTTCAGGCCGGCGTACTGCCGGTCTGCGCTGCGGCTCAGGTATGCGCCGGAGTACCGGAACGGCCTCCTGGGCTTCCGCCTTGCCCGCAGTCAGTCCAGCCAGTGAGCCCAGACCAGTGCAGCGAACGGAGGCCCGGAGGTGGCGGAGCCCCGACTGGAGAGGCCGGAGTTCCAGGCGGAGTGGCCTGCTCGCCGGCAAGTCTCGATCTTGACCCGCACGACGCGGCGGGAGGGCGAGGTTCCTGCCGAGCCACGAGCAACAAACGACGTGGTTTTAACGTATAATTGGCGTTTATTTCGCCTGGAGAATGAGACAAGAAATGAACACGGCCCGTTCACCGCGGCTCAGCAGGAGCTTCACTCCCGCCTCGTCGCACATCGGAAAATCCCAAGGCGGTGGCTTCGGCCCCACGGTCCAACTGGCCGACCACACCCTTGTGACCTCGTATTCCTATCGTGGCAGCGACGACAAGACGCACCTGGAAGTCGTCCGGTGGAGGTTGCTGGAGAAGCAGTGAGAGTGTCGCTTCGTTCAACCTCCGGCCAAGGATCGCGTCATCCATCCACCGGCCCTGAAGGGGCCGTTTCTACCAGCCCAGGGCGGAGCCCTGGGTTGCGGCGTTGACATGGCTGCACCGGCCCTGAAGGGGCCGTTCACCCGTCGAGTTCACGATGAACGGCCCCTTCAGGGCCGAATGATTCACTGGCGTTGGTACCCAGGGCTTCGCCCTGGGCTGGTAGAAATGGCCCTTCAGGCCAGGGCAGGAAACCGCGAATGGAGTTCACCGCGGCTCAGCAGGTGCTTCGGCCTCCCCGCCACGTCGTGGACCGGCTGAAGCCGAAACTACGCGGGTCGGCTGAAGCCGACGCTACGAGCCGGTCAGCGTCATAAACTCTTCCACGCGCCGTTCCACCACATCCAGGCTCTTGTTCCAGAACTCCGGCTTGGAGAGATCGAAGCCGAAGGTGGATTGCAGCGCGGCTTCGGTCTCCTGGCAGCCGGTGGCCAGCAGGAACTTGCGGTAGCGGTCGGGGAAGTTCGGCGTGCCGTCGGCGGCGACGGCGAACAGGCCGGTGGAGAGCAGGTAGCCGAAAGTGTAGGGGAAGTTGTAGAACGGCAGCCCGCTGATGTAGAAGTGCAGCTTCGACACCCAGAAGTCGGGGTACCAGCCTTCAGGGGCCAGAGCATCGAGATACGATTCCTTCTGAGCCGCCAGCATCAGTTCGGAAAGCCGGGAGGCTGAAAGCTCGCCGTCCAGGCGTTCGCGATGAAAGGCGTTCTCGAAGATGAACCGGGCGTGGATGTTCATCAGGTAAGCCACGGCGTCGCTGAGCATGTGGTCGAGGATCGACAGGCGTTCGCCCTTGGACTGCGAATTCTTCAACCGCGCGTCGGCCAGAACCGCCTCGGCAAACGTCGACGCCGTCTCGGCCAGGTTCATCGGATAGGCCTGCAGAAACAGGGGCTCATCCTTCAAGACCCAGGTGTGATAGCCGTGGCCCAGTTCATGCGCCAGTGTGGAGACATTGTCGTGCGTGTTCGTGAACGTCATGAACACCCGCGTTTCCCCCTTGGTGGGGAAGTCGGTGCAGAACGCCCCCTGCCGCTTGCCCGAGCGGTTCTCAGCCTCGACCCAGCGGTTTTTGAAGGAGTGCTGCGTGAAGTCGCCCAGGTGGCTGCTGAAGGCCGAGAACGTTTGCTGGACCAGGTTGCAGCCGGCGTCGAAGCTGATCTCATCGCCGCCCGCCGTATCGCTCACGCCAGGAAAGGGGGCGGTGACGTCAAACCATGAGAGCTTTTCCAACCCCAGCCGCTCGGCCTTCTTCGCCAGGAACTTGAGCAGCATCGGCTTGCGGGCGGAAACCGCCTGCCACATCGCGTTGAGCGTCTCGCGCCGCATGCGGTTCTTGTGCAGCGGCATGTCGAGATGATCTTGCAGTCCCAGCCGCTTATATTGCGTCAGCCGCGTGCCGGCGATGTGGTTGAGGGCGTCGGCACAGGTGTCGGCGACCGTTTTCCAGGCCTTGTCGTAGGCGTAGAAATTGTTTTCGCGGACGGGCCTTTCGGCCATGTCGAAGCGGATCTGGCCCGCCGATTTTTCGACGATCTCACCTTTCTCCATCAGCTTGATTCGCAGCTCGCCCGCGATTCGGTCATACAGCCGGCCCCAGGCATGGAGACCATCGACAGCCAGGTCGGCCGCAAGCAGTTCTTCGGCTTTGGGCAGCCGCATGCGGGCGTTCTTGCGGAGCTGCTGGATGAAAAACTCGTTGCGTTTGAGCCACGGGTCGGCGGCGATGAACGCGGAGAGTTCCACTTCCGCGGCATCGCGCAGGCCGAACTCCAGATTGGTGCGGATCCGTTCGCGAAACGGATCCAGTGCCGAGAGCACCGCTTCGTACTGCCGATAGACCTTGTTCGTGGCATCACCGGCGGCCCAGCAGCCGAGGCACGAACCCAGGTCGCCCGCGAGGGAATCGACCGTTTCATAGCTCTTGAGAAACGCGCCCCACGCCGCCGCGTCTTTGGCACCCTTTACCACTGGCAGCGTCTCCGACTGGTCCGCCAGCTTCTGCAGGTCCGCCTTGAACTTGTCGAGCAATTCGGGGAAGGCGGGAGAAGTCGGAGCAGGCAGCAGCGATTCGAGGTCCCAGTTCTGGGAGTATTGACCAGCGGGCGCGGCGACGGACATGGTGGTGGCTCAAAGGGTCGTATGGTTGCAGCAAATCGGCGGTGGTCGGCGTCACGGAATGAGGCGGCTCTCACAGCCGGCGTTCGACGGGCGTGAGTGTACTTCGCACCGTGCATCCGATCCATGCTTGTCGGCAATCGGCAATCGGCGCGGATCTTGAAATCTGGCTCCATCCCGTTTGGCAGCACCAGTGAGAAGTGGCGAGGCTTGACGCCACTGCATCAGTGCATTACACTAATAATACACATATGCCACCCAGCTCTTCCCACTTCCAGGTCAACCCCTCCTCCGGCGTGCCGATCTATCGGCAGTTGATGGACCAGGTCCGTGCGCTGGTCGCCAGCGGGCGGTGGGCGGAGGGGGACCTGCTTCCATCCGTGCGGCAGGTGGCTCAGGATCTGCAGGTCAACCAGATGACCGTGTCCAAGGCCTATTCGCTGCTGGAACGCGACGGAGTCGTCGAGCGGGTGCGCGGGCTGGGGATGCGCGTGAACCAAAAATCGCCCAAGGGTACGGTCAAAGAGCGACAGAGTGAGCTACGGCCCCTGCTGGAGCAGGTGGCCACCCAGGCCTACCAGTTGGCCCTGACACCGGAGCAAGTGCTGGCGGCCCTCGAGTCCCTGTTCAAGGAACGCGGCCATGAGTGAACCGATGCTCGAACTGCGCGGAGTTACAAAAAGCTTCGGTCACAAATCCGTGCTTGAAGACGTGGAGTTGAGCTTGCCGGCCGGTTCGGTCCTGGGCCTTGTCGGCAAGAACGGTTCCGGCAAGACGACGCTGCTCAAGTGCGCATTGGGCCTGCAACGCCCGCAGCAGGGCGACATCCGCATTCTGGGCGAGTCGGCCTGGGAACTGAGCGCGGCCGGCAAGGAACGGCTCGGGTATGTGCCGCAGAAAATCGACCTCCAGCCCTGGATGAAGATCCGGCAGATTTGTGCCTACACGGGTGCCTTCTACCCCCGGTGGAACAAGCCCCTTGTCGAACGGCGGCTGCGCGACTGGGAGTTGAACCCCGAAGACCGGGTCGGACTGCTGTCGGTGGGCCAGACGCAGAAGCTGGCGTTCATCCTGGCCCTCGGTCACGAGCCGGATCTGCTGGTCCTTGATGAACCGGCCGCCAGTCTGGATCCCGTGGCCCGGCGGCAATTTCTGGAAACGGTGCTCGACATGGTGGGCGAGCGCACCGTGTTGTTCTCCACGCACATCACCTCGGACCTGGAACGTGTCGCCGACCGCGTGGCGGTCCTCAAGGACGGCAAGATCGTCCACAGCAGCGAGCTGGACGAGCTGAAGGACCGTGTGAAGCGGCTGCATGTTCAGGCAGCCACGCCATTGCCGAACGGTGCGTTCCGCGTGCCGGGCATGCTGCAGGCGAAGGTGACCGGGAACGAGGCCGTGGTGAGCGTGCAGGACTTCACGGAGGATTTGCCCGAACGCATCGCCCAGCAGTGGTCGGCGTCGGTGTCGGTGCAGGATCTCAATCTCGAGGACATCTTCCTGGAGCTGCATCATGAGTGATTACCTGCAGATCGCCAGAGCCTACCTGGGCCGCACCACGGCTTGGGTCTGGTGCTTCTTGTTCCTGTGCCTCGTGATGGTTTCCGTGGATGTTCAGGAACTGGCGGGGAAGCCGGGGGCAGGCTTTGGCGGCATCCTGTCGCGAAAATCGTACTTGGCGATGTTCGCGTACTTCAACGCGTGCCTGTTGGGCGTCCTGCTCAGGGACAACATCGCCCACCCGTGGGCGACCCTGCTGCCGAATTATCGCCGGAAGCATCTGCTGGTGACCGCGTTCATCGCCTTGTTGTTCCTGGCGATCCCGATGTTGGCGATGGAGTTTGTGGGGGCCAGCGATGTCGCGCCGACGAGCGTGGCCGTCATCTTCCTGACGTGCCTGGCGGCGGGGTTGTGGACGCTGCACCATCCGGCCCTGGGATTCCTGGCATTCCCCTTTTTGATCTTTGTCACGGCGCGCTCCTCTCCCTCCTCCGCGCTCGGCGCTTTCCTCGCAGGAACAACCCCAGTTGCGTCCGCAACTTTGGCAATTCTGAGCCTGCTGGCCCTGTGGCTCCTCGCCCAGCGGCTGCTGGTGTTCAACGAAGAGATGCTTGAATATGCCACCGCCCGGTTGTGGGGCGATCTTCTCCGTGGCCGGGGTCAAACCGTCCGGGAGCAGGCCAAAGCTTTTGCCGACCATCTCGCAACCCTGCCGCAAGAACAGCGCGCCGCCCTCAAAAATGCCGACCCGTTGAAGAGCCGGTTCAGCAACTTGAAGCAGGTCGACAACCTCTCCGGATACACCGAACGCGGCCTGTGGCAACGTTTGCAGCTTTGGCGGCTGGGGGGCTCGCCGACGAGTCCCTCCATCTCCGTGGCGTGGCTCATGCTGTTCACGCTCGTACTGATTCCACTGATGGTGTTCATCCCGCCCTTGGCGGGCCTGGCAAATCCAGCCCGGAACGTTGTGGTGATCATGTCCGTGGGGGTCATGACCAACCCTGTCAACCTGTGGCTTCCCTGGTTCATGCGGCTGCAGCGGCTGGGTTATGAATCCCTGCGGCCGCGAACACGCCGGGAGTTCGTGCGTGAACTGGGGTTGGCGCTCTTGTGGGACACCACCGTCTGCTGGCTCGGAGGCGTTCTCTGTCTGGGAATCGCCGCGGCCATCTGGGCTCCGGAACTGCTGCAAATCCAGACCCTGCTCCTGTTCGTGGTCTGCACCGGTGCGGGCCAGCTTTGCTCGTACGGCGCAATGGCCCTTTGGTTTCTCAGGCGCGGCTCAGGAATGGCCGCCAGCATTGCCTATGCCTTCTGCGCATTCATGGCGATGGAAATGTGGATCCAGTCTGTGGCGATGAACGGCGGCATCAGCATCGCAGTCAATCTGGCAATCGCGGCAGTTCTGGCCGTGGCGGGGGTGGCCACCATTGCGCTGGCTTACCGCCGGTGGTGCCAAGCGGATGTGGACTGAACGGCCTATTTGACCCAGAAAAGTTGCCGATCACCTGCAAGATTTTTCTGCCGGCGGCAACAATCTGGTGTTATGGATGCGTACCCGACAATCCCGATTGATGGAGCGGCGGCGCTCGCGGCGCATGGGCGGTGGCTGCGCACGGTGATCCTGGCGCGGACGGGAGAACCCGCCGCGGTGGATGACGTGTTCCAGGAGGTCGCGCTGGCGGTGTCCAAGCCACAGGTGCAGTGGCAGGCGGTGGCACGGGTCGAACCCTTTTTGTATCGACTGGCTGTGCGGCAGTCGCTGCTGTACCGCCGGCGGGTGGGCCGGCAGCGGCGGCTGCAGTTGCGGTGGATGAACGAGAATGGGCGGCCGGCCGAAGACCGGCTCGATCCAGGGGAATGGCTGCTGGCGATGGAGCTGCGGCAGACCGTGCGCGAGGCGCTGCAGACATTGCTGCCCAAGGATCGGGAAATCCTGCTGCTCAAATACACCGAAGACTGGAGCTACCACCAACTGGTGGCTCATTTGGGGATCGGTCACAGCGCCGTGGAAGCCCGCCTGCATCGGGCGCGGCAGCGGCTGCGCGACCGGTTGATTGAAACATCTGTCAGCGAGACGATCCGATGATCTGCGACGACAAGCAGTGGACCCGACTGATCGACGGTGAGCTGTCGTTTTCCGAACAGCGGGCGCTGCTGCTCACGCTCGATGAAACGCCGGACGGCTGGAAACGGCTCGCGCTGGGGTTGCTCGAAGCCGAGGCCTTTCGGCGCGAACTGCGGACCTGTGCTGCTCCGAATCCCGTAGTTGTGGCACTCCCCCCCAAACCCACAAAACCCGTCGCACAGCACCGCCTGCAGCCGGCCATCGCCTGCATGATCGGCCTGATCTGCCTGGGGCTCGGGATGGGGATCGAGCATCGTCTCCAACCGATCGCCAACTTCGCCGATCCAGCGCTGCCGGTGACAACCCCCATCGCGGCAGCCGCAGGATTGATGCCGCAGACGATGAAGCTGGTGTTCGCCGACGGGCCGACGGGAGGGCAGTCGGTGGAAGTGCCCGTGATTGACGCCGACGGGGCCGGAGTGGCAGAACTGCTGCGGCAATCGGCGGTGCCTGAGGAATGGCGGCAGCGGATGGAAGCACAAGGATACGTGATTCACGAGGAACGAAAGTACGTTCCCGTCTCTCTGACGAATGGGCGGCAAGGGATTGCCCCCATCAGCGACGTGGTGGTTGAACATCAACCTGTCGCGTTTCAGTAGTCCTCTTTTTGGAAGGAGCGAACCATGCGGCGAGTTGTCCTCTGGGGAATGATGGCGGTCCTGTCGATGCCGGTCCTCGCGGTGGCTCAGGAAGAGCCATCGACACTGCCAGCCGGCAACGACTCGGTTGCCCCCCCCGTTCCCGCAACGGGCGTGTTCATCGAGACCACGCCCAGTGGCATCATTCGGTTCACCAGCCCAACGGCTGTCGCTCAGACCACCGAATACAAAGATCTGAAATACTGGATCGGCCTGTCGTGCGCCCCGATTGATGAAACCTTGCGCTCCCAGTTGGGGCTCGCGGACGGCAGCGGACTGGTGATTCGGCTGGTCGCCGAGGACAGCCCCGCGAAACAGGCCGGACTCGCCATGCATGACATCATCACGGAAGTCAAAATCGGCGACAAGACGCACAAGCCGGCCGATCTCACCCAACTGACGGCCCTGGTCCAACAGGCGGAGGAGAAGCCGCTGACGTTTGTGCTGCTGCGCCAAGGCAAGGTGCAGAGCATCGCGGTCACGCCGAAGGACCGGTTTACCGCCTTATTGCAGGCACAGGCCGCCCCCGCATTGGTGAATCACCCGAGTGTGAACTCCTCGTTCTTTCGCATGGCCGGACCGGTCCTGGCATTGCGGGCAGCACACATGGCACCAGTGAATCTGCCGGACGACATCACGGTGGTGATCACCAAATCGGGCAGCGGGCCGGTGGAAATCACCGTCCGGCAGAAGGGCCACGGGGAATGGAAGCTGAAGGAAAAGGAGACCGCCGCCCAACCGCAGCACGTGAGCCAGGCCGTCATCGGCGTCCTGGGGTATCTGTCACGGCTCATGGGCCGCGTGGAAGAGCGGGAGGGCCAGCATGTCTTCAGTGTGAACCCTTGGCCACACGCCAACGCTGGCTTCACGAATCAGTTTCAGACCTTCTTCCATGACACAACCATTGTTCGCCCTGATGCGTCGCCCAAGCCGCCGGTTGCCGTTGACTTCCAAAAGCAGCCGACGCTGTTCTCCATGCAGCAGCGGCTTGACGACATCCAAAAGCAGCAGGAACAGGTGACGAAAGCCCTTGAGGAACTGCGGCAGGAGGTGCGAAAGTCGCAGCCACAGGAGTGAGAGGTGCCCGCCGTGCCGGCTGGGGCCGATTTCTTATTCGATTGCCTGACCGAGGCTGTCATCTTGGATGACGGCCTCGATCAGTTTACGTTCCCGCTCGATTTCCAAAGTCAGTTCCTGTTCGCTGGGGAGGAACTGCAGATATTTCGAGGCGAAAATCTGACGGCCTTCATGCAGCACGGTAATGCGACCAGGCGAGCAGCGGGGAGAAGCCTGAGATCGTCTTGCCGGCTGGCGGTTTGGCCAATTCGTCAACTGTCGGGTGACGTTTTGAGCTGGCGTCAGAATCTCTCCCCGCCGCGGAGAGATTCAGTTTTTTTCCGGCAGCGACGCCAGCAGCTTCACGTTCTTGTCAAAACGTGCGACCGCTCGTTTGTGAGACTCATTGGTTTTCTTGAGCACCAGCGAGAACGGGCTGCGGCTGCGGTCCAGGGTGTCCGTGACGTCGCACTGATGGGTACGAATCATGCCGAGCAGATGCACACGGCGGTCTTCGCGGGCGGGGATGCGGCCCACTTCGCTGGCCGGGTCAGCCAGAAACGTGTTGAGCTGCGTGCAGTATTCGCAACGGCACTTCACCTCCGCCGGGCGAGCCCAGTCGGTCGGCGCCGCGGGCTTCCGGGCCGTGGCTTCCTCAAGCTGCCGTCTCATGGCCGTGAGCCACGCTGTCAGAGGTGCAGGCACCTGGCCAGACTGCTTGCGTGACCAGGGAATCAACTTGTTCAAGCACGGAATCTGGCAGGCATCCGTGTCGAAGGCTTGCGGAGAGGCCTGGATGAAGCCGATCACCTGCGACAGTTCCTGGTCACAGCCACTGGCCACCAGCGCCTTGAGCAGGTGCGGAAGCGACTGTTCCTCAACAGACAGTTCCCGGCGGTAGTGGCTGTACCGCGGTGGTGGCGGTTTGCAGAAGCGTTTGGCGGCAACCGCGCACAAGGCACGGGCGAGCGCCGGTTTGCCCGGATCCTTCGTCGCATCGCAGCAGAAGGCCTCCAACCACTCGATGTCACGGAACGCCGGCGCTTCGCCAGCCCGAGACTCCCCCGACATGAGGAGCTTCAGCTCGGGAGCGAACGCATTCCAGCCAAGCTCGCGACAGGCATCCACGACAAATGAACTCAAGGGGAGGGCAGAATCCTCGGCAGCCAGTTTCGACAGGAACCGGGAGATCACATCCCGGTCAGCCAGCTTCAGCAGAGCGACCGGAAAGCTGTCCAATTTCGAATCACCTTGGGCTGAATGGCGCCGGGCGACCGAATTCTGCCTCGGCCACCGGACGATGATTGCCTGCGCGAAGCGGATGCAGGCGCTGCGGGATTCGTCACGCCTCTTTTTTGGCGTTTTGGACAGCTTGGAGACCATGGAACAGAACAGCGGGATGCTGTCATACGCTCCGCTGCTGGCGATCACCTCGAACTGGTCTTCGCGGTGCCAGACAACGATCGCCGACCGGTGGTACCAGCGGTCGAGGGTGTTTCCCGCATTGCCCGTATACCCCTCGAACTCCTCGGACGTGGGCGTCCATTTGTCGATCGGCGTGGAGGAGATGACGGCCGTTGGATCGAACGCAATCGCACCCCACGGCAGTTTTTTCCCCTCGGTGTCGGTCCACTCGGACGCATGCAGGTCGTCTTCGTAGGTCTCGCCGATTTCAATCTTGGTTCGGGATGCGCCGCCCCGAGACCGGTATCCGCGCCCGAAACTCCCATCGTCAGCGAACTGCATCAGGTGTCGGGAAACCTGTGCCAGATGGACTGCGCACCCCGCCTTTTCCGCGGCCGGCACAACCTGTTCCGCAAGCTGGCGGTCCGCCCCCTTCAACAAGTCGACTGACAGTCCGCGTTCCGTGTATTGATGCTCCAGGGCAAACACCAGTGGCTTCGTCCGCTGTTTCAGCGTCCAGTCCACGATTGACCCCGCCAGCCGCTCGATCGCGTCCGAGGGTTTTGCGGACCCGGAGGGCTTCGCCGGTTTCTCCGTCAGGACGAGATTGTAGGCGAGGCACAGCCGCACGCCTCTGGTGACCTGCGACACCTCGTGCTCGCAGTCGGCATAGAACGCCGCGTAACTGGGTGCCCTTCCGCCTGCCGCCTCGCTGAACTTCAACACCTGTTTGGCGTTTCCGTGATGAACGGTCAGCGCCCCGCCGTCAAACGGATAGGGCAGCACCACGATCAGGCTGGCCACCATCCGGTCGTGCTTCTCACTGTCGCGATGCGGCAGGAAAAAGCCGCCCTTCTCATACACCAGCAGCTTGTACAGGCGCGCCTCCAGGTGATCCGCGGGCAGGCCAAGCTGCTCCGCGATGTCGCGCGTCTCCTCGGCGATGGCGTCATTCCACCGATCGCCAAGGCTGAACTTGCCGGGATCAAGCTCCAGTGTGTTGCGCACCTTCTTGTTGAGCAGTGTCTGCGTTCCCTTGCCGTAGGGCGCGGGCACACAGGCCGCGATGAGCCGTGTCGTTGACGTGGGTCTCAGGGGGAACGGCATGACGCCGACCCCTTCGACCTGAAGTCCGGGGTTGATGGACTGAAGGGCTCCTGCGACGCAGAACTTCGCGGACTTCGTCGCATTCGTGACGGCTTTCGAGAGCCACTGCGCGCTGCTCAGGCTGGAGTCCAAAACTCACCTCGCATCAAAAAGGGACGTCAAGAGACTCGATGGGCGGCATGCCGCGTCGGCTGTCATATTCCAAGGGCTGCGATTCGGCCTCAAGATCCTCGGGGGTCATGTACTCCCACAGCCCGCACTGATGCAGCCAGATGGGATCGGCATTCCGGGCGATGAACTCTTCGACCGGCAGCCCCCCAATCATCGGGGGACGCGGAACACGCTTTTGCTTTCCATTGATGAAGACCGTCATGAACTTCCGCTTTCGTTCACGGCGCGCCCTCTTTTCGGCGGCGGTTCGCTTGGGTTTTGACATGGTTTGGGCTCACGTTCGGAATGCCACGGACCGCCATGCGATATTGTGGCCATCGGAGGGCCGGATGATACCAGTCGTGCTGGAACCTGAACCAGTCAACACCGGTCGACTGGTCTCGGGTTCAAGCCGCTCGGACGATTGCCAATCCGCCCTCATCCATTGCGCAAAATCGCCATGACACCTTGGTGGCCCTGTTCGATGGCACGGTCGAGCGGCGTATGGTTGCGGTCGTCGACGATACTGCCGTCGGCACCGTGTTCCAGCAGGAACCGTACGATGTCGACGTGGCCCCCTGCGGCAGCCTCGTGGAGTGCCGTCGTCGGTCCACCCTCCCACGAAGCCAGCGATGCATCGTGCCGCACCAACGCCTGGACCTTGAACAGCAGGCCCCAACTCGCGGCGGCGCAGATGCCAAAATAGCGGGGAGTCACGCCGAAACAGTCGTCGACGGCATTTGGATCCGAACCGGCGGACTTCAACAGGTTGATCGTTTCTTCAGACCCGCTGAAACTGGCCCAGTGCAGCGCCGTGGCTCCCAGAAACGACCGGAATGCCAGGTCGTGAGGCTTGCCCAGCAAGAATTGAACGACCGGCGTTTGCCCGTTCCGGCTGGCGTGGCACAGCGAATCAGAGATTTGGTCGACCGCAGCGGTTGGCGGGCAGGGAAGGCGTGCCCCTGAAGGCTCTCTTCGCGTGCTTCCGGTCCACGCAGCCCCGGGACGCAACGTGCCGTCTTCGGCAAATGAGCCCTGCACCTGTTCCAACAGTCCCAGCCCCGCGGCGGCGTACAGGTCCGGCTGAACAGCCAGCCTCACCAAGGCCCGCGCAAAGTCCATGGCATGACAGGTCGCCGCCCAGGACAGTGCGTTGTGGCCGGAATCGCGGATCTGCAGATCTGGATCGGCGTCATGCGCCAGTAGGACAATGGCCAGCCGCGCATCGTTGAACTGTGCGGCGACATGCAGTGCCGTCTGTCCCCATGGACCGTAGGAACTGGCCAGTGCCGGACGGACGGCGAGGATTTGGGAGACGACAGCAACATCTCCGGCACGCACCGCCTCCAGCAGACTCAACAATTGCGGGTCGTTCGGGTCGATCGTTTCCTTGGCGATGGGAAACGTGGCCAGCACGGGGAACACTTTTTGCAACTGCTCGCGAACCGTCTCCACATGTTCGATCATCGCCCGCCAGTTCGGAAAGCCGTACTCGCGGGCGAGTTCGAGCTGGGCGTCGTGAAGCTTGGCTTCGGGGGATGACAGGCGGAGTTCGTCGAGCCGGTCCTTGGCGGTCTTCTTGAGCCACTCGACACTGGCGCGGAGGGGGAGAAAACGAGGCATGGCACTTCTATCCCAACAGGTCGCCCGGAGTGCGCGTTCGCAGGCAGGAAGAAGGCGGAAGTGAGCAAGCCTCAGGTGGGTTCAACCCTTTACGCGCACGTGAGTCACCTGAAATGACTGAAACCAACTCTATTCCCGACAGATGGTATTTTCAATCACACCCGGGGGTGGTTGGGTAGTTGGGTGTTGCGAAACGAAGGGTCCTCGCGGCAATCAACCGGGATTGACATGAGCCGATGAGGCTTTTGAACGCTCCCTGTCGGAGACCAATGGAAATTTCACATTCTGTGACCAGCAGGAAGGAGCGGAACCGGCTGGTGGTCTTCGCGCGGGTGAAGCGTGGGAGGTGTCGCTGGTGGTCGCTGACAGGCGAACTTCACGGTTGACCGATACCATTGAATGGTATAATGGCAGGCATGAGATTCGCTCAATCACCTGAAGGGTGACCGTATCTCCTGGTGACAGAGAAATGTTTCCTGGAGAACATTGGAGGAATCGTTTGCGAGGCCTCGTCGTTTTGAAATAGAGCCGAATCCAGATGTGTCCGGCAGCCTTTGTTCCCCGCTCAAACCTGCCTGTACGCGGACCAACTGCGACCTCCAGACTTGGTCAGGTTCGCAGCCCAATGTCATTGAACCGAGGTCGAACATCGAGCCTCAAACATCACAATTGTCCCTGCAAATCGACGGGATGCACTGCGCGAGTTGCGTGGCGCGCGTCGAAGGGGCTTTGGCGCGCGTCGCTGGCGTAAAGGCGGCTGCAGTCAACTTGGCCACGCGCGAGGCCCGCGTCGAGTTGGCGAAACCTGTCGCCGATCCAGATCGGGCTGCCATGCAGGCGGCGCTGCAGCAGGCCGTGACCTCCGCCGGCTATGTCGCTCAGCCGCTGTCGGCTGACCGAGGCAAAGAGTCCGCGCCCATCGATTGGCACGCTTGGGGCATGCTGATTGGAGCCACGCTGCTGTCGCTGCCGGTGGTCGTCATCAGCATGGCCGAGTGGACGTTTCCCGGCCGGGACTGGCTGCTGCTGACGCTCACCACGCCGGTCGTGTTTGTCGCCGGCGCACCGTTTTTTAGCGGAGCCTGGAAGGCCCTGCGGCATGGTGCCGCGGAGATGAACACGCTGATCGCCCTGGGGGTCAGCGCGGCCTATGGAGCGAGCGTCTGGGCCACCGTTCGCCACGTCTCCGTGGCACATCAACACGGCACGCCGGTCTATTACGAATCAGCCACCGTCATCGTTTGCTTTGTGTTGCTCGGCCGGTTGCTGGAGGAACGGGCCCGGGGCAGAACCTCGCAGGCGATCCGTAAACTGCTGGATCTGCAGCCGGAGCAGGCGCATGTGCTCCTTGGGGGGAAGGAGGTCAGAGTCTCCGTCGCCGATGTGCTGCCGGGCGACATCGTCGTGGTGCGGCCGGGCGAACGGATCGCCGTGGATGGAACCGTGACCACCGGGCAATCGACCGTGGATGAGTCGATGCTGACGGGCGAGCCCTGGCCGGTGGCGAAGAAGGCGGGGGCGAGCGTCAGCGGCGGAACGCTGAACAAGAACGGCAGCTTTCAATTTCGCGCCGATCGGGTGGGAGACGAAACTGCCCTGGCCCGCATCGTCCGGCTGGTCCGCGACGCACAGGGGTCGAAGGCACCCATTGCCAAACTCGCCGACCGGGTGAGCGCGGTGTTCGTGCCGGTGGTGTTGGCCATCGCGGTGGTCACGGCGGTCGTCTGGTGGAGCATCAGCCCGCTGGACCAAGCCTGGTCCCAGGCGTTGATGCACGCGGTCAGCGTGCTGATCATTGCCTGCCCCTGCGCGCTGGGGCTGGCCACGCCAACGGCGTTAATGGTTGCGATGGGGCGCGGGGCGGAACTCGGCGTGCTGGTCAAATCTGGTGCGGTCCTGGAAGCCACGCAGCGGCTGGATTCGATTGTGCTCGATAAAACCGGCACGCTGACCGAGGGCCGGCCACGCGTGACCGAGTTCCGGCTGATTCCCGGCGTTCGTTGGAGTTCCCCCGAGCTGTTGGGGTGGGTGGCGAGTCTCGAACAGCATTCGGAACACCCGGTCGGCGAGGCGATCGTGCGATATGCGCGGCAGCAGTTCCAGTTCGTGGCCTCCCCCGGCATGTTTGAAAACCGTCCGGGCCGCGGCATCGTTGGTACGACAACCGGTCCCGAATCCAGGCGGCTGGCGATCGGCAACCTGCAGCTCATGCACGAACTGGGCATCAAGCCCGCCGCCCTCGAAACCGTGGCTCAGTCCGTCTCAACACCCGACCGAACCGTCGTGTTCGTGGCCGTCAATGAATCCCCGGCCGCCGTCATCGTCGTCGAAGACGCCATCAAGGCGAACGCCCGGGAAGTGGTCACCGCGCTGCACCGGCTCAAGCTGCGGGTGGTGATGGTCACCGGCGACAACCATGCCACGGCCGATGCGGTGGGCCGCGCGGTTGGCATTGATGAAGTCTGGGCCAGCACGCTGCCCCACGAAAAGGTGGCCCATATCCGCGACGAGCAGCGGTTTCGCCGCACCGTGGCGATGGTGGGTGACGGCTTGAACGATGCCCCGGCACTGGCCGCGGCTGACGTCGGGATCGCCCTCGGCTCGGGAACGGATGTGGCGATCGAAGCCAGTGACGCCACGCTGCTCGGGGCCGACTTGCGCGGCGTCGTCAATCTGCTCGATCTCGCCCGCGCAACGTTTCGCGTGGTCCGGCAAAACCTGTTCCTGGCCTTCGTCTACAACCTCCTCGCGATTCCCGTGGCTGCCGGCGTCTTTTCCCGCTGGGGGCTGGAACTGCATCCCATGCTGGCCAGCGCCGCCATGGCCGCCAGCAGCGTTTGTGTCGTTCTGAACAGCCTGCGGCTGGCACGCCTCAAGCCCCGCCTCGCCCCACCGCCGGATCCCATGGCTCAAGTGCCAATGCTGTATTCGCTGCGGACGGATGGTCAACTCACCGAACATGTCAGCCGTTGATGATCGCTTTGGCGAGCGGGTGGATGTGAACCTGAGGCTCAATCGAACTTGTGCTTCATCCCTTGGTCGACGTGCCGGCCAGATGCCACGAAAAATGCCGCGAAAAATGCCACGGTCGAGAAGCTCTCGACCGTGGCACACTCACGCTCTCGGCATTGATGGGGGGAAGACTTACGGCGTCACATTATCCGCCAGAGCCGGAGCGGGCTCAGTTGCTGGGAAGTAGTGAAACGCCTCGGCAACCGACCGCATCGACTGGATCTGCAACGATCCGGAGGTTGTCGGGGGGACGACCGCTGGTTCCACCGGAACCTGGGCCGCCGGAGCGGCTGGCTTCGGCAACTTGGCAGCCATCTCGTCGCGCAACTGCTTGGCCATCGCGTCCTGTGGATTGTTCTTCAGCACGCGGTCGAGCTGAGCCACGGACTGTGCTGGATAGCCCAAATAGGCGTAGTGATATCCCAATAGGAACCGCGGTGCGGGATCATCGGGTTTGTCGGCGACAGCCTTTTCCAGGGTCCGCAACTGATCCGTGTAGTCCTGCGTCCTGCCGTACAGCTCCTTGTAATTGCTGACCACAACTCCCCATTGCTCCTTGGGCATGGTACTCATCGCCGCTTGCGTCGCGCCGGCCGCTTCGTTGAAGCTTCCCGCGGCGAACAGCGACTGCGCCAGCATCAGTGCAACCACCGGGTTCTGTGGGTCGTCCACCGTTGCGTGGCGCAGGTTGTACGCGGCCCCCTTGTAGTCGCCGTTCTTGAAGGCCGCTTCGCCCTTTTCGGCGAAACTGCCGGAAGTGGCCGCGACACTGTTCGCGGCTACGTCCTGCAGGGCAATCGAGCCGCTCGCGTCAGCGTATTGAACTGGGGCGGCGTTCGTTCCCGTGGTGTAGATGGGAGTGTTCGCGACATAGGCGGGGCCGTACCCACCATATCCGCCGTAGCCACCACCGTAACCGTAGCCACCACCGTAACCGTAACCACCATAGCCGAAGCGACCGTATCCCAGGCCGCCCAGGCCGTAGCCGAAGCCACCGAGGCCGTAGCCGAACCCAAGCCCGCCGAGACCGTAGCCCAAGCCATATCCAAGTCCGAAGCCACGGCCGAAACCGTACCCGTAGCGACCGTAGCCTAGTCCGTATCCGAGGCCATAGCCGAAACCGCGGCCATAACCGTAGCCACGTCCGTAGCCGTATCCGAGTCCGCCGTAACCGAAGCCACGGCCTCCATAGTATCCGCTGCGACCGTAGTAGCTATTGATGATGTTGCCGCGGTAGCCGCCGTATCCGCCAAAGTTGCCATGCCGGCTGGCGAAGCTGGTCCCACCGTAGCCGGCACGGCCGATGCCGCGATTGAATCCAGAGCGGTTATACCCGCCGAACCCCGAACGGTTGAAGCCGCCGTTGATTCCCGCACGACCGAAATTCGAACCACCGAATCCGCCGTGACGGCTGGCGAAGGACGAACCTCCGAAGTTCCCACCGCGGAACGATGAACCACCGCCGATGTTACCACTCCGGAAGGAACTGCCTCCCAAGGAGCGTCCGGAGAAGCTCCCACCGCCGAAGGAACTGCGACCAATCGAGCCGCCACGGAAGGAACTGCCTCCCAGGGAGCGGCCAGAGAAGCTGCCGCCTGCGCGGGCGCCCCCAAAATTGCCACCACTGAAGCCGCCCCCTCCCATGCGACCGCCACCGAAGTGCGAGCCCCCTCCACCGCCGAAGTGGCCACCACCGCCGCCAAAG